>CP049016.1:654691-1309382 GCA_004376055.2 Nitrospirales bacterium LBB_01
TATCCAGTTTGTCCTCATGAACGAGGGATTTTAAATGTGCTGTTGTGCCTATCGCATTTGAAGTCATATTGTCGTCAATAAAGCCAAGAAACTCAAAATTAGGATTTTCTCTTATTTTTTCGGCAAGGATTTCTCCATTTTTACCGGCTCCAATGATGACAAGCCGGATTTTACGCTTTGTTTTCTCTATGATCGCTCTAAAAAGCGCTCTCCAGCCGGATATAAAAGTAAACACAAACGCTGCATTAAGTATAAATATGCCTCTGTGCCAAAATGGAATAATATAAAACAAGACGGCATTAACGGCTGATGCCAATAGCACGGCAGAGACAACACGCAACGTGTACCTCTGTCCGGTTGATAGTTCATGAGTTGAATAGAGGTTTAAAACATAGAAGCAAAACAGATGCACCACAGTGCTTATGATAAGGGCTTTTAAAAAATATGTCGGATTCAGAAACTGATCCATGCGCAAATAGACGGCAAGGAACAAAGACAGAGCAATCAAAAGCACATCGCCGCAAGCCAACACCATAGCTTTAATGGGGACTATCCTAAAAGAATTTTGAGCCATACAGAGCTATTGTATCATAAGCGGCTTGGAAATCAATTATCTAAGAGTAATATTTACCCACTTCTTTTAAGAAATTTATCAACAAGAAAATCCCTCAGTTTAGCAGATGCTACAGCTCTGTGGCTTATTTTGTTTTTAACCTCATCGCCAAGTTCGGCAAAGGTTCTATCATAGCCATCGGGTACAAATATGGGGTCATAGCCAAACCCAAGTGTGCCGCGTGGAGCATCAATAATTTTGCCATGCACCTCGCCCATAAAAAACGACTCCACTCCGCCGTCTATAAAACAAAACGCAGAAACATACTTAGCAGTTCTTTTTTCAAGCGGAACATCCTTAAGGGCAGTGAGAAGCTTAGCGATGTTATCAATATCGGCTGCATTGTTGGCTTTCAATAAATCTGCATACCGTGCCGAATGAACTCCGGGCGCCCCGTCAAGGGCGTCAACCTCAAGCCCCGAGTCTTCTGAAACCACATACGTGCTAGAGTGCTTATACACAAACAGAGCTTTTATCAAAGCATTGTCACGGTAGTCATTGCCGTCTTCTACCACAGAGGATAGGTCAACGCCGCCAATAAACTCTATGCCAGTGCCTTTAAACAGCGTGTTTATCTCACGGATTTTCCCTTTGTTGTTAGTAGCAAGATATATTTTCATGCGGCAAGCGCCTTTTTCTGCATCTCTATTAACTCTCCGATTCCCTTAGAGGCGAGAGAAATCAGAATATCCATAGTCTCTCTGCTAAATGGGGGGCCCTCGGCTGTCCCCTGAATTTCTACAAATTTTCCTGAACCTGTCATCACTACATTCATATCAACATCGGCAGTGCTGTCTTCGTCATAACACAAATCAAGCACAGGAGTTCCCTCAACAACTCCAACGCTTACAGCGGCAAGATGGTCTTTAACCACATCTTTGAAAATTATGCCGTTTTCCTTAGCAAACCTAAGCGCTTCAACAAGGGCAACGTAGGCGCCGGTAATAGATGCTGTGCGAGTGCCCCCATCTGCCTGAATGACGTCGCAATCTATCAAAATTGTTCGCTCACCGAGGGATTTTAAATCAATCACGGAACGAAGCGCCCGTCCTATTAAGCGTTGAATTTCCTGAGTGCGGCCACTTTGTTTCCCTGAGCGCGCCTCACGCTGCATTCGCTGATTAGTTGATCGCGGCAGCATCCCGTACTCAGCCGTTATCCACCCTCTGCCTTTGTCCTTTAAAAACGGCGGCACCGTGTCCTCTATCGTTACCGTACAGATTACTTTAGTGTTGCCTGCGGTAATTAAAACCGAACCCTCGGCGTGCTGCATAACTTTTGTTTCAATCGTTACGGCTCTTAACTCATCATCTGCTCTGCCATCTGCTCTCATAGTGTGGTTATTCCTGTCATTGTAAAAAAGGATTAGACGGCAACTGCCGTTTCAAGGGAGGTCACCTCAATTTTGGTTATATCCTCTATGGGGTCTTCAAGAAATCGTTTGCCAATTTTTTGGAATCTCTCAGGGCTGTCAGTTACATAATATTTCCTGAAAGTACCGATTGAGTCTTTTTTAAGAATATCCGAGTCTGATAAAAGCTGTCTGATATTTAACGACTTCTCTATTGCAGAATCTATTAGCGTAACCCCGTCTCCCATCACGGCTCTTATAACGTTTTTTAAAAGCGGGTAGTGCGTGCACCCGAGCACCAGAGTATCTATCATAGATTGTTTTAAACCGGCAAGATACCGCGCTGCCACAAGTTGTGTGACGTCTATGTCAAGCCACCCCTCCTCAACAAGCGGGACAAACAGTGGACAGGGTCTCTCAAACACCACAGCAGAGTCGTCAAAACTCTGGATTGCTCTTCTGTAAGCGCCGCTTTTAATCGTGGTCTCGGTTCCTATTACTCCTATGCGGCCGTTCCTTGTGGCACTGACCGCTGCCCTTGCTCCTGAGTCTATAACGCCCAGCGCAGGCACGTCAAACGTCTGCTTTATAACTTCAAGACTGATGGCTGAGGCCGTGTTACAGGCTATTATCAGAAGTTTTATTCCTTTTTCTATCAGAAAAGAGCTGTTTTCCAGAGAATACTTTGTCACAGTTTCAGGGGAACGTATCCCATAAGGCACACGTGCCGTGTCACCAAGGTATATCGTACTTTCGTTAGGAAGCAGAGCGTGTATTGCTTTTAGCACAGTGAGTCCGCCCACTCCGGAGTCAAATATACCGATAGGTTTATCAGCCGTATTTTTCTCAAGTTTCATTAAATTTTACCTCTTGCGTAAACATTTTTTTCAGTGGATACTTTATATAACAATGGCCGCCGAGGGTATCCTCCTCTTTGCCGTTTATGAGTAAAAAAACATCATCTGCTTCAATGTTGCTTGTTATGGTGTCATAGAGGCTCTTTAGCAACAGGAACTCTCCGGCAGTATCTCCCCTGAAATTTCTTTTTAACTCAGACGATATATCAACATACACTATTCTGTCAACACCGTAGTAAAGCCCAAGAAGTTTAGCTCCCTCAGGAACTCCCTCCTTATCGGCAATATGATCACCGCTTAGAAGCTCAGACACTGCCGCTCCAGCTAGTTTCAGAGGTTCAAAGTATTTTTTTGTCTTAACTGAGGCGCTCTTTAATTCCATGCCTTTACGATACACCACTGTAAGAGAGGATTCCTCCCCTATTACCTTACCCTGCCCTGCCTCCTTAAGTGCTATAACGCTTTGTGATAAGGGGAAATCGTCTCCTTTGGACATAAGAACGTATCCAATACCAATGCCTGCCATTACAAATAAAGGTATCAGCAGCAAAAAAATCGTACTACTTTTTCGCATAAGACACCAAAGCTGTATAGATAGCTTCTGAAATGGATTTTAAGGTAGCTGCATTATATAAAAAGTCGCTGCTATGTGGAATTTCTATAAGGACTGCTGGGGCTGCTATGGCACTAAGGAGCGGCAGCGGCATCTCTCTGTGATAAACCTCAACATCATTAAAAGCCTCCTTAAGCGATGTCTCAAGAGTTTGTGCAAGAGCCAAACTCCTTTCTGAATACGCGCCCTGCCGCGTATCCACCTTGTACCGTGAGGCTATAGTTTGTGAGCCTACTGGCAGTGTGGTTCTGTAAACTGAAAAATACCTGCCCTCAGACACATGAAGTGACAGGAATATACTGATGTGCCTCTTTGATGCCTCTGTTATACGCTGCGCAAGTGTCAATGATGAGTCGTCTTTTCTGATTAAAACCGCTTTTGCTGACCGTACGTTTATCATCTTAGAGAGTTCATTAGCCAAAGACAGTGTAAGAACGCTCTCCTTTGTGTTGCCAACCGGTATGCCTATATCATTGCCGCCATGCCCGGCATCTATAACGATAATTTGTTGTTTGAGCTCTTTGCCCTCAGGAGGCGCACTCTGCTCTGGTTTCTTGTAGTCTGTTACATACGCATCAACCACTAATCTGTAAGGGTTGTTCAACTTTGTTACTTTAATGTTATCAAGATTTTTAACATTTAGATAAATACTGTTGTCTCTGCTGGAAAATTTGATACTATCAGGCAATTTTGGAGTCGCAATCGTAAAAGAGTCAAGAAGCGATATCTTTATTACACTGTAAGAGGCTGCAACTTTAGCCTGATTGAGCCATGACTCATCGGGCAGTTCAAAAACAAATCGATAGTTGCCTGTCTGTTCGCTAAAGCGCAAAACCACACTGCTGCTTTCCATGGCCATTGCAGCCAACTGCCATAACCCAGCCGCAATGACTACAAGCACTGATGAGAGCACATACTTTTTTGTCACAACCCTGACATTATAGCATACATGCCCCGCTATATAAAATTGATGCAATTGAAATAATTTAGATGTACTTTATGGTATATTAATGTGAGTTTGATTTCTGGAATTCGTTGGATTAGAACAAGGAGGTATTAATGGTCACAAAGAAAAATTATGGTTTCATGCTTTTTGTTCTTTTGCTGACACTGGTACTAACTCTGAGTTTTGTTGTTGTGTCAGAGGCCTTTGTAAAGGGTGAAAAGGTTAAGGTGCTGTGGAAAGGCAAGTGGCATTTGGCAACAGTGCTTACTGTTAGGGGAGACTTAACGTATGTACACTATAATGGATACAGAAGGTCATGGAACGAGTGGGTTGGGCCTGACAGGATAAGAAGCTACAGGCCGGCACCAGTTGCTGTCCCGCCACCTCCTCCAGCGCCAGCGCCAGTTGCTGCGCCGCTACCTCCGCCGCCACCAAAACCACGACCGCCACTGCCGCCGCCACCCCCATTAAGGTAGGTTATTAGATATGCTTTTATGGTATATTACTGAGAAGTTAATCTCTGAAATTCATTTGGATGTAAAAAGGAGGTATTGATGGTCACAAAGAGACATTATGGTTTCGCACTGATTTTAACTCTGACACTGGCTCTGGGGTTTGCTGTTGTGTCAGAAGCGTTTACAAAGGGTGAAAAGGTAGAGGTATTATGGAAAGGCACGTGGTATGCGGCAACAGTGCTTAAAGCAAAGGGAGAGCTAACGTATATACACTACGATGGCTACAATAATTCGTGGGATGAATGGGTTGGAATTGATAGAATAAGAACCTACGGTGCTGCACCGGTCGCTGCTCCACCACTTCCTCCTACTACGACCACCACCGCTCCTCCTAACGTCAACATCAACATTCCTAATCCCTTTAGGTAGCAGCAGGTATAAATTTTGCCGTTATTAGGGGGTCTTGCTTTGTTAGCAGGGCCCCTTTATTTTTGCACTTTATAATTTTACAGCCTTTGTTGTATAATTTTGCATGACGGGTACTCCTTCGTTAACTAACATTCAGAGCTTTATCTCGGCTCATACAGGGCTCCATGTTGATGAGAAGGATTTGAGTGCTACTATAAATTCACGGTTAAGGCACGTGTCTTTACAGTCGCCTGACGATTACTGCACTTTTCTTTCATCGGACACACCTGAAAGCAAACACGAGTGGAAAGTGCTTTATCAGACAATTACTACCGGGGAGAGTTTTTTCTTTAGGGATAAGGGTCAGTTTTCATTGCTTAGAAATACAATTTTAAGGGAACTTATAGAGCATAACAGAGACAAACGTACCCTCCGGCTTTGGAGTGCTGGCTGCTCTACAGGAGAAGAGCCATACTCGCTTGCCATTGTGGTTAACGAACTCATTCCGGATATTCACCTATGGGATGTAACTGTCATCGGCACTGATATTAACGAAAACGCTGTAGAGAAAGCCTCAAGGGGCATCTTTGGCGATTGGTCTTTCCGAATGGTGCCTAAGGATGTGATTGCCACCTATTTTATAAGAAAAAAAGGTAATTATGAAATAGAGCCGCGCATACGACGTATGGTTACCTTTAGGCAGGGCAACCTCATTAAAGACAACTACCCAGATATTATCACCGGCATTTTTGACATGGATCTAATCGTGTGCCGGAATGTGTTTATTTATTTCCAGCCTGAAAACATATCGCTTGCTTTGGGCAAGTTAACAAAGAGCCTGAGAGACGGCGGGTATCTGTTAACCGGACATGCTGAGCTTCAAGCGGTGCCACACACGGGACTTCTACCAATAGCCTACCCTGATTCCATTATTTTCAGGCGCAGCGATAAAGCCCACAAAAAACACACTGAGCTTCCGGTTAATTTCTTACCGGTTCAAAACGTACCCATTCAGCACATACCAGTTCAACAGGTACCAATTAAAAAAGTGGAGAAACACACCGCTCTGAGAAAACCTGCCGCTCAGGTTATACCCCAAAAGAGCGCTGAAAGGGCGACCGCAGTCCGTCCCTACATACAACCCTCAGGGCCTATCGCCGAATCTAAAGAGCTGTTAAATGGCGGCAAGTATCCACAGGTTATAGAGAAAATGAGATTTTTTCTAATTGACAATCCAAAACAATCCGAAGCATACGCGCTCCTTGCCGAGGCATATGCTAATACAGGCGACCTTGCCAATGCTGCCTCTGTCTGTAAAGAGGCCATTGCTATAAATCCGCTTGATACACGCCCGTACTATCTGCTTGCTCATATTTCGGAGGAGTATGGAAATCACGAAGAGGGAAAGGATATGCTTAAACGGGTCATATATCTTAACCCAAACTGTGTTGCGGCATATCTTGAGCTAAGCACTATTTACGAAAACACCGGAGACGCCACAAAAGCCCGTAATCTAAAGGAGACTGCGCTTAGTATTCTTGAATCAATGCCGCCTGATATGGAAATAGAGTTCTACAGTGGTATGAGAGCAAAAGAGCTGCTTGCAGAATTGAAAAAGTCTCACGCAGCTACCGGTTCACAACGCGGAGCACACAATTTAAAGGTAAGGAAATCTTAACATGGAAAGAGTTAGTGAGCTTTTGTATGGGGCTGAGATTGCCACACCCCCTTCGGGGGTTCGCAATGACGGCTCGGGGCTGTGTTATTTTTCTGATGGCGGTTCATAAATGCGTTTCTTTATCCGTCATTGCGAGGAGCGGCAGCGACGTGGCAATCTCCTCTTTGCCATTCAGAGTCAAAACTGGAGTGAGGGTATAAGTTGACAACTGATGATATAGCTGTAATACCCTATATCGCTTTTCGCTGCGGCAGGTTTGTTTATGCCGTTGATACGCTCCATGTGAAAGAAATAATTCATCTGCCGGAGTTTAAACCTGTGGATGAAGCCCCTGAGTATGTGGCAGGACTGGTAAATGTCCGTGGAACCGTTATCCCGCTTATAGATATAGACAAACGCTTTGGCCGCAAAGGACACGAGTACGCATTAACCAATAAGGTTATCATCTTCCGGTATAATAGACGGCTTATTGGCGTCATTGTGGATGAAGTAGAGGATATTTATGACATATCCTCAGATTCTATAGAGAAAGCTCCTATTTATACTGATGAAAAGCTGCACCAAAGCGGCTTTATCGAGCATGTGGCAAAAATAAATGAAAACATACTTATGATTTTAAGCCACCATAAACTGTTTGACTCCCGTGTGATGGCTGTAATCAGCGAATATGAAGGGCGGGAGGTCTTGGCGGATGAGTTGCTTTCCTCCGATAAATTACTCTCGTCTGACACCTCAGCCGTTTTTCATAAACGAGCGGTTGCGCTTGCTCCAAAGGATGCCCAACGATACGACAGCAGTTCGCTCATGCCTGTTGCCATTGTAGAGCTTGAGGATGAGCTGTTTGGCATTGAGCTTGACGCCGTCCGGGAGTTTATATCCGTCCAGGAGTACCGGCAGGTGCCATGCTGTCCTTCTCACGTTGTGGGAAACATTAACCTGAGGGGTGAAATAGTAACTCTAATTGATATTCGCAGCACACTTGGACTTTCCAAAAGCAGCGGCAAGGCTATGGACTCAGCTGTTATTGTAGTAATAGATAACTTTACCGTAGGCATCTGTATAGAATCTCTCAGGGATGTTTTATACCTGCCGGTTTCGGAGCAAAAGGAGCTTCCGATAGCTATTAAACAGACTAATGAAAGTTTTTTTAAGTGCACCGCCCTTTTTGACGATAAGGCTATTGTGGTGTTAAACCTGCAAAGCGTTCTTTACAGAGGGTCGTTGATAGTGAATGATATTTTGTAACCAATATAGGAGGAACTGTTAGATGAAAGTAAAAATGTCGTTAAAAATGAAGCTGTTTGCGCTCTTTATACTTATTGGAATGATACCGTTTACTGTAGTTGCCATGTACTCATACTCAAAAACAAGGGACAGATTTGTTCAAAAGACCCTTGACAAACTGGTTGGAATGAGGGAGCTAAAGAAGGCCCAGGTTGAGCAGTATTTTAATAGAATAATCACTCAGGTCTCTACACTTAGCGAAAGCAGAATGACGATTGATGCTATGAGGGAATTTTCAAGCGCTTTTTACCAGGTTGAAAAGGAATCGGGAGCAAGGTACGATTCCAACCAAAAGCACAATGATGACCAGCTGATGGTAAGATATCAGGCTCAAAAGGACAGTATTCCCAATCTGCCAGACAATATTATATCGTCATGGTGGCCTCAAAAGAAGACTGTTAAAATTCTCCAGTATGATTACATTGCAGGTAACCCATATCCCATAGGAGGCAAGGAAAAACTTGACTTTGCTGCTAATGATGATACATATAATGCCGTACATAAAAAATATCACAAGATACTTCGAAATTACTCTAAGAAATTCGGCTACTATGACATGTTTTTGATAGATACTGAAGGTAACATTATCTATACTGTGGAAAAGGAACTGGATTTTGCTACTAATCTGATAAACGGACCCTACAGCGATTCAAATCTTGCCAAAGCTTTTGACGCTGCTCTCAAATCTAAGGAAAAGGGATTTACTAAAATCGTGGATTATGACCCTTATGTGCCGTCAAAAAATGCCCCAGCAGGTTTCATTGCCGCCCCCATATTTGATGGCGATAAGAAAATAGGAGTCATTGCTTTCCAATTGCCATTAGACAGGATAAACGACATAATGACAAGCAATAAAGACTGGAAAGGCGTTGGTCAGGGTAGTACGGGAGAGTGTTATATAGTTGGTGATGACTTTCATATGAAAACAGACTCAAGGCTTTTAATAGAGTCAAAAGACACTTTTATCAATGCTCTTCAAAAACTTGGTACTGATAAAATAGTTATAGATGAGATAAAAAGGCATAACACCACAATCGAAATTCTTCAGATAAAAATCCCTGACGTGAAAGAGTCACTAAGCGGCATTACAGACAGCCATATTGGAGCTCTAAGCTATCTGAATATTCCAGTTCTCATAGCACATGCACCGCTTAATATAAAAGACATGAAGTGGGTAATAATTGTAGAAGAGGCGGAAAGTCAGGCGTTAATAACATCTCATGAGATCAAAAAAGTTATGTGGATTTTGGGGTTAATCACGGCTATTTGCGTTTTGGCTGCAAGCTACTTTATAAGCCGTGCGTTAAGTGTCCCTCTAAACAGAGGGATAACTTCTATTTCGTCCTCTACTACTGAAATCTCAAGCACTGTAGAGCAGCACGAAAGAACGGCAGCCCAGCAGGCCTCCGCAGTAAATGAAACCACCACCACGATGGATGAGCTGTCGGCATCATTTAAGCAATCCGCCGAACAGGCACGGACTGCTTCAGACGGGGCAGGGCAGGTGCTGGTTATGGTAAATGACGGAGTGGTCAACATAACGGAAATGCTTCACGGAATGACTGTGTTAAAAGAGCGCGTTGAGGCTACGGCATCAAGAATTCTCCAACTGAGCGAAAAAACCACCCGCATTGAAAGCATAGCAGGAGTGGTGTCGGACTTTGCTAATGAAACCAAGATGCTTGCGATGAACGCTGCAGTTGAGGCAGTGAGAGCCGGTGAGCACGGAAAAGGATTTTCGGTTGTCGCTATGGAGATACGAAAACTAGCTGAACAGAGTAAGAAATCGGCAGAAGAAATCAGCGATGTGGTAGCTGAGATTCAAAAAGCCACAAATTCAACTGTCATGGTAACTGAGGAAAGCACAAAGACTGTGGATAAAGAAATGGAGCTAGCGGAAAACACCGCAGAAACATTTAACAAACTTACTACCGTTATAAGAGGCTCTGCCGAAAACATTCAGCAAATATTTCTGAACATTCAACAGCAATCCGCCGCAATTTCACAGGTGGTGGATGCTATGAGCTCAATAAATAGAGGCGTCAAGGAAACATCAGCCGGAATCACTCAGACAAAACAGGGCATCAGAAACCTTAACGAGGTGGCGAAAGAACTAAAGGAGATGGTTTAAGGGGATGGGAGTTGTTAAAGATGGGGAGTTCTAAATGATTTCAAGCCCAGAATCTCCCACAATATATCCTTGTAATGATGGAATATTCTCTGTTTTGTCATTCCTGCGGAGGCAGGAATCCAGGTACCTTAACAGAAGTGTTAAAAGGACTGGATGCCGTATCAAGTACGGCATGACAAATTAAGGGCAATCATGATAGAAGATGCTGAACTAAGAGATATATTTAAGGCTGAAACAGAGGAGCATTTGCAAAAGCTTGAGGATGGGCTAGTCCAGTTTGAGCAGGCTCCCGATACGCCGGGACTTCTTGAGGAACTCTTTAGAGAATCGCACTCCCTGAAAGGCTCGGCAAGACTAATGGGCGTTGACAAGATAGAGCTTGTCAGTCACACACTTGAGGATATGCTGGTTAAGGCCAAGCGCGGAACGACAAAGCTCTCCACCGTCTCCGTAAACAGTATCTATAAGTGTCTTGACGTTATAAAAGCACTGCTCCATGAGGCTTTAACCGGAGAGACAGCCAATATAAATATTATACATGTGATAGAGGAGCTAAAAGGTGAAAGGGCTTCTTCACCTCCACCTGTAAAACCAAATCCTGAACCGCCAAAAGCTCAAACACAGACTCCGTCGCCGGCAAAACCGGAATCTGCAGTCATAGAGCCGGTTATACCCAAAAAAGAACCTGAAAAGGTATCACTTCAGGCAGAAGAAACACCGCCGCTTTCAATGCCGCAACCGGAAACCCAGCCCGATGATGACACCGAAGAGACTGCAACCGGAACTACTGATGCCTCACTAAGTGACGGCGCTGTCCTTTGGCTTGAAGGCAGCGGAAAGCGCTCTATTGAAACCATACGAGTTGAGGCCGGAAAGCTTGACTCACTGATGGTTCATGTTGGTGAGCTTGTTGTAATAAAAAACCGCATAAACCAACGCATAAACGATATACAAGAGACGGTATCAATGTGGGAAAGCGTAGTACTGCCGGAACTTAGCGGCAGCTCTGACCTAAGCGTTCAGCAACTGGCGCATTTAGCAAATAACAGGGAGGTATTTTATAAACATCTGAATAATCTAAAAAACTCCCTCTCAGAAGATGGCGCAAGGATTTCCTTTGTATCCCAACAGCTTGACCACGGAGCGCACGAACTCATGCTTATTCCCCTTTCTACGGTGTTTAACCCGTTTAAGCGCATGGTCAGGGATTTGGCAAATGAAAAAGCAAAAGAGATAAACTTCTATGTAGAAGGCGGAGATACAACTGCAGAAAAACGAGTCCTTGAGGAAATCAAAGACCCCCTCATGCACATCCTGAGAAACGCCATAGACCATGCAATAGAGACCCCTGATGTACGCAAAGGACTTGGGAAAAAACAGTGCGGGCTGATTGTACTTAAGGCCTATAAAGAGAGCACAAACATCATTATCGAGGTGCTTGATGACGGACAAGGACTTGCTACGGAAAAAATAAAAGAAACCGCTATTAAAAATAAACTCGTCGGTCGTGATGTTATGGAGAAAATGACCACAGCAGAAATTCACAATTTTATTTTTACACCGGGATTTTCTACAAATAAGATAGTTACGGATATTTCCGGCCGCGGCATAGGAATGGATGTTGTTAAGACCGCTTTGGAGAGGCTTAAAGGCAGTATCACGTTGGAATCTGTCCCCAACGAGGGATGTAAGATGACACTGCGCATACCTGTAAATATCTCATCTACCAGGGTGTTTCTGGTAATAGCACGTAACCGGACTTATGCTCTCCCCATAGAGTTTGTTATGACCACATTTATGCTAAACCTCTCTGATGTTTATAACGTAGAGGGGCAAAAGACTTTTACGTTTATGGACAAACCAGTTTCAGTTTTATATATAACCGACATCCTTGAAATTACCGAACGTGCCGATTCCGGCAGAACCTTGAAAGCCGACTCATTGGCTCAAAAGCTTCCCTGTATAATGTTTAAGATTGAGGGGCAGGTGTTTGGCGTTTTAGTCGATGTGCTTGTGGATGAGCAGGAAATAGTGGTAAAATCCTATGGCGGAATATTAAAGCGGGTACGAAACGTTTTAGGCTCAACGATACTGGGAAGCGGAGAGGTCTGTATGGTGCTTAATCCGCATGACATACTGAAAACGATAAAGAGCGGCGGCTATAGTTCTACATCGCTTCAACAAGCGGAGGCGCTGTCCCAGCAGCACAGCATTTTAATGGCAGAAGACTCCATAACGACACGAACCCAGATGAAGCGCATACTGGAGGGCGCAGGGTATGAGGTCACAGCGTGTGTGGACGGTCTTGATGCTTTAAATAAGTTGAAAACCGCGGACTTTGACGCTGTGGTATCAGACGTTCAGATGCCTAATATGGATGGACTAACCTTGACGGAAAATATCAGAATGGATACGAAATACAGGGAGCTGCCCGTGATTTTAGTTACAACAATGTCCTCAGACGAGGACATGAAGCGGGGGATAGAGGTCGGAGCAAACGCCTACATCACAAAACCTGCATTTGACAAGCAGGTGTTTCTTGAAACGCTAAAAAGGCTTATTATATGAATATTTTAAAAAAACGCATAAAAGTTCTCATAGTGGAGGACTCTCCTGTTGCGGTGCTGGCTCTTAAGCGAATGCTTGCAACGTCCGATGAGATAGAGGTAGTGGGCACAGCGAGGCACGGCAAAGAGGGGCTTGAGATGATTCCCAGACTTAACCCCGATGTAATATGCACAGACCTTCACATGCCTGTGATGGACGGACTTGAGTTTACCAAAGAAATAATGGCACGCCATCCGCTTCCAACATTAGTGGTGAGCGTCAGTGTGGGCGAAAGCCATACTCAGAATGTGTTTCAACTTCTTCAGGCTGGAGCTATAGACGTGTTTCCAAAGCCACAGGGTGCGCTGATTGATCAAACTGGTGAATTCTCAGCCGAGTTGGTAAGTAAGATAAAGGTGCTTTCCGGGGTCATTCCATTTAGTAAACAAAAAAGACAAAAGGCTGTTGCTGCCGGCGTGTTTCCTCCTGCACTACACCCTGCTAAAGCCGTTAGTGTTTCTTTAACCAAAGATTTGAGAATGATTGTGATAGGCGCTTCAACCGGAGGCCCGCAGGCGCTTGAAGTTATACTTAAAGCGCTACCTCATGACTTTCCGCTGCCCATAGTGTGTGTACAGCATATAAGCGACGGCTTTCTTGAAAGTCTTGTCGAGTGGCTCGCTAAGGCCTGTAAGGTGAGGGTTGTGATTGTCAAAAACAACGAGTTGCCAATGCCCTCAACAGTTTATTTTGCCCCCGATCATAAGCACGTAACATTTAACAGTGAGGGCAGGTTTTTACTGACCGATGCTCCGCCGGTAGATGGTCACAGACCATCTGTCACAGTGACAATGGCATCCCTTGCCGAGCGTTACCAAAGAGGCGCTATGGCAGTGCTCTTAACCGGCATGGGACGCGACGGCGCTGACGGGATGCTTTCAGTTAGCAGGGTAGGGGGCACCACTATCGCTCAGGACAAAGACAGCAGTATTGTCTTTGGAATGCCAGAGCAGGCGATAAGGCTTGGGGCTGCCAAATATGTGCTTGATATTGGAGCTATTGCAAAAGTGCTGGTTGACTTTGCAAATAAAGAAAAGACCGTGAGTTTGACTAAGACCTGATATGTCGCAATTAAATAAGACCAGATTGCTGATAGTAGAAGACAGCGCCATCCAGAGAGAGCTTCTCAAGCGCGTGCTCTTGCGTGCCGATTATGACGTTGTTGCTGCGGTGGATGGCGTAGATGGATTTGCAAAGGCAGAAAAACACAACCCCTCGTTAATCATAAGCGACATTTCAATGCCTAATATGGATGGCTACGAAATGTGCCAGAAGATAAAAAACACAGAGAGCTTATCAGCCATTCCTGTGATTTTACTGACAGCCCTTTCAGATGTCAGAGAAATCATACGCGGGCTTCAGTCTGAGGCCGACTACTACATTACAAAGCCTTATGATGAAAAGTACCTGCTCCTCTGTATAGAGTCGCTTCTTTCCGATGTAAACAAAGGGCAGGACGATGACCCTGAGGCTGGGCTTAAAATCAGTTTTCTCGGTGAGCATTATACGATAAAAACTCACCCCCGGCAAACCCTTAACCTGCTTCTTTCCACATACGAAAATGCCGTTCAAAAAAACACCGAGCTGATAAAGGCTCAGTTTGAGTTAAAAACCCTCAACGAGGAGCTTGAAAACAAGGTCAGAGAACGGACAAAGGAATTGCAGGCCTCTGAAGAGAGCTACAAGGTGCTTTTTGAAAACACTTTTAGCGGATTTTACAGATTTACTCCCGATGGCAAATTTCTTTCGATAAATCCGGCCTTTACCTCGATGCTTGGCTATTCAAGTAAGGATGAGATGCTGACATTTTGTCAGGACCTCTCGTGTCAGTATTTTAAGCAGAAAGATTACGAAAAATTTATGGAGGCCTTAAGAAATAACACCTCTATGAAGGACTTCGTGTGTCATTTAAAAAAGAAAGACGGCAGTGAGTTAATAATAGAGCAAAACATTCGGGTGGTGAGAAGCGATGACGGAGAGCCTCAGTACTATGAGGGGTTCATTAACGATGTAACTGAGTGTAAGCGTGCTGAGGCACAGTTGATTAAGCTATCAAGTGCTATAATACAAAGCCCTGTGGCTGTGATAATAACCGATCTTGATGGTAAAATAGATTTTATCAATCCCAGATTTTGTGAAATGACAGGTTATAGCCGTCAAGAGGTAACAGGGAAAAACCCGCGGTTTTTACAATCCGGTAAAACCCCTCCTGAGGTATATGCCGACCTCTGGGATACGATAAAATCTGGCGGCACATGGCAGGGTGAGCTGCTTAACAAAAGAAAAGACGGCAACTTCTACTGGAACAGTATCACGGTGTCTCCGATAAGGGATTCAGACGGCATTATCACGCATTATCTGTCAGTCAATGAGGATATATCAAATCGCAAAGAGGTGGAGGAGACCCTGAGAAAAGCTAAAGAGGCATCGGAGGTTGCAAATCGTGCCAAAAGCGAATTTTTGGCTAACATGAGCCACGAAATCCGCACCCCCATGAACGCCATTATTGGAATGTCCGGTCTGGTTCTTGACACCGAGCTGCAGCCAGAACAGAAGGATTACATAGAGATAGTGCTGAACTCAGCCAATTCTCTTTTAACAATTATAAACAGCATTCTGGATTTTTCAAAGATAGAATCCGGCAAACTTGAGCTTGAGGAGATAAGTTTTGATCTTCGTGAGTTGATGGAAAATATATCCGATCCGCTTTCTATTTCTGCCCACAAAAAAGGACTTGAACTTTCAAGCCATGTAAAACCCGGTGTGCCGCTTAAATTAATCGGCGACCCGGCACGTCTTGGGCAGATCATTATCAACCTTGTCGGAAATGCCCTGAAGTTTACCGAGACAGGTGAGATAATAATAGAGGTTGATACAGAGCCGGGTTATGACACCGGAAATTCGGTCATGATGCACTTTACCGTTACTGACACGGGAATTGGAATACCCTCCTCTAAGTTTAAATATATATTTGAAAACTTCTCACAGGCTGACGGCTCAATGACAAGGAAATACGGCGGCACTGGGCTTGGGCTTGCCATATCAAAGCAGTTAGTGACACTGATGGGCGGCGAGATTTGGCTTCAGAGCACTGAGGGCAAGGGCAGCACTTTTCATTTCACGGCAAAGTTTTTCCATAGCGGAGTTAGCGAGTGTATAGGGCCGCTGTGTTTTAACAATATCAGAGTGCTGGTGTCTTGTAATTTCTCCACCAGCTGTAACTTAATCAGAGACATTTTAAGCTGTGCCGATAATGAAGTTACAGAGGCACAGGGACCGGATGAGACGTTTAAAAGACTGGAGGCCGCAAAGGCAGCCGGGCGGCCTTACGATATAGCTTTTGTTGATGTGCGGCTTGCTGGAGTAGGTGGGTTCAAAATGGCAGAGCATATAATAAAAACTCCTGAGGCTGCCTCATCGGTAGTAATGATGCTTAATTCCAATCAAAGAAGCGGCGATGTTGAAAGATGCAAGGAAATCGGCGCTTCTTCATATTTGATTAAACCGATAAAGTATAAAGAGGTCATAAAAACTATGACTGAGCTTGTGAGAAAGCCCTCTCTCGACACTAATATTGTCACGGAGGTGCTAAAGACAGAGCCTGCTCCTGCTGCCATTTCAGCGCTTCGCATTCTCTTAGTTGACGACAACCTTACAAACCGTGTGGTGGCTAAAGGGATAATGAAAAAACACGGCTACAGTATAACTGAGGCGGAGGATGGTCAACAGGCGGTGAAAATTCTTAGTGAAGGACTATTTGATATAGTTTTAATGGACGTACAGATGCCTGTGATGGATGGTTTTGAAGCAACAAAAATAATAAAGTCAACAGATTCAACCCGGCATATACCGGTCATTGCAATGACAGCACACGCTATGAAAGAAGACAGACAGCGATGTCTTGACGCCGGAATGGACGACTACATAACAAAACCAGTAAGAGCCGCAGAATTGAAAGAGGTCATAGAGCGGCATAATCCGCTAAAACGGCAAAGTTGATAACAATAGTGTGGAACACACACAACTTAAATAAAGGGGCGCATTATGACAGAACATGATAAAAAGGACGGTATAGATGTCTTATTAGTAGAGGACAGTCTGAGTCAGGCAGTATTTCTTAAAAACCTGCTCGTCAGATACAGGTATAAAGTGAGGATAGCCAGAAACGGGATGGAGGG
Organism: Nitrospirales bacterium LBB_01; assembly: GCA_004376055.2. Lineage (GTDB taxonomy): Bacteria > Nitrospirota > Thermodesulfovibrionia > Thermodesulfovibrionales > Magnetobacteriaceae > Magnetomonas > Magnetomonas plexicatena. The sequence continues at coordinate 671,813 of CP049016.1, forward strand.
TCTTGAATTCCTGAAAGAAAAGCCGTATCCTGACATAATAATCAGCGACGTACAGATGCCGATTATGGACGGCTATGAGATGTGTAAAATTGTAAAAAACAACGACACCTTAAAAACTATCCCTGTGATACTGCTTACTCAGTTGTCGGCGGCAGAGGATATAATAAAGGGACTTGAGAGCGGTGCGGATAACTTTATAATAAAGCCATACACGGAGGAATCTTTAATCGGCAGAATAGGCCAACTGATTAAATCATACAAGGCAGAGCAAAGCCCGTCTGCTCCCGCAACCGGCATTGAATTAACGATGAGCGGGAAAAACTATATACTGAATCCTGAGCGCCGCCAGATTTTAAATCTGCTTGTAACGACATACGAAAAGGTAATAGACCAAAATAAACTGCTGCTTGAAAAAGAGTACGAATTAACCAGGATGAACAACATATTAGAGCAGCGGGTGGAGGAGGAGACAAAGAAACGGCTGGAGCATGAGCAGTTACTGGTTCACCGCTCTAAGATGGCTACAATGGGGGAAATGCTTGGAGTCATTGCCCATCAGTGGAAACAGCCTCTAAATTCTTTTGCACTTATGGTTCAGGATTTACAAGAGACTTTTACTGCTGGAGAGCTCAATCAGACCTTCATGGACAAGACCGTAGCGGACTCAATGAGCCAGATAGGATTTATGTCAAAAACGATAGACGATTTCAGAAAGTTTTTTATGCCGTCTAAAAAAGTGTCTGATTTTAACGTTGTTGATGCAGTAAATGAGGTTATACGGCTATTGTCATCACAGATAAAGGGTAGCAATATTGAGATAAAGGTTGAAAGCGCTGACAATGATAAACTTACGGTTAAGGGGTATCGCAATGAGTTTATGCACGTGATTTTAAACTTAATATCCAACTCACGTGATGCTATTGTAGCACGTGGTAAGTCAGGTATTCGTACAATTTCAATAGTAATGAACACAGATGGCAACCGTGTGCTAACTGAGATTCAGGATACCGGAGGCGGGATATCGGAGGATATTCTTTCTAAAGTGTTTGACGCATATTTTACGACAAAAGGTGAGTCAGACGGCACTGGAATCGGACTTTACATATCAAAAATAATAATAGAAAATAACATGAGAGGAAAACTCACCGCAGAAAATAAAGGAGCCGGTGCAGTGTTTAGAATATCTATTCCTCATTCGTAGGGGCAAATACCGAGTTTCGTTCAAAGACATAAATAAACAACTGGATTCCTGCTTTCGCAGGAATGACAAGAAAATAAGGAATGCCAGAGAGAGGATGCCCTTTTTCACCGCCTTTCCTCCTTTGTCATTCCCGCCTACGAGCGGGAATCCAGTCCTTTTTCTCCGCCATTATATTAACCTTTTTGACAGCTACTTGGTATAAACATGCACATTACTATGACTAACTGCCGAGTAACTTTTCGTATAGTTTTATAGCGGATTGTGCCATTTTTTCTCTTGTGAAGAAGTTTACAAACCGTTCCCTGCAGTTGATGGAAAATCTGTTGTACATCTCCTTGCCGTTTAAAATTAACTTAATAGCGTGTGAAAGCTCAGAGGGTGCCCCGGGCTCCACATTAATACCTGTCACACCGTGCTGGTTAACCCACCCAACACCGGCAAGTTTTGTGGCTACAACTGGTTTTCCAAACGACATGGCCTCAACCATTACTATTCCAAACGCCTCAGAGCGCTCAACCGATGGGAGACAAAATAAATCACAGGCCTCATAGTATGTGCCCAGTTGATGGTCCGGAATGTGTCCGGGTAGAAAAACCCTGTCACTAAGCCCCAGTGATTTTACCATACTAATTAGACGCTCCTTAAGCGGGCCCTCTCCGGCTATTATTACCGAGTAGCCCTCACCAAGCTCTGCGGCAGCTTTAATCAGATGCTCGTATCCCTTGTAGTAGATCAATCTGCCAAGGCTGAAGATTATTTTCTTACCCTCGTGGAGTTTCTTTATGGCTGCAACCTCCTCTTTGTCAGAGGACAGATGCTCTGTTGCCACTCCAATTGGTATTGTCACAGCCTTATGTTCAAACGGATTAAGGTGCCTTGAACAATTGATGTAAGTAGGCGTTGTGGTAATTATGGCGTCAGCTCTATTCATAAGCCAGTGCATAACCGGCGCATAGAGTTTAAGGAGCAGACGTTGTCTTACAATATCGCTGTGCCAGTGAAGGACAACTTTACTTTTCGGTCTGGCAAGTAAAACGGCAAGGTTTGCCAGCGGGTCGGGAAAGTGCACATGAATAATGTCATAGTGTTTGTTTATATCCATAAATTTTGAGATCATCTGGGGAGAGATTGAAGTTGAAAGAATCTTTCCGTAGGATTTCGTGCGAATGACGGTGTAGCCGTTATAGATTTCCTCCGAATAAATGGAATTGGTGTTAGAACAGAGGACGTCACACCTTGTGCCCTGTTTGTTTATTCCCTCGGCAAGGTTATACATAACAACCTCTATGCCGCCAGGGGGTGATGGCGGATAGTATTTCCCAAACTGCAGTACTCTCATGCCATTAATACTCTCTTGCGTCTTTTTTGTTGACTATTTCCTTAAAAACCCTTACGTGCTGCTCTGAGACTTGCTCCCAGCCAAAGGATTCCGCACGTTTAAGTCCGTTTTTAATCATACGCACTCTGAACTCATCATCCGTAAGTATTTCCCTTAACCCCTCGGCGATACTTTCTGCCTTAAGCGGGTCAACGTATCGTGCAGCCCCCTTACATACCTCCTGCATAACCGGTATGTTTGAACAGACTACGGGAGAGCCGGATGCCATTGCCTCAACAAGCGGAAGCCCAAATCCCTCGTAAAGGGACGGATGCACAGTTACTGCGGCAAGATTATAATAATACGGTAAATCATCGTCACTTAAAACGCCTTTAATTAAGACATGCCTGCTTAGCTTTGCGTTCTCGTTAACCGCTCTCAGAAACTCCTTATCAGACGTCCGTAAACCCTCTGTCTGACCAACTATGACAAGCCTTAAGTCTTTGAAGTCAGGTTCGGAAAGAAGCATCTCAAATGCTTTAAGCAGCCTCATCAGATTTTTATGCGGCTTTACATTTCCCACATATAGAATAAATTTCTCGGGCAGGTTTAACCGCTCTCGAAGTTTTTTCAAAGCTGACTTATCCACACACGGCTTAAACATCTCCCTGTCCACGCCGTTTCGTATGGTAACTATCTTAGAGGGCGGCTGTTTTGTGTATTTTACTATCTCAGATTTTGAAAACTCAGACACTGTAATGATTCTATCCGAAAGGGAGGCTGCCGTGTTTAACATAACTTTGGAGTATAGCTTCTGTTTTGTATTGAGTGTGTGAAAATAGGCCAGCAAAAACATGTCATGAATAGTGACAACACGCTTAATGGTTTTGAATGGATAAATTGGTATATTAAAATGGGGTGCAAAAAACAGATTACACTCAGTAGGGAGCAGGTTGAGTATATGGAGCTGCTCACTCATGCTGAACACGGAATCGGTGTAGTGAATTATCCTTTGACCATCGGGGTTAGTTAAAAGAGGAGAGATTTTTTCCTTGTCGCCAATAAAGGTAAGATTGATATCATCACGGTTAGATATTGCTTTTAAAAGGCAAGAGACATATCGTCCTATCCCAGAGGAGCCGATTAGGCGAACATCTATGGAAACATTACAAGTCATGATGAGACTTATGTGCAAAGCAAAACACAAATATATATTTTTTGGCCATGATTTAAATTATACCAAAATAACATTAGAAATAAAAAGTATAAAGTTCAGAAATATATAAGACAAGAAAGATCATTGTCAAACGCATAGAGGTGTATGAAGTAAAGCCGCTTAACTGCAGTAGAGTCTAAATTCCCACCTGAGGGCGGCTTTGCACCACGTAGAATCTACCGCCTGAGTAAACCCCTTCTATGTCCTGTGGAGCGCCAAGAGCGGTCTCCACTGCTTTTCCAATATCGGCGATAGAAAGAAGCGTGTCGTTTCTGAAATTCTCATCCGACATAAGCGGCTCATTTGAATAATCAAGAGGGACACATTTGGGCTGCGGCGTTATGATGCTGTCGTAAAGTCCTGCTCCGGCATAGTTTTCCAAATCCTCAGCGTCAGAGTCAGACCGGAAAATCAGCCCGCCTCCGTAAAGCCCAACACTCTTACCAGGGTAGGACGACACCACCGGTACTCCTATGGATTTCTTGCAGGTAAAACTCAATGCCCTGCCCGGATAGTTACCAACTATGGTTTCCCCAAGACCCAAAACCACCTCGGCAAACATCTCCTCCGAATCCCTCGTCACTGGGTTTACCGTGTGAATCACAAACGCATAATCTGCCTCTATGACCCTCTGTATCAGTACAGCCATGTCAATGTGTCCATCAAGCTGCATTTTTTTCCTGTTGTAATATGCCCTCGTATTCCACACCGATGCCCACACCTGTTTTATACACGTGCCAAACGTTTCTGTATCAGTCCCGTTTGTTTCAGTAAGAAGTTCCGATGAGTGCATCACTGTTGTCAGTAACGATAGGAAATCATCAGGAAGCGACAAAGACATTACAGTCAGCCGGAGGCTTGATAAAATTGCCGATACCTTCTCGGTGTGCGTTTCAGTTACGGTGTTATTGAGATCCTTTATTAATACGTCATAATTCTTGCGTACGTTTTCATTTGCACTATGCCCTAAAATCTTTTCAAAAACACCAAATGGGACAGCCGCAGACATCGGTAAATTTATCCATCCCGGCAGCTTATCCCTGAGCCTTGCTAAGTTTAGAGACTTACCGCCAACACACGCTTTAGTAAAGTCATCGGCACTGATTACATCTGCTATATCAGATGGTTTAGCAGCTTCTTTCTTGCTACTTGACGGTTTAGCCGAGCGTTGTCTTTTAGTTTCAACCGTGTCGGCGGGTTTTTCCAGTTCGTTTATAACAACCTCTCCCTGAGAGTTGATAACAAGAGACACATATTTGCCCTTTAACGATTTTAGGTAAGATAAAATCTCATCGCTAAAACAGGTGGCAAAGAGAATCCGCTCATTTCTTGCCCTAACAGAGACGTGAGACACAATGTCTGCCATCTCCTCCGATATTACAGCAGTCACTCCGGAGGGAATATCCTCATCGCCTGAGACTTTATCTGTTATTATCACGGTTTGCTGCTTAAACTCCATGCCCTCAGTTTCTTTGAGGGTGTGATATAACTCTACGATGCCAGAGGCTTCAAACGGACTAAGCACCTGCCACCTTCTAAGCCCCGCTTCAGTCCTCAAGAGCTTGTTAAGGTATCTAAGTAAAAGGGAGACTACAAATGGAAACTGTCCCCTTAACACCTCCTCCGTAAACATGGTAACAGTCCAGGGCGCCGCATTAAACCTGTTACCCAGATGCTCAGCACGTGCTTGGAATGCGCTATAGTAAAAATCAACAAACAGACCTATTAATCGCTCTATTCTTTCCACCACCGACAGCGAGCTCAGTACCCATTCGGTGCAATCAGCAGAATTAATCTTTCTTATATGATTAATGCAGCTCTGTATTTCAACCCTGACGTCAGGACAAGAGTTTGCCTTCTCAACGGGAGGCAAATCAGTTAGCAGTAAGTTTTCTAAAGACAAATCGACAAGCTCAAGCAGTGTGTGTCCGCCGAGATTGGCGTGAAGGTTTCTCTCTGTCAACACCCGCAGGTACTCCATCAGCGATAAATCAAGAAACAATAAGTCCTTAAGGCGTCCAAGGTCACGCTCTGACACGATGATGTCTCTAATGCGCTCTCGTATCCACTTTATTGTGGTAAAAAGCCTTGTAACTATAGTAATATCCATGCTGTCTCTATTGTCAACAATAAATCTGAGAGCAGCCATAACATTGCCGCCAAATATGTATGAGACGGAATCGCAGCATCTTTCAAGATCTACCCCTTTATGGACAGAGTTAAGAATCTTTAGGTAGTGTTCAAAATCCCCTATCAGAGCATCCCGCAGATGGGGGATGAACTCAGGATCGCTTCTTATGGGGCGCTCAAAACTCATGAGACGCTCTCTGGTTACACCCATAGAGTTCAACACTGAGTAGAACACATCAAGACTGCCGTGTGACCGCTGAAACTCTATGTAGGCCTTACAGATTACTATATCATCGGCTGTAGCGTTATTGTGGAGTTTCTGATGCCATTGCTCTATAAAGGTGTGATTAACCTCTTTTAACCTGTTTCTGTGCATGATGTGTAGAATCTCATCACGTATTCGCTGACCGTCGCCCCCAGGGCCTATGTTTGATAGTATCATAGGGATTATGTGTCTGACTTGCGGACTGTCGGCGTATATTGACGAGAGCTTCAGGCACAGTCTGTCAAGAGCGTGGCTAAGCTCACGCGGCTGTGTGTTGAAGTTTCTTTGCCAGTCAAGCTGTCTGAGTGCCGAGTACCTAAGCCATATATACATAATGTACAATCCGTTTCTGTCATTAGACATTCCCTCGCAGAAATTATGACACAGATTAAATCTGTGCATGAGTGTCCATGACTGGGGTCCTGTTTCTTTAGATACAATTTCGTCAATGACTGTAGTGTGGTCAGTATCACCGAGTGGCTGAACCTCTTTAAGTTGTATTTTAAAGTCCTCACGTCCGTTTTTTATCCACGCATTCTTATCAGGCTTAAAAAGTACAAACAGAATGCAGGCTGGGGCGGTATCTGTTGGAAATTTTATAGTTAAACGTCCGCTTTTTTCTATAAATTCATTTTCAAGAGAGCTGTTTTTAATAATAGAATTCCCCTCCGACACTTCATATTTTGTCGGAATTTCCCACTTGTTGCCGCCTCTATCGGAAACTCCCCAATGAAGAATTAACGGCGGTGGGATGTCAGTGCTCAGGCTAAGCACAATTTGTGATGAAGACTTATCCATGGATGCGTACAGTGTGCCGTGTGGAGGCAAATTAAATGTAAAACCGTCGGTTTCTCTGTTGTGCACAGGATATTGCTTGAGGACTTCTGAGGATACGTCTATTACTTTAGATTTACTAACAATAAAATCCTTAATTCTAAGTCTGAAGTTTTTTCCGCCGTTATTGTCCCATGAGTTATTGTGTGAAAAATACAGAACAAACTCAATCATCTTATAAGGAGTATCTTTTTTAACTTTTAACAGGAGTTCATTAACAACATCCTCATCGTTACGTAGAGTTTTAAACGGTGATTGAAGCGCTGCACCCGTTACATTAAGTGATCCCTCCGGCCACAAATCCAACTCAGGGGCATTCCATTTGCCCTTCTCGTCTCTTGTCAATCCCCAGTGCAGGACGTCAGGCAAAATAACTGGAGTTTTTTTATTTTGAGATGAAACCCGCAGTCTTATATATATAAACGAACCATTATCAGCATCTTGTCCCCCGGGCGGCTCGGCGGTTAATACAACTCCCTTATCAGTTTTGAACTCGTAGGTCGTCCCCATCAGCCTCCATTAAAGAACCCCTATTTTCTAAGTATCAGACTTAGTGCCTAAGTCTGGGGGAGTTACAGCAGATTCCTCAGTGCCTTTGACAATAGTAGTTACTTTTTCGTGATATAAAAACACAGCGTTTTTCGTTTCCTCATCAAGTGTAGGATGATTATTTAACATGGAAATTATTTGCTGCCCTTCAGAGTCTATCTGTTTTATCAGATCATCCTTCAGGGTGTGCATAGTTTGCAAGTTGTCAACCACAGTATTTACATCTGTCACAAAATTCTTGATAAGATACACATCCCTGCCCCTTAAGAATAGTCGTTTTGACAGATCCCCTGCAACGATTGCCTGCATTTCTGTTATAAGTCTGCTAAACGGGCTTAAAATCCTGTAGGTAAAAAGCATAACAAGAAAAATAGCAACAAACCCATAACTCAAAAACACAACAAAAAACGCTATAACGCTCTTATTGCTGAAAGTAACCTCAGAACCGTCATGTATGCCTGTGTATTTAGCTACTATTATGGATGTTATAACCAATAAGACCAGAGCGCCCCCGATAACCAGAGCAACAACTGTGCCAAAGTTTGCGACTAAAGGTGAACGCTTATACTTGTCATCATCGCCCATAGCCAATATTAACATAGAAAGATATGCAAATGTCAAGAAAATAATAAAAATCCTCATAAGTTTTATAAAAACATTATCAACTTACATCCTTATTAATCATCCATATTGAACGGATGGCGGCTTTCAAGATAATACTGTAAAGCGCTTTTTGCTATCCGCCATCTGCCGGCTACTTTGGATGCCGCTATGTCGCCTATCTCAACAAGCCGGTACATGGTTATATAACTCATCCTCAGCATCTTAGCTATCTCATCAATAGTGTAAAACTCCGGTCCCTTTGTTAACTCCGCCCTAATTTCCTCAATCTCAAAAAAAGAATCAATCTCCTCTGAAATGTTCATTACCTCTTAGTCCCCCTTTGTTGTTTTTGATCGTATAATTTCTCTATCACTACTGAAGCGTTGATTAATACCTTTAAAATGTTTAAAATACATGACAGTAGAAAATATTAACCTGAAAATGGTTTGCTTGTTTCGCTTTCGGAACAAAGTGTCAATATGTGTTTTCATAGACATATTGTACCGCATTAGAAACAAAGTGTCAATATAAATGTTATGTACCGAATTAATTTTTATGGATTTAAAAAAAAGAATAGGAGATTACATAGTCCAGCTGATGGCTCAATACCAGCTGACATATCGGATGCTTGCGACCGTGTTGGGAATAAGTCCTGGCAGGTTATCATCGTATTGTAATGCAAAAGAGCTGCCGCGAGCGGATGTTTTAATAAAACTTGCCGATATCGGAGGAATTACGGTGGATGATCTCCTTAGGACAAACAAACCACCTGTGCATAAAGAACTGATAATATCAGCCTCCGGCCTATCCAGCGTGACACCTGCTAACAGCTACATATACAAAAACGGTGATTTGACTGACACACAAGCGGCAATTGTTCAGGACATGGCAGAGGAAATAGTGGAGCTTGAGAGAGAAACCAGTGGTAAGCCAAAAAGCCTTGCGGCTGTCTATAATGCCGTCAGTAAACATTTTAAAGTTCAATATTACAGACAAATTAAGGAGACTGAATTTCAAAAAGTTGAGTCATATCTGTTAAGGTGGAAGGGTAAATTAAAAAAGGCAAAAGCATCGCCTGATAAGGACATTCTGATACGTAGAAAAAAGCGTTGCTCGGACATTTTGTCTATAACTAAAAAGGAGCTGGGCTGGACCAGGAAAGGACTGGACAATTATATATACGAAATTTACGGAGTTAACTCAATAACCGATCTGGAGGATAGTCAACTGGAACACTTGTACTCTAAGGTGTCGGCAATGAAAGGTTAATAATGTTAGCGCTCAAAGATAACCTTTTAAAGTGGATGCCGCCAATTGCAGTATTGGTTTCCATAGCCGGAATCTATTTTCAGGTTGTGCATTTTGATTTTATTAACTACGATGACCCTGTTTATGTCACAAATAATCCTCTTGTATTGAATGGCTTTACGCTGAATAGCTTTTTACAAGCCTTTAAGACAATGACCAACGGCTATTGGTCGCCGCTTGTGGATATTTCCAATATGCTGGCTGTTTCTATGTGTGGTTTAAAGGCTTACGGACATCATCTTATTAACGTTGTCATTCATGCGGCAGCATCAATCGTGTTGTTTTATGTCATTCAGGGATTATTTAAGACTACAGGTGTTAGTTTATTTACGGCTCTTGCCTTTGCAACACACCCAATGCATGTTGAGTCGGTTGCATGGATTTCAGAGCGAAAAGACGTGTTGTATGCACTGTTTTTTTTTATTTCCATATTGCTTTATATGTATTATGTCAAAAAACCGTCAGTCTTGAAATATCTTTTGATACTAGTTGCCTTTATCTTTTCTTTAATCTCAAAACCTATGGCTGTATCGCTGCCATTTGTTCTGCTCCTATTTGATATATATCCGCTGGAGAGATTTAAAGGCAGTGCTGACAGGCTCACTATAATCTATGAGAAAATTCCTTTTTTCCTCTTATCTGCAATTATTTCCGTTGTAACCTACATAGCACAGAAAAGCTCAGGAGCTGTTGACACTGTTACACCGATTGCTCTATCAATACGGCTTAGCAATGCTGTGACCTCGCTTATTAAGTACATCTCAAAACTCTTCTTTCCTGTAAACATGTCTATTCTATACCCATACGATGTTAACATTGCACTTTGGAAAGTGCTGGTTTGCGTAATTCTGTCAGCGGGAATAACATTTGTAGCCCTGTATGATTTTCTGAAAAAGAGACGTCCATACATTTTTATCGGCTGGTTTTTTTATTTAGTGACAGTGGCGCCGGTTATTGGTATCGTTCAGTCGGGTGCTCAGTCTATGGCAGACAGATACACGTATGTGCCCTATGTTGGGCTGTTTATAATAATTGCCTGCCTTGTGTCAGAGCTAACGGTGAGATTTAGAAGGTATCGTGTCACAGCCATACTTGCTATCATTGCCATGATGTTAATTTCGTACAAACAAATTTCTTACTGGAGAAACTCTGAGACAATTTTAAGGCATAGTATTTCGGTAACAGAAAATAATTATATTTTATACAACAACTTAGCCGATACATTGCTAAGACAGTGGAAAATTTCTGAGGCTGTGAACAATTACTCGGCGGCAATTTCTATAAAGCCTGACTTTGCCGACTCCAGAGCAGGCATCGGAATTACATATATGTATGCGGGAAACACGGAAAAAGCTCTGGAAAACTTAAACCTTGCTTTACAGTTAAACTCAAGGTGCATAGAAGCATACATGGGGCTTGGCACTATAATGTCATCACGGGGGCAGTTTGAGGCGGCGTTTCAGTATTTTAACAAGGCGTTGACTATATCGCCAAACTCAGCCCTGCTTCGCTACAACCTTGGGATAACGTATTTTTATACGGGAAAACCGAAAGAGGCACTGGAGAACTTGAACCTTGCTTTGCAGTTAAACCCATATGACGCAAAAACGTACTTCTATATCGGGAATGTTTATGCCTCAACCGGTAAATTAACGGAGGCTGAGAACGCCTATCGAAAAGCTCTACAATTGCAGCCTAACTACCCTGACGCAATGGTTAATCTTGGCAATGTGCTTATTTACGAAAGACGGTTTGATGAGGCGGTTAATGTCTTTACGGCAGCTTTAAGTGTGTCTCCTGTATCGGTAGAAGCTTATAATGGGTTGGGAAGCGCCCTTATGCTAAAAGGTGATATACAGCGGGCAATAGAAGCCTTTCAAAAAGCTGTCTCAATCAGGCCGGATTTTAAGGACGCTCTCACAAATCTTGAAATTGCAAAGAAAAGGGCTGAGGGGGGCAGCAGATGAGTAAGACACATCTTGTATTGAGTTACAAATAATGGCGCTGCTAAGAAACATATCATTCCTTACAGCCTCACAAATAACAGAAAAGGTGTTAAGTCTGCTGATTATTGTCTTTATTACACGTAAACTCGGCGCTGCGGAATTTGGTCTGTACTCGCTTACAATGTCTTTTGTCGCTCTGTTTTACTATTTTTATGACGGCGGGCTTCAGACATTTTTAATTAAAGAGGTTGGAAAAAATAGAGCAATTGAGAGAGGATATTTAAATAGAATCATTACCTTACGGGTTATTCTGTGTGTGTTTGCAGCAATCATCTCTCTCATTACGGCTTATGCAAGTGGATATGGCGCACAGGAGTTTTATGGAATATTGATTTTTTCACTTGCAACGGCATTTGTCTATACCTCTTCAATTCTGAGAGCGCCGTTTATGGGAATTGAGAAAATGGAGGTAGAAAGCGGTTTAACAATTACATTTAGATTTTTAAGCGCTGTAGGGATTTTACTGCTTCTTGTGATGGGCGTAAAAATGCCTCATCTGATGCTTCCCTATCTGCTTTCCGGTATCGTCGTTATGCTTATGTCTGTGTTTATTTTTAAACGGTATTTTCATAATTATACGGCAGATGGCGGCAGTATTAAAATGTTGACAATTTTAAGAAAATCCATACCGTTTGCTTTGGCCGCCTTCATGGGCGAGGTGCTTTTTAATATTGACAAGGTTATACTTGCAAAGTATGAAACTCTTTCCACCGTTGGGTTATATAATGGAGCCTACAAGATAGTTATTGTCGGCATGTTTATCCCAAGCGGTTTAACGATGGCGGCATTTCCAAAGATGGCAAACCTGTGGGCGGCAAAACGGAACGCTATAGGAGATTTCATTAATCAGCTGACTAAACCGCTTCTGACTCTGGGCTTATGTATATCTTTTATCGCTGCTGTAAACTCAACCGAGGTTATAGCATTGTTATTTGGCGCTAAATTTTCGGAAAGCGCCCAAATACTAAAATATCTTATATGGATAGTGCCGGCAGTTTTTCTTAGTCATCTTACGGACATAGTGCTTCAGGCAACGGAGCGGCAGTGGTTTGCGTGTGTTTCCATGACAGTAGCTGTAACAGCGAATGTGATATTAAATATTTTTCTGATACCGGTATTGCATGGCCTTGGGAGCGCTTATGCCGCACTCATTGCCGTTTACAGCGTTCTTATCGCACGGATGTATATCATTAACAGAGATACAAGCGGCGCTTTTAATCTGATGCTATATCTGAAACTCATCCTGATAACGCTTACGTGCGGCACACTGTGTTATATTATTAAGGGATTTTTGCCGTGGATAGCGGAGGCTGCCGTTGGGGCTACGATGTTTTTTTTACTGACATATATTACCGGGTGTGTGACTAAAGAGGATATAAGGTTTATTAAGGAAATTAGGAAGAGAAAGAATTAAAAGTACGAAAGGGGAAAAACAATGACTGAAAAAACACTAGCAATATTTGAAAGTAAAAAAATCAGGCGCTATTACGAAGAGAAGACAGAAGTCTGGTATTTCTCGCTAATTGATGTTGTAGAGGTGCTTACCGGTTCAATAAATCCGACTGATTACTTTAAAAAACTCAGAAAAAGGGATATAGAATTAGGCGACTACCTGGGGACAAATTGTCCCCAGGTGGAAATGCTTACAGAAACAGGCAAAAAGAGAAAACTACAAGCAGCGGGGACAAGTAGCGGCTAATAAAACATATGATAAACAACCATGAAATACAGGATCGTAAATCAATGCGTTTGAAAGGATATGATTATTCGCAGCTGGGGGCATATTTTATAACAATATGCACGCAAAACCGCGAGTGTTTGTTTGGTGAAATATTTGATGGAAAAATGGTTTTAACCGATGCAGGGGAACATGCATATGAATGCTTGATTAATATTCAGGAGCATTTCCCCCATGTGAAATCAGATATATTTGTTGTTATGCCTAATCATGTCCACATCATAATTATAATCGACGCATCCGCACAGGTAAAGGCGAATAATTATTCGCCCCTACAACATGAAAAAAACCAAAAATGCGGGACATCAAAAATCATAGGTGCCATCGTTCGTGGTTTTAAAATTGGTGTAACAAAATGGTTTCATGAAAATACAGATATTCGTACTGTGTGGCAACGTAATTATTACGAACATATTATCCGAAACGAACATGAATTAAACAAAATCAGGGAATATATTCAAGGCAATCCATTAAATTGGGATTCTGATTCTAATAATCCATTATGCACGGTTAATGCATCCGAACAGGTAGGGGCGAATAATTATTCGCCCTATATTCTCTCATGACTAAATCCAAAAAATCTCCGCTAAATAACGGCTACCTATACTTAAACAAAAAGGTTATCATATTATTAAAATTAATTGATTTATTAACCACCCAGTTTTTCACAAAAAGAAATATGCCGGAGCATATCAATAAAATCCTTGTTGTCAAACCCGATCATGCCGGAGATGTTTTAATGATGACATCGGTATTATCACTTATTAAAGACAGATTTCCGTCCTGCGAAATTGACGTTCTCTGCGGCAGTTGGGCGAAAGATATACTAACAGGTAATCCATTTATCGGAAAAATCATAACGCTCAATCATTTCATGTTAAACAGAAACAAGACAAATTTTCCGGCAAAAATTATACGACACATGTTTGATTATTTAAAAGCGCTAGTTAAATTAAGAGTGGAAAAATACGACATAGCTTTTGTGCTGAGAGCTTATGGCGGTAATTTGCTCAGTCTCCTTCGTTTGGCTGACGTCAAATATATTACAGGACATCCAACCGGAGGCTTTGGTGCGCTTTTAGATTATTCGGCAAAATGGACAGTAGGGCTTCATGAGGTACAACACTATCTTGAGGTTCTAAACGCTGCCGGTATTAATGCCAAACTAAGTGAACTCCACTATGAACTTTTCACAGAACCTGCCGATGAAAAAACTGTTACCAACATAATTAATGACACAATCAGAAGCCCATTTGTGGTAATTCATCCCGGAGCTGGAGATTCAAGAAAAATGATGTCCTCGGAGTCATGGGCACGTATCATTGAAAAAATAGATTCAACTTACAAGATAGCATTTACCGGCACAAGTTCCGAATCACCATTATTTTCAGATATAATAAGTCATATAAAAAGAGATACTGTTAACCTTATGGGAAAGCTAAGCATCAAGGAACTATATTTGCTTTATAAGAGAGCCGACTGTGTATATACGGTGGAATCACTAAGCGCCCATATAGCAGGATGCGCCGGTGTGAAAACGATAGTGTTTTGCGGGGGTATTAATGACATCACACAGTGGCGGCCTCTGGGTCATAACGTGGAAATTGTGAGGAAATCCTTAGACTGCTCACCGTGTTTAAGCGGCTGCGCTGATATGGATTGTATAAGGTTATGAGTCACATGACACAAGCAAAAGCAGAAATAGAAGCGCTTGTAAAGGAGCTTAATTACCACTCATATAGATATTATGTGCTGGATAACACAGAGATTACCGATGCGCAGTATGATCTCATGTACGGCAGACTCAAAGAGCTTCAGTCAAAACACGGCTATACGCCTCTTGATTCGCCAACAGAGAGGGTAGGCGGCAAACCTCTGGAAAAATTTGAAAAAGCTCAGCACAGAGTTCCTATGCTCTCTCTTGACGATACGTTTTCATTTGAGGAGGCGCTGGATTTTGACAGACGTGTTAAGCGGCTGCTGGAGACCACAGATGACATTTGCTATAGTGTGGAGACTAAGTACGACGGACTTGCCGTTGAATTAAGTTATGAACATGGAACGCTTGTAAGAGGCTCAACCAGAGGGGATGGTTTTATTGGCGAGGATGTAACACAAAACATTAAAACTATAAAGACGATTCCTCTTAAAATACAGGGTGCTATTGTGCCGGATGAGATAGAAATCCGCGGAGAAATCTTTATGAAACGTGATGATTTCGTCAAACTAAACGAACTCCGGCAATCGCTGGGAGACCAGCCCTTTGCTAACCCTCGTAACGCCGCAGCAGGAGCCATAAGACAACTTGATCCCAACATCACGGCACAAAGAAAGGTTCAAATAGCCTGTTACGGTTTGGGGTTTGTCAATTCGATACCGTTTAGCTCACAGGATGGGCTTGTAAGTTGGCTTAGAGATAACCAATTTCCAACGCCGCATATTTTTGAAGTAGTGCCAAATATAGACAAGGCTCTGGATGTGGTTAAACACATTGGGAAAATACGCGAATCGCTGCCCTTTGATATAGATGGAGCCGTGATAAAGGTAAATGACTTTAAACTCAGAGAGACTCTGGGAGCGCGGACTAAAGAGCCGCGATGGGCAATAGCGTTTAAATATCAAGCGCACCGAGGGGTGACTAAAATAAATGAGATCACCGTTAGCGTAGGGCGCACTGGAACACTGACCCCTGTCGCCATTCTTAGTCCTGTTTCAATCGGAGGGGTTACCGTGTCGCGCTCAACTTTGCACAATTGGGATGAGATAAGACGAAAGGATATCCGCCCCGGTGATACGGTCATTGTGGAGCGTGCTGGGGATGTGATACCGCACGTTGTTGAGGTTTTATATCGTGACAGCGCCGAACGGGGTGCTGAGTTTCCAGCTCCTTCAAACTGCCCAGTGTGCGGCTCTGATGTGGTCAAAGAGGCAGCGGATGATGAGGTGACAGAAGCCGCAGCATATAGATGTATTGGGCTTAATTGCAGCGCTCAGGCTATTGGGCGACTTAAGCACTATGTGTCACGAGCAGCCATGAATATTGAAGGATTTGGTAAGAAAACAATTGAAATGTTTTATGAAAAAGGCCTGCTTCAGTCTATCACCGATATTTATAAATTAGAGGCTTTTAAAATCTATGGACTTCCCGGGTTTGCCGAAAAATCGGTAGATAATTTATTTGTATCAATTGACAACAGCAAAAAAGCAACCCTTGCACGGTTTCTCTATGCTCTTGGACTAAGACATGCCGGAGAGTTTGTCTCAAAGACCCTCGCAACGCGTTACAAAAGCATAGATGAGTTGTATCACATAAAGCATGAGGAGCTTGTTGAAACAGAAGGTCTTGGCGATATCATAGCAAGGAGCATTGCAGAGTTTTTTAATGACGAAAAAAACATACAAACTATAGAGGAAATCTTAAGCAGAGGCGTTATGCTGACTAATCCTGACTATAAATCCATTAATGGCAGGCAGCCCGGGCTTTTTGGCGCTATACTGCCATTAAATGGTTTGAAATTTGTAATAACCGGAACGATGCCTGTTGAGCGTAAGCGGCTTGAAGCGCTAATCTCAGAAAACGGCGGCAAAGTAACCTCAGCGGTATCCAAAGAGACCTCATACGTGATAGCCGGTGAAAAACCGGGCAGCAAACTTGACAAGGCAACAGAGCTTAACGTCAAAGTTATAACTTACGAGGAATTTCTCAATCTTTTGAACAAATAACAATTTGACAATTTTGCTTCAGTTATGTTTAAATAATTTGCCTTTAAAGGATGGTCCCGTGAGGCTGACAAGGCTCTGAATGTAAACCCCATCCTTAAACTTTGCCAAAAGGAACGTATGAAACGTGAGCTTTTAAATAAACAAGATATTGCAAGAGTTCTGCTGCGCATAGCGCATGAGATAGCAGAAAGAAATAAGGGTTGTGAAGGGCTATGTCTGGTGGGGATTCAACGCGGCGGGGTTGATTTGGCAGGACGGCTTGCCGAGGCGATAAAAAATATTGAAAACACGGTTGTGCCGGTTGCTGCCATTGATATATCCTTTTACCGTGATGATCTAAATATCAAAAAAACTCACCCGATTGTTAAAAAAACCGAGATGCCGTTTGATATAAATGACAAAAAAATCGTTCTTGTTGACGACGTCATATATACGGGGCGCTCAATACGCGCGGCACTGGACGCCCTCATGGACTTTGGTCGTCCTGCTCAAGTGCAGCTTGCCGTCCTCATTGATAGAGGGCACAGAGAGCTTCCAATAAGACCTGATTATGTCGGGAAAAACATTCCAACCTCTAAAACTGAACAGATAAAAGT
This sequence comes from Nitrospirales bacterium LBB_01, assembly GCA_004376055.2. Taxonomy (GTDB): domain Bacteria; phylum Nitrospirota; class Thermodesulfovibrionia; order Thermodesulfovibrionales; family Magnetobacteriaceae; genus Magnetomonas; species Magnetomonas plexicatena. The sequence continues at coordinate 689,300 of CP049016.1, forward strand.
TCTCCTCATTGAGCGCGGTCATGACAAGGATGCCGTAGTGATTCAAAGGGTTGAATGAGAAAACATCTGATAGACATCAAAAGCACATCTGTTGAGGATATTAAACTGATACTTGATACGGCGTCATCATTTAAAGACGTTTTAAACAGAGACATTAAGAAGGTTCCTGCACTTAGGGGTAAAACCGCCGTTAATCTTTTTTTTGAACCCTCCACGCGGACTAAAACATCTTTTGAGCTAGCAGAAAAAAGACTCAGTACCGATGTCATTAATTTTGCTGTTCCTACAAGCAGTGTTGTTAAAGGCGAGACTCTCTATGACACCATCAAAACAATTGAATCATACGGCGTTGACTTTATAATCATACGGCATCAATCAAGCGGTGTGCCGCACTTTATAACATCGTTTTCTGACGCCTCTGTTATTAACGCCGGAGACGGAATTAATGAGCATCCCACACAAGCGCTCCTTGACGCTTTTACTTTAATGGAGAAAAAAGGAGCTATAGAGGGACTTAAGATTGCCGTTGTCGGGGATATTTTTCACAGCAGAGTGGCACGCTCTAATATTTTTTGCTTACGGAAACTCGGCGCTGAGGTTCGCATCGTTGCCCCAGACACTTTGATACCTAAGGGGATTGAAAACGAGGGCGTTCAGATATATAATAACCTTGAAGACGGCATAAGCGGAGTTGACGCCATCATGATGCTGCGAATTCAAAACGAACGTCAAAGCGGCGGATTTCTAAGCTCCAAAGACGAATATTTCCGCTTCTGGGGGCTAACCTCAAAGCGCTTAAAAAGGGCAAAACCCGACTGCATTGTCATGCACCCGGGTCCCATGAACAGAGGAGTTGAAATTGACTCTGAGGTAGCCGACAGCGCTCAGTCTGTAATACACGATCAGGTTATTAACGGTCTTGCCGTCAGAATGGCGGTTCTTTATCTGCTTAGCACCGCGTAATAGTGGGTTATGATATTTGAATAAGATAAGGTAGAGGAATATGACGAATTTTTTAATTAAAAACGGACACATTACAGACCCATCACAGGGAATAGACGCTGTTGGGTGTGTGTTAATCACAGATGGTAGGGTTGAAAAAATATCTGTCGGAGCAGATTCAATCAAGGTCAATGATTCTATTGTAACTGTGGTTGAAGCGGCAGGGCTGCATGTTTTCCCGGGATTTGTTGATATACACGCTCACTTAAGAGAGCCCGGGTTTGAGTACAAAGAAACCATTCGTACCGGCACACTTGCCGCAGCACGCGGCGGGTTTACCTCCGTCTGCCCAATGCCAAACACAAAGCCCGTAAACGATAACGAAACTGTCACCGAGTTTATCGTTAGAAAGGCTCTGATGGAGGGCTATTGCGATGTGTTTCCTATTGGCGCCATTACAAAGGGACAGGAGGGCAAGGAGCTTGCCGAAATGGGTATGATGAAAACGGCAGGATGCGTCGGATTTTCTGATGACGGAAAGCCGGTTATGAACTCTCTTATAATGAGACGAGCGCTTGAATACTCTAAAGTGTTCTCCTCTCCGGTAATTTCTCATGCTGAGGATGCCAATTTATCCGAGGGCGGAGTGATGAACGAAGGATACTTGTCAACCATTCTTGGTCTTAGGGGGATTCCTGCCGAGTCTGAGATTATCATGATTAAGCGAGATATTGATTTAGCTTCTCTTACAGGAGGCAGACTTCATGTAGCACATGTCTCAACTGCTGGCGGCGTCAGGGCAATCAGAGAGGCTAAAAAAGACGGGATAAATGTTACAGCCGAAACCTGCCCTCATTATTTTAGTATAACTGAGGATGCCGTCTCAGGCTATAACACAAACGGTAAGGTTAACCCGCCGCTTAGAACTCAACGTGACGTGGAGGCGGTAAGAGAGGGTTTAAGCGATGATACAATTGATGTCATTGCCACTGACCATGCACCTCATCACAGAGACGACAAGATGTGTGAGTTTGACAGGGCGGCATTTGGGATTTCAGGTTTTGAAACTGCGTTTGCTCTAAGCATCAGACTGGTGCATGACGGAGTTTTAACTCTGAGCAGATTAATTCAAAAGATGACCAGTCAACCGGCAATGATATTAAACATAGATAAGGGGACACTAAAAGAGGGTAAAGACGGTGACATTGTGGTGGTTGATATGGGGCTGGAATTTACAGTAGAAAGCGAGCAGTTTTTATCAAAAGGCAAAAACACTCCCTTTTTAGGATGGCAGCTAAAGGGACAGCCGGTTTTGACCATAAACCGCGGCAGAGTTACATACAATAATATTTCGGAGAAACGCTAATGCTAAAGGCAGCGCTTGTGCTTTCCGATGGTCTGGTTTTTGAGGGAGAGAGTTTTGGCGCCTCTGGTGAAACCAAAGGTGAGGTTGTGTTTAACACCTCATTGACAGGATATCAGGAGATTCTAACCGACCCCTCATACACAGGGCAAATTGTAGTCATGACATACACCCAGATGGGTAACTACGGGGTTAACCTGGAGGATATTGAATCTAAGGGCGGCCCAAAAGTTGAGGGTTTTATCGTAAAAGAGAATTTTGACTACCACAGCAATTGGCGCTCTAATGGCTCCCTTGATAACTATTTAAAAGACCACGGCATAGTAGGCATTCAAGGAATAGACACGCGCGCTCTGACCTCACACCTCAGAGACAACGGCTCTATGATGGGAATTATCGCTGCAGGAGAGCATAATGCCGAGTATTTATTAAAGAAAATAAGAGCGCATGATGGAATTGCGGGCATTGATTTAGTTAAAGGCGTCAGCACAAAATCAAACTACAGCTGGAATGAAAAGCTGTGGGAATGGGGCAAAGAAAAACAACGCAGCAGTCATTTGTACCAGATAATTGATAGGGCTAAGCCTAAAGTTGTGGTCTATGATTTTGGCATAAAATTTAACATATTGCGGAGTTTGTTTAACACAGGGTTTGATATAACTGTGGTGCCGGCAGATACATCAGCCGATGATGTGCTTAACATGTCCCCCGATGGGATATTTCTAAGTAACGGTCCCGGCAACCCCGAGTCTGTAACGTACGCCATTGATAACGTAAGTAAACTAATCGGCAAAAAGCCAATATTTGGTATATGCCTTGGACATCAAATCATAGGGCTGGCATTGGGCGGGAAAACGTATAAATTAAAGTTTGGTCACCACGGCGGAAATCATCCGGTTAAAGATATTGAAAGCGGAAGGGTGGAAATCACATCACAAAACCACAACTACTGCGTTGACATTGACTCACTTAAGGGCAAAGTGGAACTTACTCACGTTAACCTATATGACAACACGGCTGAGGGGATGCAGCATAGCGAATACCCATTGTTTTCCGTGCAGTATCATCCTGAGGCAGGCCCAGGGCCAAACGACTCTATGTATCTATTTAGGCGTTTCTATGATATGGTTGAAAAAAATGTGTAATGAAAGGAGGACTTAAGCATGTTACGAGTGAATATTGATAAATTAGATAAAAACGGCATGACAGGAATTGATGACGATGGTCACAGCATCCTTGTAGTAAGAGTTGACAATAACTATTTTGCATTAGGAGACGTCTGTCCACACAAAAAGTGCAGACTTCATACCGGCGCATTAAAAGGCAGCACAGTTATATGCCCCTGTCACGGAGCAGCGTTTGACGTAACCACGGGCAAACTTCAGGCGTGGTTTAAAAATGTTTCCAGTGATTTGATAAAACTCATAGCAAGAATTGGCATTATGAATGTAAAGGCCTATAAGTGCACAGTCAGCGGTAATGAGATTGTAATCGAAACGTAAGCTATCAAATGGTAGTTGTGGTTTTATATGCAGTCTCAGCAGAGGGCAAAGACATCAGAAGGGCGCTTTGGGAAAGAACCTCATTCTCCGACAAAACACATATCGGATATATTAACAGCAACAAAGTTGTCTGTATTGAGACACAAATGGGTAAAGTTAATGCTGCGTGTGAGTCGGCGTTGGCTATAAAAGAATATGCGCCTGACGTTGTTATCTCAACAGGCATAGGCGGTGCCTATCCTGACACTGACCTCAATGTTGGAGATGTAGCCGTTGCAACTTGTGAAATATACGGCGATGAGGGGGTTTTGTTAAAGGATGGGTTTTTAGATACTTTTCAGATGGGAATTCCTCTGTTAAAAAGAGGCAAAAAGCTGTTTTTTAACGAATTTGACATGGACACTTCTATTACTCAAAGGGCCTATAAAATAATATCAGACGGATTAACTGGACATGTTGTAAAAAAAGGCAATTTTCTCACCGTCTCATCCTGCACAGGGGACAGTGAGAGAGCGGTTATGCTAAAAAACAAACACTCTGTCATCTGTGAAAACATGGAGGGAGCGGCAGTTGCTCATGTTTGCGCTAAGCTCGGTGTGCCTGTCGTTGAGATACGAGGAGTCAGCAATATCGTTTCAGACAGGGATAAGGAGCGTTGGGATATGGCTCTTGCTGTAAAAAACTGCTCTTTAGCTGTTATCTTATTATTAAAATCGCTAAACACTCAGAGGTAACAAACATGCCTGAAATAACCGATAAAAAGACAGCATGGACGGGTAAATTTTTAAAGGCAGTTTTAATTGAGCTAAGAAATTCAAAGGGTGAAAAATTTATATGGGAGGCATTTAAGCGGCAAAACTGCGACGGCATCATAGCAGTCGTGCCATTTACCAAAGACGGACAGGTGGTGGTTATAAAACAATTCAGACCGCCTGTGGAAAAATACGTAATAGAATTTCCAGCCGGTTTAAGCGATAGAGGGGAATCACTAATAGATGTAGCGCACAGGGAGCTTCTTGAAGAAACTGGCTATAGCACCCCTGTAATGGAATTGTTAGCAACCGGCCCGCTCTCTGCCGGTGCTTCAACGGAGGTGCTGACCGTTTTTGTTGCTGTAGATGCTGAGAAAACATCCGCCCAGAATCTTGACCACGGAGAGGAAATTGAAATCATCACACTGCCGGTGAAAGATTTCTATCAAAATGTCTATGCACTTGAAAATGAAAACACGTACATAGACCTAAAGCTCTTCGGACTGTTTGAGCTTGCAAAAAAGAAGTATCCTGTTTAGACATCGCTAAACAACTCTGAGCAATCTACAGCCGGTTTGTTTTTAGTTAACTGCTTCATACAAAGCAGCGTTCAAAGATAAATTAAATGTTATAGAGGAGAGTATTCTCTCTTTACTGTTATAACTTAGAGTGCAACTTGGTACTAATTTACCTCTTTGAATGCACTTTGGTATAAGAAAACCTAAAGAGTTTAGAGCACTGCAGCCAAAAGACTATTATTTGCATCGCATAAGCAATTGTTGTCAAGCCATTCCTTCTTTGCTTTATATTCCAAATTCTTGTCTCAAACACCCTCAATCTGATAAAATCATAGCAAATGCCTATAGCGCTAATTACGGGCGCCTCCGGCGGTCTTGGAAAAGAGATTGCTCTTGCGCTTTTAAAGGATTCCAATGAGGTTATCGGGATTTTTAACACCAATAATATTTCAATTGAGGGTTTTGAAAACTCCCTGCACACACTGAAAGCTGATATTAGAAACAAGGCGGATGTCAAAAATATTGCCAATTATGTAAGCGAAAAATTTGGGAAACTTGATTACCTTATAAACTCTGCCGGTGTGAGCCGTGACGGGCTTATCGTAAACTATCCTGAGAGCAGTTGGGATGAGGTCATTGCGGTTAATTTAACGGGAGTGTTTTATCTGATAAGGGAGGTAGTGCCGTTTTTAAAAAAGTCGGACAATCCGCACATCATTAATATATCATCGCGTTCTGCCATACGAGGCACTGCCGGACAATGTGCCTACAGTGCCTCAAAAGCGGCACTTATCGGGCTTTCCGCAAGTCTTGCAAAGGAGCTTTCGGAGTACAGTATAAAAATAAACACGGTTTTACCCGGGTTTCTTAACACTGCTATGGGAAGACATAATGAGAGTGCACTTAAACGCGCAGAAACCGAAAGCGCACTCGGCACACTTTCCAGTCCCAAAGAGGCGGCAATGTTTATCGCCACGATTATAAAAACCACAACTGTTACCGGTCAGATTTTTACTCTGGATAGCAGACTATGAAAGGCATTTTCATAACAGGCACAGATACCGGAGTCGGCAAAACTCTTATAACCACGCTTATTGCTATTGGGTTAAGTGAACTGGGTTATAGCGTAACACTCAGAAAACCGATTGAGACCGGCTGCAAACCAGAAGGCAGCATTTTAATTCCTGAGGACGGCATGTTCTACATTAAAAATATTCCCTCACTAAAAAAAGAAAAGATTGACGACATTACGCCCATTAGATTTAAAGAACCACTGTGTCCGCTTGCCGCCTCAAGAATTGAAAAAACACAAATTTCATGGGAAAATATTATTACATCTCTTAAAAGTGTTGAAACATCCAAAATCCTCATGGTTGAGGGGGTGGGAGGCGTGATGGTGCCGATTACTGAGGGTAGGTTTGTGTATGATCTTATTATAGAGCTCCAATTGCCGGTAATTGTTGTTTGTGGAAACAGGCTTGGCGCTATAAATCACACGCTCCTTACGTTGGATTTTCTTAAAGCCAGAAAAATATCTGTCATTGGAATTATAATAAATCACACAGATCTTGCCGATACACTTGCTCACAAAACCAACCCCGCAATAATTGCCGAGCTATCCTCTGGAGTGCCGATAATCGGAACAATACCATATATTAGTGAAATAAGCGCTGAGAGTTTAAAAGATGTATCAAAAAAATATATCAACTATGATATAATACAGGGTTATCTACAGAGCGACGATATAACAAAATAAAAGAAGGCTGATAAAATGATAGGTTATGTACTAAAAAAGATTTTTGGCACTAATAACGAGCGTGAGCTTAAAAAACTCGTACCATTGGTAGAGTTGATAAACGATCAGGAGGCCGCAGTATCAAAACTCTCGGACTCAGAGTTGAAGGACAAAACCGGAGAGTTCCGCACCCGACTCCAAAACGGTGAGACACTGGACGACATCCTGACTGAGGCGTTTGCCGTAGTGAGAGAGGTCTCTAAGCGGATACTTTCTATGCGCCATTTTGATATGCAGTTAGTTGGCGGCATTGTGCTTCATCAGGGGAAAATATCTGAGATGAAAACTGGCGAGGGTAAAACCCTTGTCGCTACCCTTCCTGTGTATCTAAATGCACTTGATGGCAGAGGAGTTCATGTTGTCACTGTTAACGATTACCTGGCGCGGCGTGACACTCAGTGGATGGGGCCAATTTACAACTTTTTAGGGCTTTCCGTAGGAGCTATTCAAAACGACGACTCCTTTATCTATGACCCCTCGTATAAGTCTGAGTATGAAAAACTGGATTTCCTAAATCCCTGCACCAGACAGGAGGCGTACCATGCTGATATAACTTACGGCACAAACAATGAGTACGGGTTTGATTATCTCCGCGATAACATGAAATACGAGCTTGCCGAGTTTTCACAGCGTGAACTTAACTATGCTATCGTTGACGAGGTTGACAGCATTTTAATTGACGAGGCAAGAACTCCGCTGATTATATCAGGGCCATCTGAGGAGTCAACCGACAAATACTATAAAATAAACAAGATGATTCCAAAACTTAAAAAAGAAATAGACTATACAATCGACGAAAAAGCGAAAAATGCAATTTTAACTGAAGAGGGTGCCATACACGCAGAGCGTCTGATTGGTGTTGAAAACCTGTTTGATCCGATAAACATAGAGCTGGTTCATCACGTGCTTCAGGGGCTTAAAGCGCATAGCCTCTATAGAAAAGACACCGATTACGTGGTAACCGATGGCGAGGTTATCATCGTAGATGAGTTTACGGGACGCTTGATGCCCGGCAGACGGTGGTCAGACGGTCTTCATCAGGCGATAGAAGCCAAAGAAGGCGTCAAAATAGAGAGTGAAAACCAAACTCTTGCCACAATTACATTTCAGAATTTTTTCAGAATGTACAATAAACTTGCCGGTATGACAGGCACCGCTGACACTGAGGCAGAGGAGTTTGGAAAAATCTACAACCTTGACGTTATGGTTATCCCAACAAACAGGCCAATGAACAGAACGGATTTGCCCGATTCAATATACAAAAACGAACAGGCTAAATATAAGGCCGTAATAGAAACCATAAAAGAGTGTAACTCAATAGCTCAACCTGTTTTGGTTGGCACAATATCAATAGATAAGTCAGAGGTGTTGTCAAAAGAACTTAAAAAGGCAGGTATCCCTCATAGCGTGCTAAATGCCAAGCATCACGATAAAGAGGCTGAAATCGTGGCCCAGGCCGGCAGAAGCGGCGCTGTAACTATAGCCACAAACATGGCAGGTCGCGGCACGGATATTGTGCTTGGCGGTAATCCTAAGGGGCTAGCCCACGATATGCTTAAAGACAACAAGGAATACACAGACGAGGAGTGGATAAAGACACTTTCAAAGGCAGAGGAAATCTGCGCCCGTGATAAAGAAAAAGTAATCGCGGCAGGTGGACTATTTATTCTGGGAACAGAGCGCCACGAGGCTCGCCGCATAGATAATCAGTTGCGAGGGCGCTCAGGACGTCAGGGCGACCCCGGCACATCCAGGTTTTTCCTTTCCCTTGAGGACGATCTTATGAGAATCTTCGGCTCCGATAGAATCTCGGGACTTATGGGACGCCTCGGCATGGAGGAGGATATTCCTATTGAAAATAAAATGGTCTCACGGGCTATTGCCAATGCTCAGAAAAAGGTGGAGGCGCATAACTTTGATATAAGAAAACACCTTCTTGAGTACGATGACGTAATGAACAAGCAGAGAACTGAGATTTACTCTTTCAGACGTGAAATCCTTGCCGCAGAGTCCCTGCAAGAGCAGATAATGGAGATGATTGAAGATACCGCTACGGATATTTTGGAGCGCTCTTGCCCCGAGGATACCTACACAGAAAACTGGGACATGGTAAGTTTGCTGGATTCTCTGTTTGGCATATTCGGCGTCCCGCAAAAAGAGTTAAAACGCCAAATTGAAGACATTAAACACATAGATGCGTTAAGAGAAAAAATTCCTGCGGTTTTAAAGGACTTGTACAAAAAGAAAGAAGAGGAAATGGGAGAACATGTGTTGCGGTATTTTGAAAAAGTGACCCTCCTTCAACTTCTTGACACTCAGTGGAAAGACCATTTGCTTGCTATGGATCACCTTAAGGAGGGAATAGGGCTTCGCGGCTACGGACAAAAAGACCCTCTTGTGGAATACAAAAAAGAAGCATTTGACATGTTTTCAGATTTGACCTTCCGAGTGACAGGAGAATTTCTGACCCGTTTATTCCACATAAAGGTGCACTCTGAAGAGGAAATCGAGCGTTCCAGTACATTTAAAAGACAACCTGTGTTTTATAACAGAAGCGACAACGAAACCCCGCAAACCGTCAGAAAAAGCAAAAAACCCGGAAGGAATGACCCTTGCACTTGCGGCAGCGGTAAAAAATACAAGAAATGCTGCGGGAAATAGATAAACAGTTTTTTAAAAGCATCCAAATATCTGCATTGTTTTTTTTATAATTAAGAACCTCTTGAAAAAGAATATTCTCTATTTTGTCATTCCCGTGAAAACGGGAATCCAGATCATTTAACAGAAATATTAAAAAGACTGGATTTCCGATCGGAGGCGGGCATTACAGATGAAAAATATCTTTAAAAACAAACTCATAAACAGAGTTCCTTATGATTAATACCGAGTTGCATTCTAAGCCGTAATAATAAAGAAGAGATTACCACGTCGCTGCCGCTCCTCGTAATGACGGATAAGGATGACATGCTCAGCCCTAAGCCGTCATTGCGAACCCCCGTAAGGGGGTGTGGCAATCTCATGTTTCTATATGTAGTTTATCTTTGAGCGCTACTTGGTATTAGTATGTACGGAGTATAAAATAGAGGTGACTGTTAATTTAACCGTAACTTACTGAATTGAGATATTAGGTTCAGAGATGTTATTCGTTTCCAGCAGTTGGGTGATAACGTTCAGATATTCTTTAGCCTCAATTAAAGCCTGCTTTACGGCATGTTTTCCGTAAAGTCCGACAGCAACATGGAAAAAGTCCAGTTTTGCCATGTGTCTGAAAATGTATTTCCATGAATAAAACCGTCCCATCGCCTTCAATGTTTCCATGTGCAATGTCTGAGGGTTCATTATCATTGGCTTAAATGTTACGTGGTGAGCGTCAAACTTAGCCCAATCCTGATGAATCAATCTGCCGCTTGTCAACATGTCATTGTAAAAAGGTGTGCCGGGAAGCGGTGTTAGTATCATTAGCTGAATCGTATCTATCCCCTGCTCTATTGCAAAATCAACTGTCTGCCTTATCGTTGTAATCTCATCGTTATCAGCTCCAAGGACAAACATCCCGTGGATTGCTATTCCATGCTCCTTTACCGCTTTTATACAGTCCTTAATTTCCTGCAAACCCTGCCCTTTATTGTATTCAATCAGCGTTTTAGGATTTATTGATTCAAACCCGATATATACTGTGCTGCAATAGGATTTTGCCAACAATTCAAGTAGTTCAGGGTCCTTTGCAATATCAGTACGCACCTGAGCATTGTACTCAGTTTTCATATTCTCGTTAATCATTTCCTTAAGGAGAGTTTTAGCCCTTTTCTTGCTTGCTGTGAAGTTATCATCCACAAAGAATATGTTTTTCTTTGGATAACTGGCTGCCTTGCGTATCTCAGCCATCGAATTCTCTATAGATTTAGACCGGTACCGCCGTCCAAAAACCCTGATAACAGAACAGAAGTTGCAGTTAAACGGACATCCCCGTGAAAGCGATATCGGATATATGATGGACTTATCAAAGTCCTGCACAAGCGATACATCAGGAATGGGCAGCTCATCAAGGGAGGCTAAAAGAGGTCTTGACTCATTGTTTACGACAGCGCCGTGTTTGTCTCTGTACGAAAGTCCTTTAATCGTCTTTATATCAGGCGAACCCTTCTCAAGGTAATTAAAAAGCTCCACTATTGACTCATCGCCCTCGCCTCTGACCACATAGTCACAGTAGTTCAGAGCCTCCTCAGCCATAAAAGAGACGTGAGCCCCACCCATAACAACTGGTATCCCTAACGTTTGCGCCCTCTTTGCGTGTTTATATGCTCTTGTTGCCGTAGGCGTTATCGTGGAAATGCAGACGATATCAGAGTTCTCAACGTACTGCCAGTCTATTTTTGCCAGATCCTCAATATATACCTTCACCTCGTAGCCGAGAGCCGAAAGTATAGTAGAAAGAAGCACAGACCCCACCCTCGGCACTGGATACCTGCTGTATATGTGGTTACCAGGCGCTTTAGATTCTATAAATGCTACCTTTCTAATTTTCACTCTGCTTATAGTATATAACAAAGATTTTTTTTTTGCAAGATTTTTTTTTAATTAATTTTTAATTAAAAAAAATAATGCTTATTGAGTTAACTCCGGCAGACGGTGTTTTGTCAGCAAATGATATATTTGAAAGGACTGGATTCCCGCTCGGAGGCGGGAATGACAAAGGAGGGAATGCTTTTTTTTGTCATTCTTTTTTTTCTTGTCATTACTGCGAAAGCAGGAATCCATTTTTTATTAACGGAGTTAACTGCATAGGCAATAAAAAAATTATTGATTAAAGCGGTTAGTTACACAAGTTACACTATTACCTGATATTTCTATACCTGCCGACAAGCTGTTGGAATTTAATGTTGTCTGGCTCTATCACATTTATGCGATCGATGTACTTCTCACACCGGTCTATATAGTCGTTGTCTTTTCCTTTTTTCAACAAATAGCCTACTATTGCTCGTAACGCATTTAAATTTATTATGAAATTTGACGGCATTCCATCGGCTGCTTTTTCAAACAGGTCTATTGCCTCAGTGAGCATTCCTTTGCTGATTAACTCAACGCCTCTGTTGTTAACCCTTATAATCTCAGCTTTCGTATTAGCTACAAAAGCAACTCCCTCTTCAGACATTCCGAGAACATCAAATGTTTCCTGAACTTTTCTTAATATATCAGTGTCCGAATGGTTGTTTTGGACGATGAGCTTCATCATCTCCATGCCTTTTTCCTTCTCGCCGGCTTTAATAAACGCACCAGACAGCTCTATCGCCAGCTCAGGCGGCACCTTGCCGTCATAATCGTTGGAAATCTTCTCAGCCTTATTTAAATACTGCAGTGCCTTATCATGCTGGCCTGTATCAGCATATATGCTGCTTTCTAACAACGTTGTCTTAAGCATAATCTCATCGCTTGCGATAAAATCAGCCCTTGCCTCATCTATCATATCAAGGGCCTTGCCGGTATCATCCTTTTTAACATACACTTTTGCAAGCTGCACGTAATCGGAGGGGTCTTTAAAGAGCGAGGTTTTCCCAATTTCAACGGCATTATTGAAAGATTTTTCTGCCATGTCAAAATCTTTGTTGCTGTATGCGATGTTACCAAGCGCCCGTTGTCTGAATATCGCTTGTGGTGATTTAGCTACAGCATCTTCTAAAACAATTTGGGCGGCCTTTTTGTCCCCTGTTGCCTCCAGTGTTTTAGCCAGCCAGTCATACGCTGGAACAAACATATCGTTTTCTGCAATTAGCGCTCTAAATGTGTTTTCTGCATCAAGATATTTTTTTGTGTGATAATACACTTTCCCCATATTAAACACTGCCCACACCAACCTGTGCTTGTTTAACACCAGTGAGTACAGATTCCCTGCGTTTTTGTAATCACCGGTTGTCATGTAGATTTCACCCTTAACCTTTAAAATTTCCAGAAGGTATTTTGAATTGTTTTTTAACAGGCTGTCACATGAGGTAATTGCACCAATATAGTCCCTGCGCATTATCGCTTTGTCAATCTCTGCAAACAACTGTTTCTTTTCGTTTACTGTTTTAATTCTCTGCACTATATCTTTTATGGTAAAGGGTTTTACTAAATATCCGTCAGGTTGGTAGTCCATAACGCTCATGACCATTTTTATTGTGTTTTCTGCTGTTACCATGAAAAACATATTTGAATAGCCGAGTACCTTTTTGTACGTAAGTTCCTCAAATATCTGCTGACCGTTTTTCTTACCCGCCCCGAGGTTATAATCACAGAGAATTATATCGTATGGCTGTCGGGATATTCTATATATTGCATCGTTTGCATCTTCAGAAGTATCTACTGATTTGACACCAAGCGCTGCAATATCTCTTTTCACGCTGTCTCTGAATTCCTTGAAGTCATCAATGATAAAAAATCTCTTGTCTTTAAGAATAACATCTCCAAACTTTGATTTATCAAACATGACTTGTGCCATTTTATATGCCTCCGATTAATACCATATACTTCATCCTCATTAATCGGCATAATACTATTATATCTTTATTGTAACATTAGTATCAACAAATAAAAAATTCAGTTGACCGCCATTCAATTAAAATTGTATCATTCCCATCATGAAAAAACTTTGGGGCGGCAGGTTTACACAAGGTGCGGCTAAAAGCGTTGAGGCTTTTACACAATCCATATCCTTTGATAAACGTCTTGCGTTTTATGATATAGCTGGAAGCACAGCTCACGCAAAGATGCTTGCCAAGCAGGGGATTATAACTCAAAAAGAAGCTAAGGAAATCATAACCGGATTAAATAAAATAAAAAAGCAGATAATTTTAAGCACATTTGATTTTAAAGTTGAACTTGAAGATATTCACATGAATATTGAGAGCGCTCTTACTGAGATGTACCCCGACTCCGGCAGGAAACTTCACACCGCCCGCTCTCGAAACGATCAGGTTGCGCTTGACCTGCGACTGTATCTCAGAGATGTGACAAAAAACATTATCGAATTGATTAAAAATTTCCAAAATATACTTGTAGATATTTCAGAAAAACATCTAAACACAATAATGCCCGGTTACACTCATCTTCAGAGGGCACAGCCGGTTTTGCTGGCTCACCATCTGCTTGCGTACGTGGAGATGTTTCAGCGTGACAGGGAAAGATTAAGCGATTGCCTTAAGCGAGTTAACACGCTTCCTCTGGGCGCTTGTGCAATGTCTGGTACAACCTTAAATATAGACAGAGACTATGTTGCTAAGGAGTTGAAATTTGCCCGTATTTCGGAAAACAGTATGGATGCCGTATCGGACAGGGATTTTGTGATTGAGTTCATTTCACACTGCTCAATTATAATGATGCACCTTAGCCGGATGGCGGAGGAGTTGGTTTTATGGAGCACTGGTGAGTTTTCTTTTATAGAAATATCAGATGCCTACACAACAGGGTCAAGCATAATGCCTCAAAAGAAAAACCCTGATGTAGCGGAACTGATTCGTGGTAAAACTGGGCGCGTCTATGGCGCTCTTATGTCAATCCTGACCATTATGAAAGCGCTCCCGCTTACTTATAACCGCGACATGCAGGAGGATAAAATTCCGCTTTTTGATACATGTGATACAGTGAGCGCATCCCTACAAATTATTAATGAGATGTTTCATCACATAAATTTTAACGCAATGAGGCTTAGAGAAACAGCCAGCTCAGGGTTTTCCCTTGCCACGGATTTGGCAGAATATCTGGTAAGAAAAGGAATCCCTTTTAGAGCTGCGCACGAAATCACCGGAAATATAGTAAAATACTGTGTAGAGCTGGATGAGACACTTGAAAAAATTCCTCTCAGCGTTTTTAAATCGTTCTCTGACAGCATAGAAGAGGATGTGTATCAGTGCCTAAATTTAGACGATGCTGTTAACAATAAGAACTCACGTGGAGGCACATCAATGAATGAGGTGCAAAAGCAAATACAGAGGTTTAAAAAATTGTTAAGGATGAGATAAACGAGTGATACGACAGGCTCTTGTTATATTAACGATATTAGCGATATTGATTGTCTCGTGCGGTAAAAAAGGGCCGCCTACACTAAAGGGTATGACTGATAACGTTACTAAGACAGATAATGTTACTAAGCGGGGGATAAGATGACGATCAAAGAGACGATCCAAAAATGCGTAAAAGACAGCATTGAGGTTAAGGAAAGATTTTTTTCAGAAAATATAGAGAGGATTGAGGAGGTTGCTAAGGCAATAGCTGGGGCTTTTTCAGGCGGCAGGAAGTTGTTGTTGTTTGGTAACGGAGGTTCTGCAACAGATGCCTCCCATATAGCGGCAGAGTTTGTTAACCGGTTTAAGTGTGAGCGGCCGGGACTTCCTGCCATTGCGCTAAACACTGACATGGCAGTTGTTACCTCAATTGCTAACGACTACGATTTCTCGGAAGTTTTTGCCCGTCAGATAAAAAGTCTCGCTCAAGAGGGCGATATAGTGATAGCGATAAGCACAAGCGGAGGTTCCAAAAACGTGCTTAAAGCCGTAGATGCAGCAAATAAGAAAAAACTTATCGTCATAGCGTTTACAGGTGAAAAAGGCGTCAAATTAGCCGAAAAATCTTTATATCCTTTTGTGGTGCCAACAACAGACACTGCACGCATTCAGGAGACTCACATAACTCTGGCTCACGTCCTGTGTCAGCTTGTTGAAGAGATCCTGTTTCAATTTCCAACAAAAAAATCCAAACATTAATGACTCCGATTACTGTAATCGGTATTGACCCCGGCAGCATTCACTGCGGCTACGGGGTTTTACACTCAGACGGAGCCATCCTGCGGCTTATATGCACTGGTAGGATTTCCCCACCGGCTAAAAACCCGCTGTCTGAGAGATTAAGATTTATCTTTGAAAAGTTAAGAGATATAATGACTGAAACTCACCCAGCTGAGATGGCTATCGAAAAGGTGTTTAACGCAAAGAATTTTATATCGGCACTCCACTTAGGTCATGCCAGAGCAGTGGCAATGCTCTGTGCCTCCTTAGAGGGACTAACCGTGTCTGAATACTCAGCACTTGAAATCAAAAAAGCCGTCAGCGGTTACGGCAAGGCCGACAAAAATCAGGTACTCCAAATGGTTAAAGCGATTTTAAATATCAAAGAGGATATCCCGTTTGACAGCTCCGATGCCCTTGCCGTTGCAATATGCCATATTAACTCTATTAGATTTAGGTAAGGGGGAGGCGCTGCCTCCCCCTTAAACCCCCACCGCAAGGGGAAATGATTCCCCCTTGACCCCCCGGTTTAGGGTTAACGATTGGGTAATTGACTTCTATGTATTGTGAGTACGATTGTGATAAGAGATTTTTTTAACCGGCGTTCCGCCGCTTAAAAAGTTTCAATGCGAGCTTCGCCCGCAAAACAGACGAGCAGATTAAAGGATATATAAGGACACTGTATGAAACTGAAAGAACTACTGGATAGTTTCTATGACTCTTTTGACTTTAAAGAAAGAGTTTTAAACGACCCGATAGAGTTCCCCTCTATGTATAAAACCCCCGGTGACATAGAGGTCTCAGGACTGATTGCCGCCTCTTTTGCTTACGGCAAAGTGACTTTGTTTAAACCGGTGATACGGCAAATCCTTGAAAAAATGGGAAAAAGTCCGTATGAGTTTCTCATAAATTTTGATGTTAAAAATGAGGGCAAATTATTTTCCGGCATTTCGTACAGATTTAACCGCAATGAAGACGTTTTGGCTTTTCTTTTGGTTATTGGTGAAATTTTAAAAAATTACGGCTCTATAAAAACACTTTTCTTGCAGAATTTTAACGGCAGCATCTATAACTCAATAAGCGGCTTTGTACAATACGCTCTCAGTGTAAATACGGAGCCGGTTTATGGCAATAACCGACAACCCAGTGGTTTTTTGCAGTTTTTTCCAGACCCCGTAAAAGGCAGTGCATGTAAACGAATTAATATGTATCTGCGGTGGATGGTGCGCAACAAGGATATTGACTTTGGACTTTGGACAGAAATACCGCCATCGGATCTGGTAATTCCACTTGACACGCATATATCAAAAGTAGCGCGATGTCTTGGGCTTACAAAAAGAAAAGCCAATGACTGGAGGGCTGCCGTTGAAATAACGCAGGCACTCAGTGCACTTGACCCCCTTGACCCGTTAAAATATGACTTTGCTCTTTGCCACCACGGCATATCAGGCGCCTGTAAGGGCGAGGGCAGCTCTGAGTGCGATAAGTGCTCTTTTGCGGAGTTTAATCTGTCTTAGCGCTGTCCGAATCGGCTTTAAACGTGCCATAGAGGTGATAAGCACAATCTGGGCCTACCATTTTAGCGGCTGCCTTATAAGGGACCCTAATTCTTCCCTTCATGATTAAGCTTCTGTAGAGATATTTAATTCTGATTTGTTCTGATTTTTCTGTTTTCATCATTGTCGTCCTGTCAGTGAAATCTTTTTTCAAAGATGGTTTCACCAATGCGCTTTTTTACTGAGTCGTAGTAAAGGTTTTCGTACTTAACAGCCGCATTTTTCCATGAAAAGTCAATTTTCATGATACGTCTTTTTAGCGCCTCCAGTTTGTCTCTGTTGTTGTAGTAGCTGTGGACTGCCCAACCAACTGTGTTTTGCAGGGCTGTCGCCGTAAAATCATAGAATTTAAATCCAGTGCCGGTTCCGTTTGTTTCGTCAAAATTTTCAACGGTATCGTTAAGTCCGCCCACAGAGCGCACGATAGGAATAGTGCCGTAGCGCATACTGTACATCTGGTTAAGACCGCAGGGTTCAAACTCAGAGGGCATGAGAAAAAAATCGGCGCCTGCCTCTGTCTTGTGTGCAAGCGTGTTGTCGTAACCGATATAACATGCAAAGCGGTCTTTAGCTCTGTTTGGAAGGTCGCCAAAGAAGAAATTTGCCCACACCTCGCCCGTTCCAAGTAAAACTATCTGAATATCCATCTCAAGTATGTTACAGACTGCCTCAGCAAGCAGATTAATTCCTTTTTGTTTGACAAGTCTGGTTACTATGCCGATTAGCGGAACATCAGGGCGCTCAGGAAGACCAAATGTCTTTTGTAAATCACTCTTACACAGCGCCTTGCCAGACATATCGGTATCGCTGTACTTTGAGGCTATTAAACTATCGGTCTCAGGATTCCACTGCTCATAGTCCACGCCGTTTAGGATTCCAACCAAATCACCGGAGCGTTCCCTTAATACGCCATCCAGCCCAAAGCTAAACTCAGGCGTGAGAATCTCCCGCGCATAGGACTCACTGACTATGGTTATGGTTGTAGCGTTATATATGGCGCCTTTAAGCAGATTGGTGTTACCGTCTTTTTCAAGACACAGGTAGTTAAAGTGTTCCCACCCAATGCCAAGCACATCCATAAGACCTTCGTAAAACTCACCCTGATGCTGAAGGTTATGAATAGTCAGTACAGTAGCCGCCTCACCGATGAATGGGTCTTCGTGATAAGCCTTATTAATAAAGACCGGCACTGCCGCCGTGTGCCAGTCATGTACGTGAATAATATCCGGTTTAAATTTCAAAAGTTTACAGAGTTCAAGAGCGGCTCTGGAAAGAAACACAAAACGATTATCATTATCCAAAAATCCGGTGCCGTGAATGTCTGAGTACAGTCCGCCCTCACGTCCAAAATACTGTTTGTTGTCTATGAAATAGACCGTGCCCTTAGCTCCGGGAAGTTTACACTTGAAAACTCCCGAATCCACAGTACCAATGCAGCCCATAGGCACACTGAGGGTTTTGCCTAAATCAGTAAAAGTCGTATCACTAATGCTGCCATACTTTGGCATAACGACTCTGACGTCATGCCCTGATTTTGCAAGCTCTACAGATAATGAACCGACAACATCGGCAAGCCCGCCCTCCTTAGCAAATGGTAACATTTCAGAGGTTACCATTAAAACTTTTAGCTTCTTAAGCATATCTATTTACCTCTATGACAACCGTGCACAGACGATTACAGAATCATTGACGTGCTTAACTGTAACATCGCTAAAGCCGCACTTTTTAAGCCATGAGCTCATTTCATTAACTGAGTAGCACCTGCCATTGTCAGAGTTAACAAGCATATTTACGGCAAACATAGCGCCGTCAAGCGGGGATGCAAGGTTATCCTCAATAAGAAACTCCTGAATGGCAATTATGCCGTTTTTATTCAACGCTTTCTTTATCTTTCTTATAAGAGTCAGAGATTCCTTAACCGAATAGGAGTGAAACACCTGGCTGATGAATGCCAAATCATATTTGCCTCCAAATGAATCGGTTGTAAAATCACCTTCTATGTATTTTACGTTTTTACGCCGAGACTTCTTTACAAACTCTTTGGCAATGACGATTGTATCGGCTCTGTCAAACAGTGTGGTTTCAACTCCCCGCTTAGCAAGCTCTATAGTGTAAGTGCCCGGGCCTCCTCCAATATCAATAGCAAGCTTAACGCCGGTTAAATCAATGCAGTCAATTACGTCTTTTACTTTAATTATGGATATGTTGTGCATAGCCCGAATAAAACTGTCGTGATTGCGGGCACTGCGATATGGTTTTCCGGTTTTCATAATCTCATCAAGGCCGCTCCAGTTTTTCCAAAGCGTATCGCTGTGGCTTATAATATCCCCCTGATATAAAGGAGACGAGCTAATCAAGTATTCCATTGCAAACGGCGAATTAACATACCGGAAATCTTCGTCCTTCTGTAAAAATTCAAGGGCAGTCAGAGCGTCCAGCAAAATGGTTGTTGCTCTGAGGTCAGTGTCAAGTTTAGAGGCAAGGGATTTAGCAGATTTTGGTTTTTTAAGGTAATCAAAGACTTTCAGATTATTAGCTGTAAAGAGAACCTTGCTTTTACTATATCCCCACATAAGGTTTTTTAGCTTAAGAATATCTGACATCTCAAATGCCCCCTCGTTATTAAATATAAATTACATCAATAGAGTATTATAACAGAAAATCAGAGAAATAATGCTTATATACTTAACTCAGGTACATAGATTTATGTCAGCTAAAGATACATTAAAAGGGACTGGATTCCCGCTCGGGGGCGGGAATGACAGAGGAGGGAATTTTTTGTCATTCCTTTACAGGGAAATCCCCTTTAGGTGAGTGTCATTCCTTTTTTTTGTCATTCCTGCGAAGGCAGGAATCCAGTTTTTTCTTTGCGGAGCTAAGGGCATAAGCAATTAATGCTTTTTTAGGCATGAGGCATGTTAAAATATATAGGATGAAAACTTTTAAAATACTAATCGGTATAGCGATATTACTAATACTAACCGGCACTGGCCAATGTTTTCCATCTGATGAGGAAATCTCTACGTTACAGCAAGAAATGAAAACTCTCCCGATTGGTGATAGAATTGCTATGTGGGCAGAAAAGTTTGTCGGCACTCCTTATGACACCGACCCTCTGGGAGCTTATGTAAGAAACAAGGTTATTGTTTATGACAAAAAGGTTGACTGCATGTATCATATATTTAGATCTGTGGAGTTGGCTATCGGAAGCACACCGGAAGATTCAGTAGAAGCTGCCCTTAACCTGCGGTTTAAAACCAAAGGGAAACTTGACTCAGATGGTCTTGTCACTAACTATGACGACAGATTTCAGTACGCTGAGGATATGGTAACAAGCGGCAAGTGGAGCAAAGACGTCACCTCTGAGCTTGGCGGCACAACTCAGATAAAAGGAGACAGGGGAGTGGAGAGTGTCACAATTGTCCCAAAGGAAAACATAAAAGATGTTATTCCACTCCTAAAAAGCGGCGACATCGTGTTTTTGATAAAAAAGGTAGAAAAACGGGTGGTTGGTGAAATAGTTGGCCACGAGGGTATAATCAAGGTGGAAAACAGCGATGTTTACTTAGTACATGCAAGCGGACTTAAAAACAAAGAAAACGAAAACTACAAGGTAAAAAAAGTCCCCTTACTTGACTATGCCGCAAATATGCCCTTTATCGGTATCACAGTATTGAGATTTGCTTCACAGTGATGTATTAACAACAGACAATTTACTCAGCTTACCGCTTATTGTTATTATACAGAGTGAATCCGCTGGTATCAATAATAATACCGACATACAATCGTGGAGAGCTTCTTAGAGAAACTCTGGAATCTGTATTAGCTCAGACATATCAGAATTTTGAAGTTATTATCGTAGATGACTACTCGGAGGATGCCACAGAAGCCATTGTAAAAAGATTTAAAGACAGCAGAATAAAATTTTTACAAAGCCGCATCAGACACATCATAGCTGCAAGCCGCAATCAGGGGATTAAAGAGGCCTCCGGTGAATTTATAGCGTTCGTTGACTCGGATGACTTATGGCTGCCGGAAAAACTCCAAAAACAGCTTGACACTTTTGCCGCCCATAAAGACATCCTTGCAGTGTCAACAAACGCCATGTTTTTCCCGGGATTTAAGAAACCTGCCCTTGATTATACTGAACACAGGATTGTGCTATTTAAGGATATGCTTTATGACTGTGTAGTGGTGAACTCAAGCTCGGTTATAAGAAAAGAGGTCGTTGACGCTATTGGGTATCAGGATGAGAACATGAAAGCCACTGAGGATTTTGATTATTGGCTAAGACTGCTCAGGTACCGGGACAGGAGTATTCTTGTGATGAAAGATGTTTTGGTGAAATATCGGTTTCATACCGGAAACATAAGCCCGTCAAGCGGCAACATGACGCATATGAATGAGTTTGGCTTCGTTGAATATGCTCTCAGAAAACACCTTGATTTTGATCCAGAGCACGTTGAAAGAGCTATAAAAAACAGGAAAGTAAGAGCTTACAAATTAGACACCTGTAACAGCTACAGGGGCGGCAACATGGGTCTGATAGAGTTTGTAAAACATGACGGATTAAGTCTGGTTGAAAAACTGAGGACAGTTGCCGGCAAGAATTTTCAGTTAATCAGAAATTTAAAAAATAATTTAATAAATAGATTCGGGGGGAGACAATGAAGATACTGGTGATAGGCGGCGGCGGGCGTGAGCACGCCATCATATGGGCTTTAAAAAAGAGCAAACGGGTGGATAAGGTTTATTGCTGCCCCGGTAACGCCGGCATTGCCGCTATGGCCGATTGTGTTGACATAGAGGTGGATAACGTGAAGGCTCTTATAGATTTCGTAAAATATGAGTGGATAGACTGCACAATTGTGGGCCCTGAGGTACCACTTTGTGCCGGCATTGTGGATACATTTGAAAAAGAGGGTTTAAAAATATTTGGCCCAAACCATAAAGCCGCTCAGCTTGAATGCTCTAAGGCCTTCTCTAAGGATTTCATGAGACGCCACGGGATTCCCACAGCCGATTACAAAGTGTTTTCATCAAGCATACTCGCAGAGGAATATGTGCGCATCAAGGGCACTCCGATTGTAGTTAAGGCAGATGGGCTTGCCGCAGGCAAGGGGGTTGTGGTAGCAGGTACCTCCGATGAGGCAGTCTCTGCCATCAGGTTAATCATGAATGACAGGGCTTTTGGCGCGGCAGGAGACAGAGTCGTCATAGAGGATTGTATTGAAGGCGAGGAGGCCTCCTTCATGGCCTTTACCGACGGTAAAACGATAATTCCTATGGTCTCATCTCAGGACCACAAACGCGTGTTTGATAACGACACTGGGCCAAACACCGGAGGCATGGGCGCTTACAGTCCGGCCCCAGTGATAACTCCAGATATGGAAAAAGTGGTCATGGAAAAAGTCATGAAGCCTGTAGTCCATTATCTTGCAAAAGAGGGTATCATATACAAGGGAATTCTCTATGCCGGACTTATGATTAAAGACGGAAAGCCTTATGTGCTTGAGTTTAACTGCCGACTTGGCGACCCTGAAACTCAAGCTGTCCTCATGCGGCTTGAGACGGAACTGATTGATATAATATTTGGCGTAATTGAGGGTAATTTGGATAAAGTGAAAGTTGAGTGGTCAAACAGACACTCGGTTACTGTGGTGTTAGCCTCAGGCGGGTATCCCGGGAAATTTGAAAAGGATAAACCAATAACAGGACTTGATAAAATAATGCCGCTCAAAGATGTGGTTGTCTTTCATGCCGGAACGGGGTATAAGGACAATTCCATCGTGACTGCAGGGGGCAGAGTTTGTGCTGTAAGCGCACTAGGCAGAAACGTTAAAGATGCTCTTGATAAAGCCTACTCGGCGATTAAACTGATACACTTTGACAATATGCACTACAGAAAAGACATTGCACACAGGGCTGTCACACTTAAACCGGAATAAGGTCATTAAGAGTGATTAACCATTAAAGTAAAGAATATTTGAAAAGATCAATCCGCAGATGACGCAGATGAACGCAGATAAAAAAAATACAATCTGAGGGTAAAATTCTTATTCTCATCTTCTATTAAGCAATGTGTATCTATGAGTCTCTTCTAAAGGTTTATTGTGTTATAATATATCTGTTTATATGAAAAAATTCAACCTGTTATACGACTCCACAATTGCCATGACAAAAATTGGCAGGTACCGGATATTGCATGAGCTTGGGGCAGGAGCAATGGGGCTTGTTTATCGTGGTGTGGATACGATTATTGACAGGGTGGTTGCCATAAAGACAATCAAAATGGGGAAAGCCATAACAAATGTCAATTTAAAGGATATGCTCACTCTGTTTTATCAGGAGGTGAGAATTGCCGGAAAGTTATCCCATCCTAACATAGCAACCATTTTTGACGTTGGTGAATTTAATGACATTCACTACTTTGTGATGGAGTACGTGGACGGAGTTAATCTTAAAAGCATAATCATGGAAAAAGCATCGTTTAGACTTATTGAAAAGGTAGGGTTACTGATTCAGATAGCCAATGCGCTTCACTATGCGCATCAAAGAGGTGTGATTCACAGAGACATAAAACCTGCTAACATAATGATTGTCTCAGACGACAAAAGAGCAGTGCGGGATTATCAGGTTAAGATTATGGACTTTGGTATAGCTATGCTCTCATCCTCAAACACTGGCATTGGCAAACAATCCTCCGAAAGAATTCTGGGAACTCCCTCGTATATGTCGCCTGAGCAGATTTCAGGACTGGAGCTTGACAGACAAACAGATATTTTCTCATTAGCCTGTCTTGCGTATGAATTTCTTGCGGGTAAAAAACCCTTTTCAGCGCCCACGCTTCCCGAACTCTTTCAGAAAATAAAGACCACCACACCTACCCAACTTTACAAGATTGACCCCACTATTCCCGAGGACCTCAGCAAGTGTATATTAAAGGGACTTGAAAAAAACAAAGAATACAGATACCAGTCCGCAGGTGAATTTGCCGATGAGCTGGAGATTTTTCATAATCGTGAGGAGTTGCTGGAGACTCAGAAACTTGATATATCCAAAGAATATGCCGATAAGGAATTCCTGCAAAGCCTTAAAAGAAACTATGCGTTTTTTTCTGATTTCTCAATAGATGAGCTTAACACAATTTATAACATCAGTCTTAAGCTTTCATATAAGAAGGGAGATGTGATTTTTAAGGAAAACACCGTAGGGAGTAAGATGTTTATAATCATTTCAGGGCAGGTCAAAATCACTAAACAGTTTGATGACTCAGGCACGGAAACCATATTAAACGTACTAAAGCTTGGCGAGTGTTTTGGGGAGATGTCTATCATATCGGCTGCCCCACGGTTTGCTGCCGCCGTAGCTGAGACCGATTGCAGCCTTATCGCCATCAACGAGGTAATACTAAGAACATCAGAGCCCCGGCTCTGTCTGAAACTTTACAAAAATTTGGCTATAATTCTCACGGAGAAACTCAAAAAAAGCGATGCAAAGGTCAATGCGCTTTTGGCAAGGATGAAAAACTAGTAATACATTGTTATCCACACTGTTTTTTCAAAATCACCGTTCTTTTCCGAGTTTCTTTGTATTTTTACACTGATTTTATGTTTTTTCGCTGTTCTCATTGACAAAATATTCAAAATGGGTTTATATTACTTACCGCGTCGTTTGGTGTGGTGTGATGGACACATTTTTAGAAAAATTTTTTAAAATAAGAGGCAAAAAAACATGTGCCGGTTAAGCGCAATAACTTCAGGAGAGTACATCTCTCCAATGGAAAATGTACTGTCCCTTGAGACTATGAAAGAGGGACACGATGGCTCTGGAATGGGTCTGATTTTAAAAGACCTCGGCGGAGAATTTGAATCTTTTAAAAAATACCCCATTCTCTCTGGAATTTGCTCAAAAAGCGGCATGAAGGAACTTGACAACTTCATGTCTGCGTCTGGTTTTAAGTCTGTCCACTCATGGCATCCTAAAATCAAACCCGTTACCGGCGTTAAGGTAAGAGACTGCTACTTTGCAAACGTTTATGACTACCCGGATGAGTTTCAGGATAAATCCACTACTGAAAAAGAAGCCCTCCTTCTTGACATCCGCCTTAAACTCAGAGCTATGGGGCAAGAGGATGAATCCATCATAGTGTTTTCCTTCTACCCAGACATCCTTACTCTTAAGGAGGTTGGCGATCCGATACAATTAAGCGAATTCTTTGGTCTTGATCAATCCTCACTTAAGGCAAAGATAATTCTAGCTCAGGGCAGGCAAAATACCAATTACGCCATAAATCTTTACGCTTGCCATCCGTTTTTTATTCAGGGTTATGGTTCTATGACAAACGGCGAGAACACCGCATTTGTCCCAATTAGAGAGTATCTGACAAGCCGCGGGTTACCGGGCTACATTGGCTATAACAGCGATAGCGAGGTCTTTACTCACATTCTGCACTACACCAACAAGGTGTTGGGTTATCCGCTAAAATACTACAAAGACGTTATCACTCCGCTTAAAAAAGAAGAGATTGAGGACAGACCGGATAAGGATTTCGCTATGTATATGAAAATGTGCCTACGGTTTCTCTGCATAGACGGCCCAAACTGTGTGATAGGCTTTACACCGGATGGGCACTGTTTTATGGTGCAGGATGCTAAGAAGCTGCGCCCTGGAGTCGTCGGCGGAGTTCCGGGCAAATATGCCCTTGTCTCAGAACAGTGCGGACTTAACAGCGCTATTTCTGAAAGAGACCCATCCACGGATATTTACCCTATGAGATACGATATGGTTATTGTCTCACCGCAGGCAAAGGAGGTAAGAGTATGGAACCAGCTGCAAGGTTGGACCAAAACCATGAACTAACACTTAAAGACTTTCCATATATAATAAGGTGGCGCTCTGACAGGTGTAAGCGCTGTGGGCGTTGCACTGCAGTATGCCCAATGCTTGCGATTACTCCCTCAGTTACAGCGAAGCGTACGGTTGGGTCATTTGGCCCTGTGCCAAACCCAAAAGTTGAAAGAAGTGTAGAAACCGTCGTAAAACAATCTTCAAACATTGCAAACTACTGCACAGGATGCGCCACTTGCTCTTTGGTCTGCCCTAATGAGGCAATAGAGCCGGAGTTAAACCCGACACACAAATTTCTAACCCTTAAAAACACAGGGGGGCACCCTTACACTCGCGGCGGTCGCCGTAATGACCCATTAGTGTCAACTCTTGACAGGCTTAAATTTACCAGAATTTCAATGCTCACTGACCCGGCGCTTGACGCAGGCAGACACGAGTTCAGAATACGCACATATCTGGGGCGCATTCTGCCCCCCGATGAGCTGCCGGTTACTGTCTCCGATGGCAATGTAGCGATGGATAAAAACTCCAAAATATTCATACCTCCTGTAAGAGAAATATACCCTGTCATGATAGGCAGTATGTCGGTTGGGGCGCTCTCTCCTACGATGTGGGAGGGGCTGGCTATGGGCATTACATATTTAAACGAGGTTGAGCATATGCCAGTGGTTATGTGCTCAGGCGAGGGCGGAATGCCGCTTAGGCTCTTAAAATCAAGATTTATTAAATACTTCATACCTCAGATAGCCTCCGGATATTTCGGTTGGGATGAGATTATCAGGGCGATTCCCCACATGGTAGAGGACCCCTGTGCGATAGAGATAAAGTACGGTCAAGGGGCAAAGCCCGGTGACGGCGGTCTTCTTATGGGTCATAAAGTGTTAAAGTTAATTTCGGAAATCCGGGGAGTGCCTATCGGAGTTGATTTGCCCTCCCCTCCCACACATCAGACAAAGTACTCTATTGAAGAGGCTGTCGCTAAGATGATTCAGTCCATGTATATGGCGTGGGGCTTCAGAGTGCCGGTGTATCCTAAGATTTCTGGCTCAAAAACGGCAAAGTCCGTGCTTAATAATCTTGTACGGAACCCGTACGCTGCGGCGCTTTCAATTGATGGCGAAGATGGCGGCACTGGGGCGGCTTATAATGTGTCAATGGATAAGATGGGACACCCTATAGCTTCTAACATAAGAGACTGCTACCTTGACCTTGTTAAGGCTGGGAAACAAAATGAAATCCCGCTAATAGCGGCAGGCGGCGTTGGTAAGAAAGGTAATCTGGCGGCAAACGCTGCATCATTAATCATGCTTGGCGCATCAGCAGTATCCATTGGCAAATACATGATGCAAGGAGCGGCAGGATGTCTTGGCGATGAAAACAACCGCTGTAATGTCTGTAACATTGGGCGGTGTCCACGCGGCATAACCACTCAGGATCCGAAACTATACAGACGTCTGGATTCGGAAAAAGTGGCCGAGCGGGTTGTAGAAATCTATAAGTCATTGGATGTGGAACTTAAAAAGATATTTGCTCCGCTAGGCAGGAGCACAGAGCTTCCCATCGGAATGTCTGACGCTATTAGCGCCGATGATCCTGCAATTGCAGAAAGGCTTGGTATTAGCTATGTCTGTTAGGGGTCAGCGTTCCCCTGAAGGGGATTCCCCTGCCCAGGCGTATAGTGATGTATAACATTGTATAAGAGGTTGGATAGAAAACTATGAGTAAGAAAATAACGATAAACGGTAAGGCAGATAACAACAGAGTGCCGTCAAGAGTGCTTGAAGAGGCAATACAGGCGCATGTTGAAAAGGGCGTAAGAGACATTACCATAACCGCAGACGGACAACACGGCATTGGCGGGCGAATATGGCCTCGTGGTGAGACTGTACGCTTTAAGGTTTATGGCTCACCCGGGCAGCGGCTTGGCAGCATGGGAATGTTTGGCACTGAAATAGTTGTCCACGGGAGTGCCTCAGACGATGTCGGTTGGCTAAACTGTGGGGCTAACATCACAGTGCTTGGCGATGTCACAAACGGCGCTCATAATGCCGCAGCTCAAGGTATTCTCTATGTACAGGGCAGCGGAGGTGCACGGTGCGACACAATGACTAAGCATAACCCAAAGCAGCCTCCGCCTGAGTCATGGTACTTTAGAGACGTAGGCGATACATTTGCCGAGTTTAAAGCCGGAGGAATTGCTGTAGTGTGCGGAGTAAACCCC
Organism: Nitrospirales bacterium LBB_01; assembly: GCA_004376055.2. Classification (GTDB taxonomy): domain Bacteria; phylum Nitrospirota; class Thermodesulfovibrionia; order Thermodesulfovibrionales; family Magnetobacteriaceae; genus Magnetomonas; species Magnetomonas plexicatena. The sequence continues at coordinate 717,555 of CP049016.1, forward strand.
AAAAATCAGCTAAGCGTTCTTGGCTATAGACCATGCGTTGGAATGGTCGGCGGCGTTGTCTATTTCAGAGGAAAAATAAGCGGCTATAGCGAAGAGGATGTTAAACTCCTTGAGCTAACCGATGCCGACTGGGATTGGCTTACTCCTAAAATGAAAACCTACCTTGAGGCGATAGACAGGGCTAACTATTTTGATGAGTTGACCCATGACAAAGGCGCATGGAAGAAACTGATTCCATACACCGCCGCAGAGCGCTCCAAAAAGAGTGTTTTTAAGATGACAATTGCTAAATTTAAATCAGATATATGGGAAAATGGAGTTGGAAAAGGAGGCATATTTGCAGAGTACGTAAATCATCCGCTTACTCCAATTCCTTATATTACAACTGGCGCCGACAGAAGATATAAACCCCTGTGGAGCAACAAAAAATATGCCCCACCGTGTCAGGGAAACTGCCCAAGCGGTATTCCTACACAAAAAAGAGCGGCACTGATTCGGGATGACAGACTTGAAGAGGCACTGGAGCTTATCCTTCAGTACTCGCCCCTTCCTGCTACCGTGTGCGGCGAAATCTGCCCTAACCTCTGTATGGATGCCTGTACAAGAGGACACATTGATAAGCCGCTTGACATTAAAGGTCTTGGCAAAGCAAGTCTTAACGTTAAAGCGCCAAAGAAAGAGCCATCCACTGGCAAAAAGGTAGCTGTAATCGGAGGAGGCCCGGCTGGGCTTTCGGCCGCATGGCAACTTGCGCTTAAAGGGCATTCGGTAGAACTCTATGAGGAGGCTGAGGAGATAGGCGGTAAGCTTGAGTTATCTATTCCACGAGAACGGCTGCCTCAGGATGTGCTTCAACATGAGCTTAAAAGGATAAAAGATATAGGGATAAAAATTAACTATAAAGCTGCTATAGATTCAGCTAAATTTAACGAAATATACAAAAGCCACGATGTAGTAATTGTGGCAGTAGGAGCGCATAAACCAAGAAAGCCATCTTTCTCAGGCGTTGAATCTGCCATAAGCGCTTATGATTTTCTACGGGGTCTCAATACGGGCAAAACCTATGACCTTACCGGTAAACGGGTACTTATCATAGGAGCTGGAAACGTTGGTATGGACGTTGCTGCACAGGCCTACCACACAGGAGCCAAAGAAGTAACGGCTGTCGATGTGCAAAAACCTGCGGCGTTTGGAAAAGAACTTGAAATTGCACAATCCCTTGGCACTAAGGTTGTGTGGCCAAAGTTCACTGACAAATATGTGAAAGAAGAAAATAAGGTCTATTTTACCGACGGCTCAACTATAGACGCCGATGTTGTCATATACTCAATAGGTGATATTCCGGTAACTGATTTCCTGCCTGCAAGCGTACACACAAACAAAGGCGGCTCAATTGAGGCCGATGAGGTCGGGCACACATCCGATGCTAAGGTCTTTGCAATTGGGGATGCCAAACAACAAGGGCTTGCAACACACGCCATAGGTCAGGGTCGGCACACAGCGCTTGCCGTGCACACGCTTCTTACTGGAGGCGCATTCTATAGACCTGCACCAGTGCTCCCGATACCTTACCAAAAGATAAAAGACGTATATTATGAGGTGTGCAGGGATACTCAGTTTTCGGCAAAATCTGAAGGACACAAATGTATGTCCTGTGCTGTCTGCCGTGACTGCCACATGTGCGAAGCGGTGTGTCACGTGGGAGCCATAAGCAGAGTAACCCCAGAAAGCGGCGGCTATGAATACGTCTCAGATGACAGCATATGTATAGGCTGCGGGTTTTGCGCTGGAGTGTGTCCTTGTGGTATTTGGGAGATGGTTGAAAATAAGTAAAAATGTTTAAGATGCTAAATCTGGTAGAAGGTTTTATGTCAGTTGAAGATATACATAAAGGAACTGGATTCCCGCTCGTAGGCGGGAATGACAAAGGAGTGGATTTGTTTCTTTTTCTGTCATTCTTTCTGTTTTTGTCATTCCTGCGAAGGCAGGAATCCAGTTTTTTATTAGCGGAGTTAACTACAAAGTCATTTAAACAAATTAATAAATAAAACGTTTAAAAAATAAAACTTGAAAAAAGGAGTTTGAAAAGATGGCAAGTGTACACAAATTACCGGGCTCTCCGTGGAGAGCGATAATTGAAAGCGCCATGTATGCTAATTCAGTTAAAAACACCAATTTAAATGAACTCTATGAATTTTCCATAAAGCAGCCGGAGGTTATAGTAACCACAGAACCTATGTATAAACCTGAAATGTATGGGCTTCCATCTGACGCTAAGGTTTTGGTGTCAAATGACGGACGCATTGTCGGACGCACGGCAAAAGCAAGAAGGCTTGTCCGTGAGATGGGTAAAGACAAGGACATGTACCTTACAATATTAAGAGAAGCGATATATAATTTTAATAAAAAACCATCATTTGTCCTTGAGGGTATTGTAGGGCTTCACCCGGATTTTATGATGAAAGCGTATCTGATAAGTCCTCAGACTGATGCTAAAAATATGCTCGATTGGGCTTTTAACTTCACTCCGTGGATGAAGCCGTGGACTGATACTTATGCAAAATCACGGGTGCTTGACGAGCCGGATATTATGGTGCTGGCCGATCAGGACTGGAGCCATCCTGACTATCCCGACGGTCTTATTATTGTTGATGAAATGCAAAACTGTATTGCTATACTTGGGCTTAGATACTTTGGCGAGCGCAAAAAAGGCACTCTTACACTGGCCTGGACTATTGGAGTAAGACACAACATGGTGGCCTGTCACGGCGGTATTAAAACAATTGGCAACAGTACTCCTATTGCCGTCTTTGGACTATCTGGTTCCGGTAAGTCCTCAATAACCAACAGCCATGACCACGAGGGAACGCTTCGGTCAGATGAGGTTGTAACCGTAATTCATGACGATGCTTTTTTAATTGATCTTGACAATAATTTCACAGTAGCGATAGAGCCAAGCCTGTTTGATAAAACCGATGCGATAAAATATGACGACCCACTGATTAAGTATTTTTACTCGGCACAAAACGTAGCGATAACAAAGCGACCTGACGGGCAGGTGAAAATAGTCTGCGAGGATGTCAGAAACAACAACGGCAGATGTATAAAGAGCCGCGATATGTTTAACTATGCCGATTCCTGTGAGCGTCCCGGAAAAGTGATATGGCTTCAGAAAGACCCAAGTATGCCTCCGATAACTAAGATAAAAAACAACTGGCTGGCTGTTGCAATGGGCGCCTCCCTAAGCACGATGAGAGCAAAAGGCGTGGAAAACGTTGACCCAAAAGAGCTTGAGAAACTTGTCATAGAGCCGTTTGCAAATCCCTTCAGGGTGTTTCCTCTTCTTTGGGATTGTCAGCAGTTTTATAAACTTTTCCAAACCGGCACGGAGTGCTATATTATGAATACGTATGCTTTTGGGCTTGCAGGAGGTTTGATAGATATACCCAAAAACCTGTCGCTTTCCATTGTGACAGAACTTAAGCGCGGAACGATAGAGTGGAGAGACTGGAAAGCGTTTCCCGGTCTTCAAGTACCAAAAAATGGCAAAGAACTCTTCGGTCAAGATTACGACAAGAAGTACAAACCTTCGCGGGATGAAAAGTACCTTGCCTATTTACGAAACAGGATGCAGGACAGAATCAACTTCCTGTCAAACAAGCGCGAGGGTGGAGACATGGACAGCGCCATCATTGACCCGATAGTAGCGGCACGTGCGGTTATTGACCATATACTGAGCCCGCTGTGATAGTTGCTGAGGGGGATAGGCTCTTGTGGACCCGGTAGAGTTACTCAGAACCCTGACGATTGCCGTCATACCGATAGTTGTGGCGATAACTTTTCACGAGGCAGCTCACGGCCTTATCGCCTATAAGCTTGGCGACCCTACGGCTAAGGAGATGGGCAGACTTACGCTTAATCCCATAGCTCATATTGATCTAATGGGTACTGTGGTAATTCCGATAATGCTTTTTATTGGCTCAAACGGGGCTTTTATCTTTGGCTCGGCTAAGCCTGTGCCGGTTAACTTTGGAAACTTGAAAAATCCGCGCAGGGATATGGCTTTAGTAGCCCTTGCCGGCCCAGTTATGAATATTATCTTGTCAATAATCAGCGTGTTTTTGTTTGCCATTGTGCGCGCCATGTATAACTCCTCACAAGACGAGTTTCTGGCCGCAAAGATACTGGTTCCCATCTCTCACATGCTTAGTTACAGTCTGAGTTTTAACATATTCATTGCGGCCTTTAACCTGATTCCTATTCCGCCTCTGGACGGTGGACGTGTGCTGGTAAGTATGCTCCCCTACAGGTTCGCTTATCAGGTATCTAAACTTGAGCCTTATGGAACTTTCATAATACTGGGGCTATGGTTTCTTGGGGTGCTGCGGTTTATAATTACCCCTATTCAAATTATCATACAAATGATTGTTCAAATTTTTGTTGAGCAGATTGGGAGGTTTATGTGAAAGAGCGGGTACTTAGCGGAATGCAGCCAAGTGGACTTCTACACATTGGAAACTACGTCGGCGCTCTTCAAAATTGGGTACAGCTTCAGGACGTTTATGACTGCTACTACTGTGTCGCAGATTGGCACGCATTGACATCAAACTATGCCAATCCCTCTCTCATTAAAGATTACTCACGGGATTTGCTGATTAACTTTATAGCGGCAGGACTGGATCCTGAAAAATGTACTGTGTTTTTACAGTCTAAAGTTATGCAACACGCCGAATTGCATCTGCTCCTTAGTATGATGACTCCTCTGGGGTGGCTTGAGCGAGTGCCAACGTACAAAGAAAAGCAAACCGAAGTACATGACAAGGATTTAAACACGTATGGGTTTTTAGGCTACCCAGTGCTTCAGGCTGCCGACATTTTAATATACAGGGCAAAGCATGTTCCTGTAGGAGTTGATCAGGTGCCGCATCTTGAGTTTGCAAGGGAAATTGCCCGGCGGTTTAATTTTCTCTATAACACAACGGCAATGGTAGAGCCGGAGCCGCTTTTAACTGAGTTTCCAAAGGTGGTTGGAGTGGATGGCAGAAAAATGTCCAAAAGTTATGACAATGCGGTATATCTTTCCGACACTCGCGAGGTGGTGGAAAAGAAAATCAAAACCATGATGACAGACCCCGCCAGAAAACGGAAAACCGATAAGGGCAACCCTGAGCAGTCTCCGGTGTATGCGCTTCATAAGGTGTTTTCGTCAAAAGAGGAACAGACTCATGTTGCAGATAACTGCCGAGCGGCGGCATTTGGCTGTCTTGACTGTAAGGGTATTTTGTTGCAAAATATATTTAAAGTTATGGAGCCGATATGGGAAAAAAGGAGAGAGCTTGAAAACGCTCCCTCAAAACTTTCCGAAATAATAGAGGCTGGCAACATTAAGGCACAGAAGGCGGCCTCGGAGACTATGGAAATAGTGCGCAGTGTAATGAACTTCGCTTGACAAGAGAGGAGTTGAAACAATATGCCGATTTATGAATACAACTGTGAAAAATGTAATGAGGACTTTGAACTGATTGTGTTTAGCACAACTGTTGTAAAATGCCCAAAGTGTGAGAACAAAGACGTGAGAAAAAAGATGTCCCTTTTTGGTATGGGCGGCAGCAACAAATCGTCAACAGGGGATTCAGGTGGCGGTAAGAGCTGTGGCGGCTGCTCATCACATAATTGCAGTACGTGTTAAAACAACTATAGTTAAAAGTTTTAATTACCTATGCAGTTAACTCCGTTAGCAAAAAATGGATTCCTGCCTTCGCAGGAATGACAAGAAAAAAGGAATGATAAGAAAAAAGAAGCGCACTCTCCTTTGTCATTCCAGCCTCCGAGCTGGAATCCAGTCCTTTTTAATGTATCCTTAGCTGACATAAAACTATGTACCGGAATTAAGTATATAAGCATTAAGTTTCATAAAGTTTAAAAGCGTCCACACATAAATTTGAATAAAAAAGGAGGACTTATGGAGGTTATAGAACTAGAAGGCTTGCCGATTGAAGCAATCGTGAGGATAAAACAGTTGACAAATATTCTAAAAAAAGATAAAGGTGTTGCTCTGAGAATGATCGACGAGCTTATAGATGAAATTAACTGGGATATAGCTTTTAGCAATTCTCAGGATGTTTTTTGACAAGATGGTTGAGGAGACACTAAGAGAGGTTGAGTCTGCTAATATCGAACTAATGGATTTGGACAAACTGTGAAATCCTATGTAGTAAGAAGTTTTTGGAAACATTATAATAACCTGCTAAAAGAAATTAAGCAGAAGACTAATACTGAGTTGCGTTCAAAGACATAAATAAAAAAATGGATTCCTGCCTTCGCAGGAATGACAAGAAAAAAGGAATGACAGAAAAGAGAAGCGCACTCTCCTTTGTCATTCCCGCCTACGAGCGGGAATCCAGTCCTTTTTCTCCACTAGTAGATTACCTTTTTGGAAGCTACTTGGTATAAGGAAATTTATAAGTCATGGTTAGAGAATCCTTTTGATGAAAAGTTGATATTCAAAAAGTTATACGAAAACAAAGAGGTATATTCTATAAGAATAGGGCTTTACTGGAGAGCATTAGGGCTAAAACATAGAAAGATGATATATTTTGGTTCTGGATAGGCTCTCATGAGCAATACAGTAAGTTAATCACTAGATTATTGTAATACAGTCTTACTGAAAAAAGATGAGATCGCCCGCCCCTTAAGTAGATTCCCTTTAAAATCGCCAGCCCTTTGTCATTCCTTTCCTCTTTTGTCATTCCTGCGGAGGCAGGAATCCAGTCCTTTTTTTGTATCTATTTGTCATTTCCGCCTATGAGCGGGAATCCAGTCCTTTTTCATGTCTCTCTGTCATTACTGCCCTATTATTTGTCATTCCTGCGAAGGCAGGAATCCAGATATATCATTCCACTCAGGATTATTCTCTTCAATAATTCTTATTTTCCATTGTCGCTTCCACTTCTTAATTTGCTTCTCCTTTTCTATCGCAACATTTATATCATTAGTGGTCTCGTAATATACCAGTGTATGGGCTTTATATTTTTTAGTAAAACCATCTACCATGTCATTTTTATGTTCGTAAACACGTTTTAATAAGTCAGAGGTTACCCCTGTATATAATGTCCCATTTCTCTTGCTTGCCATTATATATACGTAATATTGTTTCATATTGCCCTCATTAAAAGACTGGATTCCTGCCTTCGCAGGAATGACAGAAAAAAAGGAACTCACACCTCTTTGTCATTCCCGTCGTCTACGAGCCAAGCCCTTTCCTCTTTGTCATTCCTGTCTTTGAGCGGTTTTCCACTTCCTTTTTTCAATTCTCTCTACTTTGTCATTCCTTTCCTCTTTTGTCATTCCTGCGGAGGCAGGAATCCAGTTCCTTTTTTTGTGTCTCTTTGTCATTTCCGTCTCCGAGCTGGAATCCAGTCCCTTTTCATTCATTTTAACACCCACCCCATAAAAAAAAGGGGACAGCTAAGCTGCCCCCTTAATTGGTTGTTTATTAGACTTAAATTAGTATGCTAAGTCTGTTGAGTTGTCTGTGCCAGACACTGCATACGTATTGGTAATAAAGTTCCCACCATTAAGAAACGTTGATGTCCAACTATCAACCTTGTAAACTCTGTAGGTAGTACCGTCATACATACCGGACTCACAGGTATAGCCGATCATGTTACGTTTCGGGGAAGTAGTGCCCTGGAAACAAGACATACTCATTTTCTTACAGTCAAGCATAGAAGACCTAGCTATACCAGCTGCTGAACCTGCGTTAACGTTGACAGTGGTACTAGCAGCTACCATTGACAATGTTAAACCGTAGTTCTGTAAACCAGATGCTGTAGAAGTGTCGCTGGTAAGTGTAAATATCTGAGTGTTACCTGTTCCAATGTACACATACTGACCGCTAAACGTTAACTGGTTTGTGCTTCTGAAAGTCATGTTGTTGTACGCTGCTGGATCATCATGAGTAATGACAGCCTGACTTGCGTTTCCAGCTGCGTTACCGGTTACCTGAACTACTGTCCTTGACACGTTATCAAACATACCACCCATGTTTGAAAGTACACAATAAGTTACGCCGTTGGTGTTGGTGCTGAGGTAGGGTATAAAGTACTTTACATAGGTGCCAGCATCAACCTTTGCTGCACCATATATGCCCATACCTGTTAACACCAGTGCCAACAACAAAACATAAACCAAACTTCTCTTCATTAGAATGCCTCCTTAACTTTTAATTTTCCCTAACAACTAAGTTACAAATTATCCTGCTACGCAGGCTTTAATTTATTCTGGACCCTTGCACCCCCTTTCTTATCATGTATTTTTCTCTAACCATAATCTATACTTCAGATCCTTATCCAGTTCCACTATGCGAAACTGTAACCTAAACACTTATCTTTTGTCAAGAGCCTTAAAAAATAAATATCACATCTAACACTTATTAGTTCCCTCACACTCATAATACCAACCGTTCTCATCCACCCAACACAGCAACTGCTCTGCCTATGCTCCGTCTTTTTCTTCAAATACACCATATAAATTCTCATTCCAATATATTAACTCAATCATCATGCTTTGTCAAGTAAAAAAATCATTTATTTAAAAAAGTTAAAAAAGATATCACATTAAGCATCACTACTGGATTTATATCAAAAAAAAGGTATGTTTGTCAAGTAAATTTTTTATTTTAAAAATTTTTTTTCACTCTTTATCTCTCATCCCATGTAGCTTCCAAAAAGGTGATATAAGTATGGAGAAAAAAGGACTGGATTCCCGCTCGGAGGCGGGAATGACAAAGGGAAGAGGCGGGAATGACAAAGGAATATGTGGGACTGACAAAGGAATATGTGGGAATGACAAAGGAGTGGATGGATTTTTTAGTTTCCTCCCCTATTCTGTCATTCTTTTCTTTTTCTGTTATTCCTTTTCTTCTTCTGTTATTCCTTTTCTTCTTCTGTTATTCCTTTTCTTCTTCTGTTATTCCTTTTCTTTCTTGTCATTCCTGCGGAGGCAGGAATCCAGGTTTTATATGCAATGTCAATAATAAAGACAATTTAGCCCTATTTTGGCGCTTAATCCTTGCTCACACTCCTAAAAAAGCGCCCTGTTTTACTTCAAAGAAAATTTCCTCTTTAACACCCTTGCCTATAAGAAAGCGAACAACATCAAGAGGTTTAAAAAATAACCTTAATTTCCAGAGTTTTTTGCTTGAGCCTATAAAAATATCTGAATTAAGCTTGTCTATTATGCGGGATAGCTCTTCTATTTCACTGTCGTTGTACTCTGATCTTATCTGAAGACGCTCTGTTATGACTTTTGAGTCATGCAAACTAAGGAGAAATGTTCTTACTATGCTTTTAACTGACGATGTGAATGCTGCTCCAGATTTAGTCTGCAAAAACGATGGGATATCAAGCAGATAAGCGCTTATTTCTCTTACATCGGGAATGTTTCCGACATAGTTTAACTTAACGCCATACTTTGTAAAGCAGTGGTTAATCAGACTTGTCACTAAACGGCTTGACTCCTCTTGACCTATCCTGTTTAGAACCAAAAAGGGGGCAAAACTCTCGCTTACCTCCATAACAAGAGGATAGACCTCAGGGTCGGTGTTCAGTACCTTCTCTATAAACAAGTTAAGCATAAGGGAATCGTCATAGGTTGACGTCTCTGTCATAGAGTCAATAACGGGGGCAAGCTCGGCATGGTTTTTAAACACACCGCGGAGTTTTCTGTAAAGTGCTCCCTTTATAAACCTATAGGCATTCATAATGGCGCCGGGCTCTGGCACTGTCACTATAAACCCTTTGTCGGAATTTATAAAAAAATCCATTGTGCTTAAATCCATACCGGCTCCGAGGTCTATTATAACGAAATCCACATCAAGCGCTCGTATGTGTTTAAGCAGCTTTGCCTTAACTGTTGAGGCTGGATTTGACATTGAGGGCAAATAATGTACCCCGCTTATCAAACTCAGATTTTTCACACGGGTTTCTGTAACAACATCCTGAAGAGTTTTTACTTTCTTTTGAATGAAATGAGCTAATGACATGGTCTTACCCATAACCCCCAGATATGTATGGAGATTTGCCCCTCCCAGGTCTAAATCCACAAGACAGACGGAGTTATCCATGCCGGAAAGCAAAGTGGCAAGCGTAATGGAAAATACACTCTTACCAACCCCTCCTTTGCCGCCAGCTATAGCAAGAACATGTTTCGCTTTTCTGTCTAATTTCATAGTTTTATATTCTTATACAGAGTAATTTCCAAAAAGTAATATAATTGTAAGAAAATGGACTGGATTCCCGCTCGTAGGCGGGAATGACAAGGGAAACGGCGGGAATGACAAGGGAAACGGCGGGAATGACAAGGGAAACGGCGGGAATGACAAGGGAAACGGCGGGAATGACAAATGGGGATGGCGGGAATGACCTCCCCTAAGGGGATTCCCCTATGACACACTCTCTCTGTCATTCCTTTTTTTTCTGTTATTCCTATCCCTTTTTGTCATTCCTGCGAAGGCAGGAATCCAGTCGTTTATTTATATCTTTGGACACAACTCAGTATTAAAGCTTCGCCTCCGCCTCGGTTTTAGCCTCATAGAGCGATGCTGCCACCTCTGAGACCCGCTCTGCCCATCGAATGTCTTGTTTATTAAGTTCCAGCTCTATGAAAAAATCCCTCACATCGGGATGTACTATCTTGTATGGGTTTTCAGGGGTTTCAATGTCCACCTCAATGTGGCGCAACTGATGCCGAATGATTCTAACCTTATCGTCTTTATCAACAGCGTTTATTGTTACCTTGTCAAGGTACAGGATGAAATCATAGCCCTCGCCTCCTCCGGTCTCGTCTTTGGTCAGAAATCTGAGAAGGTCGCTGCATTTCTGAAGTCTGCTAATTACTATTTTACCTCGGCTCGTTCTCTTTTTAACGTCAAAAAGCACCTTTATCCGTGCATTTATAAGCTCTGGCATAAACTCTGCCACAATCTCTCCTACCAGTGTGCGCACATCCACCTGTGCCTCTTCATATCTGTTTCCCATATTTCAACTCCTCCGTTAATTATTTTTCATCCATAAGTCTTTGATAACCGTCTTCACAGTCTCTTGCTATACGCTGCCAACTGAAACGCTCCTCCACGGTTTTACGTCCACTCATTCCTATGCTCTCTCTTAATGCCGTGTCTTTAATCAGAGTTCTGATAATCCCTGAAATACTGCCGGCTTTGTCAGCCTCATCAATAAACAGGCCATTTTCATTATCTTTGATATACTCCGGCACTCCACCCTTTTTTCGCACAATAACCGGAAGTCCTGTTGCCATAGCCTCTATTACGACAAACCCAAAAGGCTCCTCGAAGTTTGAAGGAAGCACCAGCACATCTCCCAAAAGATGGAAATGGTGCATCTTTTGTGGTGGAAACATACCTGTAAAAACTACCTTGCCGTCCAATACCTCCGCTCTTCTCATCATTTCAACACCGTACCTTACCCTGTCACTGCATAAATCCCCTTCTTGAAGCTCTCCGATTATAAAAAACTTCACGTTTTTCTTATCGCGTAAAAGACCGGCCGTCTCTATTATGTGTTCAACACCCTTTTCAGGCGATACCCGCCCAATAAATAAAACAACGAAATCATCATTTTTTATATTAAACCGTCTCCGAACTTCTTCTCTTTCACCCGGAACATCCTTAAAATACCTAAACTTATCCAAATCCACGCCGTTATAAATACATGTACGACTACCTGCGTTTATTAAAGAGCCATCAAAATAGTTCAACAGATAGCGGCTGCAAGTCCATAGTGCATCAGTGCTCAGAGCAGCGTCAACAGGGTGCTCGTTTTGGAGATGCAGCACAGTTTTAATTTTAGTTCCATACAGGGATTTCAGAAGCGGTAAAAACAACTTTACAGAGTTATGCAGATGAACGATTTGAGGATTAACTTCACGGATTATTTTTAAAACACGTTTAGCGTATGAAAATGGATCAAGCCGTGTCAGTTTTTGAAACAAATGCTTGTATAATCCTCCAAATCGCACTCTGTGATGATATATGCCATCACGGTACTCATAATCCGGGTAATAAGGCGCAGATATGGAAATTATGTGCGGCTCAAACGATAAGAGCCTTTTAGAAACTTCACACATCCACATCTCAACGGCTGCTCCCTTAAGCGGAGGCACTGCATAAAATGGACGTGCTACCATGACTACCCGCTTAATCACCGAGTTGTGCCTCCTTCTGAAATTTATCTGTGACGGTATCCCAGCTAAACTTATCCAAACATCGCTGTCTGCCGTTTTTTCCTGCTGACGCAGCAAAAGCACCGTCAGAGAGCAGTGCATCAACGGCACTAAAGATTGCCTGCTCATCTCGTGGGAGAATAAGCACTCCGGCATCTTCTGAGAGCACCTCTGGAATGCCGCCAATATTTGTTGCCACAACCGGCACGCCACTTGACATCGCCTCAGCTATTACAATGCCAAAGGTTTCATCGGAAACGCTCGGACATAACGCCACTGTGGCAAGATTATAGTACCGCGGCAAATCCTTGTTGGCTATTTTACCCAAAAACACGACACTGTCGTCAACCTTTAGTTCTATAGCCTGTTTCTCAAGAGATTTTCTAAACTCTCCGTCTCCAATTATCAAGTATTTAACCCTGTGTTTGCTTAAAATTTCCGGCAACGCCGCTATAGCGTATTGTACCCCTTTCCATCCAACCAGTCTGCAAACTGTGATAAGAATCTTCTCACCATGCGGACAATACTGCTTTACTAAATCCTCATCAGGCTCTGAGGGTTTAAATAAACTCGTATCTATCCCATTATAAATGACAACGGGACGTACCCCTGTTTCCTGTTCCAAAGAGTCGGCATTAAACCTGCTGCAAGAAAAAAACTTATCAACCCGTCTTACAAGGCTGCTAAATCCCGGATAAAACTCCGTTCCCTGACTATGAAAAAACACCCTTGCACCAGTTTTCTTGCGAATATATCGCGCAATTGGCAGATCAAAAGACTTATGTATGTAGATTACATCGTAAGAATGTTTTATAAGCGGCCCAACGGCAAAGAAAGCAAACGAGAGGCGCTCTATGAATTTTCTGAGACGTGAGCCAACAAACGGTATTTTCTCCCTGCTGAGATATGGATAGGTAAACACCGTGACGCCATTCATTTTCGGAATGTTATCGTTTGACTTACCGCCATAGATGGCAACCTCATGTCCTCGTTTTGCAAGCCCTCGTGCTATGCCCCATGTGTAAGTTTCCACGCCTCCGGCCTTAGTAGTGGTTGTAAGATTATATATCGCTATTTTCACTAAGAAACTCCTTCACGGCCGAGAAAACCTCATCCACGCTGATTAGCTCCATACAGTGGGGGTCTTTACATTTTTTTGTCACACACGGATCACACGGCTGCTCTTTGAAGATTACCTTATGAAGATGAAAATCATACGCTCTGCCAACACCCCAGTAGTACGATGGACAAAACAGGGACACGGTTTTAGTGCCTGTGGCTATTGCCACGTGCATTGTGCCGGTGTCATTAGTTACAAGGACAAAAAGCTCCTTAATAAGCGCTCCGAGGGATTTTAACGGAAACTCTCCACAAAGCGGCACAGCACTTTGACCAATATCTGCGGCAATTTTAGTACACAGTGTCTTTTCAGCTTTAGAGCCTGTAATTATTATTCTTACATTTGGGTTAAGTTCAACGAGTTTCTTACCAAGTGCCGTGAAATTACTCTGCGGCCACATCTTGTAGTTTAAAGCGGCTCCCGGTTGAAACCCAATTAAAATATATCTGCTTTCAAGTCCCAAAATTTGCAACATACGCTTTACAGTGTCTGAGTCCTCCTCACTAACCGGTAGCACCATCCTTAAATCATCCTCTTTACAATCGGCAAATGAGGCGGTTTTCAGGCGTACCGATGTGGCGTGATGCTGCCACGGGCTGTCAGAAAAACCGTTAGTGTGATTACTCAATAAAAAACCGTACTGAGACGGAATTGGAATTTTAAAGATAAATCCAGCTCCGGAAAGATATGCCAAAGGTGTTGCCTGAGGCTCATTGCCATGCAGTATCAGCGCCGTGTCAGGGTTTAGTTTTCGGAGCCGCAATACAGTAACTAAAAATTTTTTATACCCACCGTAATATGGTATAAACTCGTCAATGTGGGGGTTAGTGATAAAAAGCTCAAGATAATTTGTGTGAATAAGAGCAGAAATTTTAGCATCAGGGTAGCGTCTTCTTACGGCGGCTATTGCAGGGGTGGAAAGCAGCGTGTCACCCAGAGCAGTAGAGGAGATAATTAAAATCCTTTTGACAAGCGTTGGATTAAAATACTCAATCGCAGTTAATCTGCTGTCAAAAAATCTTTTTATCAACCTCATTGTAATATAGACGATGCCGTCAACAGGATTTAGCTTCATGATACAGCGGTTAGTATATCACGTCTGTATTATTAAAAAAAGTGGGAATCTCACCTCAAAAAATTAATATAGATTATAAAGAAAGTATTTAAACAAAGGACATGAATAACTCAATCAATTCGGAAATGATGGCGTCTTTTTTAAAATCAGTGGGAGAAAATTCAAATCCGCTCTTAAGGAATTTTATATTTTTTACTCTCCCGAGCTTTTGTAAATTTTCAACATTTAAAGCAGCATCCTCTGAGGCTGTTACAACTATTTTTTGACCAACACGCTTAACTAATTCTATCTTAAGCGCCCTACAAAGCTGCTTTACTCTGACAACTCCTAAAAGGTTTTCAACAACATCCGGAATAGCTCCAAACCTGTCTCTCATCTCATCCTTAAGGGCAATCAGTGCATCCTCATCTTTTACGGCGGCTACTCTGCGGTAAAAATTAAGCCTAAGCCCGACATCCTCAATATAGTCCTCCGGTATCAATGCCTGAATGCGTAAATCCACAGTCGGTTCAAACTCACGCTCTATGAAAGTCCCCCGCTGCTTTGCGACCTCCTCTTCAAGCAGTTCCATGTAAGTGTCAAACCCCAGTGCGTAAATGTGACCGGATTGCTGAGGTCCTAACAGGTTGCCAGCCCCGCGGATTTCCATATCCCGCATGGCAAGCCTAAGCCCCGCTCCAAGGTAACTCAACTCCTGAATTGCCATCATACGCTTTTTGGCATCCCCTGTCATTGCATCCTCGCTGGGTGTGATAAGGTAGGCATACGCTCTCACGTTAGAGCGCCCCACACGCCCTCTTAACTGGTAGAGGTCGGCTAAACCCATCATATCAGCGCGATTTACAATTATCGTGTTAGCCGATGGCACATCTATCCCTGAGCCAATTATTGAGGTTGAAACCAACACGTCTATCTCATGCTTCATAAACTTAAGCATCTTGTCCTCAAGCTCACGTTCGTGCATCTGCCCATGTGCCACAGCCACAGCACTATCAGGAAACAGCGATTTAACCATCGCAGCATACTTATCAATGTCGCTTATCCGGTTATGAACAAAAAACACCTGCCCGTGTCTGTGAAGCTCCCTGCCTATGGCCTCTTTAATAATGTTTTTATCAAAGCTTATCACAAACGTTCGCACGGCCTGTCTTTCCTCGGGAGGAGTTTCAATTGTGCTCATTGTCCATATACCGGAAAGTGACATCTGAAGGGTTCTTGGTATAGGTGTGGCGCTTAACGTCAGGCAATGAACGCCTCTTTTTAGCTCCTTGATTTTTTCCTTTTGAGCGACGCCAAAGCGGTGCTCCTCATCTATAATTAAAAGCGCAAGGTTTGGGACGTCTACTTTTTTGGACAGAAGCGCCTGAGTACCGATTAGAATATCCACCTCGCCCTTTGACGCTCTAAGGAGTGCACCCTCTATTTCTACCTTAGTCTTAAACCTGCTTACATAGTCAACGCTTACCGGAAACGGAGAAAATCTCTCCTTAAAGGTCATATAGTGCTGCTCACAGAGAATTGTCGTTGGAACCAGAACCATCACCTGTTTGCTGTCAAAGACGGCTTTAAAGGCGGCGCGCATAGCGACCTCTGTCTTACCATATCCAACATCACCACAAAGCAGTCTGTCCATAGGTTTATCGGATTCCATGCTGCGTTTGATTTCCTCCGTTGCACTGAGTTGATCTTGCGTCGGCTCATAAGGGAAAAATGTGTCAAACTCCTGATGCATGTGAGAGTCCACACTTACGGCAAACGCCGGAGTGATTTCACGCTGCGCATAGTGGGCAATCAGTTTTTGAGCAAGCTCTTCTATGTTTTTTCGGACTTTTCGTTTTACGGCAGCCCACGTTTTACCGCCAAGTTTATCAAGCCGTGGAGTCACGCCCTCAGAAGCCCGGTACTTTTTGACCTGCTCTATACCATAGACGGGCACGTAAAGCCTTGCGCCGTCAGCATACTGAATTGCAAGCATATCGTAGTTGAAGTCTTCGGCACTCTCTCGTCTAAGTTCCTCAAACAGCCCTATTCCATGCTCATTGTGAACTATGTAGTCGCCTGGTTTTAAATCATCTGCTGTTCTTAATATTTCACCCTTTGTCGAGCCTCTGTATTTTTTGGGTCTTTTCACCTCGCCAAACAGCTCAAGCTCAGTCAGCACCAAAAGCCCATCCAGATAAAACCCTCCGTTAAGCGCTCCAGTTACTACAAATACATTTCCCTCATAGTCTGAAAAAGCTTTCTGCTCAGCTACAAGCGGGATATCCATTGTAGCTTCGGCAAACAGCTCACGTAAGCGCTCAGACTGTGCAACAGTTTTAGAGACCATCATTACTTGTGTGCTGTTTGCGATTGCCTGAATAGTAGCAGGAAGCTCAGATATACTTTTTCGTTCCTCAAAGAGCACTCCAAGACCGTTAAGCGATAGCGCTCCGGCATCTATACCCTCCGTATCAACCGCAATGCTTGAAAGAATCGTATAAGGAGGGGCATTTTTAATGTCAGTAATAAACTCCGTTCCTTTTGCTTTAGCGTCATTTATAAAAAACAACCGCTTTGTGTCAAACGTCTCAAACAGATAACAAGTACCTCCGCCCTGAGTAAGCGGCAGGATGGTTTCACTGTCCAGTTTTTCTATCGTCTTTTGGGTATCAGCATCAAAGGCTCTGACAGAGTCTATCTCATCTCCAAAGAACTCCACTCTTACCGGATTCTTTCTGCCCGGAGGAAAAATGTCAAATATATAGTTTCTTATGCTAAACTCGCCCTCATCAACAACCATCGCAGCCCTCTTGTAACCCATCGCACTGAGGGTTTCATTAAGGTACTCCCGTGGGAACTCCTCCCCGGCTCTAAGCACTATTGACTGTGTGGTGATTACGTTTCTATCGGCAACCTGTACTGTAAAAGAAGCCAGAGTGAGGATAAATGATGAGTCATGCTGTGCATTAAGCAGTATTTCAATCTGCTTGCCGCTAGTTGCCGCATCAAGAGATTCAGGAAAGTATATGGCAGATGGCTTTCCCATAAGCTTTGAGAAATAGCTGTAACCTTCAAATAGAGAAACCGCCTCTTCCTCAGAATCGGTAACTGCCATAAATGGCTCATCTGTAAGGGCAAGCAGTAAAGGAAGCAGAGAGCCTTTAAGATTATAAACCCTTTGTGGCAACGGTTTTGTGAGACAGTGGGCAAGTCTTTTTTCAATTAGGTCTTTTACTGACAATGTGGTATTAGCCTCTAAGAGTGCAGCCCTTTTATTTTATTTATAATTTCCGTAGTGGATCTCCCGTCAACAAAAGGCAGACTATGAACCTCCGACACAATATCAGAGCCGACAATGTCTTCTTTTTCCCAATCCCCCCCCTTAACCAGCACATCGGGGCGAAGCTCACTAATGGTCTCATAGGGGGTATCCTCATTAAAAATCATCACATAGTCAACCGCACTTAGAGAGGCAAGCACCTCGGCGCGTTCATGTTCGGAGACTATCGGCCTTCCCGGCTTTAACCTGCGTACAGAGTCATCGGAATTTACGGCTACTATAAGAATATCCCCAAGTGCTTTAGCCATGCTCAAGTACCGAGTGTGCCCAACATGAACAATATCAAAGCAGCCGTTTGTAAACACTATTTTCTTTCCATCCGCTTTGAGTGTGTTGACACGTAGGCTTAACTCAGAAAGCCCCAACACCTTATCTTTACACTCCGGTGCCATTAAACTCCTTGATATTAGCACATTTAACCTAAAATATGGTACAATCGTTCTGTTTTGACAGAACAGGATAAACTTATAGAAAGATCGCGGCAGGTGATGGACAGAAATTTTCTGTCGTGGGTTAAAACCGGAATATCCATTATTGTCTTTGGTATAATCAGCGAGAAATTTGTCATTTTTGTAGAGGGTCTTGATGCGTTTTTTTCCTTAACTCAGAAAAAAAGTCTATCTTTTGCCAGAATACTTATAACCTCATCGGTAACAGGCAGCATTATGCTTGTGGTTGGAACCGCCATAATCTTTTTAGCCGGCATACGGTATAAGAATGTCAATAAAATGATAAAACAAGGACAATACACGATTCCCAACTATTTGACGTGTTTCACCGCTATGGCAGTTCTTATTATAAGCACTGTATTAATTTATAATCTATATAAATCATTATAAGGGGACTATGGCAAACGACAAATCAGAAAATAACGAATTTAGCCACATTCTACAACATCTTTCAAACGAGAGAACGTTTTTATCGTGGATACGAACGAGTCTGTCCATTATGGCATTTGGTTTTGTGATAGAAAAATTTGGACTGTTTTTACTGAAGTCAATAGATATTATGAATATAACCGGACTTAAGGCAGGGGCAGTGGAGGAGATAGAAAGGTATTCTACTTCAGTCGGTAAGTTATTGATAGCGGCAGGGGTGGTGTTAAGCTTATTTTGTTTTATCCGGTACAAAAAAATCGAAAAGCAGATTTGTGCTGAGAGATTTATTCTTTCGCCTATACTTGATTTAGTGTTATCCCTGTGTGTTATAGCAATAGGAATTCTGTTTTTGATGCACATGGGGCATACGTTTTAGTAATTCATGTAAGGAATGGCTTGACAACAATTGCTGATACGTTGCAAATAATAGTTTTTTGGCTGTGGCGCTCTAAACTATTTAGGAGTTCTTAGAGTCAGCATACTCCCGCACTAACCGGATTCCCTCCCATGCCGGAAGCTTACCCTCTAATCGTAATATCGTTAGTTTGTTCCAATAGTATAATTGTAAAATCACAGTTTTTGTGTTTTCTATTCTACGTATTTCATCTGTGGTGTCTGATTTCCCTGTAAATATTCCTTTGCGGTGTTCTAATCCTTAATACACATATTCATAAATCAAGGCGGATAAATTTCTCCTTGTAATAATTTCCTCTCTATTGTCTTTTGCATTTAGCATCAAACGCTATAACTAAAAAGGCAAGGTCAATTTTATTTAGTAAACAGGTCTATCATTTTGCTGACGTCAACAAAATGATCGGCGACTTTCTGCCCTGCATTGGCGCATTAATTTACGAAAGAGCCTTAAGAGCCTTCTTAATTCTGTTAAGCCCCTCCTTTATGACCTCCATTGAAGTAGCGTAAGATATGCGGATATATCCCTCCATACCAAATGCGCCTCCGGGAACAAGCGCCACAGCGGCATCCTCAAGCAGATACATCGCCATATCCGATGAGTCGGCAACTTTCCGGCTGCCAACAGATTTGCCAAGGTGGGCTTTTATATTTGGAAAGGCATAGAAAGCGCCCTGCGGCCTCCGGCATGATACGCCCGGTATCTCATTTAACTCCTTAACTATGAATTCCCTTCGTTTGTCAAACTCTTTTACCATAATTGAAACTGTTTCCTGCTGGCCTGTCATCGCCTCTATGGCGGCCTTCTGGGAGATTGATGTTGGATTAGACGTCGATTGGCTCTGGATGTTTTCCATAGCCTTAATGACACTCTTGTCTCCTGCGGCGTAACCAATCCGCCACCCTGTCATTGCATGAGATTTTGAAAGCCCATTAATCACAATGGTTTTCTTTTTCACCTCTTTATCTATTGAGGCAATGCTGATGTGAGTGAGTCCATCGTAGAGGAGCTTTTCATATATTTCATCTGAGACGATAAACAGATTATGTTTAAGGGCAACTTCAGCAATCCCTTCAAGGGTTTTCTTGTCATACGTGTAACCGGTTGGATTAGATGGATAATTTAGAATGACAGCCTTAGTTTTTTTCGTGATTTTTTCTTTCAATGAATCTGCTGTGACCATAAATAAATCCTCTTCACGGCAGTCAACAATAACGGGCACAGCGTCATTAAGCAGCACCTGATCCGGGTACGATACCCAGTATGGAGCGGGAATCAGCACCTCATCTCCGGGCGAATACAGCGCCTGAGCAGCATTATACAGAGAATGCTTTGCCCCACAGGAGACCACTATTTCAGTGCGGTCATACTCAAGAGAATTATCTGTTTTTAGCTTATTAATGATAGCGTCTTTAAGCTCAGGCACGCCGCCCACAGGTGTGTATTTCGTAAAGCCTGACTTGATTGCCTTTATTGCAGCCTCTTTAATGTTGTCGGGTGTGTCAAAATCTGGCTCTCCCAGAGCAAAACTAATCACGTCCACCCCGGATGCCTTCATCTCCTTTGCCTTTGAGTCAATTGATAACGTTGCCGATGGTTTAATTTTCTTAGCTCTTTCTGATAGCATATTAATCTGCCCTCTTTATTTTTTGATTTATTCTAACTGAATTCCACGATTCTAACATATTTTGCAGATAATTTTTCACTTTTTGGGGAAAGTTTGAATTATTAATAAGATAAGGCGCTAACCACAAAAATTGGTTTAAATTACACCAAGAGCGGTAAGTGCTCTTTTATGGATATTCTCATTGGCGGAGGCAAGTATTGTATTTGATTTTTTAACTCCTATTTCTATATCTTCAATGGGTTTGTTTCTCATGTCGGTCATAATCCCGCCTGCTTCTTTAACTAAAAGATACCCTGCTGCGTAGTCAAAAGTCCTTGACTTGGATGGGGTTACAAAAACGTTGACTGCTCCCATAGATAGATATGCAAGGTTTAGCGCTGTCGCTCCAAAACACCGCGCCCTGAAACACAGTGAAAACAAAGGCAAAAGCTCAGACAGGTCTATGCCCGGGTTCTGAGACTCAAACAGGATAACACTGACGTCGTCTCCGGGGCGTGTCATAACGGATTTTCCGTTTAGGTATGCACCCTGACCCTTAAGTGCCCAAAACTCATCTCCACTAATCAGATTTATTATATAGCCCATTACCACATCTCCCACCCTATCGCCCTCAAGCACGGCTATTGAGGTACAAAACATGGGAAGACCAGTTACCGCATTTTTACTGCCGTCAATGGGGTCAATAAGAATCCGCAAGCCCCCACCACCGTTTATTTCCTTTTTCCCGATTTCCTCAGAAATCACAGTAAACGCTCCCCCCAAACTTTCCAAATGTGTGATTATAATCTCCTCAGCTCTCTCGTCCATTTTGAAAGTTTTATCGCCGCCCGCCCCAACTCTGAGCACATCCTCAGAGTCATCTGCAAACCTATAGAGCGGCACCATCTCAAGAAGCGTCTTTCCTATTGACCTTAAATCGCTTATCTGCAAATTGTAAGAAATATCAATCCCCCTGATTTATCATCTGTAATTTCCAACTTCAATAAATATTCCAAAATCTCTTTCCTTGATAGCCGCTATTACAGCCTGCAGTTCGTCTTTTTTCTTGCTCTTAATTCTAACAGTATCCCCTTGAATCTCTGCGTTAACCTTAAGTTTCATATCTTTAACCAGTTTAACCACCTCTTTAGCTTTCTCTATGGGTATGCCCTGTTGAAAATTGGCAATTTGCCGGACGCTGCCCCCTGCGGCCTGTTCAACCTTGCCGTAACTAATCGTCTTTAGCACCACATTGCGCTTGACAAGTTTAGACTCCAGAATGTCCTTGACGCTGTTAAGTTTAAACTCATCATCAGAGGCAATTGTCATTACCTGTTTACCCTTGTCCAGTTCAATTGTGCTTTTGCTGCCCTTAAAGTCAAAACGTTGGGATATTTCCTTTAACGCCTGATTTATAGCGTTTGTCACCTCTTGCATGTCCACCTTGCAGCCAACATCAAATGAAAACTCATCAGCCATTTGTTTTACCTCCGTTTAAATTATATTATCGGAAATCAGTCCTCTTAGTGGCGCGGCCCTTGTTCTTTGATTGCTATTTCAAGATTCATCCGTGCCGGCATAAAGTTAGGATCAATAATGAGAGCTTGTTTAAACGCCTCCAGAGCTTCTTTGAAGGAGTTGTCATTATCATCAGAGTTTAAAACGGCAACGCCATAGCCGTTGTAAGCCATAGCGCTTTTGGGATTTAACTCTATTGCTTTCTTATAGATATTTGCAGCGTCTTGCGTTTTTTTAAGGGTAAAAAGTACATTACCCAGGTTTATATAAGCCTCAAAAAATATTGGATTAAGGATAATTGCCTCGCGCAGGTGCGGCAAACTTTCATCAAATCTCCCTGCCTGAGCCAAAGAGGCTCCCAAACTGTTATGAGCTATGAAATTATCCTTTGTAACTAAAACCGCATGGTCAAAGAGCGTTATCGTATTTTTCCAATAACCGGTTTGCCGGTAAGATAAAAGCGATAAAACCAATATAACAGTCATGGTCAACGAGTACATTGCGTATTTTTTAATCTTATTTTCAAAAAAATTATCCGGCCACATCATAACGAGTATTATAAAAATACCAATATATGGAATATACGTGTATCTGTCTGCCATAGCCTGTGGGCCTACTTGAACAAGACCAATAACCGGAAGCAGAGTTATAACAAACCAAAACCAGCCGGTAAAAACATATGGTTTAGGTTTGAATGACTTATAACCAAACAATGTAAACACCGCAAACGCAGAAACAATCAGCATAAGCGCAAGGGACAGCACAGCTTTTGTGGTTGAAAGATTAAAAGAAAATGGGTATATGGCTGCCAGATTTATAGGCACAAATGCTATATATATATAACTCAGATATGAGATAAAAGCGTTTTTGAAGCGTGCTCCAATAGATACCATATCAACCGGAGCAAGTGTGCCAACTGCTTTTTGGGCGTAAAAAGTATATATCGAGCTTGCGGCAGAAAAGAAAAAAAGCGGTATTTTCTCTAAAATCAGGCGCACGACATTGCCTTTGTTAAGTCTACCAAACGGCCAGACATCCAAAAGAATAACAATCAATGGAAATGTTATAGCCATAGGCTTAGACATTAAAGAACATGAAAAGAAAAACAGAACGATTAAATATCGCTTAACGGATGGCGACGTAACATAGTAGTGGTATGATAGCAATGACAAAAACCAAAAAAAAGCATAAAGAACATCTTTCCTCTCAGACACCCATGCCACCGATTCCACATGAGCCGGATGCACGGCAAACAGGGCGGCAATTATAGCTGCTTTGTTACGCATCCCTGTGATTTTTTCAAATACAAAAAACACCAGCACTGTGTTTAACACGTGTAAAATTAAACTTGTTATATGGTGGCCACCGGGACTCATGCCGTAAATCGTACAATCCAAAAGATGCGTAATCCATGTAAGCGGCTGCCAGTAGTCGGATGACGATGTGGAAAACGCCCATTTTATTGCCGCAAATGACAGTCCTTTTTGCACAAAAGTATTTTCCGTTAAATATTTAGAATCATCAAAATTAACGAAATCAAAATGTCTGACCTGAAAAAAAACAAGGAAAGACAAAGTAGCTATAAAAAAAATAATTATATCTGTGGAATCAAATATATTAAGCCATCGGTAGTCCTCCGTTTTATCGTCTAACGGACGATTCACCGGAGTTTTCCCTGCGACGGTATCTTTACTTTTTTTCTTGTTGTCTTTTACTTTCATCAGAACACCTTAACCATAAAATGCAGATTTTTCACTTAATAAGACACATTGTTTAAGTTGACACAAGACAGAGTACTTTAAAACTTTTTCCTGTAAATGTCAAGCACTCCGGCATTTCCACCCCAATATTGCCACAGCGTTTCATCATTGTTCATCGTTTAGAGTTCGTCCGGTAATCTTTAAAAAAAGGTCTTCAAGGTTTGAGTTTCTGATAAAATATTGCCCCACGTTAACGGGTTTTGCTGCCAACTCAAGAGCTTTCAGATCATCGCTATAGAAGTTTATGACCTCACGGGAGGCGTCCTTTCTGTAAGCTGTCCCGTTGAGGATGTTTTCCACATCCTTAATTGCGTTACTGTTATGAATCTCAAGGACATACTTTTCCAGCGTTTCATCAAGCAGCTTTTTGGGATTGCCCTCCAGCATTTTTCGTCCACTGTGCATGATTATCAGTTTGTCGCTAATCTGAAACGCCTCCTCCATGTAGTGAGTGGTCAGAACTATTGTGATGTTTCTTCTTTTCATCTGGCGAAGTTTATCCCATATCAGGTGGCGAACCTGTGGGTCAAGTCCGGTTGTTGGCTCATCAAGAATCAGAAGGCGTGGGTTATTAATCAGAGCGCGGGCAATCATAAGCCGTCTTTTCATGCCACCGGAAAGCTCCCGTATTTTTGATTTACCCTTTTCGGAAAGCTCCATAATATCAAGCAGCTCACTAATCCGCTCTCTTGCCACTTTGCGTGGAATGCCGTAAAATCCGGCAAATATAAGCAGATTTTCTGTGACGTTCATTTCAACATCGAGGTTATCGTCCTGTGGCACTACGCCGGAGAGGTATTTTATTTCAAGAGGATTGCGGCGGGGGTCATATCCAAGCACATTAAGCACAGTATCAGGAGTGTCGTCACAACCGGCTTTGCCGTATATCATCTTCATCATGGTGGTTTTACCTGCCCCGTTAGGACCAAGAAGGGCAAAGCAGATTGACTCCTCAACGTCAAAACTTAATCCATCTACCGCCTTAACCCTGCCAAAACTCTTATGCACGTTCCTTACACTTATCACCATGACAAGTGTTGATTATACCATACGATTAGGGAGTGATAACAACCAGAGAAATCTATATCAAAAATACTGCCTATTGAGTTAACTCCGGCAGAGGTTTTTTTTATCAGTAAATAATATATTTAAAAAGACTGGATTCCCGCTCGGAGGCGGGAATGACAAAGAAGTGCGATTTTACAGGAAAATCACTTAGGGGAGGTCATTCCTTATTTTCTTGTCATTCCTGCGAAGGCAGGAATCCAGTCTTTTTATTAACGAAGTTAACTACAAAGGCAATTCAAAAACTACTACGCACTCATTGCATTTTCATAGGAATTAGCTTCAATCTTTTCCACAACGCTGACAAGTTTTGGAATGTCAAGTATTAATGCCACTGTGCCGTCTCCTAATATTGTGGCCCCAGATATTCCCTCGACATCTCTATAAATACGGCCAAGGGTTTTTATCACTGTCTGATGCTCTCCGATTACATAGTCAACAACAAATCCAACCCTCTTGTCCTCTACCTCGGTGACTACAATTTGCTCAACCTCTGGCCGCGGACCACTTACCAAAAAGTGCTCCCGTACCACTATGTAGGGCACTATAGCGCCTCTTACGTTAGAAATGTGCCTGCCGTGCATTTTTGAAATGTCCGCTTTTGTAAGCTCCACGCACTCGTGTACTACTGAAAGCGGTATAACATAGAAATCATCTGCCACTTTTACCAAAAGCCCGTCTATTATGGCAAGCGTCAGCGGCAGTTTTAATGTTATTGTCGTTCCGACTCCGATTTTGCTCTTTATATCAACTGTGCCCCTTAGAGCCTCAATATTACGCTTGACAACGTCCATACCAACACCGCGCCCGGATACACTTGTAAGTTTCTGTGCGGTTGAAAACCCCGGAGCAAATATTAACGAAAATATATCCTTTTCACTTAACTCTGCATCGGCAGATATTATTCCCTTTTCCACAGCTTTTGCAAATAATACATCCTTATCAAGCCCCTTGCCGTCATCCTGTATCTGAATTAACACGTTAGCCCCTGAGTGTCCGGCTGTCAAATGCACCGTCCCATAGCGGCTCTTTCCGGCCGCCACTCTGACATCCGGCAACTCTATTCCGTGATCCACACTGTTTCTTATAATATGTACAAGCGGGTCATTGAGTTTCTCTATCACAGTCTTATCCAGCTCCGTTTCAGCGCCGTCTGTGGTCAGATTGACCTCTTTGCCGAGGTCTGCCGATAAGTCCCTGAGCAGTCTCTTAAATTTGCTGAAAGTTGAACCTATCGGGAGCATTCTTATACTCATCGTGCTGTCTCTTAGCTCCCACGTAAGCCGCTCTACCTCTTCTGAAATTGACATAAGTATGCCGTCACTGAAATCCGTCACCGTCTGGCTTAGCCGCGCCTGTACGGTAACAAGCTCCCCAACCAAATCCACAAGTTTGTCCAGCTTATCGGAGGGTACCCTGATTGATGCCGTATCGGTTTTTTGTCTCTGTTCTTTGACATCCTTAAGGTGCTTTTGTTCGGCAAGCGCTGACGCTACATGAGCCTCATCGGTAATCCCTGCCTCTACTAAAATCTCACCAACACGCTTTTGTTTACCTAAAATGCCTTTTAATTTATCCAGCTGAATATCACCGCGAGAGAGCAGTATCTCGCCAAGTTTCAGATGCCGCTCCTCCTCGTCAAATATTCCGCCCTCATCTATTGTCTCTATCTTTACTTCACACAAGTCCTCTACAAAAATGAACACGTCTTTTATCGCATCAACACCCTTTTCGGTCGTAATCACTATGTCCCAGTAGGTCAGACATGTTTCCGGATCAAAGTCCTCCAGTGCAGGGATGGCGTCCGTTTGGGCTACGATGGTAGCTTTGCCAACCTCTCTTAGTTCATTCAGAAGCAGGATGGGATTTGTACCGGTATTAAATAACTCAGGCGCAGGGCGAAATCTCACACGGTATGTGATTATGGACGATGATTTATCGGCTGTCTCTGTCTTTGTGCGGCTCTCAGATGTTGTTACACTCTCGGTGGCAGCGGCGACCTCAGCACTGCCGCCTGACATAACAAGTTTGAAGCCCGATATGATTTCCTTTGACCGCTCATCATCCACCTGTGGGCCGCCTTGAGAGGCCTCTATCATGGCTCTGATTTGGTCTCTTGCCATTAGGGTTAGGTTTATCAGGTTAGTAGTCACCGGAATCTCACCGTTTCTAACCATATCAAAAGCTGTTTCTACCTCATGAGTAAAGGTTGCAATGTCGTCAAACCCAAACATGGCGCCGGAGCCTTTTATCGTGTGCATCGCCCTAAAGACGCGCCCGACAAGTTCTGTATCCGCTGGGTTTTCCTCAAGCTCCAAAAGGGCCGACTCAAGCTCGGTTAAAAGCTCACGAGCCTCCTCTATAAATATCTCCCGTCCTTTGTCTAACCCCTCATCATCACTCATCCAAGCACCTTCTTAACAACCCCTAACAGTTGGTCTGGTTTAAACGGCTTTACAATCCAGCCGGTAGCTCCCGCCGATTTACCCTCCTGCTTACGCGTGTCCTGAGACTCCGTGGTCAGCATTATGATAGGTATAAACTTGAAGTCTGGGAGCGCCCTTAGTGACCGTATTAGAGTAATGCCATCCATGTTAGGCATATTAAGGTCGGTAATTACCATATTTATCGTTGCACCTGTTACCTTAGTGAGAGCATCCTTGCCGTCCACCGCCTCAATGACCGTATATCCGGCGCCTTTTAAGGTGAAGCTCACCATCTGTCTGACGCTTGCCGAGTCATCAACCGTCATTATAGTTTTACTCATCTTAAGCCTCCACGCCTATTTTTCTGACTACTCAACGATGTCCCTGTACAAAACCGGACTGCTCAGATAGGTCTTGATACCGACTTGGCACATTTTCAAGTGTCAGTGTTTTTTCCCTTATCTCACACGACTTTTGGGCTGCACGCACCAGTTGCAAAAACGAAAAATCCACATCCGTCGCCCCTTCTAAGTTCAGAGTTATTGCGTTTGCTTTGTTTATTGCCTTAAGGAGCGCATCCTTTACTTCTTTAATGTTTTGCAATGTTAAATCGCCCTCTAAAGCCAATTCACCAGCCTTGCTCAACTTATGAGAAAACATAACCACACCCCTTTTCTAAAGAATAGCACATCATAGCAAATTCCTGTGCATAAAGTCAAAAAAGTTCAATATTGTCTCCAAGGTCATCTTCTTTTTTAGAACCGTCACCATCATCGCCAAAGAAAAGCGCATCTGCACCGTCATCAGCTTGCCCTAACGAGTCTTTATGAATCAACCGCTCAGAGTCCATCGTGTAACGCTGTAACATATCGTTTAAATCGGGAGTAAAGTCTGTGTGTTCGTAAATATCATCTGGGATTTTATCTCTTACCTCTGTAAGCACTGCCTCTATCTCATCGGCTGCGGCAGTTAGTTTCTCTCGTATTATTTTATCAAAGCTTATGCCTGAAATCACTTGCGCTATTTCTGTCTCCAAACGCCTTGCGCTGTGAGAAATCCCGCTCATAGCCGTCATTAGTTCCTTATCCCCTTCCATCAGCTTTTCCAGCGCCTTATTGGCCTCCCCTGTTATTAACTCAGATGAGGCAACCTGCTCCATAAGTCTTATGTTAAGCTGTCTTGTAAACTCTGCCGATGTACTTAAAACATCGTTAATTACTTTTGCGCCTTCTGCAATTCTTTCCTGAGCGCTTTTTGACTGCTTTGAGATTTCCTCAGCCAACACTCCAAGCCCGTGCCCGGCTGACCCTGTGCGGGCTACCTTAATTATAGCGTTGAGGGCTAATAAATTCATGCTGTCGCTGATGTTTCTTATATTAGCAACTTGAGTAGTCATCCCGTCTAGTTTAGAAGATGTTCCGGTTATGTTTTCTATCATCGCGGTTGTCGTGTAGTTAACGGTCATAAGCACGTCCAGAAGTGCCTCAAGGACGTAACCCATCTTTTTTATCCTGTCTTTACCCGACTGCTCCTCATCTAAAATTGTAGTGGCATCCTCAGCCTGCGCCTCCTGAAGCTCAGACACTTTTGACAAAGATGTAGAAATCTTCTGTGCAGCTTTTTCGGTTTCTGAAAGAACAAATTGTAATTGCGAAATTTGGATTTTCAGGGCATCGTGCATCCAGCGAAGGAGGGTATATTTACCTTTTTCGTCGTTACTTTCAAAATCAGCCATTTTAGCGTTTATCTCGTGCATGACCTCAGCCACGTGCTCCATCTGCTGACGTGTTATATCGTGAAACTGGATAGCCATTACAACCTCGCCCAACTCCGGAGAAATTTTATAGGCGCGGTCACTTATTCGTTCACACAGCCATTTGGCCTGATCAGCCATACCTTGTATTTTTATAAGTATGCGTTTAATCCGTCTTTTGGCGCTGGCAAGTTCCTGTTCATACAGACTTACAAAAGGCGCTCTGAGACTGTTTATCGCATCAATTGCCGTGTTTGCTTCTTTTACGCTTGACACAGTGTCTGCTGTGCCTTTGGTTATCTGCCGAGCGAGGTTATCCACAACATCAGTCGTTACGTTAAAGTCGGCATTGCCGACCCTTGCCGACTCTATGCGCATCAACGTGCCTATTATTGATATGGTGCGCGACAGTTTTTTCAGAAACTCCTCAAGCTGCAGGATGTTGTTAAGATTTCCTATTATATCGGTTATGCCTTTAGAGCCTTTGACAACTATATCCGCTGTTTTTTCTATTTCTGCATAAACCTTCTCAAACAGTTCTCCTATCATGATGACATTGAAAGCTTCACCGCTTTCAAGAGTTTGAACCAAAGTGGCGGCATGAGAGGCATTTTCTATGCAGGTAAAAGAGAAATTCTGTAAATTAGTCCCAAGTTCAAGAAATTCGTTTTCAGTTTCTTTTGATACGTCAAACAAAACGGCAGCCGCAGCGTCTAAACGTGACGCCCATGAGTCATTTAAAGCTAAATCCTCGTTCACACTGCTGCCGTTTTCATTCCGCCTTGTATTTTTATGGAACAGACTAAATACAGAAAATGCTTAATTGCCTATGCAGTAACTCCGTTAATAAAAAATGGATTCCTGCTTTCGCAGGAATGACAAGAAAAAAAAGAATGACAGAAAGAGAAAAGCATTCCCTCTTTTGTCATTCCCGCCTCCGAGCGGGAATCCAGTCCTTTTAAATATATCATTTGCTGACAAGCATCATCTGCCGGAGTTAACTCAATAAGCAATAAAACTAAATCTCGCCTTTTTTGATTTTCTGGTAGAAAGTGCACTCCTTGCAGCTTTTCAACTGTTTAGCTCTTTCACACTCTGGCTCAGAGCCGCTAAGAGTGCCTACAACAAGCCAGCACCTTCTACCCGCCGACTTTGTAAAAGCAGAACACTTCCCGCTTTTGTCCATTCCACAGTTATAAAACTCCCAGCATTTTTTTCGTTCTGCCCGTACCTCGTCAAATTCCTCAAGCGCCTTGGAGAAAGCTTCAAAAGCCGCTGCTGCTGATGGAGGAACTTTCTTTACGGACATCGTACTGCCACTCCTTTATAAGCTAAAACAGCTTTCAAATCTGGCCCCCTCTATATCAAAACTTCAGCTGCATCCTACAATTGCTAAACTACCAATATTGCAGATATATTGTCAAGCTGTTTTTACAGTTTGTCATCAACTGCCCGGTTATTGACAAAAAAGATTTATTTTGGTACTATTATGGTGAGGAGGAAATAGTATGGAGAAGCTGACAGAGGAAAAAAGAGATGCGATACTTATCTCGTTAAATGAGAGCATAAAGACTCTCAATAAGAAGGTTGATGGACTGGATGGTGACGTAAAATCTCTCAAAGGTGACGTAAAATCTCTGGACGGAACTGTAAAATCTCTCGTTAAGAGGGTTGATGGGTTGGAAAATAATGTGAAAACTCTCAACAACAAGTTTGATGGGTTGGATAACGATGTTAAGGCTTTGGATAGAAAAGTGAGCACTGTGGACAAGACCGTAAGAACCCTGAATAGGAACTTTGATGAAAGAGAAGTAGTAATAGTTTCAATGAATGAGAGCATAAAAAATATAACAAGTGAGCTTGCCAAAAAGCCGGATGAGGAAAAGGTGCGCCAAATAGTTCGCGAGGAACTTGCTGATGCTTCTTTTTCGGTAGAACAGCCAATTAAACTGAAAATGATTTCATGATATAAATTCCACCACCCCATGTTTGGAAACACGTAAGATGCCTCTGCATTAAAATACAAAAGCACTGCCCTCAGTAATAGGCAGTGCTTTTCCAGTGTTAGATTAGAGACTATTTTATTTAAGATCCGGCTGTCCGATTTCCTTAAGCAGATTTGTAAACCAGCCCAGTTTAGCATTAAACGGTTTACCGCCTTTGATGCGAGTAAACTCTATGCAGCGCAGCACTCCCTTTTTTTCCTCGTCATGACCGATAATTCCTGGTATGCCTTTCCCTGCCATCTCAACAGCAAGGTCAGTCATGGCCTTAATCAGCATCAGGTCCTGTAGAATCGGGCGGGCGGCTCTTGCATAGTAGCCGCTTTTTTGCACGAGAGTCTTGCCGGCGTTTGCCTTAGTAAGCAGAGCGTCAGCATGCCACTGACCTACGTTTACCTTGTCAAGTTTAACGTGACCAAAGGCATCCCTCGGCACTTCAAGTCCTTTTGATTCAAGCTCCTTAACGATGCCTGCGGCTCCTGCCCCCTCTGAAATAAAAATGTTAGCGCAGTCGTTATCGGTGAGTTTTTTGTTTAAATAAGCGGCAAGTTTATCCATATCGTACTCAACCTCTGGGATTAACACGGCGTCAACATCGTATCTTTCTCTTGTGAGTCCGAAGGAGTCCAGATAATCCAGATGCTTGAGCTTTTCGTGATAAACCTCGGCTGTTTTAGCAGTTAGATAACCGCAGTTACGTCCCATAACCTCGTGAACTATGAGCATACGAGGGTTAGCTGAAGACTCTGCTGCAACGTTTAGAAAGAAATTAGCGCCGTGCTCTGCCGCCGTGTAAGCGCCCAGAGTCTGAACTATCGGCACAATGTCGTTATCAACAGTCTTAGGAAGCCCGATAACAGTAAGTTCATAGCCATTGTCATGAAGATACTTTGCCAAATCTGCGGCAGTTAAACTTGTGTCATCGCCGCCTATTGTGTGAAGTACCTCGATGCCAAGCTCTTTAAGATTTTCTGCAGCTACCTTAAGGGGATCCTGCCCTTCTTTTACGAGCCCCTTCTTAACACAGTCTTTAACGTTTGTAAGTTTCACTCGGCTATTGCCAAGAGGGCTGCCGCCAAACTCATAAAACACATGCGCCTTTTCTCTGACTTTCTTGTTTACTGTGAGAAAATTCTTTCTTAAAAGCCCGTCATAACCGTTGGTAAAGCCTATTATCTCGGTTTTTGGTGAAATCTCCGTATAACGCTGAATGAGACCTCCTACGGCTGCACTTAAGCAAGGGGCAAGCCCGCCTGCTGTCAGCATTGCTACTTTTTTAGGCATATACATCCTCCTCATTGATTCTCTTTATGTGCTATCCCTTAACAGGGATTGATTTTCAAATAATACGACGTTTAATTATACATATTTTTTTTGATTTAGTAAAACATAAATGCGTATTGAGTTAACTTCGGCAGAGGATTTATACCAAGTAGCTTCTAAAAAGGTAATGTAATAGAGGAGAGAAAGGACTGGATTCCCGCTCGTAGGCGGGAATGACAAGGGGACGTAACCCCTCTCTCTGTCATTCCTGCGAAGGCAGGAATCCAGTTTTTTATTAGCGGAGTTAACTGCATAGGCTTTAAAATATTTGAAGTCTCCATTATTTGGACAAACAGGTTAGATGGTTACTCAGCGCTATCTGATAGTTCGTATTTTTTGAGTTTTCGCCAAAGAGACACTCTATCAAGCCCAAGTGCCTCAGCAGTGGTTGTTTTGTTTCCGTTGAGTTCATTTAACACCCATTTTATGTAGGCGGTTTCGTGCTCCTCAAGAGTCAAAATTCGTCCCTGCTTTTTCCGGAAAGTTTTTATCGTGAGGGAGCGAATATCCTCAGGAAGATGATGCTCCTGTAGAATGTCTCCGTTTGCCATGATAACGCCCCGCTCAATGATGTTTTCAAGTTCACGTACATTCCCCGGGAAATCGTACTCCATTAAGACATCAATTGCTCCCTGTGATATTTCCTTTATATCTTTTTTAAACAACGATGTGTATTTTTTTAAGAAATAATAACTAAGAAGCGCAATGTCGTCTTTTCTCTCACAAAGTGGTGGTAAGTTCAGAGTTACCACATTTAGGCGGTAGTACAAGTCTTGTCGGAAATCCCCGTTTTTGATTGAACTAGTCAAATCTCTGTTTGTTGCTGCTATAAATCTTGCATCTATTTTAACAGGCTCTGTGCCGCCAATTCTTAAAATCTCCCTTTCCTGCACAGCTCTCAAAAGGTTTGCCTGCATGGCAGGAGGCATCTCAGTGATTTCATCCAGAAACAGCGTACCTCCCTCAGCTATTTCCATAAGCCCCTTTTTAACCGCAGTTGCTCCCGTAAAGGCTCCCCTTTCGTGGCCAAATAGTTCGTTTGCCAAAAGTTCACCGGTAAGCGTACTGCAATTTAAACCAACAAAGGGACCTGCATTCCTTGTGCTGTTTTTATGGATGAACCGTGCAAACAATTCTTTTCCCGTACCGCTTTCCCCTATTATCAGAACATTGCAGTCTGTTGGCGCTGCACGGCGCGCCGTCTTTAATATCTCCTCAATGCTCCTGTTTTGCGTAATTATCCGTCTTCGACCTGTTATATTTTCTATCTGCTCTTTTAACTGATTATTTTTCTGCTTCAGTAAAACCTTCTCCATCGCTTCTTTAACTACCTTGCGCACCTCCTCCGGTCTGATTGGTTTTGATATGTAGTAATATGCTCCCTCTTTAATTGTAGTTATTGCCATATCCAAAGTAGAATATCCGGTCATTATTATCACCTCAGTGCCCGGATAGTGACTTTTACATTTTCTCAGGATTTGCATACCGTCCACATCTCCCATTTTTAAATCCGTAAGGACAACATCGAAAGTGTCCCCACCGAGGAGCTTAAGAGCATTAGAGCCGCTTTGGGAAATTGTGACTGAATAACCCTCTTTTTTCATCATTTGTTGAAGATTAAGAAGTGCAACCCGCTCATCCTCAACTATTAACAAGTTCCCTGCAGTGTTCAACAGCACACTCTCCTGAGATTTTAATAATTACAATTTTAACATAATCGTTGCATATTGCAACAGCGCTTTCAAATTTGCAACATGCGTTTTTTTGCCTTTACAAGCTAAAACTATGGTGTGTTATACTTGTCGTTACAACAATGTTGGTGGTTTGCTTCCATATGCTTTCACAGAGCAAGGCGTAGCAATGCTCTCAAGTGTACTTAAAAGTGAGAGAGCGGTTCTTGTCAATATTGAGATAATGAGGGCTTTTCAAGAACAGTTAAAGCTGCTAAAGAGTCATTATCCGCCGGTCAATTTCTTAATAAACACTTCAGTATCTTTAAATGCTGCTTTAACTATATTGGTGCTTGTGAGCAGCCCTCTGTAGTATCCGGCTATGTGAAGAGTGTCATAAAGACGTTCAAATTCTCTCATAAGTTTACCGTTATGTACGGAAAGGTGCTTCTGTAAAGCCGCTCTGTAGCCATCTACGGATTTGGGAAGTTCCTTTGGCGTAAGCCCTCGTTTAATCAGTATTTCATTAATAGCCTCCAAAACAGCTAAATACGCCGTGCTAAAGGCCTCACGCACAGGTTTTTTATCTAAATATATATCGTCCTCTATAGCAGCATTTTTCAATAACTCCCGCGCATTAAGTAAATACCTTAAGGCCTCCCCAGGTATATGTATATCAGATTTGCGTGCCATTTAATAGCCTCCCTAAAATGTAACTGATTAATTATTATATGTTTAGATGTATGAAAGTGTCAATCTGATCTTTCTGTTAAGTCGCAAGCCAATTGCGACTATTGCAAAATGCAACACCAAATGTACTGACAAATTAACGATTTAAACGTAACTCCTTGAATATAAAGAACATATCACAACTGGCATGTGTTTTGATTTACATAAGTGATTTGAAAACTAATAGCCGAAAAATAAGCAAAAAGAAAGTGGCGGAGCTGCTCACGGAAATCCCGCTTAACGAGGATATTGAATCAGGTACGTCAAATGAATTTTTAGATGAACACAGACGAGTACTACTTGCAATTACAGACGATGGCATTGACAGTAAAACTCTCTCATACACGGTAACATTGTGTAAAAGAATAAAAGCTGAACTTGATATCTTGTATGTAAAGACAACGCCTGCACCTAAAAATTCAATTGAGGATTTCATGCTTAAACTTATGGAGGAGGGAGTTTTCTACCGGTTGTTAGCCAAAAGCGGTCATCTTAAACATGAAATTATTTCTTATACGGAATCTAACAGGGAAATTCTTTATGTCATCATGAATTCCTCTGATAACAGTGAGGTTTCGCCAAAAGAGAAAACATTTCTTTCAGGGCTGCTTAGAAACCTTAATTGTCCGTTGGTTGTAATCTGAATGTATTATCAGTTTAGAAAAAAATAAAGGAGAGAAAAACTATGGGTGGATCTGGAGAACACAAGAAGGGCGGCGTTATGAAGTTCATGATTTATGCATTACTTTCATGTTCGTTGTATGCCTATTTACTTGTTGAGCAAAAGACAATAATTGGGTATTTTTCAAAAGGCGGCTTTTATGCGCTGCTTCCTGTGGCTACGGCGTTTTTGTTTTCAATTGTACATGGCGGCTTTACAGGTGAATTTTGGACAGTAATCGGCATAGAAGCTAAAAAGACAAGGAGGTAAACATTAAATGCACGACGTCATAAATGAATCAGCAAATTTCATTGATCTGGGTACAATGCAGATAGTGTATCTGTTTGTAGTAGGGTTTATAGGGGGGCTTGTAAGCGGCTTTATCGGCTCAGGGGGTGCTTTTGTGCTGACTCCGGGTATGATGAGTATTGGAGTGCCGGCGCTTGTTGCTGTAGCAAGCAATATGTGTCACAAATTCCCCAAAGCGCTGGTTGGCTCAATAAAACGTTATAGATATGGACAGGTTGACGTAAAACTTGGGCTAATAATAGGAGTATCCGCAGAAGCAGGGGTGCTCTATGGCGCCTCGATTCAACAGCGGATAAAGGACTCCTTCGGGGATGCCGGCTCTAACCTCTATGTCAGTGTTGCTTTTGTGCTGGTACTGGGAATAGTCGGCGGAATAATTTTGAAAGACGTATTGAAGTCAATGAAAGCCGGCACTCAGGATACAGAGGAAAAACCGACTAAGATAGCGCTCTGGCTTCGCACAGTGAACATTCCCGGCACGATGGTGTATTTTAAGAGCATTGATGCTAAGATATCAATTCTCTTTACGCTCCCTTTGGGGTTTGCTACCGGAATGCTTGCCGCAACGATTGCAGTCGGCGGCTTTGTAGGAGTGCCTTCTATGATGTATATATTAGGAGTCCCAGGCCTCATAGCCTCGGCAACGGAGCTTGTCATAGCGTTTGTTATGGGAATGGGAGGGTCGTTTAAGTATGCACTTCACGGGCTTGTTGATATCAGGCTTGCCATGATAATTTTAGGCGGCTCGCTGTTTGGCATTCAACTTGGCGCTATCGGCACCACCTACGTAAAACCCTTCATGATAAAGGTTGTTATGGCCTCAATTATGTTGATTGTGTTAGTAAGCCGGGCTATTATGATTCCTGTCTATCTCGCAAAACTAAAGGTGATTACCAGCCTAAGTGAGAGCGTTCTTAAAATAATGAGCAATACCAGTTTTGCCATCATGATTTTAGCTCTTCTGATAGGCGCATTCATTATATTAAAGGCTCTTTGGAGCGGATTGCGGGCGGAAAGAACACTTTCTATGAGAAAGGAATTGAAAAAGGCTTAAAGATAAGCATGGAGGATATATAGATATGGATACGTCAAAAATGGAGGTCATGTACAGACAGGAGCTGATGGGAGAGCTGAAGTCAATTCTTCTGGCTGTTGATGGTTCTGACTACAGTAAGGGAGCGGTGGATGAGGGGATTCTTTTGGCCAAATCCTGCGGGATAAAGTTAACGATGCTCTATGTGCAGGGATTAAACGATGGATTTGAAACCGGTGGGATGACCTTTGTTGAAAGTATGGACAGACGACTGGATGATTACTTTGATAACACAAGAGAAAAAGCTGCCGATGAAAACGTGGAGATGGACATTATTATCCGTCGCACATCGGATGCTTTTAGGGGAATCGTAGATGAGGCTTATGAAAAGTCATCGGATATAATCATTATGGGTCGGCGGGGGATGACCGGTCTTAAGCGTATGATTATGGGAAGCGTTACGGCAAAAGTGCTGGCATATGCTCCGTGTAAGGTGCTGGTAGTGCCTAAAGAAGCTGAGATAAGGGGGGACCACATCATGCTTGCCACCGATGGCTCAAAGTTCAGTGAGGCAGCAGAACGTGAGGCTATCAACATGGCTGCCAGATGTCCTTTCGTTAAGACATTTCATGCTGTATCGGTAGCATCCACTAAAGAAAGGATGCCGGAGGCTCTGAAGAATCTGGATAGAGTTAAAACAAAAGCCGCAAATCGCGGCGTTACTGTTGAAACCCTTGCTCTTGTCGGTGAGCCTTATAAGGCAGTGGTTAACGCCTCGATGGAGACAGGAACGGATTTGGTAATAATGGGCTCACACGGTAGAACCGGGTTAGAGAAACTTCTGATGGGAAGCGTGGCAGAGCGTGTTGTAGCGCTTGCTCCGTGCTCTGTACTTGTGGTTAAAACCGGCGGCATTTAGCTGATTGATATAATTGCTGGTGAGGGAGACCCAATACAATCAAGGTCTCCCTCGATTATTTCTGATGCATATTCTCTTTTTACCTCCTCAAGTGATGTATAACCTTCTTTATCATTCATAGAGCTGAGAACTTTATTTACAAATTCATCTTTCATTTCAAGTCCGTAGTCAGGGTCTAAAAGTCTGCCAACTACTCGTTCAATTAAACTCTCCAGTTGATCTACCGTCATGTCAGCTACTTTCATAAGCATATTCTCCTGTTTAAGATTTTTACCATCGTTCTACTCGTGTCTAATTACAGAAGTTAGCGATAGTTTTTCGTAGTTATATCCTTTTCATAGTGGCTTGCAAAATTCCGTTGTCAATGAGTTTTACCTTTAAGGTCTGAGATTGCCACGCTACGCTCGCAATGACAAATTTGGGCTTTTTCTATCTGTCATTGCGAGGAGCGATAGCGACAAGGGGGAATCACCTTTAGGGGAGGGCAATCTCGTCCTAAGTAACCAGCAAATTAACCTGTTTGACAGAGAAATTTACCACTATGAACGCAACTTGGTATAACACGAATTATTGCTTTTATCTGCGTTCATCTGCGCAATCTGCGGATAAAATTCTTTGTCTTTAATCATAGTATTCCTGTAATCATATTATCACAGTTCAGACAGTCCATCAATGAAAGGAATACGCTATAATATTACAATACTTTTAAAACACAAGTGATGCGGTGGCAGTTCTCAGCCATACAGCGCTGATGCAAACCTAAGCATTCCACTGTCTTCAACGTAATCTTGACAGCGGCTGCCGATTAACATTACTATAATTAATGATACGCCGCTCTAAAAAACACCCGCAAGGCGAGGCCTTAAGATACATAGCCAATGCTCGGGAGATATTAGGGAAAATCCCGATAGACGGCGATTTTTATGCCGACGTAAAACCGGTGCGAGAGGCTTTCGGCACTGCGTATCTGGCAATACTTGAGGCCATTGATGAGGTACTGATTCGTGACAAGGGACTCACTATTAAGGAACTCCCACAATCTATTGATAGTTACAGAGCTGCCCTGCAAAAACACATATCCGTTCACAACGGTAAACTGTTAAAAGACTTTGAGCGTCTTTACGGAGCCCTACATATTGCCGGCTACTACAGAGGGTTAATAACTGAAACAAACTCCGTTAAGGATTATTTAAAGACCACAGAGCGGTTTATTAAAAAACTAATCGGTAACTAATTTAACATCTTGAACCTCAAACCGTGTTTACTTCAATAAGATAATGTCGCTAAGAAAGAAAATAATGCTGAGTTTTTCTGTGGCAGCTTTTTTTGTGGTTGCCATGTGCGGACTGATTTTTGCTAATTTCTTTAGTATGAAAAAGGAAATCGCATTTTTAGAAGTCGCTAACACAATCAGGAGCAAGTGCTTTGATCTCAGGCGTCACGAAAAGAACTATTTTCTCTACGAGGCTGTCGCCACCAAAAAAGAATCCGAGCTCCTGTTTAAAATCTTTAATGAACTCAAAGATATAATCACAACCACCCCGGAATTTTCCAAATCAGAGAAACTCCATGACCTAAACAACCTGCTTGATGTCTATGGAAAAAGATTTGAAACTATCGTAACCACAGTGGACTTAGTAAAACTAAACATGGAAAAAATAAAAACTCAGAACGAAAACGATTATTATCTTTTAAGGCTAATTTATACTGACCACCCGGACAAGGTCAGCACATATCTGCTGGAAAGGCACAAACTCGCTGAAGACTCAGACCTGATAGTGCAGCTTAGAAAACTGGACTCTGATATCATTAGCTTAAGAAAGGAGGGTGAGAGAATCCTAAACCTTTCTAACGAGTTGGACAAAAAGGGAAGGGAAAAGGTTGACCTCGAAATAAACAAATCCCAAACAGCCATAGCCCTGTTTCTACCGCTTTCATTGATAATTGGAATAGGCAGTCTGCTTTTGTTAAGTACAAACATAGTTAGACAGCTTAATGATTTCAAAACACAGGTTGAAAACATGGCAAAAGGCAATTTTAGAATTGTTTACCACGAAAGCACTGAGGTTGAGGCAAGGGATGAGATAGGGATTATAAAAAGTACATTTAACGAGATGCAAAAGCAGCTATTTGAGCGTGATATGGAAATAAAGAAAAAAAACGCAGAGCTTCTGCAAAGCCGAAAATTAGCAGCCATCGGGACTTT
This sequence comes from Nitrospirales bacterium LBB_01, assembly GCA_004376055.2. Taxonomy (GTDB): domain Bacteria; phylum Nitrospirota; class Thermodesulfovibrionia; order Thermodesulfovibrionales; family Magnetobacteriaceae; genus Magnetomonas; species Magnetomonas plexicatena. The sequence continues at coordinate 757,586 of CP049016.1, forward strand.
GGCCTCTGGCGTGGCACATGAGTTAAATAATCCTCTTAATAACATATATCTTTCCGCTCAGGTGCTTTTGCGGGAAATGAAAGATAATGAGAATAAATTTATAACAAAAATTATCGGCGACATTTCAGGCCAGACAAAACGTGTCCGGGGTATAGTGTCCGATTTGCTTGAGTTTGCACGCGGTAAAGAAACACAACTTGCCGAGGTGGAGATAAACCGCATTATCACCTCAGCCTATCAACACACGGTAAACATCCGGCCCCCTCAGGAAATAGACTTTATTCATGAGACTGTTCCCAGTGAGATTTTTATGAGATTGGATATGGAACAGATTGAGCGTGTGTTTATTAATCTTTTCAATAATGCTTTTGATGTTATGATAGGTGGCGGACAGTTGACAATTATGGTAAAATTAATCGGAGAGATGGTAAGCATAGAGATATCAGATACAGGCCCCGGTATAAGCGCAGAAAACGCCGAGAAGATTTTTGAGCCATTTTACACGACAAAAGACCGTGGAACTGGACTAGGACTTTCAATAGTCTATGGAATAATTAAAAAACACGGCGGCGACATTACTTTAGAACCAAAGGCCGGACATGGAACGTGTTTTAAGATTGTGCTTCCTTTAGAAAGTAAAGGAGAGTATCATGCCTCTTAAGGTTTTGGTTGCCGAGGACGAGCAAATCACTCTTGAGCATCTTCTGTACATACTCAGTAAGGAGGGCTATGCAACTACCGGCGTCAGTAACGGCACTGATGCATGGATTAAACTCACTGAGCAGACCTTTGATGTTTTGATAACAGATATTAAAATGCCCGGGATGACAGGCATTGAGCTTTTGCAAAAAATCAAAGAAAACAATATGGAGATAGATGTCATAATCATAACAGCATTTGGCAGTGTTGACTCAGCAGTGAACGCTATGAGAAACGGAGCTTATGATTACATCGTAAAGCCGTTTGATTTGGATGAGTTGATTCTAAAAGTTAAAAAACTTGGAACTATGAAATCTCTCAAAAAAGAAAATACTGCCCTCAAAGCCATTGTTGGTCATGGCAAGGATGTCTTTATACTTGCTGAGAGCCGGAAAATGAAGGATGTTCTGGATTTGGTAGAAAGTATAAAGGACTCCGACTGCCGGTTTCTGATTACAGGAGAAAGCGGTGTCGGGAAAAGTCTTGTTGCAAGGTTAGCGCATTTTTCAAGCAAACGTCAAAATATGCCCTTTATTTCGTTAAATTGTGCGACCCTTACCGATGAGCTGTTAAACAGCGAGCTGTTTGGTCATGAGGCAGGGGCTTTTACGGGAGCAACAAAGGTCAAAAAGGGACTTGTTGAGATAGCAGACACGGGCACACTGTTTTTAGATGAAATCGGGGAGCTTTCCCCCGGTGTGCAGGCTAAGATATTAAAGGTGATAGAGGATGGGGAATTCTACAGAGTCGGTGGCATAAAGCCAATACGTGTTGATGTCAGGTTTATAGCGGCAACAAACCGTGATATAACATCGCTTGTTGAAACCAGCAAATTCCGAAAAGACCTCTACTACAGGCTTAATGTGATGGAAATCCTTATACCGCCGCTTAGGGTACGCACAGATGATATCCTTCCGCTTGCCAATTATTTTTTGTATAAAAACCTGCCTAAATATGGAAAAACAGTTGAAGGTTTTACTGAAAATGCAGACGCTGTACTTCTTAAATACGATTATCCCGGCAATGTGCGCGAGCTTGAAAACATAATAGAGCGTGCCATTATACTTGAAAAGACCAGCCAGATAACCCTTGACTATATGCCGTGGAAAGCATTAAATATAGTGAAAGAGGAAACTAAACACGAGGAAACCATAAAATCCATAGATGACTATACAAAAGACTATGCCATTGACGTGTTAAACCGGCTTGGCGGAAACAAAACCAAAGCAGCCGAAGTGCTTGGCATATCACGAACAAGTCTGTGGAAAATTGTTAAGGAATAAACCATACCAGTAAATGACAGAAAATAGTTTCTCTCAAAACCCCAGGTCTTTGTGGATAGGCGGGGTCATTTACTCAATTTTGATTCTTATTTTAGCTCTCTATGTGTATGCAGATACGAGGAATTTCCAGTTTCTTATTTACGATGACAACCGCTACGTAACCGACAATCCTTTTGTTCAGATGGGTTTTACTAAAGAGAGTGTTAAGTGGGCATTTACCACCGATAACGACGGCAACTGGTTTCCTCTAACGTGGTTAACGCATCTGGCGGATTTTCAGTTTTACGGGCTGCGCCCTATGGGGCATCATATCACAAGCGTTATAATACATTCGGTAAATTCCCTGCTGGTGTTTATCCTTTTTACTAACCTTTTACGTGGCAACATGCTGCAAGGAGCCATCATTGGAGCGCTCTTTGCAATACACCCTATGCACGTTGAATCTGTGGCGTGGGTCTCGGAACGTAAAGACGTCCTGTGCACGTTCTGGTTTTTTCTGACTATGCTCAGCTATCTATCTTATGTGCGAACCGAAAAAAAACTCAGATACATGTTGACACTGACCCTGTTTGCTTTTTCGCTTATGTCTAAACCTATGGCTGTTACACTTCCTGTACTTCTTCTGCTTATAGATTTCTGGCCTCTTAACAGATTTGCTAACACGCAGGATGTGAGAGTCTCATCACTCTTAATTGAGAAAATCCCGTTTTTTGTCCTCTCTGCCGTCTCATCTGTAATAACGGTATATGTCCAAAAAAGCGGTGGACACCTCATGCCCCTTCAACGTTTTCCGCTTTCCTTAAGAACCGGTAACGCTCTGGTATCGTACATTAAATACCTGTACCTTTCTGTGTATCCAGTCAGACTTTCTAACTTTTACCCAATGCCAGAAAATGTTCCGGCTTTGCTTGTCATTTTTTCAGCAGTGTTAATAATTGCGATGACTGCGGTGTTTCTTAAAAACGCAAAAACTATGCCGTGTCTTATAGTTGGATGGGGTTGGTTTTTTATCACCCTGTCTCCTGTAATTGGTCTAATTCAGGTGGAACTTCAGTCCATGGCCAACAGATACACATATATTCCATACACAGGGATTTTTGTTTTGTTAGTGGTATGTGTTTTTGAACTTATAAAGAGGTTCCCAAAATTAAAGCTGCCTCTTACTATCTCAATTATAATGTTTGTGCTCACCATGTCTTACCTTGCAAGAGATGAGGCCTCCTACTGGAGAAACAGCCTGACGCTAACAAATCGCGCCATTGAGGTAAACGCTAAAAACTACATGGCATACTATAATCTTGGCTATATAAAAGCCTCTGAAGGTAACCACGCAGAGGCATTTTTTAGTTATAACAGAGCAATCTCGCTTAAACCCACCTTTGGCAAACCATACATAAACGCTGGGTTTGAACTATTGGCTCTTAACAGAGTGACTGACGCCATCAGGTATTTTAAGAAATCAATACCGGTGGCAGGCCCCAATATTTCCATCGGATTTAACGGTCTTGGGATTGCACTGCTAAGAGAAGGGAAGACCGTGGAGGCACGCACTGCGTTTGAAAATGCACTTAAACATGACACCGGCATGGAACCGGCTCAGATTAATCTGAGTATCGTTAATGAAATGCTCAAAGAGAAAGAAAAATAGGTACGTAAGGGAGAGGCGCTGCCTCCCCCTTAGACCCCCTCCGTAAGGGGACTTGTCCCCTTAACCCCATGTTTGTTGGCAACGATTGGGTGGTTTAGTATTTTGATTTGTTGATGTGTTTGAGATTTTAAGTTTTTTAACCGGCGTTCCGCCGCTTAAAAAGTTTCAATTGCGAGTTTCACCCGCAAAAACAGATGAAAAGATTAAAAGATTTATACCAATATCACTATGACTACCATAACCTTATTGTAAACCGCCTACATAATTACCTTCTTTATCAAAGTTGTGGCAACAAGAAAACCCAAAAGCATTCCATAATACTTCAAAAGTAGGTTTCAGAAGGCGTGCAACGGCAGGCAATTCAGAAGCTGACGAATCCTCCTTGATTAAAAAGCATGGCAACATAAGTGCGTTCCTGTCCATCGCTCTCGATCTCTCCATATGTCCTGAATGAGTTCCTAAAAAAACATCTTTTACATCTAACAAAGTGATTATAACTATAATAGGGCTAAGAATTTTTACTTTCTTGAGCGTATTAATGTATGTTATAATTGCTTCTACAATAGCTTTTTCGAAATCATTAGCTGGTATGAATATTTTTTCTGCTTTTTTAATAGCTATGTTTGAACGAACTGATTCAATAAGGCCATTCCTATAAAGCTGGCAATAGTACAAATTTCCTTTATCCGAGTAGGTTGCAAATCCTTCTGCATTGTATAGAGGAGAATACCCTAATGAGTTTATTGGGCTCAAATCAAGTAATTCTATATTGGAGAAATTAATAAATTGTTGAGAAGTAAAAGCATTAATGGGCAAAATATGTAAAGCAACCTTCGGTCCACCATTAATAGGGAAAGGTGTGTTTCCTGAAGCAATCATATCAAGACGCTCGTTTATAAAACACATTACTCTGTCTTCTGTAGTAGCGTCAGATACCGTCTCTTTTAATATCAAATAGATATTGTTTCTATCCATAAAATTAACATAATTTTGTTTCATAAATACTCCTGTGCAAATCAACTATATTTTTCATATGGGTAACACTCATTAATATAATGCTATAATTCCATTGTATATGTCAATAAGTACGCAATACCCTTTATATAATTGATTTTTATCAAAATGAGTTTGTTTTCAATTGGTGCTACTTTGCAGGTTACTGTAACGCAAGAGAATTATAAATCTTTTAATCTGCTCGTCTGTTGTGCGGGCAGAGCTCGCATTAAGACTTCAAAAGCTGCGGAACGCAGGTTTTGAAATTCTTTACCTATAAGCAAACCAAAAAAGCTTTAAAGTAAAGCACCCAATCGTTAACAACTAACCGGGGGGTCAAGGGGGAATCATTTCCCTTTGTGGGTGAGGGTTTAAGGGAGAGGGCAACGCCCTTTCCCTTACTACTTAATAAGCGAACTCCCCTGCATGTCCGTGTAAGCAATAAGACCGGTGCAATTCTTATTTGGATAGAACTCACGCAAAATTCGCAAATAGTCTTTTATCTGCGACACGTACCCCATCTCATCATGTGCCCTGCCGGTTTTGTAATCAATCACGCAGACACTATCATTATCAATCACCACTCTGTCCATCCTTAATGTAACTCCTGTTGCAGTTGTGTACTCCTGTTCTTTTTTTAATACTCTTTCCTTTGCGTGAATAAAGTATGGTTTTATGTCATCATGTTGTAAAAACCTTAAGAGCGACTCAGTTGTTTCTTTCACATTGTATAAATTTCCATATTCAAGATTTACCATTTCAACAATCCTGTTTAGCGTGTTTTTAAAGTCATCTGATATGTAATCAACAAAACTGAGTACCCTGTGAATAAAATCTCCTCGTTGCTTTTCTCCAATATTTATAGGCGTTAGGTTTACACCAAAGTGATATGGCGGTCTTAGTGTGTGAAGTATCGGCATCACATCTGTAGAGGTATCCTCAGAGGCGTCTGAGTATAAAACTCTCCGCCCTGCCTCGGTGTCGCCCTCAGGGAAAAGTTCAAACGGATATTTCCCACCATTTGTGGCAAGGATAACGTAAAGTTCGTTTTTTGCCCTTGTCAAAGAGACGTATAGAGCGTTTAATTTATTAACCAGCTCTTTGGTTTTCTCCTTTTCATAGAGAGAATTTAGAGGACTGTTATCGTCATAATGTGAAATAGCGGCAAGAATCTTTTTATTTAACTTTAGGAGACTCACATCAGTGTCTCCCTCTAAAATATAATCAAACGGTCTGTCTTTCTGCGCATACAGAATAACTATAGTAACCGGAAACCCAAGCCCCTTAGACTTATGCACTGTCATCACAGATACGGCATCCTCTGTCTTTGGCACATCTATATTCCACTCCTGAGATGCGCCATCCCCCTCGGCTGCAAAATTAACAAAGTCTCTCAAGCTGTTTTTGCCGGTCTCTTCAAACGTTTTAATCACCTCAAGGATTTTTACCAGTGACGCCTCCGAACTCATCTGCGTCTCATCAAATACCTTAAACACTCGGTAAATTTCCGTAACAAGGTCATACAGTGGGAAATATCCGGCAGAGTTAAAAAGCTGCTCAAAAAAAGTGTTCCAAAGCTCCGGGTAATCAGCCTGAAAACACTTATAAAGCGGAGAGTTCTCTCTCCTATGGTTAAAAAGAAACGTTCGGATGTCATCCAAAGTAATCGTCTGGTTATTAAGTGCTGCAGCAGCCGCAAATATCCTGCCGCTAAGAAATGTTGCAAAGGATAGGTCATCAAGCGGTGAGTCAAGAAAGTTAAGAAGAGCGACAATTTCACACGCAGCATTGGTTTTTCGTATGTCAAGACTGCTGTATGATATAAACGGTACGGACTCAGAGTTGTCATTCTGGTTCTCAATGCCTTTTTCGTTAAGCCATGTTGAAATTGTGACGACATCGTCGTTTTTCATAGTAAGCACTGCTATGTCTTTGTATTTATAGCCACGCAATTTTAAGTCATCCAAAATTGCATATAGCTTTTGTTTTACCGGCTCAGTTTCTGACGTCTCATCGCTATCTGTAAGAGCGCTTACGGTATCCACTCTGACAAATCCGTTGGATGCTATGTTTTTGGCAGTTTGGGTATAATCGGAAAGACCGCTTAGTTGGGCTGCAAAATTATATGTCTCATTTTGAGGCAGAATGTGTTTAAAAATCTCCTCGTTAAAATCAAGGATAGGTTGTTGCGATCTAAAATTCACGCTGAGTTCTGTAACCCTATGCTCGGCTGACAAAAATGGACGGTTTTCTACATCCTCAGATTCAAACGATTTCATAATACTATAGTCGGCGTCCCTAAAGCCATAAATCGCCTGTTTAGTATCCCCAACGGCAAATAGGCTGCCTCCCTGTGATAATGAGTTTTCTATCAGAGGATACAGATTTTTCCACTGAATCGGGGATGTATCCTGAAACTCATCAATCAGGTAGTGATAGATGGTCTCTCCAAGCCGGAAATAAACGTCAGGGACAATATCGCCGTCAATGTAAAGGGAGAGCCGTCTGCTTATGTCTTCAATAAAAACCTTGCCCTTTTGTTTCTTAGCATGTTGCAGCGTTGCAGCAAAAGCCTCATACGCTCTTATAAACGGGATAAAATACGTGCGGCTGAAAATCTCTGCAAATTGCCCAATGAGAGACGTAAGACCTCTCCAAACAGAGACTGCCTCATCATAAAGAACAAGTTCTGATTCCGAGCTTTTTTTAGCCGGCTTTTTTATCGGAGGGTTCTTTAGTCCCCGGTTTATAATATCTGCAAAATTCCCCATTTGCACACTCTTTAATATTTCTCCAAATGAGCTGTTACCGCTTCGTGAAAGTTCCGAGCCTTCTATCAACTCATCAAGTTTTAGAGCTGCGTCTTTTATTTTCCCCTTTATTTTTTCCGCATCATTGGTGTTTCCATAAACAATCTGCACAGACTTCGTCTTAGAGATTTTCTTGTATATTTTCTTTATTTCCTCCAAAATTGTACGTGAAGGGTCCCACAGAAATCGGGAATCCTCCGAGCGGTTTTCCATGATAATCCTCACTATGTCTGACACCATAGCTCCGTGGTGTGTGCCCTCTCTGACGCTGCGTAAAAACACCTCAAAGGCATACTCCATAATATCATCGCCGTTAAGCAGGATTTCAAAGTCCGGTTCATACCCTAAATCAAGCACAGAAGCCTTAAACACAGAGGCCATAAAGCTGTCTATGGTTTTAACCTGAAAATCCGAGTAGTGGTTTAGTATCTCATCAATCAGGAGACAGGAGCGTCTTTTAATCTCCTCCTCCGGCAGATTGATAATCTTCTTAATTTCAGTAACTCGTGAATTGTAATTAAGACATATTTCCTTTAACCAGAGGACAATACGCTGCCGCATCTCTTTAGCGGCATTATTGGAAAATGTGACGGCAAGAATATTTCTGAGGCGGTTTTCAGGTATCTCACTTGAAAGAACAAACTGGACATAGCGCTTGGTAAGGGTATGGGTTTTACCGGAGCCAGCCGATGCCTTTAGGATAACAACATGAGGAAACACCTCAGTGTCATCCCGTTTAAGCACCGTATTTGTCATATGAGTGCCTAAAGCTGCAATGCAGCTACTTAACTGTTAAAACAGCAAACGGGTTATCTCTTAAAATCTTATCCACTCTGTACGGAGGCCCTGTAACAACAAAGCCTGCTACCCCGTTTTCCTCTATATTATGCCCATGATACACCCACTTGCCGGTCCATGACACCTGTACCTGTAAGGTATCAGACTTAATATCCACCCACATAGGCGTAAAGGATAACTCGGCTGATGAGAAGTCCATTGCGGCCGCTTTGAAATTAGAAGAAAACCCAAAATCGGTAGTGTATCTTGTTAAAGCAGCCTCATCCTTATGGACATAGGCTGTTTTAAGCATATTTATCGTCTCTATGACACTTTGAGCTGTCTGTGATTCAAGCGATACTGGTTTTATAGCTTTCTTGCTGCAAGACATAACTAAAAATATTGACATTATTAACAGCACAAACATTTTTTTCATTTTAAGTACTCCTTTTAATTTATAATCTATGTACAACCCGTGTATTTTAACTTAAAACAATAAGATTAATCGTCCTCATTAGCTTTCATTGTTTTTGCTGTCTCCTCTTCAGTGACATTCCTTACCTGCAGGAAAGCCTTAGCCTCGTCAACCTTAACAGGAAGGGTCTCTAAAATTTCAAGGCCTTTTTGAGCGCTCATACTAAGACGCTTCCAATCAGTATCGGTAAGAGGCGCAGTAACTGCAGCCGCTACATCGTCGTCATAGCCGTTGACTTTACAGTGATAGTTGGCAATGTAAACAACCGGCACCATGGGGAATTTCTCATTGCCGCCTGTTTTGTCGTGATGGTAGCGGATAGCTTTGACCAGATCCGGCGACAGTGCCCATTTTTCGGCTATCAGTGCCCCGATTTCTGCATGGTCCATAGAAAAAAATTTCTTCTCCTTAACTATCAATCTTTCGTATTCAATCGTTTTCTTAGCAATAGGGAAATAATCACGTGGAAAATGTTTTATTAAAAAAATCTTTCCAATATCGTGAATCAGCCCCGCGATGAAAAACTCCTCCCGTTTTGCAGGGTCTGCAATTACATCATTTGACAGCAGTTTACAAGCAACGGCAGTGGCAAGGCTGTGTTCCCAGAATTTGTCCACATTAAAGGAGGCGCCGTGTGAGGGATTAAATGAGGAAAGCACCTCGGCACTAAGTGCGAGATTCTTGATAGTGTTCATGCCAAGCAGGATAATGGCGCGGTTAATGGACGTCACCTTCTGCTGTATGCCAAAGTATGCAGAGTTAATTAAATTTAACACCTTTGTGGTAAGCGTTGGGTCAAGCTTTACAACCTGCACAAGGTCTGCGGCAGAAGAGCTATCGTTATTGGTTAGAGACACAATCTTTGCGATAGTCGGCGAGAGCGCCGGAATCTTTTCTATATAAGCTAAAATTTTCTTTTGCATATAAGCCAGTCCTTTTGGTGCTACATAGCGCGACCCAGAGTTCCAATAAAAGTATATCAAATACAACAGGTTTTTTACAAATTTTTTTGTTACCAGCAAAAAACTCCCTGAACACAACAGGCCATTTTGACCTATAGGCCACATTGACCTACAGGTCACGCTGTTCTAAAAATCATTTAATATCCAACACTTATTAGAAGTGCCACTTTTTAAGTCGGCCACTTTGGCCTATTCTTTGCGTTGACCAAAATGCAATATATTCTTATTTATCAAATAGTTATACAATTGGCATGAAAGTTGATATTATATAAGTAAAATGTGCTGTATTTAGTAACAGCCAAAAAACTGATAAGGAGGTAGAAAATGATGTTTGGACGACGTTTATTAGGAAGAAATTTACTGGGGTTTGGTTTGAACCCATGGGGAGGCTATTACGGCTTTGAGGATGCTGTGAGTAAGGTACAAAATCAGATAGCTGAGAGGATGTCTGAGGCACAGAAGGAAATCAACAGGGTCTTTTCAAGTATTGACAAGCCGTCCTGCGGGCAAATCCCAGCGGTAAATGTGTGGACAAAAGATGATGGGGCATATCTGACCTGCCAAATACCCGGAGTTACACCTGAGGATATGGAAATATCTGTGACCGGTAAAACGTTGACACTTAAGGGTTCACGCAAAGTTGAAACTAATGAGGAGCAACAGTCATATCACAGAGCAGAACGATGGACGGGTAACTTTGTAAGAACTCTGTCGCTGCCTTTTGACATTGACGCCAATAAGGTTGATGCCAGCTTTTTAAAGGGCACACTCAATGTGACACTGCCTATGGCAGAGGCGGAAAAACCGAGAAAAATTGAAATCAAAGCTCAATAATTTTATAAGAAAGGAGGTCTATAGCAATGTCAAATGAAACACAAGAGTTATCGGGGGTAGTGGAAAAACCAGAGAGGACAAGGGTGGCTAAGGTTTATACGCCGGCTGTGGATATTGTGGAAAAGGCCGGGGAGATAGTGCTGACGGCTGATATGCCAGGCGTTGATGAGGGTTCAGTTGAAGTAACTCTGCAAGACAATGTACTGACCATCTACGGAACAGTGGGGCATATGGCGCCAGATGGCTACACGCTCTCATACGCTGAGTACAAGGTGGGTGACTATGAAAGAAGTTTTACACTTTCAGAGCAGATACAGAAAGACAAAATAGAAGCAAAGCTGCAAAACGGAGTGTTAAACCTCGTACTTCCTAAAGTTGATGAGGTAAAGACAAGGAAAATAGAAATCAAAACAGCTGCTTAACATCTAACATGTAAAACACATAAGGGAACGTAGGCCGAACTTTCCCTTATACCAAGTAGCTTCCAAAAAGGTAATGTAATAGAGGAGAGAAAGGACTGGATTCCCGCTCGTAGGCGGGAATGACAAAGGGACGTAACCCCTCTCTCTGTCATTCCTGCGAAGGCAGGAATCCAGTTTTTTATTTATGTCTTTGAACGCAACTCGGTATTACATGTTTTCCCAACAGATTTCCCTTTATCATGCACTAATTGTTAGAATTGACTGTGGCTTCAAATATTCTTGTCAGGGAAGTTAATTGGGTGGGAGACGCCGTGATGACGCTCCCTGCGCTGAGGGCTTTACGAAATGCCTATAAAGACAGCCGCATAAGCGTGCTTGCAAAGGAGGCTGTGCTGCCTCTTTTTGAAAATGATCCAAATGTTGACGCTCTGGTTAAGTACGCTAAAACTCATGAAAAACTCCTCGGCAAACTTAGTCTCTCATCCCTGCTACGAGCTGAGAAATATGATGAGACAATCCTGTTTCAAAACGCCTTTGATGCTGCGCTTGTCACGTTTTTAGCCGGAATTAAAAAAAGAACTGGCTATGACAGGGATGCAAGAGGGCTGTTTTTGACTAAGAGAATCCCTATAAACAAGCAGACTCTAAAACTTCACCATGTGTCGTACTATTTAAATCTGCTCAGAGAGACTGGAATTGTTGCTCCGTACATGCTGCCGTGGATATATCTGACACTGGCTGAGAGACTATCGGCAAGAGAAACACTTCAGCCGCTTAAGCGCCCAATCGTTGGTATTAATCCTCAGGCTGCTTATGGCTCAGCAAAATGCTGGTCTGCCGATAACTATGTATCAGTAATTAACCACATAGTGACTAATCTTAACGGCTCTGTCGTTATCTTTGGAACCGATACTTCAAATAAACTCCCGATTGATTCATTAAAAGGCATTGTCACAGAAAATACGTATTTGGATTTAACCGGAAAGACAGGCTTGCGACAGTTGTGTGCTCTAATATCTGAGTGTGACGCCGTTATAACCAATGATTCAGGCCCCATGCACATTGCCTATGCTACGGCAACCCCGTTAGTTGCAATATTTGGCTCTACATCTTTTGAGCTTACCGGGCCTCCTGAGATACCCAAAGACTGTCAACACAGTTTTCCGTATAGAGTTCTGCATAAGTCCCTTGATTGCTCACCGTGTTTTAGACGCACCTGCCCGCATGGTCACCTTAAGTGCATGACATCAATAACGCCCGATGAGGTGTGTGAGGCTCTCAGAGATATTCTTTGTACCAACAAAGCCGTGTTTTTTGACCGTGATGGAACAATCTGCGAGGATGCCCACTATTTGAATGACTTTAAGGATTTTAAACCGTTTAAAGGCATTGATGATTTAAGGAAACTTAAAGAAAAAGGCTATCTGCTGATAGGGGTCACAAATCAATCAGGCATTGCGCGCGGTATTGTCAATGAAACATTTGTGCAGGAGATAAATAACTTATTCATAGAAAAGTATAGCTTTGATGGTTTTTATTACTGTAAGCATGTCAGCGCTGACAAGTGCGCCTGTAGAAAACCCTCGCCGGGAATGCTTTATAAGGCGCGCACAGATTTTAAAATTGATTTAAAAAACTCTTTTATGGTTGGCGACAAAGACGCTGACATCAATGTAGGTATTGCCGTTGGCGCCTCCCCCGTGTATATGGAATCTAAAAAATATCTCCTCACAGTGCCCGATATCAAAAGGATTTCTTCATTAGCGGAACTTCTGGGCATGTTGTGCCTGTAAGTATCGGTTAGTTGGATGTTGGTTGCCTATGGTGGGTCAATTTTAAACGCCTATTGACGCCCATTCATCTAATTCTCTTCTGAGTGAAAAGTCAGCATCTCTTTGAGCGGTTATACTCCTTTTAAAAATATGAATAAGATTAAGAATGTTTTGCATTTGCTCATCAGGCAGATCTGGAAGCTCTTTAAGAATCTCCTCTTTTGAGCGCAACTTGGTATTATCCATACGTTTAAGAAGAAGATTTAGTATTTATAGAAATATCCTCGTTTTGTGCAAATGAAATAACACTTTGAATGACAGACCCTGCCTCACGTAACAGCGAGCACCTCTTTCATAGCCTCAGCAAGTGACACAAGGTCATATTCCGTGTGAAGTGCCGTAACCGATATTCTTAATCGCGGGGTCTTAACCGTTTTGGGTCTGATTGCTGGAACTCGGAATCCCTTTTGCTGCAGATAGTCAGATACTCTTAACGTTTCCTTTACTGAGTCAAGATAAACCGGCACGATGGCTGTATCAGATGGGTTAACTGAAATTCCAATGTCTTTTAGAGCGGTTTTTAAAAATCTTATATTGTTCATAAGTTGGTTTATGATTTCCGGATTTTTCATCACAAACTCAATAGCGGCAATTGATGCTGCGGCAACATAAGAGGGTAGGGCGGTAGAAAATATAAACCCTCGTGCCGTGTTGATTAGATAGTCGGTTATAACGCTTGAACATGCCACAAAGCCGCCAATTGAGCCAAGCGCCTTTGAGTACGTGCCCATCTGAATTATATGCGGCTCAGGGTTAATGCCAAAGTGAGCGAGTACGCCGCAGCCCTTACCGATTACGCCGGTTCCATGAGCATCATCAATGTAAAGCAAAGCGTTATTCGCTTTACAAAGTTCATTAATGCTGTCAATTGGCGCAATATCGCCATCCATGCTGAAAACCGATTCGGTAACTACCATCTTATTTGGGTTTCTGTCTGCTGACATTAACTCCGATAAGTGTTTAGCATCATTATGACGGTAAATATATTTTACAGCACTGCTAAGCCGCACCCCGTCAATTATGCTTGCATGATTTAGCTCATCACTGAATATGCTGGTATTAGCATCGGTAAGAGCTGGAATCACTGAGACATTTGCAGAAAACCCTGATGAGAAGCTAAGTGCTGATTCGGTTTGTTTAAGTTGAGCTGTCAGAGCTTCTAACTCAGTGTGCAAGTGTGTGCCTCCATGAAGAAGTCTTGAAGCTCCGCCGCCTGTACCAAAGGTATCTAAATACTTCTTTGTATGTTTGATGATTTCAGGATTATAAGACAGCCCAAGGTAATCATTAGAACTGAAATTTATGAGTGTTTTGCCATTAAGGGAAATGGTTTTCCCCTGTGCGTTTTCTCTGTCTGTGATGGTTCTATAGAGATGTTTGTTTTTAAGAGCTGATAAATGCTCTTCAAAACGTGTTAATGGCATTTGAACCGCTTTTGCCAAATTTAACGGGTTGTGACCATTTGGCTAAACGCCGGCGATGTTGTGTTTGTGGTGTATGCAAGTATGTTGACAGCTCGGCTGCTTGCCGGTGTTATCAGTATCTCGCCGGAGTTAACAGTTGGGCCTGTGACAAAGAGAGGATTTCCAGTATAAACACTCTTATCTCCCTTATAACTTTGATGAGATACAAAGTGAGTTATTACCGTTGTTATGCCGGCAGGATATACAGGATATGTGCCTGCACTTGCCGTTTTAAATAAGGAATTACATGATTTTTCATTGACTACCGATGCTGTGCTGGATTCAAAACAGCCCTCATTACCCGATGTGTCAGTTACAATTAAGTAAGGCTCTCCTGAGACGTAAGCATCAAGATATGCCTGAATATCTGAAGAGGCACTGCGTGCACCATACTGGAGTGTTCGTACTTTTGCTTTTTCCCTCTCCCCTAAAAAAGTCGGAACTGCTATTGCCGTTAAAATCCCTATTATTGCTATCACTATCAGAAGCTCAACCAACGTGAAACCTTTGACGGCTGACGTTACTTTATCACTCTTTGTAGAAAACATTATCAAGCCTCCTTATGTCTGCATAGTTACCTGTCTAATTAACCGGCTTATGATTATAACACTTCTTATTATGTTAGCACGATATATGCCAACAAAGAAATGTTAAAATAATCACGTTATATCTAACATAAACAGTAACAAATGTTGCCAATTGGTGTCACTCAATGACATAATCCGTCATGGTTTCTTGTTATTTACAATAGTTATCATATTTGTGTACAATGTCAAAGTCGGGGGCAGGTGTAATTATTTTAAAAAGTGTCTTTAACGGGGATATAAAAAATGGCCAAAACGCTGTATAATCGTGAACAGGCGACAGATAGTGTACTAAAAGACAAGCGGATTGTCATTATAGATGACTTTAAGGATTTCAGGGAGAGTTTGAGAAGGACTCTATTAGGTCTTGGCGCTCGTTCGGTTGACACTGTCGAGGAGGCAAATGATGCGATAAGCAAAATTTCCCGCACTCCTTACGATATTATCCTCTGTGACTATAACCTTGGAGAGGGGAAAAAAGACGGCCAACAGATATTTGAAGAGCTGTCTTATAAAAAGAAGATAGGCTATTCCTGCATGTTTATAATGACAACGGCGGAAAACACTTTAAGAATGGTCATGGGCGTGATGGATTATCAGCCGGATGGCTATTTAGTGAAGCCGTTTACTACCTCAGACCTAGTGCAGCGCATTAAATCTGCTGACGAAAAAAACAGTTATTTTCCGACATAGACAGAGCAATGATGTATAAGGATTACATGGGAGCGCTGACAGCCTGTGACGAGTTAATGCAGCAGCGGACGAAGTATCTCATGGATATTTTGAAGGTCAAAGGCGATATCCATATGTTAAGCAGCGATTATAAAAGCGCTGAAAAAGTATATGAAATAGTTTTAAAAAAGTACAGACTGGTGTGGGCAGTGTTTAATATGGGTAAGGTGTATTTTTATACGAGAAGGTTTATGGATGCCCGCACTACGTTTAGATCGCTAATTGATGAAAACGATATGTTTATACCGGCCTACGACTGGCTTGCACGAACTCTGGAGGAATTGGGCGACAAAAAGGGCGCCCAAAGTGTTTTAGAAGAAGCGATACGTATTTCTCCTAAGGCGATATTCAGACAACGGGCGCTTGGTACTGTCTCCTTTAAAAATAAAGATTTTGATATGGCAGAGTCATCTTTTAAACAAGCCGTTAAACTTGGAAAAACCTCCGTCTTTAAGGAATCCTCCGATTACACGCAGCTTGCCAAAGTGTTTGTTAAGAAAAATGATACCGCTCATGCACTTTCTATGATAGAAGAGGTGAAGGCTGACTTTTCTGACAGCGACGAGGTACTGCTTCAGGCAACACTTATAGAGGGTCACATATATGCTGAGACTGACCGGCATGACAAGTCCTTGGAGTCTTTAAGAGAGGCTGAGAGAATCCTGAAAAAACTTGACAACAAAATACCTCCAGAGTTGGCTATTGAAATATCCGAGACATATATTAAATTCGGTGAAAAAGAAAAAGGGATGGAACTAATAAAATATGTCGTTATGAACAACCACTCCGACAACGACGTTATAAATAAGGTTCAGGAGACATTCCGTGGTCTTGGTATGGCTGATGAGGGGATAGATTTTGTTGCGGAAACGAAAGGCGAGATTATCGGGGTCAATAATAAGGGAGTTGATTTAATTAATAAGGGAATGCTTGAGGAGGCCATTAACTTATTTGAAAAGGCGGCTGACGGACTCCCTTCAAACTTTATTATAAACATAAATGCGCTCAGGGCAATAGT
The DNA here is from genome assembly GCA_004376055.2 of Nitrospirales bacterium LBB_01. Lineage (GTDB taxonomy): Bacteria > Nitrospirota > Thermodesulfovibrionia > Thermodesulfovibrionales > Magnetobacteriaceae > Magnetomonas > Magnetomonas plexicatena. The sequence goes on from CP049016.1 coordinate 774,118, forward strand.
TGGATATATGCACAAAAACGGGCGAGATGACCGCTACCTATACAAATGTGAAAAATACATCGAGCGGATAAATGATATTGACCCTAACAACATGAAATTTCTGCAGCTTGTTGACAGGTATAATGCTATTAAGTGTACTGAAAGCAGTGCTGCTGAGGTGTATTGATTGCAGGGCATAAGATTGTAACGAGGGGTTTATGCGATGATTTTTTCCTTTCTCAAAATATCTTTAACGTGTCTTTCAACATCTTCCTTAAACCACTCATTCATGAGTTTCTTATGTCCATCCCTGTCAAATATATATACAGAAGGATTATTTTTCAACTCGTCTCTGATTATAGTTCTAACTTCGTCTCTGTCAGGCTTTTGAGCTAAATCCTTTTTAACCACACGAACATCATCCTCAATCCTTCCAACTCTTGAATCAAGCTTGTCAACCTTAGAATCAAGCTTGTCAACCTTAGTTTCAAGTTGGTCAACCTTAGTCTCAAGAGTGCCAAGCCTGACATCAATTCTGTCAACCTTAGTCTCAAGAGTGCCAAGCCTGACATCAATTCCATCAATCTTAGTCTCAAGACTGCCAAGTCTGGTCTCACCTCCAGCCGCTGTGACAACCGGAGCAACTGCTATTTGAACATGATACGGTAGTGCCACAACCTGCGGCACAGCACGTGCCACCAGGAGCACTACTGCATTGAGAACAATGAGAAGTACCACAAGCGGACCCGCATCCCTGATACCACTGCAAACACTGTGATACAATCAACGCTATTAAACATATTATATAAAAGACTTTTTCATTTTTCTCTCCTTCGTTTTCCATATAACTACATTATTATTTATGGATATACACTTTTTAACTCACCATTTATATAAGTCAGCTCTGCAACCCTTTTTCGCCTTTTCGTAAAGATTTTCCAATAGAGGCATCTACAACATGAGCTTTGAATATCGTATTTGGTATTGTTTATAGAGTCTAAAGTATTTGCATCTACGTTTTTAACAAACACTGTCTTCTTTACTATTGTGGCTGTGGCAGCTGTTGACTGAGCCGATGATTTCGCTGCCTGCGATTTAACTGCATTGCCGCTCAAAGTCACAGCATATACAGTTGTCTGTACTGACATTAACGCAACTGCCATAAACATCATAATTTTATGAGTAATATTCCAGTCTTTTTCATAATCTCCTCCGAGCCGCGGGATGTCACTCTCCGGCTGATTCTTTTCGTTATATTTAAATTGCTCCATCTAAACCCTTTTCACGATTAACCCTATTAAACCATAACAACGTGAAAAATCATGAAAAGAAGAGGAAAATTTCAATAGGAATAATATATTTGGCTATGAAGTTTAGCCCTTTATAATAGATTCCGTCTAAGTGTCTGTTTTTAAAGGGTATTATCAAAGGTAAGGACATATTTTCTTGCTGAGATTGCCACGTCGCTATCGCTCCTCGCAATGACAAATAAAAACGCCAAACTCACCCCCGTAAACCATAAACGACTCTAAGATGAACAAACAAGCTCCCTGTTCTCATTGCGAAACCCTGGCAGGGGGTTGGCAATCTCGACTTAAGAAAATATCTTAACGTGTCTTTTCAACATCTTCCGGAAACTACTCATTCATGAGTTTTATGTCCATCCCTGTCAAATATATATACAGAAGGATTATTTTTCAAATCGTCTCTGATTATAGTTCGAACTTAGTTTATGTCAGGCCTTTTGAAATAAATCCTTTAACCATTAATGAACATCATCCGTCAATCATTCCAATCCTTGAATCAAGTTTGTCAACCTTAGAAAAGCTTGTCAACCTTTAGTTTCAAGTTGGTCAACCTTAGTCTCAAGAGGCTGCCTGATGACTGGTATCACAAGTAGTCTCAAGAGTGCAGCCTGACATTAATCAATCTTAGTCTCAAGACTGCCAAACTGGGAACAAGGCAGTCAAGCCGTTGTTGCAACCGAGCAACTGCTATTTGAACATGATACGGTAGTGCCACAACCTGCGGCACAGCACGCCACCAGGAGCACTACTGCATGAGAACAATGAGAAGTACTACAAGCGGACTCCGCATCCCTGATACCAGCTGCAAACACTGTGACTACAATCATCGCTATTAAACATATTATATAAAAAGACTTTTCATTTTTCTCTCCTTCGTTTTCCATATAACTACATTATTATTTATGGATATACACTTCTTTTAACTCACCATTTATATAAGTCAGCTCTGCAACCCTTTTTCGCCTTTCGTAAAGATTTTCCAATAGAGGCATCTACAACATGAGCTTTTGAAATATCGTATTTGGTATTGTTTATAGAGTCTAAAGTATTTGCATCTACGTTTTTTAACAAACACTGTCTTTACTATTGTGGCTGTGGCAGCTGTTGACTGAGCGATGATTTCGCTGCCTGCGATTTAACTGCATTGCCGCTCAAAGTCACAGCATACAGTTGTCTGTATTGACATTAACGCAACTGCCATAAACATCATAATTCTTATGAGTAATATTCCAGTTTTCATATCTCTCCGAGCCGCGGATGTCACTCTCCGGCTGATTCTTTCGTTATATTTAAATTGCTCCATCTAAAATCCCCTTTTCAATGATTAACCCTATTAAACCATAACAACGTGAAAAACATGAAAGAAGAGGGCAAACGCATTTCAATAGGGAATACGATATCTGGCTATCAGTTTAGTTCCTCTTTATAATAGATCCTGTCTAAGTGTCTGTTTTTAAGCTGGCATTATTTCAAAGGTATGACATATTTTCTGTTTGAGATTGCTAGCTACCCTGCGGGGGTTCGCAATGACAACAGGGAGCTTGTTTGTTCATCTTAGAGTCGTTTATGGTTTACGGGGGTGGTTTACAACGTTTTTTATTTGTCATTGCGAGGAGCGATAGCGACGTGGCAATCTCGACTTAAGAAAATATGTCCTTACCTTTGAAATAATACCCTTTAAAAACAGACACTTAGACAGAATCTATTATAAAGAGGAGCTAAACTGCATAGCCAGATATCGTATTCCCTATTGAAATGCGTTTGCCCTCTTCTTTTCATGATTTTTTCACGTTGTTATGGTTTAATAGGGTTAATCGTGAAAAAGGGGGATTTTAGATGGAGCAATTTAAATATAACGAAAAAGAATCAGCCGGAGAGTGACATCCCGCGGCTCGGAGGAGATTATGAAAAAGACTGGAATATTACTCATAAGAATTATGATGTTTATGGCAGTTGCGTTAATGTCAGTACAGACAACTGTATATGCTGTGACTTTGAGCGGCAATGCAGTTAAATCGCAGGCAGCGAAATCATCGGCTCAGTCAACAGCTGCCACAGCCACAATAGTAAAGAAGACAGTGTTTGTTAAAAACGTAGATGCAAATACTTTAGACTCTATAAACAATACCAAATACGATATTTCAAAAGCTCATGTTGTAGATGCCTCTATTGGAAAATCTTTACGAAAAGGCGAAAAAAGGGTTGCAGAGCTGACTTATATAAATGGTGAGTTAAAAGAAGTGTATATCCATAAATAATAATGTAGTTATATGGAAAACGAAGGAGAGAAAAAATGAAAAAGTCTTTTTATATAATATGTTTAATAGCGATGATTGTAGTCACAGTGTTTGCAGCTGGTATCAGGGATGCGGAGTCCGCTTGTAGTACTTCTCATTGTTCTCAATGCAGTAGTGCTCCTGGTGGCACGTGCTGTGCCGCAGGTTGTGGCACTACCGTATCATGTTCAAATAGCAGTTGCTCCGGTTGCAACAAATCGGTTGGTTCTGCCTGCTGTTCCTCCAGTTGTGGCACCAGCATCCTATGCAGCAATAACTCGTGCTCCGGCTGCTCCAGTTGCACTGACATTACTCCGATGAGTACCTTCTGCTCAACACCGCCCTTTGTAACCGGAGTCAGTGTCCGCCCAAATATATTAATTATCTTTGATAACTCTAACAGTATGGACGAGGATCTGTATGGAAACGCTGCCGGCTCATTTTCCACCTTTTCTGACGGCTCATCTACCGATAGTAAATCCGCTGCCGGAAAAGCAGCTCTGTTGAATATGATAAGTACTTATAAAAACAGTATGAGATTGGGTATTATGACCTATAAATTGGCTGCAAGCGGCGTAAATTCGTACTATCTGCATGGTTCACCTTACTTTGCATCATATGAACCGAAGTCCTACTGCCCGGTTCCGCCTGATGCATGTGTCGCATATTGCATAACAGGCAACACCGATAATCAGACAACATGCCGGAACTCATGCCAGGCCCAAAACGCTTCCTTTGATGAGACATATAGAGATGAACTCTTGACTAATTATGCAGCGAGTTCTGCTCAGAGAAAAACATATTGCGGTCTTGTTTATCCAAAAACACAAAGAATTACCAATCCCACTGACACATCAAACTATATTTACTATAAACAAGCTCTGCCTTTTTACGATAGCAGTAACGACGGCACTGCCTTTTGTTATTCCGGCAGCTATAATGCAAATGAGAGTACTCCGTGGGATTCTTATTCGTGCTACACAAATAAAACAGGAACGAATGATACTAGTTCCAATTATTCAAGCAGTCTTTTTTCTGGGGCATTTTCCCCCACTGATTCTGACTATGCACTAGGTTATCAGGATTTTGGCCGAAGGCTGTCCTGGTGGTATGTCGGCAGGACATGGTTTAACAATTCTTCGCCAGGAATCGGTTATTTGAAAGTTCCAGTTGCAGAAGCCGACAATTCAACCCAGCTTACCGCACTTAATAATCAAGTTGCAGCGCTGACAGAGACTCAGTATATGGCTTGCAGCTCATCAGATAAGAACACATGTTCATATATCGTTAACGCAGGCCTTACTCCTACAGAGGGTACCTTTAACTCTGCCCTTCAGTATTTTCAAGGCACCTTTAGCCAAGGCGGTACTAGCTATGCAACTCCAATCCAGTACTCATGCCAAAGAAATTACATAATTTATGTCACAGACGGAGCACCGAGCACTGATTCCAGCGGAAACACTAATACTACAGCAAATTTAATGCCTAACGTAATTAGCAAAATAACCTCATTGAGAAACATTACAGTCTCAGGCAATAATTACGACGTTAAAACATATGTCGTAGGTCTTGGTCTAACCGATACTGACAAGATGTATCTTGACAACATGTCCATAGCCGGAGGTACAGATTACAACGGTCATGCGTATTATGTAGATAACCTAACTGCTATGCAGGAATCCTTGAACACAATATTTTCAGATATTCTGAACAAGGCCGCCTCCGGCACATCCGCATCGGTTCTGGCAGATAAGGGCAAACAGGGAGCAAATATACTTCAAGCTGCTTTTTATCCACTTGAAACGTATAACAATGATAATTTAACATGGAGTGGACATTTATATAATTTCTGGCTCTATAACACAACCAAAGCCCAAAACATTAGGGAGGAGACACTTCCTAAAGACTACAGGCTAAACGTAGTTAAAGATAAAATTATTAATTTTACCTTTACAAGCGGACAGCTTGTTATAGAGCGATACAATAGCTATGACAACGGCTCTGCAACTTCAACAACGCCGGTGTCAACAACAACTCTTGATAATGTAACTAATATATGGGAGGCAGGCAGTCTGCTCTTTAATCGCACCGATAACGAAACAACTTCAGACAGACGCATGATTTATGTATATGACAACTCAACTGTCACAGGGAGCACAACTGCCTTAACTGAATTTACAACTGCTAATAAATCGGTGTTTCAACCTTACATGGGCAAAGCGACGTTATTAAGTGCTACTTCTAATTTTGATGATGTTATCAAGTACATCAGGGGAACCGACAAACAAGGTCTGAGGCCCCGTACAATCACAATCGGCAGCACAACAGGCACATGGAAGCTCGGAGATATAATATACTCAACCCCGCTGCTTGAAACCTATGACAATTACACGGTTGTGTATGCCGGCGGTAATGACGGCATGTTACATGCATTTGAACTTGGAATGCTGTCAAAGTCCAATTTGGGCACGAACGAGGTTGCAGCCCTTACCGGTAATAGTGCTGATTTTGGCAAAGAGCTTTGGGGATTTATTCCAAGAAATTCACTGCCATATCTGCGTTATTTAGCTGACCCTAAGTACTGCCACCTGTATTACGCGGATTTACAGTCATACGTTTATAAGCCCACGACCTCTCAGAAAATACTAATTGGCGGCATGAGGCTTGGCGGGGCCTGCGGTTACCCGGCATCTGATTCAAATATTGTATATCCGCCAAATGATACCTGCACGAGTTCAACAGCTACTGACGGCTCTTGTGTCGGGCTTTCTTCATATTATGCACTGGACATAACAAATCCGACAGTGCCAAAGTTTTTATGGGAGTTTTCGCACCCGAATCTTGGATTTTCACTCTCAGGCCCAGCTGTTATTAAAAGCAGCTCCGGCACGTATGTGATGTTTTTAAACGGGCCGCAGAGCTACACCGGTTATTCGGCTCAAAATCTGCAATATTTTGTCATAAAGCTTAATTCCAATATGACCAGGGATATGACTTTTAACTCTTCTACAGGATACTACATCAAAGATTTTGGCAGCAGTTTACAAAATGCTTATGGCGGGAGATTATTCACAACCGGTCTGGACATGAACGGCGATGGATACACCGACTATGTTGTGTTTGGATATGTCATGGGCGCTAACTCAACTTCAGGGCTTAAAGGCGGCCTTATAAATGTCTGGACAGGGGGCGGTAACCCGTTAAATGGTTGTAACGGGACATGCAGCAGTTGGTCAAATTGCTGGAATGTTGACCAAAACTTCTTTACCGGCGGCTTTGCAAACAGACCGGTAACTTCAAAAATCACAATTGGGAAGTGTTTTTACTCAACTACCGGCTTGTACTACGTGTTTGGCGGCTCAGGGCGATACATGACCGTAAATGATACATCATTTGGCACTGACCAGATATTTGGTATTCCAATGACAGGGTGTCAGGCAAACGGCTGCTGCGGTAATGTAAACAGCGCCAACTCCAATGCCGATGCTTGTGCTAAGGCCACAAGCGGGGATTACAGGGCATGGAGTAAGAATCTATGTGACGCATATACGGCAGGGACTGGTTCATCCTCTTCAAGCTGTTATGATGCTACAACATCCTATCTGGCTGAAAGAGACATATCTGACCCCACGCTTGATTCCACTCAAAATATCGTGCTGTTTGCTACAACGCGTCCGTCAAGCAATCTTTGCTCATTTGGCGGCGCATCGCGTGCGTGGTCACTTAACTGTGCGACAGGGCAGGCATTAACCGACAACTGCACGGCTGCTCTTTCTGTAAAAAATCCACAGGGAACTCTGTTTTTGCAGCTATCCACAGCACAAATTAAACAACTTGGCGTTAGCTCCAGCTTTAATAACTCAGACGGCTCCTCCGGTTGGTTTCAGGGCATAACCCCTGAGTCAGCTCCGCCGTTTGTCTCTCCCGGAGGCTCTAAAATAGGTGCCAAAATACACTGGATAGAAAGATGAAACGGCAGGGCTTCTCTATCATTGAGGTTGTAGTTGTGGTTGCTATAATGGGGATACTTATAACCCTGTTTGTAAGCACACTTACCGGTCAAAGGCCAAAAAATGCAATAGAGGGCAATATCAAACAAATGTATTCAGACCTTGCAGAAATGAGGGTTAAGGCTATGAGTGAGAACAAGGCTTATGGAATAGTCTGGACACTGACGGCTAACAACGATTTTCAGGGCTACACAATGCGCGGCGACTCAAATGCTAACGACAACATAACCGACACCGGTGGATATACAACAATCAGAACCTCAGATAATATGACCTATCCGGTTGCCCCTCTTTCAACAATGAGGATAACAAACCTTATTTTTAATGGGAAAGGAATCTGTATGAACGCCGAATGTTCTAGCACTCCTGGATTTCAGATTTTCGCCAGTTGCACAGACTGTGATGATAATGGGGTTTTACCGGCAGACACATCAGCTAATTGTGATAATATAAAATATCCCGAGTACTCCTGTTTAGTGGTATCAAGTACGAGGATAAAAATGGGTAAATGGTGTGACGCTAACGGAAACGGGGTGTTTGACGCCGGTGAATGTACAATTAAATAGGGAGGGGTAATGTTGTTCACAATAGTAGGGAAACTGTTGACGAGGTCAAATCCGGTGGAAGGTTTTCTGTTAGATAAGGAAATATATAAAAAGACTGGATTCCTGCTCGTAGGCAGGAATGACAGAAGAGAGGGTTTTCTTTCTGTCATTCTTCTTTCTTTTTTTGTCAGTTTTCTTTCCTTTTTTGTCATTCCTGCGAAGGCAGGAATCCATTTTTTAATTGGCAGAGTTAACTACAAAGGTATTAAAGTAAACAACGGCTTTACGCTGATAGAGGCGCTGATGGCGATGGTTATACTGACTGTCGTCCTGCTTGGGCTGTTACAGGCTATAATTATAGCTTCTGATGCGACAACAAAAAACATTCTCAGGGATAATGCTGTAAATGTGGCAAAGCAGGAGATTGAAGCTCAGCGAAACATTGCATCAATGAGTGGTGTTGCCTCTGTTGTTACAAATGCTAATTATACCAGTAACGTTACCATTAAAAACTTTAATTTAACTTACAACCTAAACAGAGCTGTAACCTATATGGCTGACAGCGCTAAGGTTGATCTCTATATAACATGGACATACAAAGGGCAAAACTATACCTATAACACATCAACTATCATAGGGACGTATTGACATGAGAAAAAATGCATTTACTCTTGTTGAGCTTGTAGTGGCTCTTTTTATCCTTTCAGCGATACTTGCCGCTACGTTTGCTACTTTTATTACTCTTTCAAAAAGTTTTAAATCAGAAACCAAGCTGACTGAGACTCAGATAGAAGATGTACTTGGTCTTAACATAATGAGATATGATTTGGAAATGGCCGGCTACGCTCTTCCATGGACACTGCCATTAGTGCCGTCGCCAGCTCTATCGGAGGCTGCAAGTGATGGCACATACACAGTAAACCCAAACACATTTAACGATTTGCCGGCTAATGCGCCAAGAGCCGTCATCATTAGTAACAATACTGGAGACGGCGGCTCTGACGTGCTTGCCGTCAAATCCCTTGTTGCCACAGCAGGCGATACAAGCAGTACAGGCAGCCTTACAAAAAAATACACTGTACGATATAAGGTAGCTGGAGTTGGTACAACTCAAGTATGGAGTGATGCAACACGGGATTTTCAAAATGGCGATAATGTGATAGTAATGAATACCGGAACTACATCAACAGTGGCAAGAACTTTACAGCAAAACGCCGGCTGCAACTGGTACACAACCTGGCCAAGCAGCGCCGCTTGTTTAGACCAGGGTTCTGCCACTGACGTCAATTTAATATACGGTTTAACTACATCTACACCTCGTATGCCTTTTAACCGCGTGGATTATTACCTTAAAAGACCTGCAGCATTCTCTTCAAAGTGCCACCAGAGCGCATACACTTTTTACAGAGGCGTGATTGCTAACAATACAACCGCAAATGGCGGCAAACGAACCGACCAGCCGATTATGGACTGTGTTTTAGATTTTCAGGTGGCGTTAGGTCTTAATACGGGTGCTGGTGCGCTTACGTGGGTAGCTGCCTCTGGAGCGGCTGGCTCAGTAACTGATTTAACCACTGCTGCCACCGTACGTACTTATCTTAGAGAGGTAAAGGTTTTTGTTTTGCTTCAGGATGGACAGTTTGATAAGGATTTCACTTATGCAAGCTCAAATGTTGTCATTGGGGACAGTAATATTACCCTTAGAAATTACGACTTAACAGCCCTGACCAATTACCAGAACTATAAATGGAAAGTGGTTACAATAGATGCAAAAACAGTTAACATTAATTGAGGGAGTTTTTACATGAAAACCGAAAAAGGATTTGCACTGGTTTTAACGATGCTGTTTGCAGTTATGGCGTTAGCCTTTACAGGAGCATTGATGTTTATGACTATACAGGGGACTAAGGTCTCAGGGTTGACTCAAAGGTACGCAACAGCGCTGGATGCCGGTAAGGGGCAGTCTGATGTGATGATGAATTTGGCTTTAAACACCCCTTCAAAAACCGCACCGGACTATGGAAACGTACAAAATGTAAACTGTCTTGCCGCTAAACTTACTTATGCAACCATAGGCAACAGTGTAGGGGACACTGCTGTTGGCGGTTATTCTAATGCGTGGTTAACAAGCTGTGTTGCCGCCAACTGGACAGACTGTTCGGGGGCTGCTACTAACTGTTCAGGTTTAAAGGCTAATGTAACAAGTACAAACGCCAAGGACTGCCCCGATGTCGTTGCTCAATTGGGTGATTACTGCACTTACAGTAAAATAATAGATGTTAAGTATGCCGATGACGGCACAGGTAGCACGGGATGCCAGTTTTTATACTACAGTATGGAAATCAGAACTGAAAGGATTAGCAATCCAAGTGAAAACTCACAAATCAGCTTTCTCTACAGAGTGCAGCAGCAGTAGAAGGGTACATCTCTAAATTACTTAGAAATTATGTAAAAATGTTATAATCCATAATGATTAAGAGGCTTTTTTTCATACCGTCCATAAAAATCAGGCTAATACTTATGATGATGCTTCTTACGATTATAGTAACGGCCTCTCTTGTTTTTTTTAACCTTCAGCTTGAAAAAAACCTTCTTATGCAAGTGGAACGTCAAACTGGAGAGCTTACTAAGGCTATCCAGATAGGGGTCGAGGAAATCACAGGGAGGTCTGACAAAGCAAGGCTTTCCAAGTATTTGAATGACCTAAATAAAAAAGGGATTAAAGAAATCTCTATCATCAGTACTGACTCAAAGGAAATACTGGCCAGCACAAACCAGCAAAAGGTTGGAGCACCGGTTTCGCACAGGAAAAAGGAACTCGTAATAAAGGCTGAGCTCGGGGAACATGTCTCTGATGACGAAAAAAACTACAACGTCATAGTTCCCATTGTGGCCGATGGCCAGCAGTACGGCTACATACATCTTATAATTAACAAAGACGACCTTTCCTCTATAATCAAACAAAACACCATGAAGAGGATATTTATGACAATGCTTGTCTTTAGCATAGCAACTTTGATAACCCTGGTGTTTTCAAGACGTTACACCCTCCCAATTAAACAAATAGTGGATGCCTCACGGCGTATCTCAGCAGGCGACCTTAACCAGCACATCCCTGTTCACAGTAACGACGAGATAGGGCAGCTTGCGGATAGTTTCAACTACATGGCGGAAAAACTGCGGGAAAGCAGAAACCTTGAGGATAAACTCCACGACGCTCAGCACCTTGCAGGACTCGTTCAATTGACCCGTGATATGGCTCATGAGATAAGAAACCCTCTTAATTTTATAAATCTGAGCATAGATTATATAAATGATAAATTTGTTCCACCGGTAAAAGATGACGCCAAACAGTTTGCAAACCTTGTTGTCAGTATAAAACATGAAATTCAGAGACTCAATAAATTTGTAAACGGATATCTGGACTTTAGCCGTCCTATAACATTTACACTGGAGCCGCTAAGAATAAACAGCGTGCTTGAAGACGTAATATCACTTATATGGGCAAAGGCAGAGGCGGAGGGTATCTCAATAATAAGGGACTATGACGATGATATAGAACTAAGGGTTGACCGTGATTTCCTTAAGACCTGTATTTTAAATATAATAACGAACGCCTTTCAGGCGATGTCAAACACGGGTAAGGCTGGAACTCTGAGGATATCGACACTGCATGCGGAGGAGTTTATGCTTTCAATATGCGACAACGGCTCCGGCATCTCAGAGGGGAACATTAATAAGGTATTTGAACCATTTTTTTCCACCAAGCAAAATCATCCTGGCCTCGGCCTTCCTATGACACAAAGGGTAATGGAGGAGCACGGCGGCCGGGTTGAAATAGAAAGTAAGGAGGGAGAGGGCACTGAGGTGAGATTAATACTCCCATGCCCTTGTAAAAAACTGTGTCCAGAATCATAATAATAGACGATGAACCACTTCAACGGGATATTCTAAGAACTATTTTAGTGGATGAGGGTTATGAAGCCTTTACGGCGGACTCTGCCGAGACCGGGTTAAAACTCATAATCGAACTTACTCCTGATGTAGTGATAACCGATTTAAAAATGAGCGGAATGACAGGAGTCCAGTTACTTGACCATCTTCCCTACGAGCCTCTTAGACCTGCTGTTATTGTTATAACAGCATTTGGCACTATTTCAAGCGCTGTAGAGGCTATGAAAAAAGGTGCATTTGACTATCTTACAAAACCCCTCGATAAGGACGTAATCCTGTTGATTGTGGCAAAGGCAGTTGAGAGAATGAATCTCTTGAGGGAAAATATCCGCCTCCACAGAGAGCTATATGATAAGTTCAAAATAGACGGAATAATCGGACAGTCAAAGAAGTTAAAAGATGTAATGGAGATAGTTAAAAAAGTTACACCTACCTCGGCAACAGTCCTTATTAACGGTGAGAGTGGCACAGGCAAGGAACTTATAGCCAGAGCAATTCACTATAACAGTTTAAGAAAAACTTGCCCATTTACAGCTATTAACTGTGCAGCCATTCCTGACAACCTTATAGAGAGCGAGTTGTTTGGTTATGAGGCTGGAGCTTTCACTGGCGCTCTACATAGAAAAATAGGACTACTTGAATCCACCGATTCGGGGACACTGTTTCTTGATGAGATAGGCGATATGCCGCTTCTTACTCAAACAAAACTCCTCCGAGTGCTTCAAGACAAAGAGATTAGACGTCTTGGCGGCAAAGACAACATAAAAGTAAATGTGCGAATCATAGCTGCCACCAATAAGGATCTGGAAAAGGAAATTTCTCAGGGCAAGTTCCGTGACGACCTTTACTATCGTCTTAAAGTAGTGACAATTTCACTGCCATCACTGTCTGAACGAAAAGATGATATTCCCCTCTTAGTTGAATTCTTTATAGAAAAACATAACGAGGAGTTTGGGAAACGGGTGACAGGTTTAAATGATAGTGCGCTTAAGCATCTAATGGATTACCACTGGCCTGGCAACATCAGACAACTTAGCTCTGTCATTGAGCGGGCTGTGCTTATGACAGATGGCAGCGTCATAACTCTTGACGATATAAAGGGAGAACTTAAAACACCTGAGGCTAATGGGGTACTTAATATAGAAATTCCCGACGAGGGAATAAATTTTGAGGAACTGGAAAGAGAGCTTCTGAAAAAAGCCATGACAAAAGCAAATAATGTAGCAGCCCGAGCTGCCCGGTTCCTTGGTATGAGTTATAAGACATTTTGGTATAGACTTGAAAAGTTTGGATTAAACTCCGGCTCAGGAACAAGACCGCCTAAAGATTAATACAAGTAGCTTCCAAGAAAGTAAAAAAAAGGAATCATCCGCAGATGACGCAGATAAAGAAATTAATTTTATTGCCTATGCAGTTAGCTCCGCAAACAAAAAAAATGGATTCCTGCTTTCGCAGGAATGACAAAAAAAAAGAAATGCCCCCCTTTGTCATTCCCGCCTACGAGGGAATCCAGTCCTTTTAACTGTATCATTTGCTGACTGAAAAAAATTTACAGGAGTTAACTCAATAAGCATTTTAATTTTTTCATCTGTGAACATCTGTGCAATCTGCGGATAGAATCTTTTCTCTGTATCCTTTATTATGATTTTTTTTTGGAATGCTAATCGGTATTACCTTGTAAAAACTCATCTGCCGGAGTTAACTCAAATGGATTCCTGCCTTCGCAGGAATGACAGAAAAAGGAAAAGTACTGACAATAGAAAAGATAAAAAAAAAGGGCTGCCAAAAGGCAGCCCTTTTCTATCATACACTCTCGTTAAGTGAGAGTTGTTAGAAGTTCAACTGTATGCCGTGTCTGATTGCATACGCATCTGCTCTCTGGTAATCGAGAGTCCAAGTTCTACTCGTGGTATTATAGGTTATGTTCTTAATCTGGTCGTAAGCTGCTCCTGTGAAGAAATATCCACCCTCTACCCAATACTTGAGGTTCTTTGCAAGCTTATATTGGAGTTTGGCATCTATTTCCCAACCAAGTTCAGTTGAAGGGGTATGGTAGTTAATGGTGCTTGTGTAGGTGCTTGAGGAGTATGTTGCAGTGTCTCCAGTGTTGCCATAGATAGATACTGCCCTAGCTGCACGGAGCCAATACACATTTAATTCTCCATAAAGTGACTTTGTCAGATCTGCAGTAACTCCGCCCTTAAGGTACATAGTGTTACAAAGACCATTATTCTGTGAGAAAGTTCCTGATACATCACCATTGGCGAGTTTTGAACAAGCACTATAACTCATATAATCATAAACAAAGGTGTAGTGCTGGTCTAAGCCTTGTGTAGTTATAAAGCTTTTCAGAGTTGTTGAGTTACTTGTGGTTCTATTGGCGTTGTAATCTGTGCCGTCACCGCTGCCATAAGCAAACTCAAGGGTTAATTTAACAGGAGCTATTAACTTATAGTCAACACCTGCCAAAAACGCCCAACCCTGTGCGTGTGCGTCTAAATAGCCTTCAGCTCTGGAGGAATCAAGAATGCGGAGTGAACCTGTCTGAAGTTCGAGGTCGCCTCTGAGTGTTAACTGTCCGATTGTTCCGTCAGCGCGCAAACCAAAATTCCACAAGTGTGCATTCTGTCCAGCTGTGCTGTAAAACGACTGGTCGTTAACAAAAGTTATGTCTCCACTTAAGTTGAAGTGGGGAGTCTTGTATGACGCCAATAACACGTAAGCATCACCGTCGTCAGCATTGTTTTGGCTAATGCCTGTGGTAGCACCAGAACCCTCTTTAAACTTAGCAGTTAAAGCGGCTATCGTCAAGTCTTTTACAGGCTGCACAAAGGCAACAATAGCATCATCACCAAATTTTGTATGGTCAAAGAATAAACCATTACCAAGAATTAGAGGCTGATGTCCAACTTTCACACCATAGCCGTTCTTAGCATACTGAATCCAAGCCTGACGAATGTAAAGTGTGTTTGATTTTGCATTACCAGCAGTGTATAAACCAGTAGCGCCGGAACTTGAGCCCCACATTACAGTATCAGATGAGTTGCTGGTACCGGATTCAAGCTCTATGAACCCCTCTACAGTATCAGAAACCTTGGCATCAACGCTTAACCTTACTCTTGTATCGTACCATGACCTGTGGTCGTCGCTTGCGCCGACAGTACCCACCTGCGCTTTTGATATAGCGCCGGTATTGTTAGTTAATGTAAGATAATAAGGTGACGCATCTTCTACTGAATCCAATACGTCATGCGTGTAAGTCCCTCTAAATCTAATTTCTCCACCAATTGTTATCTTGGTATCACCCTTTGCAACCACTGCCGTATCGGACTTAGCATCTTCATCTGCAAATACGACGACGCTGAATCCTAACGTAAGGATTGCAATCATTGCCATTATTAAGAGTTTCTTCAATGTGTTACCCTCCCAAACAAACTTGAGTCTTTTTCTGCCTATGGCAGAACGTAATCATGAAATTAATATTTCCGCATTCGTTTCTATTCGTTTCCGATGTCTCCTTCGGTGCCATCACCGCCACTTCCACTTGACTCCAACTATCACCTCCTTTTTTATTACGCTTATTCTCCACTTACACATTCTCTCTTTTGGCTCTCCTGCCTTTTCTGTATTATCGCTATATCTCACCATAATCTCTCTATGTCTTAAGTCATATCTCCATGCTCAATGTTTGCAATTCCCATGCCAGCTACTAAAAACAACACTTTCAACTATTTAGTATTCTCCTTCTGTTGTTTTTTTACAACAATATGTGCCTAAGCGACACATTTAAAAAACTCTTTTTCCGCACCAACCAATTTCGCTCATGCGCCCTATCATTACAACCTAATCCTCAACGTAAACCTCCACTCACTTTTCTCTCTAAAGCCTTAAAAACCGCTTGCCACAGACTTGCTAAGGCCGCCCAACTAACAAGTTGCGATATTATACAATATATTTTTATAAAAAGCAAGTCTTTTTTTTACTTTTTTTTACTTTTTTTTTTATCCTAATCCTCTGCATCGGGATGTATATCTTAAACACTTGAAATAATAGAATAAAACAGGAGATTGCAACGCTGCCATTATGGGCAGCGTCATCCCTTAATCGGTATTAAAATTCTTTATTAAACAGGCCTATTTTCTTCTGCGTTGGAACTTCATCTTTCTACGAAGTTTCTTGTGCTTATGTTTTGACATTTTCTTTTTCCGCCATTTCTTTACATTACCCACTCAATCACCTCCTTACAGTTTGAGAAACTAATTTATTATTGCCGTTACCGTTTC
This sequence comes from Nitrospirales bacterium LBB_01, assembly GCA_004376055.2. Lineage (GTDB taxonomy): Bacteria > Nitrospirota > Thermodesulfovibrionia > Thermodesulfovibrionales > Magnetobacteriaceae > Magnetomonas > Magnetomonas plexicatena. The sequence goes on from CP049016.1 coordinate 790,472, forward strand.
GTCCCATAGCCTGTTCCATAAAGGTCTCAAGCTGAAGCTCCGTTGTTGTAGATTCCGTGCCGTCATAGGGGATACTAATGCTTGCAATACCATAGTCACGATTTATTGCCCGCATAAGAGCTGTCACAATGGTTCCAGGCATACAGCCAAAAGGCATCGTGTTTACAATCCCTGCTACCCCGTGCTGTATCAAATCCACTGCTTTGCCCATGCTGAGTATTGTCTCTCCTTCAAAGGATTCATGTACGTACGGAGCTGCTTTTTTCACAATAGCCCCTGTATCGGGTTCATGCAGAGTTTTCAAAAACCCTCTGAAGTGCCGCGCATACTTATACTCTATCGCTTTTTTGTAAACCCGCTTAATTGCTATATCCATAAGCGCTTTGTAATCTTTTTGTACAAGCGCATGTTTAAATCCAAAATAATTCACGTAGTAGATCCACTCTTCAACTGGAGCAAGCCATGCCTCACCGCCCAGTGCCTCTATTTTCTCTACCAGGTTTTCATTTGAAAACTTATTGGAGCGCACAAATATCTCGCCGATTACGCCTATAAGCGGTCTCTTTTCTTTCTTTCTGGGAATTGCCTGAAAATCAAGTCTTGCGCGTTTTAGTATTGAATCAAGCTTAAGGTTTTTGCCTTTCAGCGCATCATAAGTTTCCATTAAATACCGGTTGTAAAGCTCTGCGGTTTGACCTTTGACAGTTTCATAGGGACGTGTTTCGTGCAGCGATTTTGTTAAAAGCTCAATAGCCACTATCCCGTGCCATGAGCGCATAACAAAGTCCTGCCCCGCTATCCCTAAATCCGAATAAAAACTCGTATCCTGCACCGGTGAAAATATCTGAACGTCCTTAAGCCCCACCTGATCCAGCAAAAGCCGCTGAAACACCGTGTATTGACCAAATCTGCACGGGCCTGTCCCTGAGGGCATAAAAAAAGCGGACTTATCGGCGTCAAACCCCTCAGAAAACACCGATCTAAGCATATCTCCGGTTGTCACCACACACGGGTAACACTCCTTGCCGGAGACATATCGTCTGCCAAGCTCAATGGATTCCTCATCGCTTTCCGGAAGCACCTCAGAGGCTATCCCTGAGTACTCAAACGCAGCAGCAAGCGCATACGCATGGTCTGACATGCGGGGAATGTAGATTTTCTCAAATTTTCTCTGCTTTACTGCTTGAGGCACTGTTTCAACTGCCTTTGGCTTATCTTTTCTGTTAGCAATGCTGTCAAGGAAAGCCTCGCATCTTGTAATAGCTCCGGCATCAGCGCTGTGTTCGTCTATTTCAAGGTGAAGAAACGGCTTGTCTCCAAGTTCCTCCTTAAAGTATTTCAAAATGAAAGAATCCGGGCCGCAATTAAAGTTTCCAATAAAAACCGGATATAGGTGCGGATGGTTTTTTATAAATCGTGCCGCCTTTAAAATCCTCTGTCCGCTTCTCCAGTACATATCAGGCCAATCGGCTTTAATTTCTGTTTCAGACAGCGGCAGCATATCCATAGGAATTGATTTTACATCCAGCGTTGCCAGTTTTTGCGGTATCTGAAGGTTTACGCCGCTATCAAACGAGTTATACGGTCTCCCTACGATTACTATGGAGTTTTCATTAATCTGAGAGAGCGCCTCTTTACCTTTTTTGCGAATACTTGCGAAGAACTCCGCCTGTTCGGCCTTAGCTTTTGGCAATATTTTTTTGACTTTCGCCACTGATACTCCAAAGGCTTTTGAAATCTCTTTTTCAAGGAAACTATCGCTTCGTGAGAAATTAATTATTGGGCTTATGACGTTTAAATTGTTAAAGGTGGCAAGTGCCATATAGGGCATAGTCTGAGTGTATGGGCATGGAGAGCCTTTGGAAAACTCGTCGGTGCTGCCGCCCGTGTTTACATATGATGGGAGAAAAATGTTTTTTATTCCCTTATCCAACAGCCACTTGATATGACCGTGAGCTGTTTTTACCGGGAAACAAGACTCGGACAGAACCACCTCAGCGCCCAGATTCACAACCTGACGGTTTGTCTTAGGAGAAACGATAATGTTAAACCCAAGCTCGGTCAATATAACTTTCCAAAATGGAAGATAATCGTGCATCAAAAATATATAAGGTATTCCGATTGCGTTTTTAAGCGGTGCTTTAGCCTCTGCATCTTTATAGCTGTTTTCAAGGCCGTCCCACAAAAGATTTTCTCTGAAGATGAACAGGTCTTCTATGGTGTTATGCTGTTTGCGTTTGATGTCATACTTTTCACATCTTCCGCCATAAAAGAGATTCCCTTTTTCTCCGTCAATTGTGACCTTATTTATCTCACAGAGATTTGAACAGCTTTTACATTCAAAGGATTTTACTGAATAGGTGCTATCCACAATGGAAAATCCTTTAAATGCCGTAGCCTCTGAGGTTTTAGACATCTTGTCACGCGCAATCATCGCCATGCCGATAGCGCCTGTCACGTCATGATTAGGCGGCACCGTTATTTGCTGCCCCGTAAATTTTTCAAACGCCGCCACAACTGCTTTATTGTATGCAGTGCCGCCCTGAAAGAAAATATTACTGCCAATTTTTTTACCGGCAACCACGCGGTTTATGTAGTTTTCCACGATTGAGTATGAAAGGCCTGCTAGTAGGTCTTTTCTCTCGGCTCCTTTGTGAATATTTGCCATAAGGGAGTTTTCCATAAAAACTGTGCATCTCTCACCCAAACTGCATGGTTTTGAAGAACAAAAGCACTCGCTTGCAAACTCTTCTTTTATAGATACGCTCAATTTTTCCGCCTGTTCTTCTAAAAATGAACCGGTGCCTGCTGCACACGCTTTGTTCATTTCAAAATCCACGATAACGCCGTCTTCAATAGCGATGTATTTAGAGTCCTGACCGCCGATTTCAAAGATTGTATCCACTCGGTTATCAATGGAAATGGCGGCTGTAGCCTGAGCGGTAATTTCGTTTTTTACAATGTCTGCGCCGATAAAATCCGCAATCATATATCTGCCTGAGCCTGTTGTTCCAACTCCTACGATTTCAACAAATCCACCTACAGACTTTCCAACCTCTTTAAGTCCCTGCATTACGGCCTCTATGGGGCGGCTTGCAGTCATCAGGTACTGTCTTGCAAGGAGATTGCCGCTTGCGTCTATAACAGCGACATTTGTGCTGATTGAGCCAATGTCAACCCCCATGTAGGCTTTAATACGCTTATTTTCCTCTGAAAAACAAGAGGCGCCGTGAGGCTCATTGAATAAGTTTACCGATGCTGAATCTCCGTTTACGCCAGTAAAATGTCTTTCTTTAAAATTATCTCCTGCGGCAATAAGAGGTTTTTTACCCTTATCGGAGTATTTGACGGTTTTTATATAGTGTTCAAGTTTGCTTAAATCATAGTTTTGAATGGTACCGCTGTCAATGTCTTTAAGAGCAGCGCCTATGGCGCCTGTTAGAGCGCAGTGCTCTGGCACTATCAGATTTTGCAGCTCAAAAACCTCTTTAAATGCTCTGACCATGCCCTTATTGAGAGCAACGCCGCCGGTAAAGGCGATTTCAGGAAATATCTGTCTGCCCTTAACAATGGAGCCTTTAAAATTTCTGGCAACAGCGAAACAAAGCCCTGAGACAATATCTTCTACCGGAGTGGCGATTTGCTGGAGGTGTATCATATCGGATTTGGCAAACACACTGCATCTCCCTGCAATACGCGGAGGGTTTTCACACTTTACTGCCAAGTCGCTAAATTGCTCAATGCTAAGGCGCATTCGCTCAGCCTGTTGGTCTAAAAAGGATCCAGTTCCTGCGGCACATACCGAGTTCATTGAAAAATCCTTGATGGAGTTTTCACCGAGCAAAATGAGTTTAGAGTCCTCGCCACCCATCTCTATTATGGTTTTAACCTCAGGGTGCAGCCTTAGCGCCGTATAAGACTGGGCTGTAAGCTCGTTTATGTGGTTAATGCCCAACGCCTCGGCTATCATTTTCCCTGCCGAGCCGGTTATGGACATTGTCAAAGACATCCCCTCGTATGCCTTAAGGATTTTATGGGTTAAAGGGAGAGGGTGTCCTCTGTGCCTTTCATACACGTGAGCTTTTAGGTTACCGTTTTCATCAAGTACGACAGCCTTTACGCTTACAGAGCCGACATCAAGCCCTATATGATCCATTTATACGTTCCCATTTTCTTCCATTTGTATGTTTTTAAAGCTACTATAGGTATTATAGTTGAAAGCTCAAATTAATTCAAGGGGGATCTGCTGCACCCAAATCGATTATTGCAAATTTATGATAGATTTAAAGGAGTGAGTGTTTTGAATTATCTGAAACCGGATACGCATACACAACAACACCTGAGATGCCGTTTGAGGAATCAGTATAGGGAATAGCATCAATACGAAAGTGTTTTGTTTCACCTGATGGCATCACCCTCCCGAGTGTTAAATTGGTTTGCGGTTTCCCTGATTCTATTAAATCAAAGATTTCTGCTCTTTCAACCTCTGTAAAAACATCTGAAAAGGGTGTACCTCTGAGGTCATCTAATGTGGAACCTGAGTTTTCTATGGCGCTCTTGTTAGCGTTTACTATCAATCCGGTATTGTCTAAAACCCAAATGCAAGCGGATATTGAATTTAATATAAGGTTCATTTCCCTGTTTTTTTTCTGAAACTGTTCCTCTAACTCCTTTTTCCTTTGTATGTCCTCAACTATATACAGAAGATTAGCAGGGGAGCTCTCTACTCCATAAATCAGAGACACCGTTATCTTTCCCCAGCAATACCCTCCCATTTTCCTCAGATAGCGTGCCTCCATCGTGAAGTGGTTTCTGTAACCCACAAGGATTTCATTAAAGTAATTTTTTGCTGTTTCAATATCCTCAGGGTGGGTCAGGTCATAAACAAAACGCCCTGAAATATCCCCGGCTTTGTAGCCAAGCATCTTTTGAAACGTTTTGTTGGAATTTGTAATTTTACCGTTTATCTCTGTGATGATAATACCGGCTATGTTTTTTTCAAACATCGCTTTAAAAAACTCTTTCTGTTTGATCTCTTTTATTACGGTCTTTTTAAGTGTTTTCTCTATGGCGGTTAGTCTGGATATATCCATATCGGAACACATAACCCGAGTTGGTTTGCCGCCTTTGCCGCAATATACTTTGCCTCTTGCAAGCATTGACAAGGAGGATCCGTCTTTGTGTTTTAATTTATGTGTGATTTCAAAATTTGAGAGACACTTGCTTATTGACTTTTGTAATTCATTTTTAAAATAGTCTGTATCATCTACACTTATGAGGCTATAAAGAGCGTTCATAGAATTTTCTATTTCGTTGTCACTGTAACCGGCCATTTTTTTCAGATTATTATCAATAAACACATCGCCAGATTCTATATCCCAGTCCCATATTCCAATACCTCCGGCACGTGAGGCCATTTCATAACGTTCGGCATTTTCTCTCAGCTTTTTTTCCATGCCGTGTTTAAAGAGAGTCATCTCTATTGCGGCATAAAGAGACCTGTCGTCAAAAGGTTTAAGGATGTAGCCAAAGGGGCCTGCCACCTTTGCCCTCTTTAGCAGTTGATCGTCCGAGTAGGAGCTTACGAATATTACAGGGATATCGTTATGGCTGCGAATCTCGTTTGCTGCTTCTATGCCGTCAATGTCGCCAATCAGTTTTATATCCATAAGGATCAAATCCGGCTTTAGCTCCGACACTCTGTCTATTGCATCCTGTCCTGTGGAGGCAGACCCTACAACGTCATACCCAAGCTTTCTAAGGGTCACCGTTATGTCCTGAGATATTATTACCTCATCGTCAACTACAAAAATTCTGCCGTTTGCCATCTCTAAAATCTCCGAGTTTATGTACCAACATATAATAACACTAATTAAGAAATTTTTCTCAATTTTTTTTGTGATTATGAAGGAGCTATTTATAATTAGTCAGCAATTGTTATATAATCACACTCTACGGAGAGAATAAAAACCAGGAGGATGGTGATACACATGGAGAGACTGAAAAAACTAAAGGGTTTTGCCGGACGAAAGGGCCCGCTTCTTATGATAATCATGGATGGCGTGGGGCTTGGTAAAGAGGATGAAACCAATGCGGTATTTTTAGCAAAGACACCGATTTTGGATAAACTTTTTAAGAGCGCATTTTTTACCTCGATACGAGCACATGGCGAGGCTGTAGGGCTGCCCTCGGATGAGGATATGGGTAACAGTGAAGTCGGACATAACGCCTTTGGCGCAGGGCGTGTGTTTGCTCAGGGGGCAAAGCGGGTAAATGAAGACTTTGCTACAGGGGCTGTGTTTAGCGGTAAGCTTTGGAACAAAATCGCAGAGCGCGGCAAAAACGGCGGGGCAGTGCATTTTATCGGGCTCTTTTCCGATGCTAACGTTCACTCTAACATCAGCCACCTCTACGCAATGATTAATAAACTTGCCGAGGTTGGAGTGAAAAAAGTACGGGTGCACCCGCTTTTGGACGGCCGCGATGTGGGACCGAGAACCGCCCTTGAGTACGTCGCTCCGCTAGAGGAGGCACTGAAAAAAATCCGTGATGAAAAGGGGTTTCACTACGTTATAGCCTCTGGAGGCGGACGAATGAACGTCACCATGGATAGGTACGAGGCCGATTGGCGGATTGTAAAACGCGGTTGGGATGCTCATGTAAACGGCATCGGCACTCCCTGTAAGTCCTGCGCTGACTACGTTAACGATTCCTATGCAAAAGACATTGACGACCAAAACATGGACGCATTCGTTGTCGTGGATGAGGCCGGCAATCCTATTGGCCGCATGGAGGATGGGGACTCAGCAATCTTTTTTAATTTCAGAGGGGACAGGGCAATAGAAATCTCTAAGACGTTTGACACAGGCCCTGAATTTGACAAATTTGACCGTGGGCGCATTCCTGATGTTTTCTATGCCGGCATGATGGAGTATGACTCAGACGCAAAGGTACCGACAAATTATCTTGTTGTGCCGCCTCAGATAGATAAAACCGTCTGTGAGTATCTGGCACTGGAGAGCATTCCGATGTTTGCAATATCTGAAACCCAAAAATACGGCCACGTAACATACTTTTGGAACGGTAACCGCTCAGGATATATAGACGAAAAACTTGAAAAATACATGGAAATTCCATCCGATAAATTGACCTTTGACAAAGCCCCCAAGATGAAAGCGTATGAAATAGCAGAGGCAGTGACTGAGGCTCTTAAATCGGGTAAGTACCGCTTTGTGAGGCTTAATTTTGCTAATGGCGATATGGTTGGGCACACGGGCGTCATGGAGGCAGCTATCACGGCAGTTGAAACGGTTGACGAGTGTGTCGGCAAGCTCCTTCAGTTAACAGAGTCTCTCGGTGGTATAGCTGTCATAACAGCAGACCATGGGAATTCCGATGAGATGATTTCAATTAAAAAGGGTAAAAAATCGGTTAAGACCTCACACACGTTAAATCCTGTGCCATTTGTCATATATGACCCGGGCTATGCCGGTGAGTATAAACTTGCAAATGTGGAAAAACCCGGGCTAAGTAATGTAGCTGCTACTTTGTGTAATCTGCTTGGATATGAAAGCCCAGAGGGTTATGACCCATCGCTGATTACATTTGTTAAATAAAGGTAAGTAAAGGGCGGCCATTTGGCCGCCCTTTAACTAAAAGTCTAACTCTGAATCATCAGGTTTTGAGTATTCCGCTTTTTTGTAAGAATCAATGGACAGAGGCAGCTGGGGTTGTTGACCGTTAAATAAATCCTCAATCGTGAAAATTTGAATCCTCGGATAATCTCTGTTTGTTGCAGGTGATTTATAATATCCAGCGCTGACGGCCTCAGTTTTCATATCTCTTGTCGGCTGTTCCAGAGTAATAAATATCCCTACTTTAGCGTTATCTCTTTCAATCACATGCCCTAAATCCCTAATATCCTTTACTGATACATGACTGCTTTTGACTGACACTATCCCTTTTCCGACTATATTTTTCCCCTCCACAAAATATACATAACCATCTATCCCTGAATCTTTGCCTTTTTTCTTATCGCCGTATGGGCGTGCGGCAATTAAAGACAGTGCCCACCATTGGAATTGATAGCGGTTTTGGCTTGCAAGCTCTTTAGCTCCGGCTAAATCCTCCGGTTCGCCAATTACTGCATAATCCTTACCGACTGGGATTGCTGACCCCCTTTTTGGCTCTATACTAAACATATCTTTGAGGCGTAACTTAATAAGATTAATAGCAAGGTGTGTTATATCAATACCTATCCATTGTCTGTTGAGTTTTTGTGCTGCAGTTACAGTAGTGCCGCAGCCACAGAAGGGGTCTAATACTATGTCGCCTTCATTTGAAGAGGCAGTTATGATTCTCTCTAACAGTGCCAAAGGTTTTTGAGTGGGATAACCAAGACGCTCTATATGCCAAGACCTTAAAGCCTCAAGGTCTATCCACAAATCTTGACAAAGAATGCCCTTTGACTCGTCAATATATCTTTTTAGCCGAGGAATACCTTTTTTTGTATAAAAAATCTTACCTTCTTTGTCTAATCGCTCCATCGTTCCTACCGGGCATCTCCATAGCCTTGTTATTCCCTTCCATTCATAAGTCCACCACCTAAGAGCCCTGATGCACCAAGGTTATCAGACATCCATTTTCTTCCATCAGGGTCAGTATATCGATAATACTGTTGTTCATAAAATTTGTCGTATTTGTGGTAGATTTGCCGCCATTTTCTATGTTCACTTTTTGAATAAAACAGAACTATATCGTGAATGTTTCCAAATCTTTTAGCATCACTGTGACCACTTGTTCTTTTCCACACAATCTCATTCCTGAAATTCTTTTTTCCAAAGACAGCATCCATCAGTATTTTTAAATAATGACTTGCTGTTGGGTCGCAATGAAGATATATTGAACCGGTGTCTTTTAAGACCCTTTTCAACTCTATCAGTCGTATGCACATCATTGTTAGATATGCCATCATGTCGTTAACTCCAATAAACTGTCTGAATGCTCTTATCATTTCAACAACGGCGGCTGGAGCCGTATTGATGATTTCATGGAATGCCCTTTCAGATTCCTCCGTCCAATGCCACGTGTCCTCAAAAGCCGTAATCTGAGCCTCCGAACGCCGCCCTGTTGGTTCTTTGTATAAGATATTATAATCAGCCTTTGAATTAAACGGCGGATCAAGGTAAATCAAATCTACGGAATCATCTGCTATGTGATTTCTTAAAATATCAAGGTTATCACCATAATAAAGCGTATTCATGGCTTCTATTATACCAAATTTTTTACTAATTTGCTTCTTTGAAGACAAATTGGTGACATATTTTATGTTATGATTTTGATGGGTCTCATATATAAATGAAAAACGCATTTTTAATCTCAGCAATACAAAGCGGGGCAGGTAAAACCACGGTTTCACTTGCCCTGATGGCGTGTTTTAAGCATCATGGACTGACAGTTACTCCATTTAAGGCAGGCCCAGACTTCATAGACCCCGGTCTTCACAGAGCCGTCACAGGCAATCACTCAAGAAATCTGGACAGGTGGATGTGTGGGGATAGTTTTGTGCGGGAGATTTTTAATAGGTACGGCGCCTTTGCAGATATATCTGTAGTAGAAGGCGTTATGGGGCTTTTTGACGGCAACGAGAGGTCATCGGCGCAGCTCGCAAAGTTTTTGGGCATACCGGTTATCGTTGTTCTGGACTGTAAGGGGATGGCCGAGACCGTATCTGCCGTGTTAGCCGGCATAGAGGCATTTGACAAGGATGTTAATGTTGCCTGTGTGATTTTAAACAGGGTTGGCAGCATCAGGCATTTTGAAAGACTGAAGGCTGCCATAGAATCCCACTGTAAATCGGAGGTGTTTGGCTACATCTCTGCATGTGCCGACATAAAAATACCGGAGCGCCATCTGGGGCTTTTTACAGCAGAGGATTCAATTATCAATTCTGATTTCATTAATAGTCTTGTGTCTTTAGTTAAAGAAACGGTTGACATTGATAAGATTTTGGATAGAACTTTGATTAATTCGGATAGTTTCTCAGAGTCTTTTGAAACTGTACAGCACAATCGCAAAGTGCGCCTTGCGGTGGCACGTGATGCCGCATTTTGTTTCTACTACGAGGACAATCTTGAACTTCTGCGCTCAGTTGGAATAGAGACGGTTTTCTTTAGTCCGATAAGTGACAAGGAGCTGCCGGAGGGCACTTGCGGGATTTATTTTGGCGGTGGGTATCCTGAGCTTTATAGTGAAGCGCTTTCCAAAAATGAAGATATGAGAAGACAGGTACGGGAGTTTTCAAAAGCTGGAGGTGTTGTGTATGCCGAATGCGGCGGCCTTATGTATTTATCTGATGGAATAAGGACAACCGATGGGAGTTTTTATCCGATGTGCGGAGCGCTGCCGCTTAAATGTGAGATGAGACCGAAATTATCCCGACTTGGCTACAGAGAAATTAAACTAAGGAAGGATGCGATAATAGGACAAAAAGGAGACATTTTAAGAGGACATGAGTTTCACTATTCTGATATTTATGAGAAATCCACAGATATTGAAAACATTTATGAAAACACAGAAAGAGCAGCGGGTTTTTCAGCAAAAAACACGCTTGCCAGCTACATACACCTTCACTTTGCCGGAAACCCATCTATGGCGTTAAGATTGGCAAGTGAAATGGGATTCGTGAGACTTAACAGCAGCTTGAACTTTCCTTAGAACAGCCGCAGGATGGCTCGCCGCCTTTAATCATACTGTTAATCAACGCATTAGCGCATCCTACGCCTCTTTGCACATTTAGCGCTCCAAATGCACAATTTGTCACACATGCTCCACACTCCATGCACTTGTCTTTGTCCGTTATATCGGCTTTACCTGCCCTTATTTCAAACACATCGTGAGGACACACGTTTATGCACATGCCGCATCCGGTGCATTTCTCTGCATAGAACTCAAGAGTTGATACATTTGATAAATATTTCATAATGCCCTCCATAGATTAACTTTATACAGTGCCAGCATAACGATGCTTATAACGGCAGTTGTAATATAAAGCGGTACGGCATACTTTAATTCCTTCTTAACTCCCGACATGCCGGTAAAAGTAGTGGCTCCGGTAAATTGCAAAGCCGCATATGAGCTTATCGCAGGGAAAAATATGTACGCAAAGATGGTTAGCTCTGTTGTTGTGGAAAGTAAAGAAGGAAATAACATTTTTGAAAACCAAGTCATCAAGACGCCAACTATCAATCCCTTCACGGCAAACGATTTAAAGGGAATTATAGGCAAGAGCATTGGGGTTATGAATGCTCCAGAGAGTATAGCCGTCAAAGCAAGGACAAGAAACGGAAACGCTCCCTTTGCGGCACTAACAAAGTTAATTCCTGTTGCAGAGAGCCCAAAAAACAAAAACATTATAACGGCAAAGACAGCAAATATGCCCATTGCAGGGATTATTTCCATCGGGGTCAGTACCAATCTGTCAATAGTTGAAAAGTGTACTCGTCGCATTTCTTTTGTCGCTTTGCAGCCGGATTTAATATAATCTTTAAGGTCAGAGACTCTTACCGGGCCATAAAGCGCCTGGAATTCTGTGATTTTTTTAACTACATGGGCGCTGACGCCGGGAGCGCCAAGTTGAGGCACTATGATTTTTCTATGAGTTACTAATACTGTTAGTTGAGTATCCAAAATCCTTTTAATCAGTTCTTCGGTACCAAATGTCCCTTTACCTGCCGCACACCACACATTAATCCCCTTTGTATCCAGCGCCATTATCCACACGTTTTCACCGGCAAGCGACTCTCTGACCTTATCAAAGGTAAGCTTATAGTTAGCAGTAACAACCACATGTGAGTCTTGATTAGGCTCTCCAACGGCATAAAGACCCGGAGTTACCGTATAACTGTTTCTAAAGCCGCTTACTCTGCATAGCAGATGCTCTAAAAGCTCGGCGTTTGTAATTTCGGTTGAAACTTTATAAACAGCACCGGCAGGTGTGTTTACAGTGCCGGTTATCCAATGTTTAGTTTCCATAGTTTTTGTCCTCCTAAGTAACATCTTTGACGACAGTGCCAAGTTGTCCTTTTATGGTGTTAACTAAACTCTCTACGCGGGTAAGAGTGATGCAGCAGAGTTCTCCGTCTTTTTCCCATATGCTGACAGCAAACTTGTCGCCGCCTTTTATTTTTGCCTTCTGACGCAAGTCTTTAGGAAGCACCATCTGTCCCCTTTCATCAACACCCACTATGGCCTCAACCCTGCAGCACGTATTGGTTAGACACATGCTTAAATCATCGGTTATGGTTTTCACAACACCTTCCTTTTTAAGAATATTCATATTATGCTGATTTATCTAATATATCTTAATATACTGATAATTCCTATTTTTGTCAAGTGTTTTTTTGAGGGGATTTTAGCGAAATTTTTAAACCACTACAAATTAGCAGACATTAAGAACAAAACTGCAGATTTTCCCAGAGGACTATAAACTGTTATTGTTGGCATCCTTTAGTATTTTATAAACATATGACAGGCTGTATCCGGTTTTGCGGCAGAGGTCTCTGTGATTTACGCCTGTAAAATTATTTTGAATGAATTTGCGTTTTGCATTTTTAATTATCTGATCTTTGCCGGGAATATAAATTAGTTGTTTAGAAAAATGTTCCAACATTAAAAGCATATTTTCCATACCGATAAGCTCTGCTATTTCTCGCAGATTTTCTGGCAAATTCTCTATTTGAATGGATTTTACCCAATCTGACTCACTATTACTCATGTGTTTAATAATTCCATAGACCTGTAGTTAGCACACCAAAAACAGTTGCTTGCATCCCTGTCCTGACGCACTATACATGCAGATATGTCAACGTGGTCATGGTGTATTATGCAAAACATGTTTATCATTTCAGGAGGTTGACCTCTTAGTCTGAAACTGTCATCAGTGAAATCATCTTTAACGGCTTTCTCTTTATGGGAGTGCAAACGTCTTATCCCGTTTTTATTAACTTTTCCAGAATCTCTCATTTTTTCAACTTTCTCCTTCTCTTATAAGCGCCTATTAGCACACACTCGCGGCACACTCCGCCTTGAGCGCACTGACTCCACGACGGACACTTCAGCGCTGTACACAGAAAATGCTTTTTATCCAATGTAAACTCCTCGCTGCAATAAACATAAATGTCTCTGGCGGACAATTCACAGCATGTCGCCTCATCCTCTGCCAACATACAATTGGCGCATGTCATTAAGGCCACCTTCCCAATTCGCACTCCCTCCCTCTCTATAAAGCTCCCCGGCACGTGAAGGGCTGCCTCCGTAAGTATCATCTTAAACTGACTCTCAGTCATCAGTGCACTCCCCCGCCTCCTTTCCTGTAAAATTAGCAAAATCCACTAAAAACTCGGCATTAAAAGGCTTAAGGTCGGCAAGCTGGTCATCTATGCGCTTTCTGTCCTGCCCTACATAGGTACAGAAGTCTGACCACGTTATCCCAAGTTTCTTATAATTACCGGAGTCTTTCACCGCTTTAAGAAATATGAGTTTGAGAAACCTGCCCTGTGATTCACTGTAAACGGCCGCTTTTATTTTTCCGGCACTTTCAAATATTTCAGCCCTGATTTGAGCCATCTCATCACTCTGAGCTTCTGCCTCACAACAGATGCCTACGGTTTCTTGCTCTGAAATACCAACAACACCTCGTGCGTTTAATTCTTCTACTTTAACTTTAGACATAAAAACTCCTCCCTGTTTTCATTACTTTCGATATGTGTGTTTTTTGCATATAAGCCTTTTTTAAGCATTAAACTCCTCCTTTTCTGTATTTAACGTGTTTTTTAAAAAAAGTTTTGTAATTTCTGATAAAGCTCCATTGACACCTCCTGAAAAATATTTTAAAATCAAGGTACGTTTGTGACATAAGGGTAGTGGGGTACCCGTGTTGCTGTGTTTTTGCTAAACATTTAATAAATTGTGTATGATATTCAAAACGAGGGGTGAAATTGTATATGTTTAAGAAAAAAAATAGTTGTGGAGACGTATCCTTATAATTGGTAAATAAATACACAATAGTCATGGGAAAATTATAATCGCTATTGCGATTTTTGTCAAGAGTTATGCTCGCTATGGAGAACATAAATATAGGCAGCCGGATAAAAAAAATTCGGACAGGGAGACATCTGACTCAGCGGATGTTTGCTAAAGAGCTGGAAACATCTGCTGGGTATATAAGTGAGATAGAATCCGGCAAGAAGCTGCCCGGCACTGAAATAATGCTATCTCTGATGCGGCGGTTTAATATAAACATAAATTGGCTGTTAAGCGGCATGGGTGAGGCGTTTAACGAAAAGCATGTCCACTATAGGGTTCAGACAAGAGGGCTTACGGAAAACTTACCGCGGGAGGGATTAAAGCTTTGGCTTGATGAGTTCTGGTCAGGGGCTAAGGAGGATGAGAGGACGTGGCTTTTGGTGCAATTTAAAAAGAGTTTCCCTGATTATGCGCATTGGATAGAAAAAAATGGCGACTTGCTAACCGAACTATCATTACATGACACTGGCTGCTGCATCAGGCAAATCCAGGAGGAGTACGCTATGCCAACTTTTTCCGTAAACCAAAAACAGCGGGAGTATGGCAAAAAAGAGCCTAAGTAACTTAGCAAGGGAGGTAAAACGTAATGGAACACTATGTGGTGCTTATAACCACGCCGGATGCTGATACTGCAAATGTCATATCAGAGGCTGTTATCAACGAAAATCTTGCCAAATGTGTAAATATCATAAAAGAGGTTAACTCAGTTTTTCACTGGGATGGTAAAATTAACCATGAAAATGAGACCCTGATGATTATAAAAACCAAAAAAGAAAATTTCAAATCTCTTATGAAAAAAGTAAAAACCCTGCACCCTTACACTGTGCCTGAAATTATCGCTTTACCGATTGTTGATGGGTCAGAGGAGTATCTTAGTTGGCTTGATTCTTGAGAGATTTTTCTACAGATTGCGCAGATTTGTTATCTGCGTACATCTGTGTCATCTGCGGATTAATCTTTTTATGTAGATATTAAATTACAATAATATAGTATAATACCACTGTCTCTAATGGAGGACAATTTGGTTTTTGAGGAAATTATGAAGGATACCGAAAGTGACTGAAAATTGTCACAAGTGTTTTAGTGTAATGCTTGTTGATGATGACGAGGACGATTATCTGCTTTTTCGTGATGCGATAGAAAAATTAGAAGTGCCTGCTGAGATTACCTGGGTTTCAGACCCTGAGGAGGTTAATCAGCATCTCTTACCTAAGACCCTGCCAGACTTGATATTTTTAGATTTGAACATGCCCAGAAAGGATGGATTTGAGGTACTTACCGATTTAAAAAAAGACAAGCAGTTCTGTTTGATTCCCGTGATTGTTCTTACCACATCAAATGCTGCCGAGGATGTTGAAAGGTGTTACCTTCTGGGGGTTAACTCATATATGAAAAAACCCAATGAGTTTTCGCAATTACATAGAATGCTCAAGGTGACTTTCAGTTACTGGTTTGAAACAGCACTACTGCCTAAAAGAGGTCAAAATGACTGAGGGATTAAAAATATTGTTAATTGATGACGATGAGGAGGATGCCCTCATAGCGAGGGATTTAATAAGGAAAGGTTTTTCTAAGAAGTCTCCTAAGATAGATGAAGCACGCTCGGTAGAGGACGCTCAACAGTTAGTTAAGGAAAACATATATGATGTAATAATTGTTGATTACATGATTGGCAGCAGTGACGGCATGGAGTTTGTCGATTGGCTTATAGCAGAGGGCATAACGGTGCCTATTATAATGTTAACCGGTCAGGGTGGTGAGTCAGTGGCTGTGGACGCCATGAAAAGAGGCGTCAGGGATTATCTTAATAAGTGGAAACTTTCTCAGGAGCTTCTCTGCCGCTCAATCTCTAACGCTGTAAAATTAGGGGAACTTGAACACAATAAGGCTGCTGCTGAGAAGGCCTTGATGGACTCGGAACTAAAGTTTAGAGAGCTTGTAACCTTTATGCCCGCTATAGTGTGTGAACTTAACTCAGACGGAACAGTGAAACTCATCAACGTTGCAGTTACTACTGTTTTAGGATATGAGGTAGAGGAACTTATAGGTGTAAGTTGGGCTGAGTGGTTTATCACAGAGGATGAGGTCGGTGGAGCGGCTGAGAGAAAAGAGCAATTTTTAACTGCATGTAACTCATCCTCCGGTGTTTTTTCTTTTGAGCTTGTGGCTAAAGCAAAAAAGGATGCCAAAAAATACATTAACTGGAATATAACGGCAATTGGTGAGAGCAACAATAGAAGCAAGAGCGATGCACCCTCGCATAAGCGTGTAATCTGTATAGGCACAGACGTTACAGAAGTTGTAATGCTAAGGGAGAGGCTCCAAACCCTTTCCATATTGGATGAGTTGACAAGCCTTTACAATCGCCGGGGGTTTTACACACTTGCTGAGCAGCAAATAAAGATAGCAAAACGTTACGGCAGACGGATGACTGTCGTGTTTCTTGATTTGGATGGGCTAAAGCAAATAAACGACACACTGGGGCATGAGGCAGGGGACACGGCGATAGTAGGTGCCTCTGCTGTGTTAAGAGAGGCTTTCCGAGAGTCGGATATCATAGCAAGGATAGGCGGGGATGAGTTCATAGTGCTGGTGACAGACTCTGAATCGTTAGACGTTGATATCATAAGAACAAGGATCAAAGAGGGTGTGGATAACTTTAACAACACACAAAATCAGCCATTTAAACTTTCCATAAGCGACGGTGTGGTTCCATACGACCCAGAGTCAGACATTTCAATTGATGAGCTGACAAAACAAGCCGATGCTCTGATGTATGAAAACAAGATGCGAAAAAAGGCTAATACAAATCCAAATTCAACAAGATAATAGTTTAAAAAAATATCAACCACGAAAAACACGAAAGGCACGAAAAACAGATTGATAAAAAAAAGATAGTTTGAGAATTTCGTATATTGCCTATGCAGTTAGCTCTGCAAACAAAAAACTGGATTCCTGCCTTCGCAGGAATGACAAGAAAAAAGGAATGACACAAGAAAGAAGCGCACTCTCTTTTGTCATTCCAGCCTCCGAGCTGGAATCCAGTCCTTTAAATATATCATTTGCTGACAGAAAAACATTTGCCGGAGTTAACTCAATAAGCATTAAAAAAATTATAGGAATTTTAGTTTAGCTCAGAAAAGGAAAGGTGGAGGGAGTTTCAGAGGAGATTCTCTTCCCTGAAACCCCTTCCACCTGTTTGGAGGATTGTGTAGGGGAGTATTAAATAAGGAGGGCGGGGGAACCCTCCTTAAGAGCTGACTTCTATGCTGTCGTACTTGTGGTGCTTGTACTTGAAGTTGTACCTGTAATTCCTTCTATCATTGCCCTATACTTAGAAAGTACAGATTGCTGTGGGTTTGATTCGTTTAACTCACTTGCACTTAATTTGCCATCTCCGTTAGAATCAAGGCTATTAAATACGCTGCTTGAGATACCGGCTGTCGATGCCTCTGTAGAACTTAAATAGCTGTCCCCGTCCGTATCAAACTTACTAATCAAATCTTTTGACATTTGATTAATTCGCTGGGAATAGTAGCCGTTTGAAAGCTCCTCGGTTGTTACATAACCGTCTCCGTTTTTATCCAGAGCGCTAAAGGCGTCACTTGAAAGCCCCTTTGCTGTAAATTCCGATGATGATAACTTGCCGTCGCCATCGGTGTCAAGGCTTTGTACCATATTGGCTGAGGATGTATTTATCGCTGTCTGGTCAGAATTGGCTGCGCTTGCTAAGTCAGTTGAAAATGTACCTGATGATGTACCTGATGATGTACCTGATGATGTACTTGAGGATGTGTTTCCTCCTATTGCATTTAAAATATCATATATTGACTTACTTGAACCTACTCCGCTTACTGATGACATATTAACCTCCTTTAAACGTTTATCTCCATTGTTCCTGTTATCTTACTATCACTTTACAACTGTTATCATATTAGCAAGCACCGTGCCAAACCAATGGATATGCGGGTTTAGAGTGTTTTGTGAACAAAAAGAAAGATAAAAGAATACTATGTGAGGCAATATTTTCCAAACGACACGGAAAGAATTTCCCTGTTAAGCTTTTTTAATGCTGCAGAGCAAGCCTCGTAATCGGTATGAGCCAAAGGCAGGGTCATAAGGGGGCGTATCTGCCGTTAACACATTGGCATTGGAACGCAAAAAGGACTCCTCATTGACGGCGTCGTCAGGGGAAATTTCTTCTGGAAACCATGAGCCGTGCTCCACACTTATAACTCCGGGAGCTATATCCACTGTAACTTTTGCTCTCATGAGAACTTCCCCGCGAGGGCTGGAAATTTTCACCCAATCGCCGTCTGCTACTCCGGCGGCTTTTGCGGTTTCTGGGTTAAGCTCTGCCAAAGGATCTGGATGGCGCTCTCTTAGCCCCTTTATTTGCCTGTGTTCACTGTGGAAAAACTCCCGGCACCTGCCGCCGGTTATTAAAATATACGGATAGGCATTTAATAGCTCAGGTGTGCTTACAGGGCTTTCCGGCGGCTCCACATAGTCGGGAAGGGGAGGATATCCCATCCGCTTTAACACTGAACTGTATAGCTCAACTTTTTTTGAGGGCGTACGAATCCCTTTTGTCTTGTATTTATAATACTCATGCGGAGGACAATGAGCGCCTTTTTCAACGAGCTGCTCAAAGCTCATTCCAACATTGCTAAGTTGATGGTTAAATATGTCCATGTAGGATATATCCTGAGATGGCAGAGACAGCCGTTTAGATAGCTCATCTATAATCCACTCATCCTGCCGTGCGCTGTAGTATGACGTCAAAGCACGTTGAGCATAGACATAATTTTCTACAACAAGCGGAATTCCCATGACGTGATTAATTTCAGGCCAAAAAGCGGCAGGCAGCACATAGTCGGCCTGAAGAGAGGACGGAGTCATAAATAAATCCGTGGCTACAAGCAGGTCAAGTTTTCTTAGCGCTGATAGAGTTCTTTTAGGGTTTGACACGGTAAGAAGCGGGTTGTTACCAAAGAGCAGAAGCGCTCTAATCCTGTAGGGAATTCCCTCGTCTATAGCTTTAAAAAGTCCTGGAATGTGAGCCGATGGCATGTAGGCTCGCCAGCCGCTCAATAGTTTAAATTCCTCAGCGCCTATCCGTTTTTGAGAAGACTCGGCGGGAAGTTTATCCTTTAACACGGGATAACTCTTAAGTATGTTCATTCCTAAAATATCGCCGCCCGGCACATCAATATTACCGGTAAGTGCCCGTAAAATTGCGACAGAGCGCACTGTTTGCAAAGAATTTGAGTTTTGCTCTAAACCTAAGCCCCAATCTAAAATGCCGGGCTTTACAGTGGCATAAATCTCTGCCGCTTTCTCTATGTCTTTAGCCGCTATCGTGGTTATTCCCTCTGCCCACTTAGTTGTGTACCTTGATACGTGGTCTTTAAGCTCACTGAAACCTACAGTGTAATGCTCTATAAAATCGTTGTCATAGAGATTTCGGTTAATTATGTAGTTAATCATGGCAAGGGCAAGGGCGGCATCGGTTCCGGGTCTTATCGGCAGCCATAGTTTGCATCTTTTCCCGGTCTCTGTCCTTCTTGGGTCAACCGAAATGGTTTCACACTCATTGTGGAGTGCTCTCATAACTGCTGGAGCAAGCTCCCCGTCAGCGCTTGTTACAAGCGGGTTATGTGCCCAAAACAGAATGCACTTTGGCTTAACGCTGCCGTAGTAATCCCCTACAACAAAGCCGCCGTAGGTAAGGTGACTAACCGTGATGCGCGGAATAAAACACTGTGCAAGCCCTGGCTCATACCAGTTAGGGGTGCCAAGGGCATTTGCAAACCGAACAACGTGCATGTAGTGGTGACGACCTGTGCCCTGACCAATAGCTATAGTCTCTGGGCCAAACGAGCTTTTTAAGTCTGATATTTTACCTGCTATCTCATCTAACGCCGCATCCCACGAAAGCTCAGTCCATTTGTTTTGGCCGCGCTCTCCAGTCCGTTTAAGTGGAGTTTTAAGTCTGTCCGGGTGATTTGCTATCTCGTGGGATTTCAAGCCCTTTACACACATATAGCCGCGGCTTATGGGAGAGTCCGGATCACCTTTCACTCTAACTACCTTACCGTCTTTTACATAAACAAGAGCGCCGCAGCCACCGTGACAGATGCGGCAAACACTTCTGTGTATCACCTCAGACATAAATCCTAACTATCATTCAATCGCCTAACTTCGTTGGCATGCGTCAAAAGCTCCTCAACGTACTAAAAGTACGCCTCCGTCGCTTTCTCCTTGCCGCCTCGTTATGCTTCTGACTGCTAATTAGTCTCAACCTGTTAATTTGAAATCGAAAAACCGGTGCTTGAACTTTTCTTTCCATACTTTAGAATGTCTAAAACATCAGGGGTCAGGATAATACCGCTTTCAGCCGAAACTATAAAACCCAAAATGCTTGATAATCTGGTCAGGCCGGTCACTACGTCAGCCATTAACGTAGTAGGAACAAACACAATATCGTTAGAGCGCAGGTAAATATTTTGAGTCATGTCGCCTTTAAATGCTTTTTTTACGTCAAAGGTGGCAGTTTGCCCTTCTCTTACTACTACAACACCGGATTTATCGGCATTCGTACTAAAGCCGCCGCATTTAATTATCGCCTGAAGTAAGGTCATGTTCTCCTCCATCGTAATCACGCCCGGAGTTGTAATCTCGCCCGCAACAATCACCTTATGACTTGTAATGGTGGTCGGATTTACCATTACCTGAGGATTGACTATATATTCTTTAAGCCGGTCTGCCATCTCAGCTTCAAGGGTTTTCACGGTTTTACCCTTGACGTCAACATCTCCGATGAGAGGATAGGTGAACTTGCCGTCTAAGCGTATCCGTACGCTGCTTATCGTAAGGTCGTCGTGTCTGTGGACTTTGACAGAGATAATATCGCCTGGTCCCAGGGTAAACTCCGGCTCTTTCTGCAGCTGCGCTTCAAGCGATGTATTGTCGCTCATGCTGCTATCCTTAGTGAATTTGGCTGATTTTGATGAAGTTGAACAACTCACAAGTAAAAAAACAATAAGCAGAGACATTTTAGCCAGAAACCCCGATACTCTCATTATCAACAACCCCCTTGAAGCGTTTTATTAATACGGGATACTATCACAAAAGCAGCATTTTATGCAAACTCCTAATATCCAAAACGATTACATTCTTAGAGTAAGGGACATATGATTTGAAATCTCCTCTTTTTTGTCATTCCCGTGAAAACGGGAATCCAGATATCTTAAAAAAGGTTTTAAAAAGACTGGATTCCTGCTCGTAGGCAGGAATGACAAAGAAGGGGCACAGGAATGGCAAAAAAATCCCAAACTTTTCAATTGGTGTTATTTGTGGGCAGGAGAGTTAAATTTTTCTTTTCAGATTCATGATTTCCAGTTTTGCAGCTTTAATAAAAAAGCGGATAAGCCCCTTATAAAAAAATCCTTTTTTTCTATAGCCTAATTTTTTTACAGATGCACCTTCGTGATGTATGGCTGCAGCATCTTTACATAGCCCGATTTTATAATCTGTATTTTTATAGAGCCTGTAACACCAGTCAACGTCGTTAAAAAAAATTGGAAATTTCTCATCCAGTTCTCCAACCAACTGCCAACAGTTGCGCCTTACCAATAGCGCTGACGCCATAGGCTGAGGGACTTCTTCTGAGGTCATGTGCTGCTCTGGGGTGAGTTTCCACTTTTTAAATCCTCCAAGCTCCTCCACGCCAAGTTTCTCTAAAACAATGGAGGCAATTGACGGAAACCTTCTGCATGAAATCTGAAGCTGTCCGTCCGGGTAGTAAAGAAGCGGAGCAACGGCTCCTGCCCATAGTGAAGTCTTTAAAAAGTTCACTAACTTTTCAGTTGTATCAGGATATAGCGCCACATCGTTATTTAACAGAAATATGTACTCGCCGGTAGATACGCTGACCCCTTGATTTGTGGCTTTAGCATACCCCAGATTAATCTTGTTTCTTATCCAGATAATTTCCTTAAACTCTGCCCTTGCCCTTTTCTGACTGCCATCATCTGAGGCATTATCTACCACAATTATTTCTTTAGTAAACGTTCCAGCTGATTTCTCTATGGAGGCAAGGCATTGCATGAGAAGCTCTGCATGGTTCCAGTGTGGTATGACAAACGACACGGTTTCCATCTAACTATCTGAAGGAGGTTCTGGTGTGTTTTCTTTCTTATGTAAAATCGTGTTATATACATCAAGGAGCTGTTGAAACTTGGCGTTTTCCGCGTCTATTTCATTCATCCGCTTTATGAATTTTTCACATTTAAACAAATATTTGTCATCTCGTCCCTTTTTCTGCATATAACTTATTGTGGCTCTAAGAGCATTTAAATTTATGATGAAATTTGAGGTCATGCTGTCTGCGGCTTTTTCAAATAATTCAATAGCCTCAGCAAACATACCTTTATTAATGAAATCAACACCCTTGTTGTTAATTCCTATGATCTCAGCCTTAGTGTCAGCAACAAAGGAAAGTCCCTCCTCACCCATCCCCAAATCCTTAAACGTCTCCTGTACCTGACTTATTATGCCGTCATTGGAGTGGTTGTTTCTCACAACACTTTTCATCATTTCCATGCCCTTATTTTTTTCACCGGCTTTGATAAAAGACTGGGCTATTTCAATGGCGACATCAGGGGAAACTCTACCCTCAAGTTTGTTGTAAACCTCTTCAGCCTGCTTTAAAGACTCCAAAGCCTTTTCTTGTTGTTCAGATTCAGAATAAATGTGACCCTCAATGAGTATTGCCTGAAGCAGCACATTGTCATTGTCTGGAAAATCAGCCCGAACCTCACTTACCATGTCAAGGGCTTTACCTGCATTGTTTTTCTTAACTAAAACCTTGGCAAGCTGAGTGTAATCGGAGGCATCCTTAAACAGCGACGTCTTTCCAAGCTTAACGGCAGTTCTTAGCGATGTCTCAGCCTTATTCATGTCTTTGTTTTTAAAAGCTATGTTACCCAAGGCCCTTTGCCTGAGTATAGCCTTAGGTGACTGATGTATAGCCTCTTCTAAGGTACCCTGAGCGCCTCTTGTGTCGCCCAACAGTTCAAGTGACTTAGCCAGCCAATCGTAGGCTGGTACAAACAGATCGTTTTCGACAATAAGCCCCTTAAATGTATCACGTGCCTCTATATATCGCTCAGTATGGAAATAAACTTTTCCAAGATTATACACTGCCCACAGCACCCTGTACATATTCAACACCTGCATATAAACCTTCTCTGCCTCTGCATAATCATTTTTCAGCATATACATCTCGCCTTTGACCTTTAAGAAATCCAACAGCTGCTTAGGGTACTTCTCCGATAACTTATCACATAAGGTGAGTGCTCTGGAATAATCCCTTCGGGATATTGCCTCATCTATTTCGGCAAATATCTTTTTCTTCTCATCCACAGCCTTTATCCGCTGAACAAGGGAGGCGCTTGTAAAGGGTTTTATTAAATATCCGTCTGGATGATAATCCATCATACTCATGACCATATTAATAGTGTTTTCAGCTGTTATCATTATAAATATTGTGGAAAAACCGATCTTGTTGTTGTACTTTAACTCTTCAAACACCTGTTGGCCGTCTTTTTTACCATCGCCCAGATTATAGTCGCAGAGAATTATATCGTAGTGTTTGTGAGAAACTTTATCGACGGCTTCAGCTCCGTCCGCTGTTGTTTCAACAAGTTTAGCGCCAAGACCAAGAAGACTTCTTCTTAAATAATCTCTGAACTCCTTAAAATCCTCAATTACAAGAACTTTTTTCTCCACAAGGACAGTTTCTCTCGCCTGCTCCCTGCTGTATAGCATTCTTCCCATTAGTTAATCAGCATCACCCTTAATCAATTTTCTGTCCCACGTATAACTTACGTAAGCCGTCTTCTGACGCCACAACATCAATATCACAAGTTAATCCCCCTTTGTACGCTTTGGTATTATACATAAAAAATAAATCTTTTACAATGCCTGCCGGAAAAATATTGATGAGGTTTGTGATATAGTAAGCGAATGAAAACGCTGAGATGGTTTCAGTACACTACCATATCATTTGGGTTTATATATGTGCTTTTTTTTCTTTTAGTTGTCATAAACAGGATTAACTATCCGTTTGATTTAGAGGAAGGCGAGGGTATAATGGTTGATCATGTTATACAAATTATTACAAAAGGGATTTTCTTTTATAAAGAACCAACTGTTGATTTTGTGCCTCTTATATACATGCCTCTTTATTTCTACCTTAGTGCATTATTTTCTCAGGTATTTGGTATAGGTTACCTCTCACTTCGTGTTGTTTCTTTGTTGTCAACTTGCGGTATTGCCGTAACAATATACTATTTTATTAAAAAAGAAACATCAAACAAGGAATTGTCCCTGACTACCGCATGTATTTTTATTGCATCCTCAAGGATGAGTGGACATTGGTTTGACTTAGCGAGAGTTGACACATGTTTCTTATTTTTTTTATTTTTTGCATTTTTTATTTTGCGTTTCTATGACTCAGTGTTTGCCCTTATATGCGGCGGCATATTACTTACAGCAGCTTTTTTTACTAAGCAATCCGCCTCCCTTATGCTTAGTATAGCGTTACCGCTTTATTTTTTTTATGATAAACGTAAAACTGTGATATTCTTCGGTGTTTTTACAGTGGTATCAGCGGTATTAATTTTCCTGTACAACACGCTTAGCAATGGATGGTTCCTGCGCTATACGCAAGTAATTCCAAGCACTCATGCAATTAACTATAAGGTGATTTATAGTTTTTGGTATGATGATTTGGGAAAGGGATTTTGGATTATCTATATTTCTGTTTTAATGTATATGTTTTGCTTTTTTTACAAAATGCTCAAATACAAAGAAATCAATCGCAAGAGTGCTTTTTATGTGTTTTTGTGTGCCGGATGTGTTTTAGTGTCCTATGTGTCAAGGCTTCACACAGGAGGAATAGCCAATGTAGTCATGCCTGCATATACCGCTTTTATTTTAGCGTGCGGTGTGTTTATCAACGATGTCAATCTACTTATTGAAGGGGGAAAGTACAACAGCGAGAAAAAATATCTTTTCAAAACAGGGATATACGCTTTGATAATTATTCAGTTAATCACTTTTTTCTATATCCCGTCTAACAATATACCAAAAGACAAGACCAGAGTTTCCGAGGAGTCTTTCATGGGCAATGTTATGCAACTGCAGGGAAAGGACGTTTTATTTACAGATAGAGCATATGTTTCTTACAGAATTAATAAGAGGGTTTTTGCAAGTACCATTGCAATCGTAGATCTTTTACGTTCAAAAGATGAGAAGGCAAAAACCTTGTTTATAAATAATTACGTCAAAAATATAGAAAATAAGAAAATCCCCTATATCATTGCAAATAAAAATACTTACAAAATTGAAATAATTGAACAGAACTATGATTTAACTAAAACATTTTATGGTTATGACAATACAGATGTTTGGTTCATTTACGTTTCCAAACCAATATAGGAATTATATCTTTCTTATTCTTCAGGGTTTCTGTTATACTGTGCGTTGTGGATTTTTTGAACCTTTCTAAGTTCCGAAGGCCAGGCAGATACATTGGCAGTGAGGTTAATATAACAAAAAAAAGAGGGATCTTGAGGTTTGCCCTGTGTTTTCCTGACCTCTATGATATTGGCATGTCTAATCTGGGTCTGAAAATCCTCTATAAAATCATTAACGACATTCCCTACGCCTCAGCCGAAAGAGTGTTCAGCCCGTGGATTGACCTTGAGGAATATTTAAAAAGAGAGGGCATTCCACTAATGTCTCTTGAAACATCTACACCGCTTAATAAATTTGATGCCGTAGGGTTTACCCTTCAGTATGAGCTTTCGTATCCCACAGTTCTTAACATGCTCTCAATGTCCGGTATCCCTATTAAAGCCGCAGAGCGTGACCACACGCATCCAATAGTGATTGCAGGAGGCCCATGTGTTGTTAATCCGGCGCCGGTTGCCGAGTTCTTTGACGCATTTGCTATCGGAGATGCTGAGGATTCAATTAAGGAAATCACTGAGGCGCTGTATCTCCATAAATCAGAAGGGGATGGTAAACGAGAAAGCATTCTCACGGCGCTATCTAAAATAGAAGGCGTGTATGTGCCCGGGTACTCAACCAACCCTGTTAAGAGACGATATATTTTAAATCTTAACGACTCCCCATATCCGTGCGCTTTTCCTGTGCCATTTACGGAGGTTGTCCATGACAGGATAAACATAGAAATCGCAAGGGGTTGCAGCTGTAGTTGCAGGTTTTGTCAGGCTGGGATGATTTATCGTCCGGTTAGGGAGCGTGACCCTGAGACAATTATGAGGCTTGCCGCCGAATCCGTAGCTGCTACAGGCTATGACGAGGTATCCTTTACCTCGCTTAATTCTGGAGATTATTCAAATCTGCCCTATCTGCTTAAACTCTTTAACCATAAATTTAAAGACAAAAATGTTTCGTTTTCGTTGCCATCCCTAAGGGTAAGCTCTGTGACAGAGGATATTATAAGGGAAATCAAGGTGGTGAAAAAATCAGGTTTTACGATAGCCCCGGAGGCGGCCACCTCACGGCTTAGGCTTGTGATTAATAAGGACTTTGGACAGGAGGATTTTGAACGCACCTTATATTCAATATTTAAAGGGGGCTGGCTTAATCTTAAAATGTACTTTCTTATTGGTCTTCCCACTGAAACCGATGAAGACATTGAGGCAATCCCTGTGATGGCCGCTGAGGCCATGAAAATTGCCAGAAAACACACCGGCCGCTCGGTAAACATTAGCGTTGCGGTATCTCCCTTTGTACCCAAATCTCACACTCCGTTTCAATGGTGCGGGCAGATTCCTATGGACGAGATAAACAGAAGAAATAATTATCTGAAACGGTCTCTTTCCCGAAAGGGACTTAAGTACAAAGGACACGATGAGAGGATGGCGCTTCTTGAGGCAGTCATCGCTCGTGGCGATACGTCTGTCTCTTCGTTGATTGAGGCCGCCTGGAGAGGTGGCGCAAGGCTGGATGCGTGGACGGAGGTTTTTGACTTCAATCACTGGCTTAACGCTGCCGAAAAAACTGGTCTTGATTTAAACGCTCTTGCCGAAAAATCCATTGAGCCTAACAAACCAACTCCGTGGAGTATCATTGATACCCAAATAAAAGACGATTTTCTGTACAAAGAATACGAAAAAGCGCTTTCAAGTGAGAAAACTTTCGACTGTAAAGTTAACTGCCATGTCTGTGGCGTAAAATGTAAAAGCGGTCAGTACTTATCCGATGCGACACCTGTTGAAATATCCGACAGAGCGCCGGATTCATTCAAAACCCGGTATAATCCGGTAAAGGTGCGGGTTATATTTTCTAAAACCGGAAACATGAAATATCTCTCGCATCTGGAACTTTTAACAACCATATTAAAATCCCTTCGCAGAGCGCAGGTGCCGCTTGTCTATTCAAAGGGGTTTCATCCATCGCCTAACGTGTCATTTTCGCCGGCTCTTGGAGTTGGAGTTGCCGGGGAGCGGGAGTTTTTTGATATGGAGGTTACGCCTCCATTTAATTTAAGCCGCTACAGAGATATTATAGCTGAGAACATGCCACTGCCGTTTGTGGATATGTTTTTTATTCCGGTAAACACACAGTCACTCTGTAAGTTTATAACAGCCTACAGGTATGAGATAAAAGACGTCGGCTGCACTATTGAAGATATACAAAACCGGATAAACACTGAGGAAAACAAGTGGATTTTACCAATTTTGGTACGATTTGATATAATTAACGGCAGCCTTGATGTACTGCTAAAAGACACAGACAAGGCAGCGGTGAAGTTATCAGCCTGTGTAAAGGCACTGACAAATAAGGAGTTAGAGGATGTGGATGTATCAAGAAAGGGCATGTACGGCTGGCAAAATGGCTGGGTTGAACCAGTACAACCTCAGGGATAAAATTAAAGATGGCAAATGAAATCATAATAAACCACACACTGGATGAGGTGCGAGTGGGGGTGTTAGAGGGCGGGCAGCTTGTAGAATTTTATGTAGAGCGAAAAAAAGAAGCCAGCATGGTCGGCAATATTTATAAGGGCAAAGTGGTAAAGATATTGCCCGGTATGCAGTCGGCATTTGTGGATATTGGACTTGAAAAAGCTGCATTCCTTTATGTAGCCGATATAAAAACTGAATCAGAAGATTTTACTGTTTTTTTAGAAGAGACCGATGTGCCGATAGAAATTCCTACGCGAAAAAGCCGCGGTGAGCTTACAATCAGTGAGCTTATTCAGGAGGGTCAGGAGGTAATAGTACAGGTATCAAAAGACCCGATTGGAACAAAGGGTGCTCGCAGCACTTCGTACATAACACTTCCCGGGCGATACCTCGTCCTTATGCCAACCATTGAACACATAGGAATATCCCGCCGGATTGAAAACCCCGAGGAAAGGCAGCGTCTTCGCTCCATCGTGGAATCCATAAAACCAAAGGGATATGGTCTTATCGTAAGAACTGCCAGTGAGGGTGCTAATCAGGAAGAACTCCAGCACGATATGGAGTTTTTGATGCTCGTTTGGGACAACATCAACAAAAAGAAGGAAAAAGTCTCAGCTCCTGCACTGCTATACAGTGATTTGGATTTGAGTTTCAGAAGCGTCAGAGACCTTCTCAGTAACGATGTCGAGCGGCTTGTCATAGACTCAAAAGACGAGTATGAAAACATCCTTGATTTTGTTAAGAATTTTTTCCAAAAGTTACTTAATAAAATAGAACTATATGACCGCAAAGAGCCTATTTTTGATGCCTTTGGTATAGAGCTTGACATATACAAGGGGCTTGACCGCAAGGTGTGGTTAAAGTCCGGCGGCTACATTGTAATAGATCAGACTGAGGCCATGACTGTAATTGACGTAAACACCGGCAAGTATGTGGGCAAAAAGGATCTTGAGGATACAATACTGAAAACCAATCTTGAAGCGGTAAAAGAGATAGCATATCAGATACGGCTAAGAAATCTGGGCGGCATAATCATCATAGATTTCATTGATATGGAGTTGCAGGAAAACCGTGATAAACTCTATCTGGCTTTCGTTGAGACAATGAAAAAAGACAGGGCAAAGAACACCATATTTAACGTATCAGAGCTTGGTCTGATTCAGATGACAAGAAAACGGATACGAGAAAGCTTGGGGCGCACACTTTGTGAAAGCTGCCCAATGTGTGAAGGAAAGGGGTTTGTCAAATCCGCTAAGACAATAAGTTATGAGATATTCAGGCGATTAAAGAAGGCTCCCATTCATAAGGGCGCAAAGGTTGTCATATCGGCCCACCCTATAGTTGCCGACTACCTCTCTGATGAACAAAGGGCCGGCCTTGAGGAATTTGAAGTTACCCATGATGTAGCAGTAATAGTAAAGGCAGATTCACGATTGCACAGGGAAAATGCAGACATATCCGTGGTATGATTCAAAAGCCTGACTCTGATTCTATTGATAAAAAATATATAACTCTGGTTTCTTATCTAAAATCATTAAACAGTGTTGTGTTAGCTTACTCTGGAGGCGTTGACAGCACTTTCTTACTAAAGGCGCTCTCCGATGCTCAAATTTCTGCCCTTGCCGTAACTGCTAAATCGCCCTCGATGCCGATTGATGATTTTAACCGTTGTGTCAGCATGACGGAGAAGTTTAATATTCCAACAAGGATAATTGAAACGGATGAGATGAGAGATGAACGATATGCCGCTAATACGCATGAGCGGTGTTTTTACTGTAAGAGCGAGTTATTTGGAAAATTAACAGCTATTGCTGAAACTGAGGGATATGAGTGTGTGATAGACGGTTCAAATGCCGATGATCTTAGCGATTACCGGCCTGGGTTTAAAGCAAAGGAGCGTTTCATGGTAAAAAGCCCCCTGATAGAAGTTGGAATGAGTAAGGCAGATATCAGGGAATTGTCTCAACGCTTTGGATTAAGCACGTGGGATAAGCCCTCATCGCCGTGTCTGGCTTCACGGCTGCCCTATGGAGAGCGTGTGACAGAGGAGGCGCTGACAATGGTAAGCGAGGCTGAGCGTGCGTTGAAAACGCTTGGCTTTGGAGAGCTGCGGGTAAGAAAACACGGCGATACGGCGCGCATTGAGTTAAATGCGGATGACATAGAAAAATGCACGCAAGGTGAGATGAGAAAAGAGATTGTGCAAAGATTGAAAGCTATCGGGTTTCTCTACGTATTGTGTGATTTGGAGGGCTACGTAAGCGGCAAGTTAAACCGGGTACTTAAGAGAAGTGAGCAGTGAACGATACAGAGTTTATACATAGCATAAACCTTTGTGTAAAGTGCGGCGGGTGTAAGGCAGAGTGCCCAACATATTTTGCAACGACAAAGGAGATGGAAAGCACACGAGGGCGGATGCGGCTTCTTAAGGCCTTTTTAAGCGGAGAGCTTGTACCCAGCAAAAGACTCACCGAAAAGATTTTCAGCTGCTTACTCTGCGGTGATTGCACAAACCGCTGTCCGTTAAACATAGACATTCAGGAGGTGATTTATCATGCCCGGTATCTGCTTAAAAGTTATGACAAAAAAAGGAGGCTTTATCGTCCGCTAACAAAAATTGCTTTCAAAAACACCGATTTCTCTGTAAAACTCTATAAACCGTTTCAACGGTATTTTAATAAGCGGATGGCTGCAGACGGGTTGATACCGGAGGATGTGGAGTTTTGCGAGAATCAGTTTAAAAAAACCAATATTTTCCTGACAAAGGATAAAATCGGACGGGTTGCCGTGTTTTCGGGCTGTACGGCAAAACATGTGTACCCTGAGCTTTCCTACTCACTGGCAAACGTGCTTAATGCGTTAAACTATGAGGTGGTGTTTCCAAACACGGAGGTCTGCTGCGGTGCGCCGTTTAGGTCTCTTGGGTTAAGGGACACAGCTATAAAGTATGCTGAGAAAAATTACAACACTTTCAGTAAGTTAAACGTTGACGCTATCGTGTCCCTGTGTCCAACCTGTGTGGTAACTCTAAGGAAACACTCTAAGATTCTCATAGGAAAAGAACTTGACAACGTATATGATATAGCAACTTTCTTAAAAGAAAAACTATCAAGCCGGATTACAGCGAAATCAGGGCTTGACCTTGACGTCACAGTTCATGACTCCTGTCATGATAGAAACGAGTTAAGAACCTGTGGGATTACAAGAGCGATATTAACCGATATGGGAGCAAAGATAGTTGAGCCGCACAAGCAAACGTGCTGCGGCTTTGGCGGTACATTTAGTTTCTTCTACAAAGACATGTCAAATGTAATCCTGAAAGATACATTAAAAGGACTGGTTCAAACCGGAACTAAGGCTTTTGTAACTACCTGCCCAAACTGCATATTTCAACTGAGTAAGTTAATGAAAGACAAACCCATATACCACCTCATTGAGCTTGTTGAGGAGGTTTTAATGAAAGAGCAGACTAATGCCAACACTCAAACTTTATAAATCAGTTTTTCGTGCCTTTCGTGTTTTTCGTGGTTGATATCTTTTCGCCTTTATTTGTTGTTTTTTTTATAATAGAGTTCTTTCCCTATTTTATACAAACATAAATCCAAAAATTCGTGACCTAATCAGTTTAAACCTGAATCTTACTATCTTACCCGCTAATTTTGATATATTTCCCTTCCTGTTAAAAGTTACCGGAGTCCAGTGGTTATTGCCTTTTATTGGGTCACAGTCGTTAAGCGTAAATC
This sequence comes from Nitrospirales bacterium LBB_01, assembly GCA_004376055.2. Lineage (GTDB taxonomy): Bacteria > Nitrospirota > Thermodesulfovibrionia > Thermodesulfovibrionales > Magnetobacteriaceae > Magnetomonas > Magnetomonas plexicatena. The sequence continues at coordinate 822,309 of CP049016.1, forward strand.
CCTCAAATGGAGGCGCTTCAAGTTTGGGTTTAAGTTCCAGCACCTCTATTTTAATTTCACCTCCAGGGTAAGAAAGCGAATTAATCCTCATTTCAGAGCCTTTGAACACACACGGATATGTATAGAATTCCCCCATGAGCGAGGCCTCAATGCCGGCTATCCCATCCTCTCTGACTGTGGCAAGAAATATGGCAGGACGCTCGGCTCGGTATTCATTATGAGAGCGGCGGGAAAAAAACACAGGGAGTGCCCAATGATTGCCCTCATACGGCACAAGACCAACTCCCGCATAAGTCGTAACTTTCTCCGGATTTTCCTCGTTTGAATACAACGCCGATTGCGACGGGAAAAACCACCTGTCGCCGTCTCTGCTTAACGCTAAATGCAGGCTCAACGTGTCGGTGTCTCTGTGATAAATAGTCGGAAACATTATGTGCGCCATATCTGCCCCCGGCCACCTGTTGTAGCTGTTTGTGTATATGTCGGCTGACGGCCCCCAGCTTATCTCAGGGGTCAGTACCGCCTTTGGCGGCGGAAATTTGCCAAACTGCCGCGATTCCGTTTTTCTTACTATGCGCCTCCCTCCAAATCCATGACGATTCTGCGGCGACCATCCCCTTACGTATAAAACATACTTTCCCCGCTTATTATGCTCAATATAACACGCTACAGATTGCGTATCGCTTAAGTACTCCAAAATTGGCTTATCCAAAAGCCTCCAGTGAATGCCATCCGGTGATACCGCCCCATATATCCAATTAAACACATCCTTGACCTGTGTTGCCTGCCCCAAATGCACAAGTTTATAGCGTTCATGTGCAGGCGCTGACTCGTCCTTAAACACTGTTGCCCCATGAGCGCCAAGCACGCCCCCCACACTCTCATTGCCCCAGCCATACACAATATTGTTTGACTTGCTCCCCTTATACTCAATAAGACTAAGCTCCGGACGCACCCAGTGCTTACAATCATCCGATTCCATATAACAGAGCTTATCGTTTTCCTGAATCCCAGTTTCCGAAAAATCATACGTGCAGTACCACAGGCGATACTTCCCATTGTCATACATCAAGGTGCTGTAAGCGCCCACCAATCCAAGCGGATCGTCAGCCGCAATCGGATAGTCCGTAATCTCAGGCTTTAATATCTTAAGCTCTATCCCATATGGGCTTAACCACGGATGCGTTCCATACATATCCTGATAGAATCTCCAAAACGGCATCCCATATCCGGCTTCAACATACCACCAGTCAAAAAACATGTTCTTAACGCCAGCCCGAAACCGCATCGGAATGTGGACGTCCTCCGAGCCTTTCACCATCTTCGACATCATAACTGTTAATATAACCTTTTTTACGGAAAATAAGTAAGGGAGTATAGGTAAGGTAAGGGGGAGGCGCTGCCTCCCCCTTAGACCCCCACCGCAAGGGGAAATGATTTCCCCTTGACCCCTCGGTTTGTTGGCAGCGATGGGGTAGTTCATGCTAATGTCTTGTTGGTGTTCTTGTCGGTAGAGAATTTTTCAATTGGCGTTCCGCCAATTAAAAAGTTTCAATTGCGACCTTCGTCCGCAAAACAGACGAAAAGCGTTGAAAAGATTATGGCTGTACACGATATACTACTCCCTTGTCATTCCCGCCTACGAGCGGGAATCCAGTCCTTTCCCATTGCTATCAATTGAAATCCACAGCTTAATTGTGTTACTGTTACCGCAAATGGTAACACATAACTTGGGAGGGTGGGGCGTATGAAGGGAAAATTAATGCACATTATAATAGCTCTAAAGCCCTCATTTTGGGAAGGACTTTCAACTTCAGATCGATTGACTCTTATAGGGGTTATTGTTGCAATTGTTGTGGGTTTACCAACAATCGGTGCGTTTCTATATCCAATATTGAAAACGCGTAAAGATAAAAATGAAAAAATAACAATACTGACCACTGCAGTTGAAAACGCAGAAAAGCTACAGGAGAAACATCCTCAAGACGCATTAAAAACCTATGAGAAAATATTAGAGACCTTACCACCAAATCATAAACTATATGGCCGTGTTAAAGACGACGAGGGACAATGTTACTATTATTTGGCACTAATTGATAAAAAAGAAGAAAATATAGAACACGCAATTGCGGCTTATGAAGCGGCTCTTAAAATCAGAATCATTGATAAATACCCTATTGATTATGCAGAGACACAGAATAATCTTGGTCTTGCATACTGGCAAATGTCTTTAGTACGTGACAAAGAGGGTAACCTAAGTGAAGCTATTGTAGCCTATAATGAGGCTCTTAAAATATATACCATTGATAAATATCCGATTGATTATGCAATGACTCAAATCAATCTTGGTATTGCCTACTGGAACATGGCTTTAGTAAGAGACAAAGAGAGTAACGTAAGTAAAGCAATTGCGGCTTATGAAGCGGCTCTTAAAATATATACCATTGATAAATACCCGATTTATTATGCCGGGACTCAAAACAATCTTGGTAACGTCTACCGGAACATGTCAGAAGTAGGGGATAAAAAGGCAAATTTAAAACGTGCAATTAAATATTACGAGGAGGCACTTGAGATACGTACCGAAAAGGATTACCCGATTTATTACAAGAAGACGAAATCAAACCTTGATAAAGCGCGCGGGATGTTGGGGCGTGAATAAGCATGCGCGACAAGAGGGTCGTCCAACAGCGATGCTATTTTAGAGAACTTAGCTCTTCTATCGTTATCCCTGTTTGGTTCAATATAGCTTTTAGAGTTCCTTTAGCGATTTCTTTATGGTTTGGTACAACCGCTCTTCTGTAAGGTGGGAGATAATGCCTAAGAATGATATGGCTTCCTGTTTGATGGTCGATAAAATATCCGAATTTCTCTAACGCTTTACATAAATCTTTACCTGATAATACAGGTAATCTGGTCAAACCAATACCTCAACCAACTCCTCTTCTATCGGCGGCGGAATCGCTTCCCCGTGTTTTTTCAAGCTCTCTATATAACCTTTAATGGCATCTGCAATATTCGTAATTGCCTCCTGCCGGGTTTTCCCCTGAGATATACAACCGGGTAATGCCGGACACTGCGCTACAAATACTCCGTCCTCGTCCTGCTCTACCAATATTCTGTATTTCATACGATTCCCTCCTCCCTTATATTAAATTCTCAGCGGGAAGTTCTATTGTAAACAGAGCGCCGTCATCAGCATTGTCAGCTGTTAGGGAGCCGCCCATATTATCTTCTATGATTGTTTTTGAGATAGAAAGTCCGATACCGGTTCCGTTAGCGCCTTTGGTTGACACGTAGGGGTCAAAAATTGTCGGCAGTATGTGGGCTGGGATACCGCCTGCGTTGTCTTGGATTGTTATAGTGGTCTTTGTGCCATTGTCTTTAACAGTTATGTCAACTTTGCGATTTTGTATTTTGTTAGACACAAAGGCGTCTCGTGTGTTATTAAGTAAATTTATAATTGTCTGTTTGAATTCGTTTTGATACCCGCGTACTGTGGCGCGCTCATTGCCGGTTACGGTTATAGTGATGTCGTTGATTTTATATTGTTTCCCTATAATTTCAATAGCATTATTTATTGCAGCCAGCGGGTAAAATAACTTTTTTTCCTTTGATGGTTTAAAAAAATCTCTGAAGTCGTCTATTGTCTTTGACATGTATGATATCTGACTCATCCCGTCATTTACCAAATCGATCACATAATCTTTGTATGGTTCTCCATCCAGTTCAGGGTTTTCCATATCTTGAATTATAAGGGCTAAAATATTTAGCGGCTGTTTCCATTGATGCGCTATAGCGTTAATCAGTTCTCCCATTTGTGCCGCTCTGCTTTGAACCTCAAGCAATTTCTTTGCTTTTGCGGCATCGTCTTTAAGTTTACCGCGCTCTGCTTCAATGGCCGCTATTTCGGTAAGCGTTATAATGTAGTAAGAAAGCGAAAACTTGCCTGTTGTGGCAATAAATGGCCGTGTATCTGAGCCGTGTTCTTTTAGATATATCACGTGTTCTTTTTCAGAGGCATTAACGATAGCGCTCAACCACGATTTTTCTGAATTTGAATCGGGAGCCTCATCATTTATCTTTGTAATTAGAGAATATAAATTTATGCCGCTTTTTTTGAATTTATCAAGGGTTTCAAATCCAAGAAATTTTAGGAAAGTTTTGTTTATATATTCTACCTCGTCCCCATCCATTGTCATCATAAAGGACGGGTTAGAATCAAGAATAAAGCGCATTGAGTCTGTTTTCTTTTCAATTTCACGTCTTTGAAAAATTGTCACGGCAGATTTATAAATCGTCTCAAGGAGTTTGTCTGGATTTGTGGGTTTGGTAGCGTAGCTGTCTATTCCTATGTCGATGGACTGAATCAGATAGCGAGGTTCGTTAAAAGCAGTGAGAACAATAACAGGCACGTTTTCGTCAATGTCTTTTATGGACTTTGCCATGGTAAGTCCGTCCATTTTTGGCATCTGAATATCGGTAACCACAATATCGGGCTTATGCTCCTGAAAGAGCTGTAATCCTTGAACACCGTCTTCTGCCACATAGAGGGTTCCAACATCCATACTGAGAATATCGGCAAGCTCCTCGCGTGTATCGGGCTGGTCCTCAACGTAAAGGACAGAGACGAGTTTCAATAGTTTTCTTTGCTCTATGTTCATAGTCTTGCAGATAGTGAGAACAGTTATTTTGCGACCAGAGGTAATTCTATCAAAAACTCAGCGCCGTTGTCAACATTACGCACTGTGAGACGTCCGTTCATGTTGTTTTCAATAATCATTTTTGACATATAAAGTCCAACACCGGTGCCTTTGCCTTGTTCTTTGGTTGTAAAGTAAGGGTCATATATTCTTTCAATTACGTTTTGGGGGATACCGCCGCCGTTGTCACAAAATTTTAAAAACGCCTTATTATCATTTATTCCGACTTGTATTGAAACAAGACCTGGGTGAATGGATTTTTCAACAATAACATCCTTTGCGTTAGAGAACAGATTTAAGAGCGCCTGTGAAAACTCATTAGGATAACCGTTTACTACGCCATCCTCTTTAACATCAAGATTTACATTTATATCGCTGTTTTTAAAGCTTGCGTCAAACAGTGAGAGCGTGTTTTTGACTGAAGCGGCAAGATGGAAGTTTTCCCTGACTTTATCCGGTCTAAAGAAGTTTCTGAAATCATCTATGGTTGATGACATTCCCTCGATAAGTTTTTGTCCTTTTGTTACCGATGTTGTCATCATTTCCTGTGTAAGTGTGTTATCCCCGTATGCACGGTTAAGTTTATAGAGAATAAGGCTGATTACATTTATCGGCTGTCTCCACTGGTGTGCGATGTTTCCTATCATCTCACCCATAGAGGCAAGACGTGACTGCTGAATGAGCATTTTCTCCTGCTCCATGCGTTTTGACGATTCCTCATTGACTCTTTCTTCAAGGGTACGGTTTAATTCCTCAAGCAGCGCTGTGTTAAACCTAAGCTCATTTTCAATCCGCTTACGTTCGGTAAGTTCTGTGCTGAGTTTTACGTTTATCTCGGCCAGCTCCCGGGTTCTGACACTAACAAGTTCTTCGAGGTTTCGTCTGTTGTATTCAAGTTCGGAGTTCCACGCCTGTATTTGTGTAAGCATTTCGTTAAGACCACGGGCAAGCATACCCAGTTCGTCATCACTTTCCACTTTTGCTCGTATTGTGTAGTCTCTCTGCGCCTCTACCTTGTTCATAACATCCAATATGTTAAATATGGGCCCTATGATTGACTTTTGAAGTTTTGTCATAAAAAAAATAGCGATTAAAAATGCTGCAAATGAGACTGAGATTCCAAAGAGCAATTTCTCCATAAGATTTTGATAGAGGGCTTTTATGTTTGACCTGATATAGACAATACCAAGGTACTCTTTGTTGTAGATTATGGATTGAAAAACGCGCAATGAACCCTTTTTAAAAAAAGAACCGTCCTCTTGCGGCAAAGGCGGGAACATCTTTTTCTCATTATTTTCATTTTTGTACTCTGTAAAAACTGTTCCCTCTTTAGAATATAACACGGCGTGCTCAATGTTTGGGGAGTAACTCAGAGTTTTCAGGATTTCAGTCGCTCTTTTCTTGTCAGAAAATAACATGATGGCTGCGCTGTTTTTTGCTATCATTTTGGCCTTTAACGTTAGATCGTTTGACATAGACATTTTAAAGGAAATGACCTCCTCCACCACTACCACAAGCCCTATCATGATAACCACAAAGCCTATTGAAATAAGATTAACCTGCATTAATCTTTTTCTGATGTTTCCCTTTGTAAAGGTTAACATGTTGAGGTTAATTCTCCTGCTTACTCATCTTCTGTCAGCTCAAGAAGCTGCGAGCTTATAGTAAGCCCGGCCTTTTTTGCCGCTTCATTATTAATTTTAAATCGGACCATATTGTCTTTTATAACAAACTGTATGATTCCACCGTCTTTGTTAAATGTTTCATGGTCGGAAATCGTTAAAACAGGCTTATTCACAAGCTTAATCAACAGAGTTGGAATATCGGCGGCATTAGCTGCCCCGATAAATAATATGTGACAGTCAGTGATTTTATCTGTGTTGTTTATGTTAATAATGTTGACATTTTTTGAAGTAATTTCTTTTTGTAAATTAAGCGCTTGGATAATAGGACTATTGCCAAATATGCAAATGGTTAAAGGAGGCGGGTTTTTTGAATCTACGGAGAGCTTATTTGGCCATTCTACAAATATTGTAAAATTCAGGATGCAAGAGGCTTTCATTTCATGCTCGTTTTTGGGAGCTGAAAAAACCGTGTAGGGATTAAGCAATTGCAAAAGCAATGATAGTAGTACTACTACGTATAAGTAATATTTTAAGGTTCTGCCGCGTTGTATTAGTATCACAAGTTGCCACTCCTAACAGCTGAGTCTATTGTCATATCACCTATACACCTTATTTCTATGTCTTATGACTATAATATCTAATATAGAATTGTTGTCATCAATTGAATAGACAACCCTGTAATCTTCAATTCTGATACGCCAGATGTTTTTGCCTCCTTTGAGCTTGACAGAACCCCTTGGGCGTGGTTCTTTGGACAACATTTCTATTTTATGGAATATTTTTGAGACAAGAGGCTCATCAAGTGCCTCAAGTTCTTTACGGGCCGAACGTGCAAATGTGATGGAAAAGTCAGTCACACAGCTTTCCCCTTTTGTATCAGCTTACTTCTTACTACCTCAAGTGATTCCCTCGGCTGTTCCTTGCGCTGAGCTGCAATTAGATTGTCGTAAAAGTCTTCCCATAAATCACCATATTTTCTAAGGTCTATCACTACAGATGTTTTGTCTCCACTGTCATCTGTCATATACTGAATACCTTTCACGTCCCACCTCCTTGATGTTTAAGTATATAACAATTATCAACAATTTTCATATATGAAAACTCAAATGCTTTTAGAGATTTTCATAAAGGCTTGACAGAATTAGGGCATAAGGATAATCATAAACTGATACTAAAGAAGACTTGGCTGGAGGAAAGATGAAAAGGGCATTGATAACCGGTATAACTGGGCAGGACGGTTCATATCTTGCCGAGTTACTCCTTGATAAAGGATACGAAGTATATGGTCTCATACGGCGTAGCAGCACGTTTAATACAGTAAGGATAGACCATCTGTATGTTGACCCACATGACAAAGACGCACGGTTTTTTCTGGAATACGGTGATTTATCCGACTCAGGGACTTTAACTAACCTTATCTATAATGTAAAACCGGATGAGATATACCACCTTGCGGCACAAAGCCACGTCAGAGTGAGTTTTGATATGCCAGAATACACTGGGGATATAACAGGACTTGGAACAGTTAGAATTTTAGAGGCCATAAGAAGAAGCGGTGTTGGGGCAAGGTTTTATCAGGCATCGTCTTCTGAGATGTTTGGCTCGGCTAATCCTCCTCAGGATGAGGCCACGCCATTTTGTCCACGCAGTCCTTATGCTGCTGCTAAAGTCTATGCCTACTGGATAACCGTAAACTACAGAGAGGGCTACGGAGTGTTTGCCTGTAATGGGATTTTATTTAATCACGAATCTCCAAGAAGAGGGGAGACCTTTGTGACACGGAAAATAACCCGCGCTCTTGCCGCTCTGATTGCAAAAAAACAAAATAAACTCTATCTTGGAAATCTTGATGCAAGACGCGACTGGGGTTTTGCTCCCGAATATGTCCATTTACAGTGGTTAATCCTTCAACAGGACACACCGGAGGACTATGTTATAGGCACTGGGGAGAGCCGCTCGGTAAGAGAGTTTGTAGTAAGCGCATTCCAATACGCTGGTATTGAGTTAGAGTGGCAAGGAGGCGGCGTAAATGAAAAGGGAATTGTAAAGTCCTGTGTTAGTACGCTGCCCTTTAGGACAGGCGATGTTATAATAGAAATAGACAGCCGGTATTTCAGACCCACCGAGGTTGACTACTTGCTTGCCAATGCTAAAAAAGCAAAAGAGAGGTTGGGGTTTGATCCTAAGATTACATTTGATGAGCTTGTTAAAATCATGGTCGATGCTGACCTTGAGGCTGCGGGATTAAGCAGCCCTGGTGAAAGCCCTCACATCCTAAAGAGTAAGGGATTTAGCTGGATACGAAAGTAGGAAAGCAATATGAATAAAGATTCAAAAATATATGTAAGCGGTCACAGAGGGCTTGTTGGACGGGCTGTGATGAGACGTTTAAAGGCTGGCGGCTACTCAAACATAGTGGTAAGGGGACGAGAGGAGCTGGACTTGAAGTCTCAGGAGGCAGTAAGAGAGTTTTTTATGGCTGAGAGACCGGAATATGTTTTTTTGGCAGCTGCAAAAGTTGGCGGTATAATGGCTAATAACACATACCCTGCAGAGTTTATTTATGACAATCTGGTAATTGAGACAAACGTGGTTCACAGCGCTTATCTAAGTGGTGTAAAGAAATTGCTTTTTCTGGGTAGTTCCTGCATTTATCCCAAATTTGCACCGCAGCCTATGAAAGAAGAGCATCTCTTAACCGGCATTTTGGAGCCAACAAATGAACCCTACGCAATTGCTAAAATAGCCGGCATAATACTCTGTCAATCATACAACAGACAGTACGGCACGGGGTACATCTCAGCTATGCCCACTAATCTCTATGGGCCTTACGATAACTTTGACCTAAATAATTCGCATGTTTTACCGGCTTTAATAAAGAAATTCCATGACAGTAAAATTGCAATGGAACGAGGAGTGAAAAGTCCGGTCGTTCTTTGGGGAACGGGCAGCCCCTGCAGAGAGTTCTTACATGTTGACGACCTTGCCGATGCTCTGCTTTTTTTAATGGATAAATATAATGACAACGTAACAATCAACGTGGGTACCGGTACAGACCAGACCATAGCCGAGCTTGCAGGCATTGTAAAAGAAGTTGTCGGTTTTAAGGGCGAGGTTATATGGGACACTACTAAGCCTGATGGCACTCCCAGAAAACTCCTTGATACATCAAAACTTACAAAATTGGGCTGGAGCCCAAAAATAACACTGAGAGAAGGCATCAAAAGCACTTACGACTGGTTTTGTAAAAACTATGATAACAATATCGAGTAGTGATTGTGGAAACTGTCAATATTGACATAGAGTCAGTGACTTTGTTATAGTGTCAATCATGTTTCAGGATGCTGTGTTTAGGTACAAAGTGGCATGATGTGATAAGAGGCAGCGCTATTCCGTGCGGCCGCTGACTGCAGTGGGTGTACAGTGGAGGGGCGCAGCACTAAAACGGCAGCAGGGGTTAATTAAGCAGGTTAGCGTCGGCAATTTTATTAAATACACATTATTACGGAGGGCGTTTTGCCGGCAAAAGTCGTCCTTGAGGTTACGGAGGGTAAGCTCAAAGGTAAAAAATATAAATTTTTGGAGCGTACTACCTGCATAATTGGCAGGGGTGTGGACTGCAGCCCCCGCCTGCCCGATGATGATGAACACAGAACTATTTCCCGCCACCATTGTCTTTTAGATATAAACCCCCCCGGAATAAGAATAAAAGACTTCGGCAGCTTAAACGGCACTTACGTTAACGGACTTAAGATTGGTCAGCGCCAGAAATCTCAGAACATCAACGAAATATCTCAAATGGAGTTTCCCGAGTATGATCTGAAAAAGGGAGACGAAATCAAACTCGGCACTACTGTCTTTAAAGTTAAGACGTATGCGCCTCCACTGTGTTCCGTCTGTGGAGCCGACTTACCTCTTGATAGCTCGGGTGAGTTTAAAACAGAGGGCGGCAGTAACTTGTGTCAAAACTGTGCTGAAAATAAAGATAAAAAGGATACTGCCCCCGCACTTTTGACCTCTTGCACGGGCTGTGGGAAAATCCTCGGTAAAGACAGCGTTGAACAGTCCTCAGGGCTTTGCACTGTGTGCCGCGACGATCCGATGCAGGTAGTGAAATCTCTTGTGCCTGCTGAGGAAAAAGACAAAGACGCTCTTGAAATTCACGGCTATAAGATATTAAAAGAGATTGGGAAGGGCGGAATGGGCGCTGTTTACCTTGCCAAACATATAGAGACTGGAAGGGATGTGGCTCTGAAGGTTATGCTTTCAGAGGTTGCCGTTAATGAGCGCTCAAAGGAAATGTTTCTTAGAGAGGTGGAAAACACAAAACACTTAAAGCACCCAAACGTTGTGCAGCTGCTTGACTACGGCAACTCACGCGGCACCTTTTATTTTACCCTTGAGTACTGCGAGGGGGGCAGCATAGACAAGATAATGATGGCACAGGGCGGACGACTAAGTATAGAGGAATCCACCAACATGATAATGCAATCCCTTGATGGACTTCACTACGCTCATACACTAGAAATTCCTAACGTCAAACTGGCCGATGGCACAATTGCTACACTAAAAGGATTAATCCATAGAGATATAAAACCCACTAATATATTTATAACAGAAGCCGATGGAACAAAATTGGCAAAAATAGCAGACTTTGGATTGGGTAAAGCATTTGATGCCGCTGGCTTAAGCGGCTATACCCGTACAGGAGCCTCTGCCGGCACCCCTGTTTTTATGTCCAGACAACAGGTTATCAATTTCAAATACTCAAAACCGGAGGCTGACGTTTGGGCTATGGCAGCCACTTTTTATTACATGCTTACAGGGCGTTTTCCCAGAGATTTTCCCAAAGGTAAGGACCCATGGTACATAGTGCTTCAGAGCAAGCCGGTACCGATACTGAAAAGAAATCCTAATATACCTAAGAAGCTGGCCGAGGTGATAGATGAGGCACTTATAGACCAGCCTGAAATTAAAATCAAAACCGCTCTTGATTTTAAGCGAGCGCTGGAGGGTGCATTATGAATAAAGCGATAACATTCGCAGGCTTAACCGACAAGGGGCTGGTTCGACAAAGAAATGAGGATAACTTGTCCATGAACCCGGAGCACGGCATGTTTATTGTATCCGATGGTATGGGAGGACATGCCGCAGGAGACCTTGCCAGTAAAGAAGTCGTAGAAAACCTGCCCGGTCTTTTAATTAAATATATGCAGCACATCGCTAGCCTCAAGGGCCCCGATGCCGTTGAGACAATCTCATCAGCCCTCACCGAGCTTAATGAACATGTGCGAATTATAAGTAAATCCAAACCGGGGCTTTCCGGCATGGGCGCCACAGTTGTTCTACTGATAATAAAAAACCGGGAGGCCATTGTCGCCCACATGGGTGACAGTAGAGCATATCTGCTAAGACACGGTTCCCTTACCCAGCTCACCATGGACCACTCTGTCATACAGGTGTTGATAAACTCTGGAGAAATCACTCAGGCGGATATCCAAAGCCACCCGGCCAGAGGAAAAATCACTCGTTGTATCGGTATGTCCGGGGATGCACTGCCGGAGACCAAATTCATGGTACCTCAACCCGGCGACAGGTTCCTGCTTTGCAGCGACGGCCTCACTGGAATGGTCGGCGACAGCGATATAAAAGAAACGCTTATGAACATTGCTGACTCAGAAAAAGCCTGTGCCTCACTGATTAAATCAGCCATCACAGCAGGCGGCATTGACAATATCACCGTGATTGTCGTTGACTACGTTTTAAATGATGACTCTGACAGCGATGTTACTCCTGTAACCATCTCAGACACAGAAAAGTACGGCTCGGGGGAAAAAGACACCGCTGAGACAACAGACTTTGCTGCTTTGGTCGTAAATCTGGATAAAACACCGCCTCAGTTTAGCTTACCCGTGACCGCTCCTTCTTTTACGATAGGAAGGTCATCAAACAACAATTTAAGTTTAAAGGTGGACAAGACCGTATCACGCAACCACTGTGTTGTCAGAGTGGAGGGGGGTGAGTTAATTTTGGAGGATCTTGGCAGCCGAAACGGCACATACCTAAACGGCAAACGCATAAAGGGAGCTGTGAGTCTGCCCTTGCCCTCGTGGTTTGCTGTTGGACGCACAAGGATTGGTATAATCCCTCCCGGCTCTGATGAGGCGCAGGCTGATGATTTGCTTGATGAGGCCTATAGCTCTGAGGGAAGTATATTAATTCCGCCCAGTGAGTTCTTTGAAGAACGTACGGAGGCGCTTCTGGTTGTTGACATAGTGGGTTCAACGAGAATTGTAAAACTGGGTGAAACTCACCTTGTTAAAGTCATATCGGCTCTTGGGCAGCTGCTTGAAAAATCCCTGCAAAATGAAAAACATGCCTTTCTTAAATGCACAGGGGATGGTTTTTTTGCTATTTTTAGTTCGGCCGATGCCGCTCTGAGTGCAGCCCTTAAGCTCTCACCGGGAATCCTCAGACACATAAAGATTCCGGTTCAAATATCGATAGCTCTTCACTGGGGCTCAGTACGTCTTACTCAGGAGGGCGAACGCACCGGACGAAACGCTCATGCTGTGTTTTCCCTTGAAGACCTAAGACACAGAGAGCCAAAAGTAAACGAACGCTTGACCCCTCATCACAAAGAATTTATACTTATGACCGACCCCTTCTGGAGTAACCTCAACCCGGCTTCACAACTTAAGGCACTGCCCATCGGCTCTTATACGCTTAAGGGACTGGATAAGCAGGAAAAGATTTACTACTGGAAAACTCAATAATGGTGAGCAAATGCCTATCATAACAGCTTGCCCAACTTGCGGGTCAAAATACAGCGTGTCATCATCATTGACTGGTAAAAACGCCAAGTGTAAAAAGTGTGGCGGCACGTTTAGAATAGAAAAATATGCGGCAGAGCAATCCGTCTCAATGCAGACTATGGAAAAAGGCTCAGGCTGCTCGTGGAACGTTGGGGATGTAATATTAGACCTCTATGAGGTTTCAGGGCTTTTGGGCGAGGGCGGAATGGGCAAGGTGTATAAGGTTAAACATAAGGGCTGGAATGTTGACCTTGCCGTGAAATGCCCAAAGTCGGCGGAGCTGGCAAGAGCGGGGGGATCGGAAAACTTTGAGCGTGAGGCTGAGACGTGGGTCAATCTCGGTCTGCATCCGCATATAGTCAGCTGCTACTACGTAAGAGAGGTCGATGAGGTTCCAATGGTTTTTGCCGAATACGTGGATGGCGGGAGTTTAAACGACTGGATTCATGACGGCAAACTAAACACACTGGACGCCATCCTTGACGCTTCAATACAGTTTGCATGGGGGCTCCATTATGCTCATGAAAAAGGGCTTATTCACCAGGATATAAAACCGGCTAATGTCATGATGACCTCAGAGGGCATAGCCAAAGTTACCGACTTCGGACTTGCCAAAGCCGTGGGAATGTCATACGGTCAGGATAGTTTTGAAGACTATGGTTTGAATAAATTAGTGACGCCGGGAGGGATGACGCCGGCTTATTGTTCTCCTGAGCAGGCCAATCAGGAACAACTTTCCCTTAAGACCGACATTTGGTCATGGGCAGTGTCTGTGCTTGTGATGTTTACCGGGGAGGTGACCTGGCCCTCGGGCACAGTGGCAGGGGAGGCTATGAAGTGGTATCTGGAAAGTATGGGCGATGGTCTCAGTAATAAGAACCTGCCGGCTATGCCGGATGAGGTAGCGGAACTCCTTACCAGGTGCTTTAAGGAAAACCCAATTGAACGTCCAGACAGTATGTTTGATGTAGCCCGTGAACTTATAAAAATATATGAGAAGTTAATTGGTAAAAATTATGCTCGCACTGCCCCAGAGGTCAGCACGGCTACAGCCGATAGTCTTAATAACCGAGCAGTCTCTCTTCTTGACCTTGGCAGAGAGGAGGAGGCAGAGCGGCTATGGACCGAGGCGCTTCGGATTCAGCCCCATCATCCGGAATCCAGCTTTAACCTTGGGCTATCTCAGTGGCGCGGAGCTAAGATAACAGATAACTCACTTGTCAGACTGCTGGATGAGGTTCAGCGCTCCCACCCTGAAACCCCAATAGTGAAATATCTGACAGGTCTTGTGCATCTGGAAAGAGACGACTGCTCACTTGCTTTAAAATACCTTAACGATATAGACCCAACTATAACGCACCTTGAGGACATTAGGTATGCGATAGTTTACGCACAATCGCAAAAAGGGCGTTCAAAGGGCTGCCTTAGAACCTTTACCGGACATGATGAGCCTGTAACCGCCGTAGGGTTAAGTGCAGACGGCAGAATTGCCATGTCGGGTAGTCTTGATAAGACACTTCGTCTTTGGGATACGGAAACCGGAACATGTCTGAAAGTTTTTATAGGGCATACAGACGGCATCCTATCGGCATATATGCTGCCCGACGCATCGCTTATAATCTCCGGCAGCCGGGACAAAACGGTACGAGTGTGGGATGTTAAAAGCGGCTACTGTCTCCACACTTTTAAAGGCCACATGGATGGAGTTACCTCGGTGTTTATAGAGCCGGGCGGGCGTAACCCGCTATCGGGCAGCATGGATGAGACAATAAAACTATGGGATACAAAAACAGGCACTTATATGAGGTCTTTTATCGGGCACAAAGGAGATATAACATCGGTTTATCTTACAAAGGATGGAAAATATGTAGCGTCATCGTGCAAAGACGGTACAATACGGCTTTGGGATGTTTCCTCTCTTAGATGTCTGCACACATTTAAGGGGCATATCGGTGCTGTTAACTTTATGTCGGTAAGTAAAAACGGTCAGACAATGGTCACAGCTGGAGCTGACAAGAGCGTAAAATTGTGGGACTTGACCACCCGTATATACAGTAAAACCATGTATGGTCATGGTGAGGCGGTAAGCGGGGTTTTTGTGGACTCAGTAGGTAAGACATTTGTCTCTGTAAGTCATGATAAGACAATGATCCAGTGGGCAGTTGACTCCGGCAGAGGTATGCGCACCTTTGAGGGACACTCGGAGTCAGTTAACGCAGCGGCTCTGTCAGAGGATGGCAGATTTGCCATTACAGGAGGCGATGATAAACAAGTAAAATTCTGGGATGTCACCTCCAACAGGGAATCTTTCCGAGCACCTATGATGCTCTCTCAGGTACTTAAGAGCGAGGCTGCGTTTTCAGCCATGGCAGCCTACTCGCAGGAACTTAAGGAGGCAAAGAAGTGTTTTAAAGAGGGGGATTTTAAAAAGGCGGCAGCTCATATAAGAAAAGCACGCTCACAGCGCGGCTATAGCCGTGACATCGAGGCGTTGACTATGTGGATGGAACTGTATTTGCGTTTCCCTCGTCACAAATTTGTAGGCGGCTGGGAGGGTGTTACATTTAAAGGGCACAGTGGATCGGTCACTTCAATTTCGGTTGACAGTCACGGAAAACTTTTGCTTACCGGCAGCATAGATAAAACCATTCGGCTTTGGGATATAGAAAGCGGTGATTTAATTAACACATTTAAGGGATTCCCTGCCGGCATAACCAGCGTGCATCTGAGCGAGGACGGTCTGTATGCAGTGGCAGGCACTATGGATAAAACCATAAGCTTTTGGGACGTACAAAAGGGTAAGCAGATAAGAGCTATCAAAGGGCATGAGGGAGTGGTACGCAGCGTATATCTCAGCAACGATTGTCATTTGGCTGTTACCTCAGGGGACGATAAAACTGTAAAGGTTTGGGATGTTACCACAGGGCGTCTTATTAGATCGTATGATGACCACACTGACCCTGTCATGGCTGTTTCATTAAATGCCGACAACAGGTTTTTTATAACAGGTTGTGCTGATGGTAAACTTAAGGTGTGGGAGATGACAACAGCTAACTTTGTGAAAGCTCTTGCCACTTATGAAGGACACACAGATGTAATAAACACGGTGGCGTTAAGTCTGGACGGAAAACTTGTGGTAACCGGCAGCGAGGATATGACAATAAGGGTGTGGGATCTGTCTTTAGGAAAATGCGTAAAGAAACTTGAGGGCCACACGGCAGGGGTTACCACAGTAAGCATAAGTGCCGACAACAACTTCTTACTTTCTGGTAGTAACGACAATGCTGTAAGACTTTGGGATATCAGGTCGGAAAGCTGTGTGCGAGTATTTAAGGGGCATCAGTTAGGGATAAACTCGGTATTGTTGAGCCGTCATGGCAGACATGCTTTCTCAGCAGGCGATGACGGCGAAATAAAGCTATGGACGCTTGACTGGGAAATAGACGATACAAAAGAGGGCAGGTGGGATGACTCAGCTTATGGATATCTTGAGCTGTTCCTTGCCTCCTTTGTGCCTTATGTATCGGGGAGCCTTGCCCGCCGGGGAAAACCAGGCTGGAAAGATAAGGACCTTGAAGAACTGTTCTATAAGCTTGGATGTGTCGGCTGCGGCTGGATCTCTCATGAAGTAATTAAAAAAGAAATAAAAATACTTGAAGGCAAAAAGTTTTCAAAATAATATTAATTACAGGTATAATAAATATGTGAGGACAGTGGGTTGTGTATAGAATCGTGACAGGGCATAGTATCAGGTCTATAAAGGAGTGTGAGTGATGGTCCAGAAAACTTACGAGGCAAATCTGGAGACAGCTTTGTCGTACCTAAAAAATGATCAAAGAAAAGACGCTGTCTCTACCATGAAACGGGCGCTTGCTCAGGTGCCGGAGGACGAGAAACTGCCCGAGAATCTTGCGTATCTAAAAATACTGTTTTTCTGCGCCAGATTTGCCATTGAGGACACCGACGAAAGAGTTGCCTACTACTACATTAAAGAGGGCATTAAGACTAAGAAGTTCTACGCCGATTTTCTCTTCCTTGACATTTTTCTTGCCAAACTCCAGCACAGATACGGCGATATGCTTAGCTCAATCATTGCATATCTGATTTCCATAGATTTACCGGATAGAGATATGTATAGTTATGATTTTGTCAATGCTGACGCCATCAATGAGGTGTTTACCGTCTATTTGCCCCTTGCGTACAATAACACTCAAAATCACGCAATGATTCTAAACGTACTAAACAACACAATTGAAAAAGTCAGAGAGTTCTCTACCGGCGAAAACGTCTCTAAAGCTTATGACATCATGCGCTCTATGGATTTTAAAAGTAACTGATTATGACTGCTCCTAAAGTGCTCTTACCCGTAGGAGAGACCGAACTACAGGCCACAAGCGGGAGGCTTTTACACATTGCCAAATCTCTTGCCCTTGAGGGTATATCGGTTGATGTTATCACCTACAGCGAGTCTGTGGCAGAGTTTTCTAACGGACTTTTTAAGGAAATGAAGAATGTAAGAACTGTTCGCATTGAGTCTGAACCGACACACTATCACCATGTGACATCGCTGGTTAATACCTTTATCAAGTTAACATACGATATTTACCTTCCTGAGACCGATCTGAAATTTTATAAGCTTACAGCTTTTGATGATTTCAGGGGTCATATCGCTAACTTCACATACCCTGAGACAGATTTCTCCACTTACGACGCCGTCATTTTCCCTATTCCCTCAAACGAGATTCCGCCACTTCCCGACGCTGACATATTCTACTCCACTATATGCTTTTACGCTAAGGAAAATAAAGTCCCCCTTGTCGGTATCCAACTATATCCTGTGGTTCAAACCCCTCCCATATACTATTCTGCACTGGACTATATAATTTTAAAGCACGACTGGGAGAAAGAGATGCTCAAAGAGTTTGCCTTTGACCTAAACAAGGCATTTGTGGTTACCTACGGTCATGAGGGGTATTTTTTCAGCACTATTGAGGATAAATATCTTGACACTTTGCTTAATCCCGGCATTCATATTCCCAAACAGGAGCTATCCATCATGCTTATCAATCATCCCAGGCTAAGATTCTGTGTCTCGGAGGCTCTGGATGTCCTCAATGAGCTTGATATGCCTAAAACCGTATTTTTTCTTAAACGAAAATTTGTCATTAGAGAGCTTACCGAGGATGACATTATAAACGACTACTTTATGCCAAAAATAAAGAAGCTAAAGGGTAGGGCTTTCTTAATGGAGCCGGACTCTAAAGGCTCTTTGCTTTTGCTTTCAGATGTTATAATATCCCCTGCGTACCTGACCACACTGGGATTTGCCGCTGGGTATGGAAAGTTGGCCGTAGTGTATAATCCACTTCTTGATAAGAAACTTGCCGATCGCAATGCCACATTTATAGAGAATAAGGAACAACTAAAGAGCGCTATTTTAAAGTTTTATGAGCAGAAAAAGGCTTTAATATCCATTGCTGACATCATAAGGACAGTGATCAATGAGTAGGCTGTTGACAAGTTTAATTTTTTTGTTAAAAAAAGACTAAAGTTTTAATTAATGCTACCGATAAGGAAAGTGAAAGCTGTGAGGCTTTAATCGTAAATACTTAGGAAGGGGTTATTAAGGGGGTGTGTGATAGAGGGGTGGCAAAGAGGGATTTCAACAAAAGTACCGGAGAAGATGGAAGCGGATAATAAGATAATAGCTGGATGCTGTTATGTTAGACATAAAGGGATTAAATTTACAGGGAGGTAGGCTATGGTATTAGTGGTAGATACGATGATAACATATGTGAATGCACAGCGTGGTTTAGATATGGCACGGGCTGACTCAAGAGAGGAGGTTTAGGACATGGATATTAACTTAGGGCCTCTTAGTACGTATTCTCAGAGCTGGGCAAAAAAGTCACAACAGACTGATAGTAGCGTAAGTGGACAGGATCCGCGTAACGGGCAGCAAAGTGCTGGTGACGGCAAGCCAAATAATGTCTCAGAAAAAACACAGACAGAAAAACCAGCTGAGGCAAACGAGAGTAAGGCGGTTTTTGCCGTTGATGAAAATAAAAATGTTGTTATCAGGATTTTAGATTCTGGTGGTAAAGTCGTTAAGCAAATACCTGCTGAGGATTATGTAAAGATGGCGCAGCAATTAGAACAAAGCGCAAAGAGTCTGTTCCATAAGGAGACTTGACATGGCAGCTATAACATCACCTACGGGAACAACATCATCAGGCGGCACTATAACGTCAAGTGTTGGGCCATTTTCGGGGATAAACACAGGGGATATAATTAACAAGCTTATGTCTATAGAGCAGCAGCCCTATGATAAGCTTACCACTAAAATACAGACAGATCAGACCGAGATAAGCTCATTTGGGCAGATAGCGTCCAATTTAACTTCTCTTAAAACAGCTCTTACTAATATTCAGTCTAAGAATCTCAACACATATACTGCTGCGTCATCTGACACCGGTTCTGTAAAGGTTACTGCTGACTCCACAGTAAACGCTGGGCAGTATAGCATAAAGGTTTATCAATTGGCACAGTCAGAAAAGCTCTATTCTCAATCTGCTACATCTGTTTCTGCTGTTTATAATTCCGGCACGATTACTGTCAAAAACGGCAGCCATAGCACCACCATAAACATCAGTACCTCCAATAAGACTCTTTCCGGTATCAGGGACGCCATAAATTCCGCTGCTACCGACGTCAGCGCCACGATAATCAGCGATGGTTCCGGTTACCGTTTAATGCTTAACTCTGTAGGCGGCACATCATCTAGCCCGCTGTCTGTGTCTGTTTCAGATACCGGAGGGAATGCAAAGTCCTTGAGTGCCTTTAGTTTTGACCCAGCAAATCCTAACCCAACAGACGGCAGCGGCATGACTTTACTTCAGTACCGCCAGGACGCCAAATTTTCAGTGGACGGTTTCCAGCTTACAAGCTCCACAAACAAAGTCACTAACGCTTTAAGCGGATTGTCTATTGATCTTCTTAACACTACGTCTAACAGAGCTGTTACCATCTCTGTTGACGCCAACTCCATATCAAGCTCAGCCAATATGACAACCTTCATAGATACCTATAATTCTACTCTTGCCTCGCTAAAGCAGCTTAGAACAGCCGGACAGCCTCTTCAATATGACAGCACTGTTTCATCAATGATAGATACTATGAGAAACGTTTTTAGCTCCTCAGGGGATCCAAGTAATTCTGTAGCCTCTTATGGCATTATGCACAACAAGGACGGTACGCTGGCTATAGACACCACAAAAATGGATACTGCAATCCGCAGGAATATGGGGGCTTTTTATAAGGCGATAAATTCTCTCTCCAGTTCTTTTTCAGCCAGGATAACTAATATTCTGACTAACACCATCACTGCTAAAGATGATACTCTTAATACGCAGATTAAACAGATGACTGACAAACAGACATCAATGCAGGAAATTTTGGACCTGAAACGGGCTGCCTATGTTAAAAAATTCTCAGACATGGAAGCATCTATTGGACAAATGCAATCACAAAGCAGCAGCTTAAGTAATTTAACAAGTAGCACAAGTTCAACAAAATAATTCTTTTTATCACAGGAGGATAGTGAATGCAAAATATCTCTTATGCGCAGAATGCCTACAGAAGCATTGACATTGGCAGTTTATCTCCACTTGACCTCATAATTAAGTTATATGACGGAGCTATAAGCTTTTTATCAAAGGCGGCACTCGGCATAGAGAAAAAAGATAAGATAGCCAAGATTAACTACATAAACAAGACGCGCATGATTTTAGAGGAACTTCTCTCTTCATTAAATGTGGAGGCAGGCGGTGAGGTAGCTCTGCATCTGCGAGACCTTTATACCTATATGATTGTTGAGCTTACACGTGCTAATGCTAATAACTCTATCGATAAGGTTTATCATGTTCAGGAACTTATGAGAACTTTAAAAAGTGCATGGCAGGAAATAAAGATTACAAACACTCCCGTATCGGAGTCGTATGCTATCAAATCAATAAACAGTTCCCACTAAACACATAATGGGAATTAGGATATTAGTTATTAGCGCTGCCGTGACGTCTCCCCTTGGATGTTTTAAACTGCCGGATACTGTCTGTTGACACGCAATGTCATCTTCTGCTACATTACGCAAGGAGCTTGTACTACTACAACAAGAGTCTGCTTTTCTATGAGACTTGGACGGAGCCGCAACAGATGTCTATAACAAAAGGTGAAAGTGTAATTTGTAAGCTGATGCCTAAACCAGAGCAATACCTTGCCTCTGTGGATGACTTGCGCGACAACATGATGTTTTTAAAAATTAAAGACGGCACTTCTAATTTGCGCGTTGGAATGAGTCTTCTTGTGGCATCAGAAACTATGGACTATTACACGGAGCTTACTGCCTTAAAGGACAGTATCGCTGTCTTACGAATTCAAGGGAGTGAAAAGAGGGATTATTTCAGAGTGGATGATACCTTTCCTGTGGTTATAACAAAGATAGCAGGGAACCCGTTAGAGAGAAAGTCTAAAATCATATCTGAGTACGGCCTTGAGTTATCAGATATGCGGACATACACTGTAGATGTGCCGGATGAGAATATCAGTCCGGTGCTTTGGAAAATGCTTGTGGATATAAATATGAAAATTGGTTTGATTTTGGACAGGTTGTTTTTAGAGAATGAGGGATTGATGAAAGCGCCGGAGAGATCAGTAAGCATAAGCGGCTCCGGAGTGCGGTTACTGCTTGAAGAGAAATTTGAGCTTCATGATAATGTATCAGTGAAAATGCTTTTGCCCTCATCGCCGCCAATAGGGGTTTCAGTTATTGGCGTTGTAGTGCTTTCAGAGGGTGTCATGGGGGCGCAGTTTGATACCGCTATAAGTTTCACAAATATTGAAGAGGGAGTAAGGGACGAAATTATACAGTACACCCTTAAGAGGCAGCGAGAGACACTGAGAGCACAGAGGGGGCTTAAGTAACAGATTATGCTGGTTATCGTTGGAATGGTCATAACTTTAGGCGCGATACTGGGCGGCTATCTGATGGAGCACGGCAATGTTGCCATGCTTGTCAACATCCCGGAGTTTGTTATATTGGGCGGCTGCGCAGTCGGCTCTTTAGTAGTGTCCAGTCCTCCAGCGGTTATCAAGCTTATTATAGGAAGCTTGCCTACGATTTTTGGCAAAGGCGGTGCTGAAAAACATGAGTATCTGGAGTTATTGTCCTTGCTATTCATTGTGTTTTCAAAAGTTAGAAAAGAGGGCTTAATATCAATAGAACAAGACGTGGAGGATCCGAGTAAGAGCGCAATATTTACAAAATATAAAAGTGTTTTGGAAAACAAAAAAGCTATGGGATTTATTTGTGATAACCTTAAAGTTATAATAACGACCAATATGCCGCCGCATGAGCTTTCCGATTTACTTGAGATAGACATAGAGGCTAATGCCCATGAAGCGCTCCTGCCCTCCCAAGGTATAAGCAAAGTGGGTGATTCAATGCCTGGGTTTGGTATCGTTGCTGCAGTTTTAGGAGTTGTTGTAACAATGGGAAAAATCAGTGAGCCTCCGGAGGTGCTGGGGCATAGTATTGGTTCAGCGCTTGTTGGAACCTTTCTTGGTATATTGATGGCGTATGGGTTTTTTGGCCCGGTATCGACAAATCTGGAGCTTAAGGCAAAAGAGGGCGAGGTTTATTTTCATGTAATAAAGGCAGCACTGGTAGCTTTTGTAGGGGGAGCGGCGCCTCAGATAGCTGTCGAATCTGGCAGACGTGCTATCCCTAACTCAGAAAGACCGTCTTTTGCAGAACTTGAGGAGGCGATAAGAAAATGAAAGGACAAACTATAATCATTAAAAAGGTAAAAAAAGGCGGCCATGCTGCTGCTCATGGCGGCTCGTGGAAAGTTGCATATGCCGACTTTGTTACGGCTATGATGGCTTTTTTTCTGCTTATGTGGCTTATTAATATGACGTCTCCTGAGAAAAAACTTAAGCTGTCCACATATTTTAAGACTGTTGGGATTATGGAGGCAGCTGGTTTAGGTTTTATGGGTAAGGGGAAGGATATTCTTGATACCAGTATTGTTAATCCTGCAGAGGAATTAGCAGAGAAAAAAGGCGACAGCTTCTACCAGTTAAACAAAGAGGAGTTTAAGGAAAAGCTTAAAAAGGACATAGAAGATAAATTAGGCGCAGTAAAGGATCAGGTGATGGTTGATGTGATAGAGGGCGGCGTACGGATAAACATCGTAGATAAATTAGGAAAACCCATGTTTACCATTGGCAGTTCAGAGTTGGCCCCTGAAGCAAAGTCAGTTTTAAAGCTCGTATCAGAGGAAATAAGAGAGTTTAAAGATCTCAAGATATCGGTAGAAGGACACACCGATTCTACAGCATACTCCGGCAATAAATATACCAACTGGGAGCTTTCCACTGACAGGGCATCGGCAGCACGCAGGGAGTTGGAAAAAAACAACATTGATCCAAATGATTTGGCTAAGGTGTCAGGTTTTGCGGCAACTCAGCCTCTTATCGCTGATAAACCAAATGACCCCAGAAATAGAAGGATAAGCTTACTACTTTTGAGTACCGATCAGGCTGCTGTTGAAAAACTGACGGGTAAGAAAAGCGGAAAAACAAGTTCAAACAAAACAGAAACCCATTAAAAAGGGAGGTGTTTACTATGAGTGGTAAGTTTGAGATAGAGGTTAAAGGCTCTGTGATAATAGCGCACTACGAGGGAGAGATGGACAGTGCTCTTGTAAACGACTCTGCAACGCAGATTGAGGAGCTGTTGGATAAGACAGAGGCAAACAAGATACTTTACGATACGCTGAAGATGTCAAATCCACCAATGAAGCTGGCACTCCAGATGAAGAGCTTTGATGCTCGCATTAAAAATAAGGTGATAAAGAGTGCTACAGTGGTTCCTGGCGCTGCCACTGCGCTTAAGGCCTCCATTGCCTTTGTGCTTTCAAAACACCATAAGGTATTTCATAACGACTATGACGCCGCTATTGAATGGTTAAATGCCTGAGAGTCTTTTCATACTACAATCACTAAGAGCATAGGGGACTATGAAAGTAACTCTTGATGTAACAGCCGGTCCTAACACCGGAGAGAGATTCATATTTACCGAATCGGACACTTTTTTAGTCGGCAGATCAAGAAAGGCGCACCTGAGGCTTAACAAAAAAGACGATCTTTTCATTTCAAGAACTCATTTCATTTTAGAGATAAGACGCAATATCTGTTACATAACCGATATAAACAGCACTAACGGTACCCTTGTAAATGACAAACGGATAGACAGAGCGGAACTTCACGATGATGATGAGATTACAATAGGCAATACAAAAATACTGGTGCATATTGATCAGGACGACACCCAGAGGTACCACTACGTGTTTTGCAGTGCGTGTAAGGAAAACGTTGACCACGAGGTGGATGAGAGCGTTCCTCAGAATGAGCGGGAATTTATGGCATATACGTGCAGGTCGTGCAGGGCTTTAGAGGAGGAGCGTAAGGTAAGCAAAAAACACACTGATTCACACAAACATTATACCTGTGTAAGTTGTAACACTGACATGACAGATGCTGCAAACTATGACGGCAGGGCGGCAGAGTTTGAAGACAGTATTTATCTGTGTACAAACTGTGAGTGGAAATGGCGCACTAAAACACCTACGTTTGAAGCAGGAGATGCTTATGTGGTGTTAAGTATCATAGGGCGCGGCGCAATGGGGACAGTGTATAAGGTAGTTGAGGTCAACACACGGCGTGTGTATGCGCTTAAGAGAGTTAACATTGACGGCAAGAAAAACTCCTCTGGGCTGAAACTCTTTGCACGGGAGATGGAAATCCAGTCACGTTTGAATCATAAGAATCTGATTAAATATCTTGACAGAGGAGAGGCCGGAAATATGCCCTTCTTAGTCAGTGAGTTTATGCCGGGAGGGGATTTGGGTAAACTCATAAAGATGACGCTTAAAGGCCCGCTGCCTCCACAGTATGCCTGTAAAATTATAATACAGGTTTTAAACGGCCTGCAGTTCATCCATTTAAATGGATACGTACACAGAGATCTAAAACCCTCAAATTTTCTTTTAAATAGAGCTTACACAGACACTGGGCTGACGATAAAAATCACAGACTACGGACTTGCAAAATCTTATGAAGAGGCTGGAAACTCACTGTATGATTTTACCCAGACAGGGACGTTTGGCGGCTCTTTGATGTTTCTATCGCCGGAGCAGATTACAAATTATAAATTTGTGAAACCGCCATCGGATATTTACTCTGTGGGCGTAAGTTTGTATTACATGTTGACAGCCAAATACACTGTTAAGTATCCGCCTGAATCCAGCCGTTCCGGTAAGAAGTGGAGGCATCCGCTTGATATGGTTTTAGAGGATGCGCCGATTCCCATATTAGAGCGTAACAAAGACCTGCCCGATGCCTTAGCCGCTGTTGTTGATAAATCTGTCACAAAAGACGAGTATAAAAGATTTCAGTCGGCTTCTGAATTTAGAGAGGCTCTCTGTGAAGCTATTGACGGGTTGTAACTGTGCTAACAAAAAAAACAAGCATTTTTTGTTGTTAATGTTGTAAAATCGTATCTAAAAGCGGGAATGGTGCAAATGTTTGACGGAAAGACAATATTAGTAACTGGGGGGACAGGGTCCTTTGGTAAGGAATTAGCAAAATTTATATTAAAAAAATATAAAGTAAAAAAACTAATAATATTTAGCAGAGATGAGTTTAAGCAGTATGAAATGTCCGCACAATTTAAAACTCCTCAGTATCCGATACGATATTTTATTGGCGATATCAGAGACCGTGAGAGGCTCTACAGGGCTTTTAACGGTGTTGATTATGTAATACATGCTGCCGCTATGAAACACGTTTTAGCTGCCGAGTATAATCCTCTTGAGGTGGTTAAGACAAACATAATAGGGGCTGAAAATATTGTTGACGCAGCTATAGATAACGGTGTGAAAAAAGTTATAGCGCTCTCTACCGATAAGGCGGTGAGTCCGCTAAATCTGTACGGCGCCACTAAGCTTGCAATGGAAAAGATTTTTGTGGCAGCGGGCGCTTATGTTGGCGGAAAGGACACTAAGTTTTCCATAGTGCGGTACGGCAACGTGGTAGGAAGCAGAGGGAGTGTTGTCCCTCTTTTTCATAAACTCATTAGGTCTGGAATTAAGGAATTACCCATAACCGATGAACGTATGACGCGGTTTTGGATAACAATGGAGGAGTCGGTTGAGCTGGTTTTGGAGGCGCTTGATGAGTCGGTTGGGGGTGAGGTGTTTGTTCCAAAAATTCCAAGCATGAAAATTACAGATTTGGCAAAGGCTGTTTGCGGCGACTGTAAGTTTAAGTTTTCGGGTGTGAGACCGGGTGAGAAAATCCACGAGACCCTTATCTCTGAGGATGAGGCACGCACAACAATAGAGTACCAACCGCACGGCAGGGATATGTATGTAATCGTGCCGCACATGAACTTTGAGTCTAAAGCTACTGCTAAATACAGAGGATTTAAAAGACTCAAGGAGGACTTCACATATAGGAGCGACACAAATGACGCATGGCTTACCATTGAACAGATGCGAACCTATATTGAAGGTTTGATTAAAAATAATAACATATGACTGCCTTCATTCCCTACGGCAGACAGCTAATTCAAGATGACGATATAGAAGCAGTGCTGGAAACCCTGAGGAGTGATTTTATCACTCAGGGACCTCGTGTTGCAGAATTTGAAGAGGCGCTGTCGTCTTACTGCGAAGCTAAGTACGCAGTGGTTTTTAACTCAGGCACATCAGCCCTTCATGCTGCATACTTTGCCGCTGGTTTAAGAGCCGGAGATGAGTTTATAACAAGTCCGATTACCTTTTCCGCTACGGCTACGGCTGGTATTTTAACCGGCGCAAGGGCTGTGTTTGCTCCTGTTGAACCGGATACCGGAAATTTGGATGTGTCACAACTTTCAAATCTTATCGCGCCCAGAACAAAACTCATAGTCCCTGTGCATTTTGCAGGGCATCCGGTTAATGTTGAAGCTCTCTTTGCTGTGATTAAGGGAGGCTCTATCGTTATAGTGGAGGATGCCTGTCACGCTCTTGGCACTTTGTATAAAGACAGGATAGATGGGAACTGGCAGAAAGTTGGAGCGCTTAAACACTCTCACATGTGCGCCTTTAGTTTTCATCCGGTTAAGGCAATTACCACAGGTGAGGGCGGTGCTGTTACCACAAATGATGTGTCATACTATAAGAAACTAAAACTATTTGGCAACCACGGCATAACTAAACTCTCCGATAATTTTATTAATCCAGAGCGCGCTCCCTGGTACTATGAGATGCAAACCATTGGTCTTAACTATCGGATGACTGACATTCAAGCCGCACTTGGCATATCGCAGCTGAGAAAGCTGGATGTTTTTATAGAGCGGAGACGCTCTATCGCTAATACCTATAATAACGCTTTTGCCGCTAACCGGTATTTTTATTTGCCCCCTGAGAGAGATTACGCAAAATCATCATATCACCTCTACCATATAAGACTTAAAGATGAATATTTTCAGAGAAAACTTGACATATTTAATAAATTGAGAGCACTTGGACTTGGCGTTCAATGTCATTACATTCCGGTCTATAGACATCCGTACTACAGCGCACTTCAGTATAAAAGCATAGAGAGCGCCGAGGATTTTTATAGCAGGGAGATTTCAATTCCCATATTTCCTGCAATGAGTGACGCCGATGTTCAATTTGTAATAGAAAAAGTGTTTGAAACGTTTGAAGGGATTTAGTTTAAGTGGCGGCAACTAAACAACGAGCGGCTGCTTTTGTTCCAGTCAGACTAAGCTCAAGCAGACTGCCCGAAAAACATCTTAAGTTAATTGGTACAAGACTCCTTATTTCATGGGTAATACATAGGCTTAAGGCGGCTCATGAGCTTGATGAGATAGTAATCTGCACGACCTCGGAAAAACAAAATGAGAAACTGAAAGAGATTACCGATTTAGAGCATGTATCGCTTTTTGTTTATGACGGAAATCCTGACGATGTTGTAGGGAGGTTGACTGCTGCCTCAGTTAAACATAACGCTGATATATGTGTATTGGCAAGCGGAGACTGCCCGCTTCTAAGCAGCGAGACAATAGACTTAATGGTAAGAATGCTTAAGGAAAATCCTGAAGCAGATAACGTATTATTTTCAGATATTGACGGTAGGTTACCCATACATGAGGGTATAATAGTGTCCAGACGGACACTGTGGGAGCTTGCCGATAAATTTTCAGATACACCCGCCTTAAGGGAGCATCAGTTTCCAGTTTTTTTAAGAAACGTCTATCCTGATAAATTTTCTCACATAAAAAATATTTATGTGAGAGATGATGATATTTTTTATAGCATAAGCCATCGCATCTCTATTGACACACCGGATGATCTAAAATTCATAAACAGGCTCTACACTATGTTGCAAACAGCAGGAGAAGAGTTTAATTTAAGAAATGCAATCGCCGCCATTTTCAAAAACCCTGATATTGTCAATATTAATAAACACGTTTACCGGAAAACCCTTGAGGATGTGACAGTCAGAGTTGTTTTTTTTGTTGCTGGTGACAACAACCATCTACAACTATCCATTGAGGTTGCCGATGTTTTAGTTAACAGATACGGCATAGGGGTAAGGGTTTTAACTTTTGATGAGTCATCAAAAAAGATTATAGAAGAGAGCGGCTTAAGGGCGGATGTTTCGGCTGCCGATAGACTTGTGGATTTTCATAAGGAATTTCCATTTAATGCAGTTGTTATTGACACTGACAGTAATACTCATAAGCTTATAGATTCAATCAAAAAATCTGTTAATGCTAAGGTCATAATACTATCAGAGCATGGCGGGGCAGAGAACTCTGCTAAAGAAATATTTCAGGTTTTGGGAAACTAAGGTAAAGATTAGTCGCAGACGGCACATGGGGAAAACACCCCAACCCGCAAAGGAAAGAAAAAAATCAAATCTGCGAAAATCTGCGTAATCTGCGGATAAAATTCTTATTAAGTATCTTTTACTTATAAGTTCTTATGATGCAATAACTCCGCCTAATCTGTTATAATATCGCAGTTTTGGGGTGATTAAAATAAATGTCATTATCAGGTAATTATTATAATGGAAAGACTGCTTAGCCTTCTGGATAAATTAGACGCATCATCTGTATATTTTTTAGCGTCTAAACAAACGTTGACCTATGCTTTCAGACGGTATGAAAATAACGGAGTGAATGAGATACAATGGAATAAAGACAAAACAACGCTCTCTCTGGATGTTCTTGGATTTCCTTCCGTCAACGTTCAAATTTGTGAAAAAGACGGCGCACTTACCTATAAATGCGATTGTGACTTCAATCATGCCTATCATAGCTGTGATCACATAATATGCTCAATAATTACGATTAAAAACCTGTTAAACCCTAACTTGTATAAGCTAAAAAATAAAAGTATAAGCAAAAAAAGAGACTATCTGTATAGTCGCCTATTTGAAGAAAATCCCATAGAAGATTCCCCTGCAATCAATTATGCTGTAGAGTTTGAATATAACAGAAACTACCCCTGTGGATATATTACAATAAACGCTCAAAAATACGATCACAGATACGGTTTACCCGCAGATGCGCCCCCTGAGATACGCCAATTTCTTAAAATAAATTATAATAGCATGGAAACATTTTACCATGTTTTCAGACAAAAAGATTACAAAGTATCTCTCAATTTAAGGCACCATGATAAAGTAATACCAATAAGTTTTGACGACGGACGTATCTACAAACCATGTGTTGAATTTGGCTATACCGGGGGCAAGGTGTTTTTTAAGCTGCTTTGCTCATTAGACCCTGATGAGGCAAAGAGCCTGCTTGTGATGGGTGATTTTATAGTAAATACAGCTACAAATATGATAACACCAATCTCTGATACAAAAGGTCTCAATTATTGGAAACAATTAAAAAACACCTTTGATAAAAAAAGGTGGAACCCTCATCAGAAGCGCTCAGATATTTTTAGCGGCTCAGATGTTATCAGCGACAATATTGTGGAAATACCGATGCAGACTTTTCAAAACAGTGTGTTTAGATTTTCGGCACTCAATCAGGACACGTTAGTGTATGATTCTCTCTTGTTTACAATAAACGGTGGATTTGTTGATCTTAAAACCACTCCTCCTCCTAAATACAGAATTTCGGCAGATGAGGATAAAGCGGGATACTCGTTAACTGCCTCTGGTGTTACAGAGGGTTCAACCTTCACTCCGGCAATACACCCATTTGAGTTTTTTTATGTATATATGCCGGCAGGACTTAACTCTCAAAAAAAACGAAATATCATATATCAAACATTCATAGCTCTATTTTCTGAAAAAACTAAAAAGGAGAAAACTGACCTTATAAAAAAAATGATTTCAGAGGAGACATTTGGAAAGCACAAATATGTCAGAGAAGCTCGCAAACTTTTAAAAAGTTATATTGAAATGAATTTTGAAAACCTACAGCTGATTTTTCAAAATAATCAATGGGCTGTAGTGCCGATAGACATAAGGAATCAGCTGCCTCTTTTTAGCGTTCCATATGAATTATTCGGTTTGAAGATATTTGAAAGTATTGCAGAGCCAGGCAACATGTGGGTGGAAAAGCAGGATTTCACACCTAAAGTGCCAGAGCTGTTACAAGCACTCATGGAAAAAGGTGTGGAGTTATTAATAAACAATCAGGCGGTTTTACTGACAAGCTGGGATTTTGAAGTTAATGTAACCAAAAAAGCGATAGACTGGTTTGAGATAAAACAGGAAATCAGATACCACGGCAATCTGATAACCAAACAGATGCTCAAAGAGGCCCTAAGCGGTGTGGTCAGACACGGTGGTGCCATACATTTCCTTGATGAGACAACTCTTAAAAATCTCACAAAGCTCTCTAAACTTTTAAAGGAGGACTCACGAAAGGAAATTGTAACGATACCGAGGCTCCAGATATTTGATCTGTTGTCACTAAGGAAAACAAACATAAAAGTGACACTGCCAAAAGAAGAAGAGGAGATTATTAAGAGACTGTTAAGTTTTGAGTCGATAGCGCCAAAAAATGTACCAGCAAAGCTTAAGGCAAAGCTGAGACAGTACCAAAAGGATGGTTTCAGCTGGCTGTCGTTTCTCTATGAGCACAGATTTGGAGCATGTCTTGCCGATGATATGGGACTTGGTAAGACGGTTCAGGCTATTGCGCTTCTTGCTGCCGTAAAAGAGGGAATCATAGCTACTGGCAGCTCATCTGCTGTTAATCTTGTAATAGTACCTCCAACCCTCCTGTTTAACTGGGAAAGTGAGCTGGAGCGTTTTTATCCTGACCTCAAGATATATTTGTACCGCGGTAAGGACAGAGATACCAATTTTGAAGGCTTTGATATAGTGTTGACATCGTATGCGCTGATTCGCAGAGATATAGAAAAGCTAAGCGCTCTGCGGTTTAATATAATAGTGTTTGACGAGGCTCAGATGATAAAAAATATCTATGCCGATACGACAGGGGCTGTGCGCAAACTTAACGCTTATTTTAAACTTGGGCTTACGGGTACTCCGCTTGAAAATCACATCGGTGAGTACTACTCGATAATGGACTTACTGCTGCCAGGTCTTCTGGGCCAGTATCGGCAATACAGGGGCACGATAGCTAATGACGCTATGGAGTCTCTGATATTTGCCACCCGTCCATTTGTACTGAGGCGTACTAAAGACAAAATACTTAAAGAGCTGCCGCCAAAGGTGGAAAGCGACGTGTATCTATCGTTAACGGAAAGCCAAAAGGCACTTTACAATAAGACTGTGGAAAACGTGAAAAAGACAGTGACTGAGGCGTATGAAAACAAGCCTGAATCACAGGCAAAGATAATAGCTCTTACAGCTTTGCTTAGGCTGCGTCAGGTCTGTTTGTCATCGCGGTTATTGTTGCCTGTTCAGAAGGAGAAATCGCCCAAGATAGAGTTTTTAGTAGATAAAACTACAGAGCTTATGGAGGAGGGGCACAGCTGCCTTGTTTTTTCGCAATTCACTGCTTTTTTGGATTTAATTGAGGCGCGTCTCAAAGAGCTTGACTGTAAACTTTTCCGGTTAGACGGTGAAACAACTGTCATAAAGCGCAAAAAGATAGTGGAGGATTTTCAAAACTCAGAGACGCCGTCCATATTTTTGCTTAGTTTAAAAGCCGGCGGGCAGGGATTGAATCTAACGAGGGCAACCTATGTGTTTCATATGGATCCGTGGTGGAATCCGGCAGTAGAAAATCAAGCGTCGGACAGAGCGCATCGCATCGGGCAAAAAAACAAGGTTATTATCACACGTCTTATCATGCAGCACACCGTGGAGGAGAAAATAATGCACCTGAAAAAGCGAAAATCCGACATATATAACGCTATCATGGACCCAGCCACCGTGTCAGATAAAGTGGTGCTCTCTAAAAAAGATTTTGAATATATTTTAAATGTTACTGTGTAGTTTCGTAATTATTTATATCAAACGTCAGATAATTTTTCCTCCAAAGCTTTTTGAACAAGTTGATTCAGGGGTATCCCTGTCAAAGTAGCCCTCTCAATTGCTTTTCTGTGTAACTCCATTGGTATCCTTACGTTAAAGCTGCCCTTGTAAGAGCGCTCAGGTTTCTTGCCTGTGTCTTTACAAATGTTTTCATAGTCATCAACAGCCTCATGGAATGCTTTTGCCAGCTCTGTTACACTTTGTCCTTCAAATGTTACAAGATCGCTTATGCCCTCAAGCTTTCCGTGAAATGTCATATCGGCAGCGCTAAAGCGCACAGAGCCGATAAAAGTTTTATACGATAATACGTCTTTCATTCTATCCCCCCATTTTATGTAATGATGTTTCAATGTCATCTAACTGATACAGCTTAAGCTCAGGGTTTGGATGCGGTTTGTGCAGTCTTATTATGTGCCCAGCATTACGGTTTATAAAGGCAACTCTTGAGCCTGAGGTTTTGCCTGACTTTATAGCCTCATAGTTAAAACCTCTGAGAAGCCTATCAAGCTCATCAAAAGTAAAGTCCTTGGGTTTTGACAAAAATCTCTGCAGTAATTTTTCCGCCTTTCCCATGACTTTATTGTATCAAAAAGACAAACTTTTTGCAACTATTTTTTAGTGACATATTACGCTTAGGATTAGCTTATCCAATATAAATTAAGTTTTTCCCAATCCTTCTAACTTTTTGAAGGCTGCCAAATTATGGGCGCACCTTGTCGGCTGCGGCAGTCTGTAGTTAGTTGTACATTCAAGCACGATTCTAACTGAATCGTCAAAATCCACAAGATGGCCGGGTGAAATAAAAAGCGGTTTCACATTGTTACGGCTCCTTAGCACTGTGCCAACTCTTTTTGTGCCGTTCAGAAGCTCAGAAGTGCTGCCCTTTATAGTGTCCGGCTTAATATAGTTTCCGATGAGCCTTGACTTAGCGCACCCTATTGTCGGTAGCCCCATTAAAACTCCAATGTGTGAGGCAAGCCCCAAACCTCTTGGATGCGCTATCCCCTGGCCGTCAACCAGTATAATGTCAGGTGGAGTAGCAAGCGCTCTCAGAGCGTCAATCATTGCCGGAGCCTCCCTAAATGACAGAAAACCCGGAATGTATGGAAATTCTACTTTTCTTATCACAGCTTTTTCATCTATCTTCTGAAGCTGTCTTTGTGAGGTTTTCTCATTGGTTGCAACCTCAAACAAACAAGCTGCGGCTATTATAGTGTCATCTATGAATGCCGCATCAACGCCGGCAATGTATCTAAGCGTACCCTTAAAGGGTTGTAACACTATTGATTTGGATAACTCAATCTGAACGCAGCCTCAGAAATTTTCATTTTACATAATCTTTTATCAATGATTTCCATAGCAGATAACCGCTGCCATTTAGATGTAAACCATCTACCGTGTATGTAACGTTAAGCTGCCCGGTTGTCGGCATTACAAAGTGCTTGTGTAAGTCAATGTATTTTATATTTGAATTGTTAAGTTTTGACACCATTTCTCTTAGTGCCGTATTTAGTTTGACAATTTCCTTATTAATTTCAGCGCTCTGTACGAAATCATCAGAGACGACAGGCAGTGTGCTTTGTACATATATTTTTGTTTTACTTGACTTAGTTAAAAGAGTGTCCAGAATTTTTTTGTAGTTACTTAAAATTGTTTCTGCTTTTTGTTTGTGAAGGATATCATTTACACCAATCATTATAAATACCGTTTTAGGTTTCATCTCTATTATCTGATTTACTCGCTGCAACAGTCCCTCAGAAGTATCTCCGCCAATTCCTCTGTTTTTTATTGCCCTGTCTGAAAACAACTCGCTCCACTCACAGAAGTGCGTTATGCTGTCACCAAAGAAAACAATACTGTCATTGTCCTTTGGCAGTACATCAAAGACGGTGGTTCTCGTTTCCTGAAACGTAAAACCAGTTAGAAAAAAATATAAGGATATAAGGAGAAATATCCTTAAAGACTTATACATGCATCCTCCTTGCAGACACCTTAAAAAACTGTAAACATCATCGTCAGATTACCACAAGTTTTAGAAAAATGCAAAAGCTATCTTCAGAGAATATTCGTTACTTGCTTTGATGTTGTATAATAAATGAAAGGATTTGACATATGGATATTAAATTAACAAAACATGCGGCTGGAAAGATAAGACAGAGAGGTATCAAAACAGAAGATATAGACTGTGTCGTTAATGAGCCGTTATTTGTCGAATTCGATAGGTTTGATAACACATTAAAGCATTTTGTTGGATTTGTAAACGATAAGTATTTGAGGGTTATTGGAAGGAACGTTTCGGAGGAAACACTTTTAATTATCAGTGTATTTTACGACAGACGTTTAAAAAGCAGGAGGGAGCAGTGATGATAAAGATAGAGTATGACGAAGAGGGCGATATTCTTGAGATAAGGTTTTCAGAAAGTAAAATAGAAAATTCCGAATGTCTGGAGGAAACAGGCATGGTAGTTGACTATGACGAAAATAATTATATAGTTGGAGTTGAGATTTTATCTTTTACAAAACGTGTGAGTAGAGGTAAAATGGCAGAGATGGCAGCCTTATAGGGCTTGAGGAATAGTCCTATAATTTTTTCTTGCTTTTTTTTACTCAGTTCTGCTACGCTTTCTTGCGTAGTGGTGCACGGTATAAATTTAGGCGATATAGGGTGAAAGGCACTGATGATGGTTTCTGCAAGGTACAAAAGTATGCAGTTAAGCTTTAGCTTTATCTATATAAACTTACCTTTGTTAGCTATACATAGCTTTAACCAACTAAATTGCTCAAATATTAATATTTATAATAAAAGGAGGGTAAAGGATGAAATTATTGGACAACATGAAAATCGGTACTAAGTTAGTAGGAAGTTTTTTACTGGTAGCCATAATAGCGGCATTTATCGGGGTTTTTGCAATAATTAATTTACACAAAATAGACAACGCCGATACGCTTCTGTATGAGAAAATGACTGTACCCTTGGGTCAGTTGGGAGAAATATCCACATCATTTCAACGTGTAAGGATAAATGTGATGGAGTTGGTTGACGCAAAGACAAAAGAGGAAATGCAGAAACCAATGGATACTATTAAACAGCTAAGAGAATCTATAGACAAGGACTCAGCAGAATTTGAAAAAACAATAATGACTGATAAAGCACGGGAGATGTTCAAGCATTTTCTTGAGACACGAAAAGCCTACGGTGCGATAATCGACAAAACTGTGGAGTTAGTCACTGCAGGTAAAAATGCAGAAGCTGATGCGTTTGTCAAAGGCGAAGGTAAAAAAGCAGCTTTTGCAGAGCAGGCTGCTATAGATGCCTTACAGGAAAATAAAGTGAAAAGAGCCAAAGAGACCTCAGAAGCCAACACAGCGCTTGCCAACAGTGTGACAAATCTGATAATCGCTATAACAGTAATCGGCGCTATTTTAGCCATGGCATTAGGGTTGATTATTTCCAGCTCGATAAGTAAACCGCTAAAGCAAGGAGTGGTATTTGCGGAAGGTATTGCGAGCGGCGATTTAAGCCAGCAGATACACATGGACAGAAAGGACGAGGTTGGGCAGCTTGCCAACGCACTAAACGACATGGTGGATAAGCTAAAAAGTGTCATAGGCGAGGTCAATGTATCAGCTGATAACGTATCCTCAGGGAGCATTGAGTTAAGCGGCACAGCTCAGGTTATCTCTCAAGGCGCTACAGAGCAGGCGGCGTCAGTTGAGGAGGTGTCCTCGTCAATGGAGCAGATGGCATCAGGTATTAAACAAAACGCCGATAACTCTCAGCAGACAGAACGGATGGCAGCCAAGGCATCTCAGGATGCGCAAGAAAGTGGCAAGGCTGTGGATGAGGCGGTTCATGCCATGAAAGAAATAGCAAGTAAAATCTCCATAATAGAGGAGATAGCAAGACAGACTAATCTTTTAGCACTTAATGCGGCAATAGAGGCAGCCCGTGCTGGTGAACATGGTAAGGGTTTTGCTGTGGTAGCCTCAGAAGTTAGAAAACTTGCCGAGAGAAGCCAAAAGGCAGCAGGAGAAATCAGCACCTTATCGTCAACAACTGTACAGGTATCAGAAAAAGCAGGCACTATGCTTAGACAGTTAGTGCCAGATATTCAAAAGACTGCGGAGTTGGTTCAGGAAATCAGCGCAGCTAGCAGCGAACAAAATGCCGGTGCTGATCAAATAAACAAGGCAATCACACAGCTTGACCAGGTAATTCAACAAAACGCTTCTGCATCTGAGGAGATGGCGTCAACATCAGAGGAGTTAACATCTCAGGCAGAACAGCTCTCGGCAGCAATAGCGTTTTTTAGAACCGGCGAACAGAGACATGTTTCAAAGGCGCCCAAAAAACAGCCGCCTAAAATAGCGCATATAACACACGAGAAGCATAAACCTGCTGCTGCTACAAAAGCAAAAAAGGTTGATTTGCTTGCCGAGCACAAAGACGACAGCGAATTTGAGTCATACTAAGGGAGGCGTCAAATGGCAGAAGATAATACAATGATGCAGTTTTTAACATTTAAGCTGGATGATGAGGTGTTTGCGCTTCATATAGAGAAAATTCGTGAGGTGTTAGAATTTACCACCGTTACGAAGATGCCCAGAACGCCGGAGTTTATGCGAGGCGTGATTAATTTGCGCGGCAGCGTTGTACCAGTTATTGATATGAAACAGAAATTTGGGATGTCCTATACTGAAAAAGCTGTGGATACATGTGTAGTAATTGTAGAGGTTGGAATGGAGGGAGAGAAACTCGTTTTGGGCGCTATGGTGGACAGCGTCAAAGAGGTCATGGAGCTTGAAAGCTCGGCAATAGAGCCGCCTCCTAAAATAGGAACTCAGTTAAACAATGAGTATATCGAGGGCATGGGCAAACAGGACGACGAATTTGTCATAATTTTGGATATAGACAGGATATTTTCCGCTGATGAGTTAACGATTGTGTCTGATATGAAAGGCGGACGTATGTCGTTAGAGCCGGATGAGGAGATGGCGGCGCTGCACGCTTAAGGAGTTATAAATAGAGGATACAGAATAAGGATTTTATCCGCAGATGATACAGATGAACGCAGATATAAATCTGTGAAAATCTGCGCAATCTGCGGATTAATCTTTTCAATAGTTCCTTGACGGACTTACACTAATAGAAAACATTATTTACAAAATCAGTCTTCTCTACATACCCCATGTCTGAGAGCTTTTTCCCAATTTCTGCAAAATACATTGAGGCGACAACAACAAAAGGCCTATTGTTCTGCCGGTTTTTTAATGAATCTGGGGAGTAAATATCAAGCCCATAAAACACCGTGCCCCATCTGTCAGGATTGCCGTCAATAAACCCATTTACGTAAAAACCAATTTCATTTAGCATAAATCTTGTGGAAATGCCGGCAGTACCAGCTCCCCATATATATATTTCCCTGTCATTGACTGATGGTATGATTTTTCTTAATTCATCAAGTGTTACAGAGACAATGTCATTTTTTTCTCTAAGCATGGCAGATATGTTCACACAACTGTTTAAGTTTCTGCCTTTTTCTATGATTTCACTTAAACTCTCTGCCGATACCTCAGTGTATTCAATAGTTTTTGGGGAGACTGAGTTTGCTTTTGCGGTTTTTAGGTCAACCACTAATATAGCAGCATATTTATAAATAAACTCTCGCTGACGCTGATTAACCTCAAGGAGTTTTCCTCTTTCGTATTCACTAAGCACACGATTTGTGGAAATATCCCACTGTCCGTCTTCTACCTCACACACTACGGTGGCATTACAGTTACACTTTCTTATGACTCCGAGTTTATAGAAAGCGCTTGTGCGCCCTCTTAGCCATATCAAATCAAAACGGTCACGGTTTAGCCTTATAAACTCTTCAAATTCCCATACATCAAAGCAAACCTCAATGCCCGTAAACTGAGAGAAGTTTTCAATCTGGCTTTTTAGAATATTGTGTTCATGGTAAAATGATACCTTAGCGCCGCTGTCCATTAGCTCTGCGGTTAATGTGCGTAGGTTGAAATTACCGGTTTGTGTATCAGTAACTGATGGCATCGTGCTAACAAACAAAACCTCGGCTGTTTTACCATACCTATAGGTTCTACCTGAAAATTCATAATCTCGGTGAAAGTGGTTTAGTTCTAACTGAGATTTCCACCTCTCTAAAAATGTGCAGCGGTCTCTAAACAACAACTCATCACTTATGTGTGAGTTAGGTTGAGGTTTTTCAATGTAGTTTTCATCGGGTGCTATAAGGGAGACCTCAGTATCCGGAAAATAAAACACTTTAAACTCACGGCTCCTCACAAAAAAACAAAGGTCTGCGGCTTGATACAAGTCAGTTTTGTAAGTCCTGTAATTCTGCGCATATTCCCTTAATATATCACCAAGCACGGCAAAACATCCCTCAGCGTAAAAATCAATTTCCCTGATATAATTAATTTTATCGGAGTTGGGGTCGTCTCCAA
The DNA here is from genome assembly GCA_004376055.2 of Nitrospirales bacterium LBB_01. Taxonomy (GTDB): domain Bacteria; phylum Nitrospirota; class Thermodesulfovibrionia; order Thermodesulfovibrionales; family Magnetobacteriaceae; genus Magnetomonas; species Magnetomonas plexicatena. The sequence continues at coordinate 861,507 of CP049016.1, forward strand.
AATCCAGATGGTTAATAAAATAGCCGTTTGCCCACATTGTAGAGCCGATGTTTTTCACTTGCCCCTCGTGATTTACAATTTTTATGCCTAAAAAGCCGCATCGGTTAATTCGTGCGAAGGATTCGTTAATTACTTTGAAAAACCCTGCTTTCATTTCACATGCCCCGTGTACAAACGCAACGTATTTGCCGTTTATCGGTTCGGCTGCCAATACTCCGCTTAAATTAATGCTGTTAGAGGCTGTGACAACTCTGAGACCTTTCACATGGCTTAACCATTCGCTGCTGCCGTCTAATCCCTCCGGTAAAACCGCAATAACCTCTATTTCCATATTTTTACATTGCGCAGTTACAGTGTAAATAGTGTGTAGAAGCAGCGGGAAACTACCCGCATAGGTCACGACAACTGTAAATTCCGCCTTATCGGTAACCGTATAAGCAGAGAAGGGGTTAAAGCAATCATAAAAACTCCTTCTTATGGAAACCTGAGGCCCTGGAAACTCGCCGTCAGCAATTACCGGATGGGTTTTCCCACGCATCCATATATCATAAAAATATAATTTTTCAGGATTGTCTAAAAGCACATTAATTGAGTCTTTAAACCAACCTGTATGAAGCGGTTCGATTATGGATGGAAAGTGAACAAAGTATCCGGTCAAGTTTAGCGCAACTGCCTGATAAAACAAAAACTGCGACATGGTGTCAATTTCTATAATCCGAATATCGAGGTCAGTGTTGTGGATATTTAGGATTTCGCCAGCACCTGAGACATCAGTTATAATTAGCACTTCAAGGTCTCGGTTTATTTGGGTCATAACTTGTGCAATCGTATTTTTTAGCGATTTAATATGCCACAGGGATTCTTCATGTATAGCTTTAACAAACGCAACGGCAAGCGTACCAATCGGCCCGTCAGGATGCTGCGATGACAGGTGTTTATATCGCATGTAGATTTCACGAGTTTCAGGGTAAAAGACGCTCCAATTGGCAAATCCGCTTTTAGATTCCTTGTGAAAGCGATAGACCGAGAGAGTCTCAGGGATATAGTAAAACTTGTGCTTTTGGGCAAATCTTAAAAACAGATCATAGTCCATCATGTATTTTAAAGATGTGTCAACAGAGCCAAATTCCTTAAGCAGACTGCGTTTAAAAAACACTGAGGGTTGATTAGGCGGCACATTGTGGCTCCAGTAGCGGAGCATCTTTTCAAAATCAAGCTCAGAGTTAATATTTACGTAGTGTTCAGCGGAGTTTTCAAAATAATACAGACAGTCGCCGTATATAACGCTTGCCTCTTGGTTATTCTTAAATGCAGCGGCCACTTTATGAAACGCTCCTGGGTAATGGTAATCGTCTGAGTTTATCCATGCGATGACATCTCCGGTAGCCATAGCAAATCCCTTATTTATGGCATAAGCCTGCCCCTCGTCAGGCTCTGAGACCCATGTCAGGTGGGGATAACTTCTCAGAATATCCAGCGTGTTATCTGTTGAACCGCCGTCAATAATGATATGCTCAAAGTCAGGGTAGTTTTGCCTGAGAACGCTGACGATGGTTTCCTCTATGAATTTCCCTTGATTAAAGGAGACTGTTACAACCGAAAACTTAAGATTTCCCATACCGGTGTATTATAAAACTTTTTACAGTGTTATTTAAACGATTGTTTAGGTTAAGATTTCTTAAGAGAAAGCTGCTTGACTAATCATTTTTATGATGTTAAACTAACGAATAACAGATGGCTTTTAAGGGGTTATCAGAAAAATGAGAAAAGACCGTGGGTTTACCATAAGAAAGGCTGTAAAGAAGCCGGCTGACAACAGGCCGGTTGGGGATATAATAAAGGAGCTAAAGGGACAGAGTGCGAAAAATCAATCCGATTACAGAGACATGTCGCTTAAAATTCACGGACTCATATGCGCAAAATGCGGCAGCGAATTTAACGAAAAAAATAAATCCCTTCTTACCGTGCATCACAAAGATGGAAACCATGATAACAACCCTGCCAATGGTTCAAACTGGGAGAATCTGTGCGCATACTGTCATGATGACGAGCATAGCAGGGGGATTTTAGGTGACTATCTGTCGGGTAAGTGAAGCTAACAGCTCTGTGAGAGTTGCTCTTATTGAAATTGCAGCAGTTGACTAAAACCATGTCTGCCAGCCTGACTACCAAAAAACAGAGGGTTATGGAGTACTATAACTCTGCGGCAGAAAGGCGCGATTATTACATAGATAAAAACAAGTACTACTATGACGACCTCACTGGTTTTTTGAAGTTTACCATTCCTGCTGGTAAAAGGATTCTGGAGATTGGCTCAGGCACAGGACATGTCCTTGCCGCTCTTGAACCATCTTACGGCGTAGGTGTTGATTTTTCTCCAAAGATGGTTCAGATAGCTAAGCTAAAGTATCCGTATCTTAGGTTTTTTAAAATGGATGCCGAAGACCTTGACCTTAATGACGCCCCATTTGATTACATCGTTATTTCAGACACAATCGGGCTTTTTGAAGACATACAGCAGGTGTTTAAACACATGAAGCACCTTGTTAATGAACACACACGAGTGGTCATAACATATAACTGTTCTCTATGGCATCCTATATTAAGTATTGCTGAGACACTGAGACTTAAGATGCCGCGGCAGCAGTTGAATTGGCTTGATGCTGAGGATGTCAGTCAGCTTTTGTATCTTGAGGGTTTTGAGGTAGTGAAAACCGGCAGAAGATTTTTATTTCCAAAAAAATTATCGTTTATATCGTCATTTATAAACAAATTTATTGCTCATCTGCCGTTTTTTAATTCCCTGTGTCTAACAGGATTTATAATAGCAAAGAAGGCATACAGCGCAGATAATACTAAACCCGAGCCAACCGTAAGCGTTGTAATACCTGCCAGAAACGAACGAGGGAACATTGAAAATGCCGTAAAACGAACTCCCAAACTTGGCAGTCATACAGAAATTATCTTTATCGAGGGGCACTCAAACGATGGCACGCTGGATGAGATACGGCGTGTGTGCGACCTCTATAAGGATAAGTGCGATGTCAAATATGCCGTTCAGGACGGCAAAGGCAAAGGGGATGCCGTAAGAAAGGGTTTTGCTATGGCAAACGGGGATATTCTTATGATACTGGATGCGGACCTTACAGTGCCCCCTGAAGAACTCCCTAAGTTTTACGAGGCTATTGCAACAGGGAAGGGAGAATTTATAAACGGCACACGTCTTGTGTATCCACTTGAGAAGGAATCAATGAGGTTTCTAAATATGCTCGGAAATAAGTTTTTCTCAATAATGTTTACATGGATTTTAGGCCAGCGCCTTAAAGACACACTGTGCGGCACAAAGGTTCTATCAAGGGAAAACTATCTGAGCATTCAGGCAAACAGGCATTTCTTTGGCGAGTTTGACCCGTTTGGCGATTATGATCTTATCTTTGGTGCAGCCAAGTTAAACTTGAAAATTGTTGAAATTCCAATCACATACAAGGCCAGAGAGTACGGTGAGACTAATATCTCAAGATTTGCGCACGGCTGGCTGCTCCTTAAGATGACCATGTTTGCCGTCAATAAGTTGAAATTTAAATAGTAGCGTCTAACAACACTTCAAAATGTTTTTTTATATTGCTATTACATAGAATCTTCTGAAATTGACACAAAGGCGTAAAATAAGTTAGTCTTTTCCGATGGGTAAGAAGCTTTTGTTAATGGAACCGCCTTTTTACAGGTTATATAAGGATACCTACGCTCTTGAAATATTCCCGCTTTCTATTGGCTATCTCTCTGCCACAGTTAAACGTGATACAAACTGGGACGTCATGGCATATAATGCCGATTTCACTCCAAATGCTGAAATTATGCAGGTCAGCTTTCTTGCTGGTACCGGCTACAGAAACTATTTAAATAACCTCAAAGACCCAAACTACAACGTGTGGCAGGAGGTTAGAAAAACAATCTCCTCATACCGCCCAGATGTGATAGGTATTACTACCAAAAGTCAAAACTTTGCATCGGTACGCACAATAGCCAAAATAGCTAAGGACATAAACCCAAAGACCACTGTAATTGTTGGAGGGCCTCATCCCACAATGGTGGGAAAGGACGTGTTTAAGTGTCAGGACATTGACGCCCTTGCTGTTGGCGAGGGTGAAGAGACGCTGGTTGATTTTCTGAAAAAACTGGAATCCGGCGACAGTCTTGATACTGTAAACGGGCTGATGTACAGAAAAAACGGAATTATATCGGTAACTCCACCTAGAGCTTACATTCAAGACCTTGACACACTGCCGTTTCCTCATCAAAGCGCTAAGGATGTACTTAAAGACTATGATAAGTATCCGCTGTCGGCGTTTAAATCAGTATTTGCAGCGCGCGGCTGTCCGTATAACTGTCTGTTTTGCGGCTCTCGCTACTTGTGGAGTACAAAGGTCAGATTTAGAAGTCCGGAGAGCATCGCAGCTGAAATCTTAGAACTCAGAAAACTCGGCCTTAACGTTATCAGGTTTGATGACGACACATTCGGAGTCCACCGTAAGTACATTTACGAGCTTTGTGATGCTATTTCGGCCTGCTGCCCGGATATTAAGTGGAGCTGTGAAATTCATGTCAAACTAATTGACGAGGAAATTGTCTCCAGTATGAAAAAATCCGGCTGCTACAGTATTCAAATTGGAATTGAATCCGGTAATAACGAAATGCTGAAAAAAATCCGAAAAAACATCACGATAGAAGATGCGTATAACGCCTCTAAGTTGATTCGCTCACACGGCATTGAGGTGCAGACATTTTTTATGATAGGTTTCCCGGATGAAACAGAAGAAACTCTAAAAGACACTCTTTCCGCAATAGAGACAATAGATAGCGATGCAGTATCATATAGCATATTTACCCCGTATCCCGGCACGGAGCTGTTTACAACCTGTAAGGAGCGCGGCCTTGTGGACGATGATTTTGATGTTTCGCTGTATAACCACCAGAGTCCGGCTAACCATTTTTGTTCAAACATCACGCACGAGAGGTTTCGTGAGCTTGCTCTTGTCGCTGAGAAAATGGTTGACAGACGAAATAATGTTAAGATGATAAAACGCGTGTTCTCTACGGGTACTTTGAGGGCTGTGAAAGATATGGGAATACGGGCAGCAGCTTCAAAGGGGTTGTCATTTATCAGAAACTACCTTAACAATCGCTGAAAGGAACGCAGGCAAATTTTAAAAGACACATTCATAAAGCGAATCGGTTTCAATGTGCTTACCATATCGGGGGGAGTGGTTGTTATATTCCTGACATTGGCTGCTGTGTTTGCTCCTCTAATATGTCCATATAATCCCGAGGCAATCGATAGATACCACATCCTGTCGTCGCCTGACATGTCGCACCTTCTCGGCACTGATGACCTCGGTCGTGACGTGTTAAGCAGGATGATATATGGCGCTCGGATTTCCCTTTCAGTTGGGTTTGTCTCCGTTGGGCTTGCCACACTTACAGGGATAGCGGCAGGTGCAGCAGCAGGGTTTTATGGCTCTTTTGTTGATAGAATTATTATGCGTTTTGTGGATATTATGCTTGCTATCCCTACGTTTTTTTTAATATTAGCTGTAATAGCCTTTCTTGATTCAACGATATGGAACATTATGGCTGTGATAGGGCTGACGTCGTGGATGGGTGTGGCACGTCTTGTGAGAGCGGAGTTTTTGTCGCTAAAGAGCCGTGAGTTTGTACTTTCCGCCAAAAGCATAGGAGCATCTGACATCAGACTGATAATTAAACACATGCTGCCTAATGCGCTTGCGCCTGTCATTGTCTCAGCAGTGCTTGGCATAGCGGGAGCTATACTTGTCGAATCAGCGCTAAGCTTTCTTGGTATTGGTGTACAGCCACCGACTCCAAGCTGGGGTAATATTCTTTCTGCCGGTAAGGACAACCTTGAAATAGCGTGGTGGCTTTCCGTGTTTCCCGGTATGGCAATTTTGATTACCGTTTTGGGATATAACCTGCTTGGCGAGGGACTGCGTGACGTCCTTGACCCCAGACTATGGGACGGTCAAAGGTGATATATACACATATTGACAACAATTCACAAAAACTGATATTATATAATTAGTACGCAGGGGGTGTATAATGGCAGTATCAGTTTTTGATGTAGCTTCATATATTTTAGAAAAGCGTGGGAAAATGACAGCGATGAAGCTTCAAAAGCTTGTTTATTATTGTCAAGCGTGGTCTCTTGTGTGGAATGAAGAGCCTCTTTTCAATGAAAAAATTGAAGCATGGGCTAATGGTCCCGTAGTAAGGGAGCTTTACGATAAGCACCAGGGCTTATTTGAAATTTCCTCTTTGGGCATTGGCGATCCTTCAGTCCTTTCTAAAAAACAGAGAGAAGCTGTTAATAGTATTTTGGAATATTATGGTAAAAAATCATCACAGTGGTTGTCAGACCTTACTCATATGGAGGATCCATGGAAAAAAGCCCGCAAAGGATTGGCTCCAAGTATGAGAGGTAATAACGAAATCAGTCATGCCAGCATGATGGAATATTATAGTAGCCTTGAGTAAAAATAAGCCTAAACGTAAAGAGAAACCGTCAGGCAAAAAAAAGCCAAATAGTGACCCTGCTAATTCACCTGCCTCAATAAAGCAAAAAATGCCTGTTTGGCGAATTGGCATGATAGATTTTGAAGGGAACTGGGGGTGGGGGAAATTAAATAGTATGTATGACATCAAAACAATACTATGCAAACTGAAAGATTTTGAGACGATGACATGGGGTGAAATAGAAAAAAAGATAACCCGCAAAGGCACTCCAGCAAATCATTTAATATCAGTAGACAAAATATGCAGAGAAGCTAGGGATCGCTTAAGGGAAATCAAGTTAGATGATTATGATAATATCTACACTTTAAGGTTTTCCGGGAAAGAACGCCTATGGGGCTTTCGTGAGGCAGAGATTCTTCATATACTTTGGTGGGACAACGATCATTCTGTATATCAAATCCAAAATTAACCTCTAAAAAATGAGCAATCTTTTTAAATTTTTAACCAGTGTCACAAATTGACGAACTATCATTAGCAACGCCTGATCCAAAACGGGCGCATGGGAACTTGAAAGCGTTTTTTACCGAGTGCCCACTCATTGCAGAATCGCTTTCAGATGACGAGTTACTCAGCACTGCTATGGTATTTAGCTGCAGTCAGTTTCTTACCTCATATGCGTTAAGAGAGCCGGAGTCGTTGGTGTTTTCTCTTAAAAATGCTGCATGCGATGTAACCAAAGAATATCTGCGCTCGGAGATGGCACGATTTTTCCCTGATATGGAGATAAACTCAAGGCTTAGGAAATTCAAAAAGTGCTACCTGCTTTTGATAACTCTTCGCAATGTGACAAACAAAACCGACACTATAGTCTCCATGACTGAGCTAAGCGCTCTTGCCGATGTGCTGACTGAGACAGGCTTAAAAGCGGTCAAAGTAAACCTTACACAACAGCATGGAGAGCCGCAATCTGATGCTTTTTCGGTTCTGGCTTTAGGAAAACTTGGCGCTAATGAGCTTAATTACAGCTCCGATGTAGATTTTATCTGCGTTTATGGCACAGCAGAGGGACAGACCGAAGGCGTTTTAAATGTCAGCGGTATTAGGACAAACCGGATAAGCAACCATGAGTTTTACTGTAAGCTGGTAGAGGGGTTAAGTAGAGTTCTCAATCAAAACACGGCGGATGGGTTTGTATATCGCGTTGATTTACGGCTGCGACCGCAAGGCAGCAGAGGGGCGCTTGCCATGTCTTTGGGCGCTTACGAGCAGTACTATGAATCGTGGGGCAGGGAGTGGGAACGGCTCGCTCTTATCAGGGCAAGGCATATTGCAGGCGATGCCGCCCTAAGCGAAGATTTCTTTAAAATGACACTCCCCTTTGTCTATAGAAAGTACATTGACACACGCTCATTTGATGAGATTAAAAAACTCAAAAACAAGATTGACTCCAAGTTTGATGAAAAAGACATTAAGAAAGGCTATGGCGGTATCCGTGAGATAGAGTTCTTTACGCAGGCACATCAACTTGTCTATGGCGGACAGTCTCCAATTCTAAGAGAAAAAGGACTGCTTATTGCTCTTCATAAGTTAACTCAGAAAAACCTGATTGGTTATGATGACTACTCAATTTTATGCAATAACTATCTGTATTTGAGAAAACTTGAGCATTACATTCAAATGCTGGATGATCTGCAAAGCCACTCTCTTCCAACCGATAAAGAACAGCTTGAAGCTTTAGCAAGGAAAATGGGAAGTACTAACACAAAAGAATTTCTGGAAGTACTTCAAAATAACAGACGACAGGTGAGGCAAATTTACGATTCCCTGTTTGGAACTCACTCAAAGGCTGTGTCAGATGAGAACACCAGAATAGAAACTGTATTTGACAGACATAAAGCCGGCAAACTCATGGATGAGCTAAGAGAGATGCAAATCCAAAACCCGGAACACATAAATCACAGCATTGGTAAGATACGTGAGACGATGAGTTCTTTTCAAACACTGCAAAGCAGAAAACTTCAGGATGCGATAATGCCGGTTTTTGCTGCTTTGTCTTTGCAGTCAGCTAACCCTGAGATGTCTTTTGGCAATCTCAGGAGGTTTTCCGAAATCCTTGTAGCAACTCCGCCGTATCTTGAGCTTTTTAACTCAAACCGCTGGCTAATTAATGCGTTGGTTGAGATTTTTGCACTGAGCCCATATCTGACACACATTGTAACTGGTGACAGAAAATACATTGACATGCTCTCATCCGGTACTGAGTTAACAAAACCACTGTCAGTTATGCTGAGTGAATTAATGGAAATGCTTGAGAACACAAATTCTCTGTCAGAGGCAGTGTCAGCATTTAAGAAAATGGAGGAACTCCGTATTGGGATAATGTACATGCGGGGTAGGAAATCTCCTGGGGGTACGTTAAAAGGGCTTAGCCGGGTGGCAGATGCTGTGATGAGAAGTGTAGTTAACAGCACAGCGCCGGAGCTCAATTTATGTGTGGCAGGGTTTGGTAAATTTGGAGGCAGAGAGCTTACCTTTGGTTCAGACTTAGACATTGTGTTTATAGCCGACAATGCCCAAGATGAGCGCATAAATGCGGCGTCCCAAAAAATCCTGCGAACGCTTACTGCCTATACAAAAGAGGGCTACACTTATAAGGTGGATACAAGACTAAGAGCAGAGGGTTCAAAGGGCCAGTTAGTAAATACTATAAACGGCCTTAAGGACTACTACATCAATAAGGCGCGTTTTTGGGAGCTACAGGCGCTTGTTAAGGCTCGTCCAATTACCGGAAATCCTCAGTTAAGAAGAAAATTTCTAAACATGAAGCGAGATGTTATCCCTCTGCGCGGAGCAGAGGTCGGTGCTTATGAGATAACATCAATGCGTGAAAAAATCATGCGGGAGCTAATTAAGTCCGATGAGGGGCTTAATATAAAACTACAGAGCGGCGGCATTGAAGACATTGAGTTTTTAAGCCAGTACCTTGTGTTGAAAAACTCGCATAAAGAGCCGTCAATCATAGTCCCAGGGACTATTACAGCACTAGGGAGACTCTCTCGTCATGGGTTTTTATCTGATGAGGAAACAAGAAAGCTAATTAGAAATTACCTTTTGTACAGAGAGCTTGAGACGATTCTTAGGCTGCGCAGCGAAAAAGCGCTGAAAGATGACACAGCAACGCTTAAAGCAATCTCAGCTGTGTTGGGATTTGCAAATATTTCTGATTTCAAAAACTCCTTAAATGATGCGCTTAAGGAAACCTCAGAAATTTGCAGCAGATATATGGGAGGTTAGAATGTGTCAAACGCTTGACTTAATAAATTCATCTCATCTAAAATCAGACACAATCGGCCAACGGATTTTCTGATTAAAATTAATTGGAGGTATTTCGTACTTGCTTTTTAATTCGTTACAGTTTCTTATTTTTTTCCCTGTTGTTACTGTGCTGTATTTTGCCCTTCCTCAAAAGTACAGAAATCTTATGCTTTTGGCGGCAAGCACGATATTTTACATGGCCTTTGTTCCTGCATACATACTAATCCTTGCAACTCTTATTGCGATAGACTATATCTGCGGCATACTCATAGAGAACTCTCCTGTCCAAAAGAAACGAAGATACCTTCTGTTGAGCATTGCTGCAACATGCCTTATGCTGTTTGTGTTTAAGTATTTTAACTTCTTTGTTAATAACGTATCTTTTGCGGCGCATCTGTTACATGTTAACTGCTCGCCTCCGGTTTTAAATATACTGCTGCCACTGGGGCTGTCTTTTCACACGTTTCAGTCACTAAGCTACATAATCGAGGTGTATAAAGGAAAGCAAAAAGCAGAAAGGAATCTGCTTATATACGCTCTTTACGTGATGTTTTATCCACAACTTGTAGCAGGCCCAATTGAAAGACCGCAGAATCTTTTGAAGCAATTCTACGAAGAGCACACTATAGACTATGTAAGAATAACAAATGGCTTAAAGTTAATGACTTACGGTCTGTTTAAAAAAGTTGTTGTAGCTGACAGGCTTGCCGCCTTTGTTGATGCAGCATATATATCTCCACAGCAACATGCCGGAGTGCCTATGATTATTGCGGCAATTTTTTTCTCATTTCAGATTTTTTGCGATTTTTCAGGTTATACAGATATTGCGTTAGGCTCGGCAGAGGTAATGGGATTTAGGCTTATGCAAAACTTCAGGCAGCCATATTTCTCTCGCTCTATATCGGAATTCTGGAAAAGATGGCACATTTCTCTTACAAGCTGGTTAAGAGACTATATCTATAATTACCTGACATATCGCGCCCTTCACAAAAAAAAATGTACTCAAACTACGCTCCACTTTAATGTCATACTGGTTTTTCTTATCTGTGGATTATGGCATGGGGCAAACTGGACTTACATAGTGTTTGGCTTTTTACACGGGTTTTATATAGTCACAGGCGATATAACAAGAAAGCTCAGAAAAACTTTTGTAAATGCTCTGGGGCTCTCTAAGCTTACAGTTGTGCACAAAGTGTGGCAAATAAGCGTAGTATTTACTCTTGTAACATTTTCACTAATAATTTTTCGTTCCAAAAACCTTTCAGAAGCTTTTTTTATCATAAAAACACTTTTTATTAACATAGAAAATATTACAAATTTAAAATACATGAAGTCCTTATTTGAAATGCCGCAATTCAAATTATCGGATTTGATAATATCCGTACTCTCAATTTTGCTTATTGAAAGCATCCACTTTTTTCAAACGCGTTACAATATAACTAACTGGTTTGCAGCCAAACCATTGTGTTTCAGATGGTCATTTTACTATGCCGGAATTTTAACCATAATTTTTCTTGGTGTTTTCAATAACAACCGTTTCATATATTTTGCATTCTGAACATTGTGTGAAAAGTGTGAATACTGATTTAAAAAAAATAATACTTAAAATCACGTGGGGTATCTCCTCCTCTGCATTTCTTGCCGTTTTAGTTATTTTCATAAATGTGTTTTATCTGCCGTTTTATGATGAGGAGTTTCTTACTTTTTTAGATATTTTGGAGAATGGGTTGCCGGGATTAGTTGACAACAATGAACTGAAGTGTTACCGCAAACCAATTTTTGATAAAGCGTTGGAACAAAGATTATCCCCCGAGTGTGCCGGTATTGATAAAAACGGCTACAGAAACAAATCAACGCTAAACAAAGCTGACATTGTAGCAATAGGTGATTCAGTGACTTTTGGTTACAATGCCTCCTCTGATAAAACATGGCCCGCAGAGCTGTCAACTTTATCAGGCCAAAGTGTTTATAACATGTCGGTGATGGGATATGGGCCAGTTCACTATCTAATGTTAATGGATGAGGCAGTGACTCTTTCCCCTAAGACTATAGTGGTAGGGCTTTTTGCAGGCAATAATATTATAACTGCCTACAGGCTTGCATATAGTAACGACCTGTACAAATATTTACGCAAGAACGAGTACATGGACGGTGGAAAAAATTATTTTGAAGATTTCTCTAAGAGGTTCAATGACGTCGTTAAAAAGAGAGATGATTTTTTTAAACTGTATGAAAAAACGCATGTAGTGGAATGGTTGAAAAGAAATCTTAACCCTTTAAGACTTTTTTTTATAGTTGACCGCTTCAAAAGCAGCTCTTTTTACAGAGGTAAAAGCTGGGCTTTGGCAAACAATGATGACGCTGCATTTTACGATGACCATAAGCTGCGGACAGTGTTTCAGACAAAATCACGCCTGATGTCTATGGATACCGATAACGAATTAGTAGTAAGAGATGGACTTAGGATAACAAAAGCTGCAATGAAATTGATGACAGAAAAGGCACAAAAACATAATATTAAATTAATGTTCATCTTAATTCCAACTAAAGAGCTGGTATATGCCAATCTTTGCAAAGTTGACAAAATGCAGGACAGTGATACTTATTTCAGACTGGTGAAAATGGAAACTGTAATCAATGACGATATTTTGGCTTTTTGCAAACAAAATGGCATTCAATGTGTAAACAGTCTCACAAAATTAAGAGAGAGCCTGAGTAAAGGCAATAAAATATATCCTGACAATGTAGATAGTCATCCATCTGAGGGGGGTTATAAAAATATTGCTGAAACTCTGCTGCCGTACGTCAGGTGATGTGGAAAAAGTTAGACTGCATTACCTGCTGACAGCTCTCTCCTTTAATGAATGTTTTATGGAAATAAGAAACGGGATAACATCATTTTGCAAAATATCTGGAATTAAATCAGAGTTTTCAATAATGCTTAGCACCGGCAGACTGCCCGACATCAGAGCCTTGCCCGCCTCTATCAGGGTATCAGTCTGTTCACAGCTCTTTTCAGGATGAGCCAGTTTTATGTTAACTGAATCTGTCTTCATAAGATGCCGGTTGTCAGCCATTTTAACCAAAATCAGTAATAAAGATATTCGCGCTGCTCTGTGCCACAAGTCTGAATCGTCAATAAAAACAGTGCCGTCAGTGTGGAAATCGCCGTCAATATACATTTTGACAATATATTCCGGCTCAAACCCTGTAGTTATTAAACCAGAGAGGCTTGCGCTTTTATCTGCCAGAGCTTTCCATATTATTTTCAGCAATGCACGGTTTTCAGTGAAAATTGAGTACGCTAAAAGATTAAAAATTATTCTTGAAACATAAATTCCTTTTAGTGCAGCACGTACATTTTCCAGTATAACCGATTTTATCTCATCAATCCGTCTGAACTTGTCTTTTTTATAGTATGATGATACTTTTTGGTGAAAAGCAGTAAAAGACTCAGACCACTCATCAAGCATGTTGATAGTTGTAATCTCAATGGCTTTCCTCTGGAGATCCTCAAGCGATGAGTAAACAGAGAGCTCGTCACTCATTTCAATATACTTTTTACGATTCAGCTCAATCAGTGTCTGATTATAAATCTCAAAGGAAAAAGGCGCAGGGGCTGGGAGCTTCTGAAGTTCATTGAAAAAAGCAGCAATACTTTCCTGAGAGCCTTTTAGTAAGGCATTTTTTAAGGATTTTGCGAGGGAGCGGTTTAAAATATCCAGATACTCATAAGAGAAGTCATCTTTTCTGAAAACTGCTTCTGTAAACCACAAAAAAACAGTTTCAGGCGTTTGTGATTTTCCGGACATTTCAAAAAATATCTCGATGCAATCTCTTATCAAATCTGTATTTTGTTTGGAGCAAGAGATATCAGAGAATATTCCAACCGCTGACCGCTCAACAATTGCAGAGACTGCCGAATTGCTGCAAAGGGCAGCTTCAGCGTGTATTTTTGCAACTTGTTCTAACGGTAATAGGAGGATTCTTTGAAAGTTTGCAGAAGATTTGTCACTGTCTGAGGTGACAGCAGCGTCCCCAACCGTAGGGACATCGTCAGTGTTCAGTTTTAGCAGATGAGAGGCAATTTGTTGAAGCTCAGAGAGAGTTTTTGCGAGGTTTTTACTGTTATGGACTTTAACCTCACGGGAGAGCATCTCACCGATACTTTGAAGAGTTTCTGCAAACAGAGCAAATCTGTTCTTTGCTTTTGTTTTTAAAACACAATCCCATGCCTCACTAAGCAGCCTGTCAAGTGCAAAACCTGCGTCTGAGACAAAGAGTCTCATCTTGATAAGAAAACTAAGCGACGTCCAAAGTATAAATGCAAATATTATCAACGCAATCCACGCCGACACTGTCCATATATCACTGACCGGTTGCTCACGGATAAAAAACTTTAAGATAACGCAGTAAAGCACACTGAAGGCAAGCAAAAAAGGCAGCAGCTTTGCCTCCCATATACTGAAAAACACCTCTGACACTTTAGATGTGCCGTACTTGTTATCAGCCCTGTCCATTACCATGTAAGAAAGTGGAATTAAAAGCGCAAACACGGCAACATTAAAAATTATTATATCGCTTAAAAAACCAACTCCAGGCATTATGAATTTGTTTATGTGCCATGAAAAATCAATCTGACCCTCAACCCCTGGAACGTACAGCCTGTTTTGTCGAAGGTTCTGATACTTTGTTATAAAAGATTCCTTATACTTTAAATAATAGACGACAGATGAGACTGTCATCCCAAGGACAAAAAGTCCTAACGAGTATAAAATATACTTTAAAGCCTTCACAACAATGCTATTATACAGGTAATCTGCCAATAAAGGCTATATTTCCAACTTTTTGACAAAACGATGAAATGTTTGCTACAATCGCTATCGGGTGAGGGTGAGGGGTGTCAGCATTAATGTGAAGACGTTTAATTGTGGAGGTATAAATGGCAAAAATAGATGCCTTTTTTAAACTTATGAATGAACAGGGAGCATCGGACTTGCACATGGTAGCCGGTTCTCAGCCGATATTGCGAATACGCGGTGAGATGGAACGTATTAAGTACAAGGAGCTTGAAAATGACGAGCTTAAGGCTATGCTCTACGAGATAGCCCCCGAAGAGAAAGTTAAACTCTATGAGGAAACAGGCGATGTGGATTTTGCGTATGAAATTCCTAAGCTTGGCAGGTTCAGGTCTAACTTTTTCAAACAGAAGTGGGGCGTAGGCGCAGTGTTTAGACAGATACCTGAAAAAATCGCTACAGTTGACGAGCTTGGACTGCCCCCTGTCTGTAAAAAATTTGCAATGCTTAACAAGGGTCTTGTGCTTGTAACTGGGCCTACCGGAAGCGGTAAATCAACCACGCTTGCCGCAATTGTTGACTATGCTAATAAAAACAGAAAAGACCATATCCTTACCATAGAGGACCCTGTTGAGTTTGTGCATAAAAGTGCAACCTGTATTGTAAACCACCGTGAGGTGGGGCCGGATACCAGATCATTTGCAGCAGCTCTAAGGGGCGCCCTTCGTGAAGACCCCGACATCATACTGGTTGGGGAAATGAGAGACCTTGAAACTATTCAGCTGGCATTAGAGGCGGCCTCAACCGGTCACCTTGTCTTTGGCACCCTGCACACACAAAGCGCTACTAAAACTGTTGACAGAGTAATAGACGTTTTCCCTGCCAATCAGCAAGCTCAGATTCGCACCACCCTGTCTGAGTCACTAAAGGGTGTTGTAGCCCAAAACCTGTTTAAACGAATAGATAAAAAGGGGCGTTGTGCTGCGCTTGAAATTCTTGTTATAACATACGCCGCTGCTAACCTTATACGTGAGGCTAAGACTCCGCAATTGGCCTCTGTTATGCAAACCGGTAAGAAACTTGGCATGGTAACCCTTGACGACGCTATCCTTGACCTACTCCAAAAGGGCTGGATATCTTCCGAGGATGCCTACGATAAATCAATGGACAAAAAACGGTTTATTCCATTTTTGAAAGAACCGCCGCCGGAATTCTAAAAAAACTTGAAAAAGAGGTGATACACTTATGAGAAGAGCTGAGGTTGACTTTATCCTTTCAGGGATGCTGGAGAGCGTTGGCAGCGTGTCTGACCTTAACTTTACTGTCGGTAAACCGCTTCAGGTGGAATCCTCCGGCGTGCTGCTACCGGTGCATCTTGAAGAGATGCCGATAGAGGAACTGACCCCTTATCAGACTGAAATTTTTGCAATGAATCTTATAAACTCTGACAGGCGGCTTACCGAAAATCTCCTTAGACATGGCTCCTGCGATTTATCTTACTCTTTGCCCGGCAAGGCCAGGTTCAGAGTAAATATTTTTTCACAACGAGGCAGCTACTCCATTGTTTTGAGAAAACTTGAGTCAAGAATCCCCACACTTGCCGATTTAAAAGTGCCAAAGGTGTTAGGGCAAATTGCGGAGGAAAAAAACGGACTTGTACTTATCACCGGTGCTACCGGAAGCGGTAAGTCGTCAACTCTTGCCGCCGTGTTAAATATAATCAATGAAAACAAACAAGTACATGTCCTTACGCTTGAAGACCCGGTTGAGTTTGTACATCCTCACAAAAAAGCTACTTTTAATCAAAGAGAAATGGGTTTGGATTTTGATAATTTTTCTAACGGACTTAGGGCAGCTCTCAGGCAAGCCCCAAAGGTCATACTGGTTGGAGAGATGAGAGATAGAGAGACTGTGGAAATCGGTATGACTGCCGCAGAAACCGGACACCTTGTGCTTTCCACCCTT
Organism: Nitrospirales bacterium LBB_01; assembly: GCA_004376055.2. Taxonomy (GTDB): domain Bacteria; phylum Nitrospirota; class Thermodesulfovibrionia; order Thermodesulfovibrionales; family Magnetobacteriaceae; genus Magnetomonas; species Magnetomonas plexicatena. The sequence continues at coordinate 878,114 of CP049016.1, forward strand.
CATACAATAGACGCCGGACAAACAATAAACAGGATTATCGGCATGTTTGATAAAGAGGAGGAGGTTTTGGTAAGGAACCGCCTCTCAGACACTGTCCGGTGGATAGTAAGTCAGCGCCTCCTGCCAAAGGTGGGCGGCGGACGGGTTGCAGCAATTGAAATCATGAAAACAAACTTGCGTGTAAAAGACAGTCTCATTAACGGTGAGTCGGATGGTAAGACCTTCTACGAAATTATAGACGCCGGCGAGACTTACGGTATGCAGACATTTGACAAGTCCATAATAAATCTCTTCAGGGTTGGACTGATAACTGAGGAGACGGCGATGGCTTACGCTTCGCGAAAAGCGCTTGTTGGCCGCGGCTTAGATACGGTAAAGAGCACCAGAGGCGAAAAAACCACAGACATAGAAAGCCTGTCGCTGGACAGGGAATATGCCCGCAAGGCTAAGACTAAATAGCATTCCGATTAATAGAAAGAGGAAGGGAGAGGGGGATACATGTCACAGCAAAACTATCGTGGAATGGATTTTGAGCACTACACTGAGGGGTTTATGGACTCTCTTGTCTGTGATGATAATCAGAGCAACCTTAAAATCATAAGTGAAACCCTTAAAGATTTGAAATGCAATGTGGTCGTATCGCCCGACTTAGAAAATGCCTTTGACCGCATCAGATATAATCAGTTTGACGTACTGGTTCTTAATGAAACCTTTGGCGGCGGAGATCCTGAAAAAAACGAACTGCTTGAAACATATCAAACTATGCCCATCAACAACAGAAGACGGATATTTCTTGCCCTTATCGGTACTAATTTCAAAACGCTGGACAATATGACGGCCTACATTAAAAGCGTAAATGTGGTTATAAACATAAATGACCTGCCTAATTTAAAAGTAATCCTGACTAAGGCAATATCTGAAAACGATCAGTTTTATAAGGTGTTTAAGGGGGTTCTTACAGAACTGGGTAAGACCTGATGGCGGTAACGCTCAAAGGCGTAACAGTTTAGTATAGATTCTAATGTCAGACATATCATCACATCTACATGGCGGCGATGTTTACTCGTTGTCTGAATTGCTAAAGATACCTGAGAGAAAGATAATTGATTTCAGCTCCTCACCTAATCCTCTTGGCGTCTCTAAAAAGGTAAAAGCCGAAATTCGCAAATACCTTAAATTTCTAAATAATTACCCAGACACAGAGTGCAGAAGGCTTACAAAGGTTCTTGCCGGGCGTTATAGCGTCAGTACAGAAAATATCATCTGTGGCAATGGCAGCACTGAGTTGATATACCTAATCGTACGAGCATTAAAACCTCAAAAAGCGCTTATCGTTTCACCCACATTCAGCGAATATGAGCGGGCGCTTTCCATGTATGGGGTCAGTGATATTTCCTTCTTTTCGCTTAACGAAACTGATAATTTTAAACTTGATGTGCAGGCTTTTATGGAAATGATGAAAGGAAACGATATAGCATTTCTCTGTAATCCAAATACTCCAACTGCCGGATTTATAAGTAAGGAGGATATGCTAAAGATTGCCGCAGCAGCACATGAGTTTGGCTGTTACCTTATAGTGGATGAGGCGTTTATGGATTTCTTGTACACTCACAGTAAAAACCCTGATGGCTTTAGTATGATTGACGGTGTTTTAAAAAATCCGCATCTCATAGTTTTAAAGTCATTCACTAAGTTTTATGCTCTGTGCGGTCTTAGGATAGGAGCTGTTTTTTTGGACGAACGGCTGACGAGTCTTTTAAAAACACACAAGGAACCATGGACAGTTAACACGCTTTCTCAGAGGGCGTTAGTTACTGCGCTTAAAGACAATGTTTATGAGCGTGACACATTTGCTCTTCTAAAGACTGAAAAAGCATTTTTTGAAAAATCACTAAATAAACTTGAAATTCAATATTTCCAATCTCAAGTTAACTTTTATCTGATTAAAGATAAACGGGCGCTTCATATTTATGAAAAACTCAAAAACCGGAGCATATTGCTAAGAAGTTGCGCTAACTACAGAGGATTAAACGAGCAATTCTTAAGAGTATCGGTAAAAACCCACAGAGAAAACTCAGTTTTATTTAAAACCGTATCAAATATCCTATCCCATATAGATTAGCTTTCAAAAAATAAGTTGGCATTGTCGTCAACTCTGTTAATAAAAAATTGGATTCCTGCTTTCGCAGGAATGACAAAAGAAGACAGAATGACTGTAGTCCACCCTTCCTTGTCATTCCCGCCTGCGAGCGGGAATCCAGTCCTTTAATACCAAGTTGCACTCTAAACTGTACGAATAAAGATGAGATTACCACGTCGCTAACGCTCCTCGTAATGACGGATAGGGATGCCATACAGCCTCACGCCATCATTGCGAACCCCCAAAGGGGGTGTGGCAATCTCCTCCTTTGAACGCTACTCGGTATAAATACATCATTTGCTGAAAGAAAACTCTCTTCCAGAGTTAACTCAATAAGCATTTTAATTTTTTAAAATTGACTTGGCAATAAGGCCAGGTGTCTAAGCATGGAGCGTTTTGAAACAGACGATGTATCCGGCTTAAAAATTTTACCTTTGGTTTTAAGTCCAATAGGTGTCTTCTTTTTAGATAATTCAATTATCAGATAAGTTATACCGGAAATTCTATTTTCTAACGATTCGACAGGAAAATTTTCAAAATCAATCACTACCGGCTGAAATGTCAGCGAGGACAGCTCTTTGGTCTTAAGTGTGCCTGTGCGTGCTGTGGCTTTCCAATGAACGTACTTAAGGGGGTCGCCTGCCACGTAATCCCGCACTGAGATTAACTCTGAATCATACCCTGCTCTGTCTGAAGAACTCTCGCCTTTAGAAAATCTTGTCTTTTCGCTTATAAGAGGAATGCTGCATTTGCGAGGCTCAGGATAGACTACAATATCGGTTTTAATTTCTAATTGACGATATCTGGTAAACAAATTAAATGGGTAAACCGAGGAAACCTCTATGGAGTCAATAGTTGTAATTCCCCTATGAGGAAACTGCATCTGCACAGTTTTTTGCTCTTTAGCGTTTGGCCCGACATAAGGAAACAGAATTTCATTGCCGTAAACTCTGACCCTTACAAGTGAGGCCGGCAAATATGTCTTTTGATTAATCAGCGTTACACGCAGCGGAAACTCCCTGTTAGCATATACATCATCAGGAAACTCAAGCATGACCTGAAGCTTAAAAATATTCTTTCTGCCAAACGCTCCAGAGATGGCCATAAAACTTAAAATTGCCGCCGTTATAAGGTATATGAGATTGTTACCCGTGTTTGTAGCCGACACACCGATAAGTATCGACAGCACAATGTAAATAGTACCGGCTTTGTTAACTTTTATACCATGCTGCATTCTATCGCCTAACTTCGTTGGCATCGTCAAAAAGCTCCTCAACGTACTAAAAGTACGCCTGCGTCGCTTTCTCCTTGCCGCCTTGTTATACTCTGACTGCCACTTGGTATTATTACAGAGGGGTGGGAATTTTTTCTAAGAGCGATCTTATTATCTCCCTTTTGGTATCGGCGTCAAACTCCTCCTTAAAGAGCACCCTGTGAGGGATGGTAAACTCAGCCAGCGCTTTTATATCCTCTGGGATTACGTAATCTCTGCCGTCAAAGAAGGCATGTGCCCGGGCTGTGTGGGCTAAAGCAAGCGCTCCGCGGGTGGACACACCTGCTATAAGGTGTTTGCTCGTGCGTGTCGCCTCTATGATATTTAACGAATAGTCAAGAATTTTTTCGGATATAAAAACGTTTTTACGAATGCTGTCTTGAATATTAACACAGTCCTCACTGTTTAAAAACGGCTTTAACGAGTACAACTCCTCACGTCTGCTGCCTCCCCTTATAATATCCATCTCAGCTTTCCTGTTAGGATAACCGATACCGATTTTCATCATAAACCTGTCCAGTTGAGACTCTGGAAGGGGAAACGTTCCATAATGTTCAATCGGGTTCTGGGTGGCTATGACAAAAAACGGTCTGGCAAGCTTGTAGGTTGTCTCCTCAATTGTTACCTGTTTTTCCCCCATAGCCTCAAGGAGTGCGCTTTGGGTCTTAGGGGTTGCCCTGTTTATCTCATCAACGAGGACGATGTTACTGAAAATTGGCCCCTTACGAAATTCAAATTCCCCCTTAGCCTTGTTAAAAATGGAAAGACCGGTTATGTCTGTTGGCAGAAGGTCGCTTGTGCACTGAATTCTGCCAAACGTAAGCCCTAGCGCTCTGGCAATGCCTATAGCAAGTGTAGTTTTACCAAGCCCCGGCAAGTCCTCAATAAGGAGATGTCCGCGTGAAAAAAACGCTATCAAAGACAGCTTTAAAGCATTTTCCTTACCTTGAAGATACTTTGAAAGCTCTTTTAAAATAGCTGATATGGCTTCATTTTTAATTTCCGGCATATTTTCGTAAAGATATGGTAACACAGGATGAGTTTAAGTTGCAAAGATACAAGTAATTTATATACTGTAGTGATTCCTTAGTTAACGGAACACGGAGTTATGGCCTCAACCTCCTTAGAGTATATTTTTTTAGCCTCCTCCAAATCATAAAGGGTTTGCAGGTTTAACCAAAACTCAGGTGGAACATTAAAATATTTACCAAGCTTCAAAGCGGTTTCGGTTGTTATATTTCTTTTACCTTTTATGATTTGGCTTAGACGTGTCTGAGTTAATCCGGTTTCTTTATAGAGTCTATATACAGATATACACATAGGCATAAGAAACTCCTCTTTAAGTATCTCTCCGGGGTGAATATTGTTTAAAGTAGTCATTTCATTTTCTCCTATTTTAATGATAATCAGTTATCTCTACATCATAAGCATTATTGTTATGCATCTAAAGCATATCCGCCACTTTTCATTAATTCTTATACTCAATAGACCCTCTCTGTTTCCTTTAAGCACCTCAAGTTTATTGCCAGGAGGAACAGCCAATGTCTCAATATTTGTAGCAGCTGCGATCATTCTTAATTTTCTCCTTGCAATATTATACAAGGTGGATGGAAGTCTAATTTTTTTGGAAAAATACCCTTCCCAAATAAGCCTTGCATCTTCATTCTTAAAAGATACTATCACTGTTGTATAGTAACATTATACGATAGTATCTGTCTATAGAAAACTACTTGAGACTTATAATGGGAATTCAATGTGAGTCAGTTGCAGGATTAGCAGTAAGTACAGAAATTTTAAGGGGAAGGACTATAAGTCCTTCCCCTTATTTATATTTTCCTTTACTATCTTAAATGAAAAGAGGTGCTAAAACGAGAGTGATAGTGGAAAGGAGTTTAATTAACACGTGAAGCGAGGGGCCTGCGGTGTCTTTAAATGGATCGCCAACAGTGTCACCGGCAACAGCGGCCTTGTGAGCAAAGGAGCCTTTACCGCCCATATTTCCGGCTTCAATGAATTTCTTAGCGTTATCCCATGCACCGCCTGCGTTATTAAAAAACGTTGCCATTAGAATTCCGGCAATTGTTCCAACCATAATAAGCGCCGCCACAGCCTCAGCGCCCTTTCCAACCTGCTTAAACAACAATCCCACAACAATAGGGCTAAGCGTTGCTACAAGACCTGGAAGAACCATCTGCTTAAGTGCTCCCTTTGTTACGATATCAACACAGCGGCCATAATCTGGCTTCTCTGTTCCGGCTAAAATACCGGGTTTTTCCCTGAACTGGTCTCTCACGTCCTGAATGACGTAGTAAGCTGCCGTTCCTACTGCCTTAACTGCAAGCGCTGAGAAGATAAACACAAGGGCTGCGCCAAGTAGCGCTCCAACAAACACTACCGGATCAGCCAAATCAACTGACTCTATTTTATGTCCATAGTTGCTGACCTCATCAAGGTATGCTCTGAAGAGCAAGAAGGCAGCAAGTGCTGCTGAGCCTATTGCATAACCCTTTGTAAGCGCCTTTGTAGTGTTACCGGCTGCGTCAAGTTTATCTGTTCTGTTTCTTACGTCCTCCGGCTGGTCGCTCATTTCGATAATACCGCCGGCGTTGTCAGAAATTGGTCCAAAAGTGTCCATAGCTAGAACATAAGCGGCCGGCCCAAGCATTCCCATCGTCGCAACTGCTGTGCCAAAAATTCCTGCGTTTGGAAATCCAGAATGGAGCCCTAAGTAGTAGGCTATCAGCAAAGAGGCTGATATTGCAATCGCTGTAGGCGCTGTACATTCAAGTCCTATTGCCACACCGGTTATGATGTTTGTGGCAGGGCCTGTCTGACTTGACTCAGCTATGGAGCGAACAGGTCTGAACCTAAACTCTGTGTAGTACTCAGTGATGTAAATAAACACAACCGATGTCAACACACCTACAACTCCAGCCATAAACAGGTATATCCATGCGCTGGGATAGTCAGGATGTGCAAACAGAATTTTACTTGCTATAGCAAGACCAATTATGGCCAGCACAACAGTTACATAGTAACCCCTGTTAAGCCCGGCCATAGGTTCCTCGTCTTCTCTGATTTTAACAAACAAAATACCCACAATTGACGCTATTATGCCAAAAGCTCTGGCAAGCAATGGGAACATCATAACGCCTATAACCCAAAGCGGGTCAACGCCAGGTATGCCTTTGGCCATAACGGCAGCCAAAATCATAGCTCCGATGTTCTCAGCAGCGGTGGACTCAAAAAGGTCGGCACCACGGCCTGCGCAGTCACCAACGTTGTCGCCAACCAGGTCGGCAATAACAGCCGGGTTTCTTGGATCATCCTCTGGGATTCCTGCCTCTACCTTTCCAACAAGGTCAGCGCCCACATCAGCTGCCTTAGTGTAAATACCGCCGCCTAACTGGGCAAACAGTGCCACAAAAGAAGCGCCAAAACCATAACCTACTATCATAAATGGAATCTTAGTGGCCTCCACGTTTGAAAATACTTTAACCAGCACATAAAGACCGGTAACACCAAGCAAGCTCATACAGACCACCATAAGGCCGGATACTGCGCCGCCCCTGAGAGCTATCTGCAGAGCATCGTTTACACTGTAACGGGCTGCAGAAGCTGTTCTTATGTTACTTCTTATACTGACCCACATGCCGATGTAACCGGCAAACAGTGAGCATATCGCCCCGAAGACAAAAGATAAGGTTATCCATATAGACAGCTCAATGCTTGAAGAGACAGGGTCAAAATCCTGGTGCTGCCTTATGATCCCATATCCTATGAATAACACCACCGAAAAAATCGCTGCAAGTAATACTATCGTTTTATACTGCCTTTTTAAAAAGGCATTGGCACCCTCTCTTATAGCATCCGATATAGCTCTCATGTTGTCCGTGCCGTCATCTTTTGCTAAAACCCATTTGGCAAACATGAAAGCTACGATAATGCCAACAATGCTGATACCGAATATCAGCGCCAGCAAGACATTTTCCATAACTCCTTAATCTCCTTGACGTTTTATTATGTACAGTTGCCGCACAATGTGCGACCTGCTCTAACCGATTACACCTGTGTGCAGCCACATTGACGCCGCTATACGCACATCTCTTATTTGCTTAGGAATGGCTAAACAGATGCAACCATATCTCAAACCGTGGGACCGCCTTGTCACCGGCAAACTAACCGGATTGTGGTTATAAACCATAACTTCAGATTATATACTTTTTGTAGCGTATTGTCAAGTTTTTTTAACGGATAGCCTGCTGGTTTTGTAATCGGTGAAAAAAGGATGATCATCCCACCATGAATTCAACTTCATTTCATAGAGAAAGTAAGCAAATTGCTCAGGGTGCAGTCTAACATATTTTGTCAAAACAGCCAGGTACTTATCCAGAAGGGTTTCAGAAGTATCGCTTTCCGAAACATCTAATGCAGGCTCAACAACCATTTTTGCTACGCCGTCCCGAAGGTCAATGAGAAACACAGGCAGTAGTGCTGTTCCGGTTTTAACGGCAAGTTTGAAGGGGGATATATTAAAATTTACGGTGCGGCCCAGAAATTGTGCCTCTGCCCACTTTCTGCCGCCTCGTCCGGTTGAAGGAAACAGTACAACCTCATTTCTTTGCAAAGCAAGCATGACATCTCTCATAGACATATTTCTTAAACCGTTCTTGTCTCCAATGGGGATGCTTGCATTTATGAAATTTACAGGCATCAGTTTTTCCACAGCCTGAAATTTGGCTTCATTAGCGTACCAGTAAAAACCTTTTCTGGCTACTGTTGGAGGGTCTCCCTGAATAGCTACCTGGTTAACCCGATAGCCTCTGTAACCGAGAGCCGGCATAACCATCATGTAGGGTCCAAAATGAGAATTTAATAAGAGCGCCCCTTTGTTTCTTTTAAGAGCGTTGTCAAGGTGCTTTGCCCCCTCAATTGCAATATAGTCTTCAATGTTGCTGCTGTTGATTTTTCGTAGATAACAGAGTTTTGCCCATGAATTTAACTGGGTTTGAAATACAACATGCAACGTCTCCCGCGTATTGCAGCTATCATCTATTAAGCCTGATTTGTAAAGCTCCTCAAGTGTTATAATCTTGCGTTGTCTGTTTGATGACATTTGCAGGCGCGCTAAAAACGACATGATTGTATTAACCAACTCAACCGGAAACTCTGAAAAAAGCAATCTCAAATACCGCCAGTAAAGCCACTTCAGAAAAGCGGCAGGATTTAAAAACCCTCTTATTGTTTGAAGATATGCCATAACGGTATATTCTATAACAAAACCTAAACATAAATGCAAATGTTTTATGGGTAATAATTAATGACAAGAACTCAGAGAGGGATTGACAGGGCAACCGCATTTAACAGGAAATAATAATATATTGCCAATGCAGTGTAGCTTCGCTAAAAAACTGGATTCCTGCCTGCGCAGGAATGACAAAAAAAAGACATATCCTTCCTTGTCATTCCCGCCTACGAGCGGGAATCCAGTCCTTTTCTCTAAAAATTCTGCCTTGCAACAGAGAAGTCTTTTGCTGCTTTTTTCTCTAATGCGTTTGCCCTGGAGGGATTGACAGCTTATGACAAGTAGATATAGCATATATGGCAGTAGTGCAACAGTAATTAAAATCCGACATATAGCCGCAAAGGAGGATAGCATTAATGAACACAAGTGAGTCACGTATTGCGATGAAGATGTTTTTGTGCTTTGTTGTATTGGCTTGTGCTGTTTATATGCCTGAGTCTGCAATGTCTGAGATGAGGGAGAATCCGCCTGCACAAAGCACAGTAGATATTAACTCAATGGTAAAACAGGTAAAGGCAGCGCCCACGGATCAGACAACTATGAGGCAGCGTATGGAGGTTCTAACCCACTGGGCGCAGAGCATGATGATTAAGGGAGTAAGCGTTGACAGCGTGATTCCACAGGAAAAGGGGAGGCTGCTTGAGTCGCTCTCACAGAACAATCCCTCTGAGGCCTGTAAGATGATTGACGCCATATATGGCGATGTAGAGAAATTTATCGGCGATGGCAAATACAGCAGCCCCATGGGAAACTCTCCTCAGATGATGCCGCAAGCCGAGATAGATAAAGTAAGAAAAGAGGTTAAAACTGCTCAAACGAACTCATCCAATGTCAAAGTACGGGTCTTAGCCCTGAAGTCTTGGGCGGAATCACTTTCTAAGAAAAACGCCTATGCCGACAAGATATACACAATAGAAACCGATTTGTTCATCAAGGTGCTGCAAAAAGAAAACCCGGAGAAAGCCTACAGTCTTGTGGATAAGACATTTGCCGATTTAGAGCGGGCAGTGGATCCCCAAACTGACTGGAATGCAGTAAAAGCGGAAAAACACGTGCCGCAGGCAAAAAAATTCATCCCTGCCGTCTTGACAGTAAATGCCTCTGAGGTCAGAGTGTCAGAGAGTGTGCCTCATTATGTATCAGGCGCTCAGGTTACTAATTACCCTGCTGCCTTTGACTCTGGTACCGTACGAGTTGTAAACGGTTTGGTAAATATAAGCGTCGGCTCCGTGCCTGTAATTGTTGAACCCTTAACAAATGCGGGGGCAGTTTGCACTGCAACTGCAAATAGCTCACCGTTTGGGATTTTAGAGGTAGTGGAGAGGCTTGATAGGTTAGACACGGATTTTTATGCAGGGAAATTTGCTAAGGATGTCGGCTATAAGTGGCTGCGTTTTATGGGGCCACCCTCTGCCCAGTATATGATATACAAGAGGGGCGGCATGAATTTGCAGGCAGGAGACGCATACTTAGCTCATCTAAGCAGCCTCTATGAAAGCGCAATGGGCCGCGGGGTCAGCGCACTTGTAACAATTAATCCCAGCACAGGCGATGCTAAACCTCCGATGAAGGCAGGGGTGTTTACGCAGGCTGATGTCTCTGGGTACTCAGAATTTCTTAGAGCGCTTATTCGTAAGCTCCCAAAGGTCAAACACTACACGATGGAAACCGAGGTTGACGCCTCATGGAACGCCGCTGACTATGCCCTTGCTCTTGCCACTACAAAGAAAGTATTTAATCAGGAATGCCCTGACTGCAAACTTTACACAGGCGGATACATTAATCCTGTCGGCACTTTTTTTGAAGAGGTGTTTGACAATCTTAAAACTCTAAACGCCAAAAACTCCTTCGATGCCTTTGGACTCTGGCACGCCTTTGACTTGTTTCTTGGCGTAAAACGCGGCGATGTAGATAAGTTTGAACTCATAAAAACTCAGTACAAAAAAAGCAGGGAGTTGCTTAACCGCTACGGATACACCAACATGCCTGTATTTTTGGGTGAGACAAGTTATCCACACGATACCCATAACCCATTTACAAAGGGTTATTCAGAAGCTAATCAGGCAGCAAACCTCGTTAAAACCTATACAACAATGATTGGTCTCGGAGCTTTCAGAGTTTTTTGGTCTAATATTCAAGACTACCACTATTATGCTGGCGGGTACAGTATTTTTGACTACTCAGGTCTTATCAATAACCCGGGAAACGATGGTGTATCCTCAAAAAAGTTATCCTATTACTCGTATAAAAATCTTGCTCAAAAGCTCAGTTGTTTTGAGGCGGCAAAAACCTCAGAGGTCAACGCAGGTCCCGGTGTGACGGCTCACAGGTTTGAAAAAGGTGGAAAAGAGCTTTACATTGTATGGGCAAACAATGCCGATTAATCTTCAATCTGAGCGCTGAGATATGTATGAATTTATAAAAGAAAGGCTGAGTTTATCAGATGAAAAAACTTTTCTTGAGATGTTTTTACTTCTATATGCTCTCGTATCTGCCGTTTCTTTTCTGCTCACTCCGTATGCGCTAATTCCTATAATATTGATACCAGTATTGTTTTTAACGATACTGAAGCCTGAGATATTTCTTGCGCTTACATTTCTAACCGTTTACATTCAGCACACGGCACTTAAGTTTATGTTTAGCGCAGGCGACATAATGGAGTATCCAATTTACATGATTTTTTTATTTCTGACGCTCATTTCCTGGATATTAAAAAAGGCCATACACAAAGAGACAAAGAGACAAATTAGTCCGCTTGATGCGCCGCTTTTAATCATTTTTTTGGCTGAGACCATTACTTTACTATGGACACCAAACCTTGAACTGGGGCTGCACTTTTTTGCTATGCTCACCTGCAATGCCATCACATTTTATCTTATTACGGCTATTGTTAATGATGAGAAATCCTTGAAAAACGCAGTTATCACAATTGCAGTTTCCACATTCATAATTATAATATCCGTTATAGTTTCAAAGTACTATGTCAAAAGAATAGATATGACTTTGGCTAAGGGCGTGACACTCGGTTTTTTTGGAATCGAGCAGGTGGACAAAAGACCAATGGGACTTGCCGGAGGTCCTCCCGCTTCTGAGCTTATAGTAATGGTTATTTTGGTCTTTGCTCCGATTGGTTTTAGATATAAGGGGTTAAAAAACAATTTATTTTTTATTGCAACCCTATCAGCGTTCTATGCAATTGGTATTATGGCAGTTCGTTCGGCTTTAGCAGCAGCTATTATAGGCATTATTTTGCTTATCTACCTTCATCCGAGGACCAGGGAAAAGTTCATTCGCAATGCCCTGAAATATGTAGTCAGCATAGGGCTTGTAGTGGTGTTTTTGACCCCTGGTTTTATAGACAGAGTGCTGATGGGTTTTGGTTATACGGAAAAACTCTGGTTTACTCCGACCAAAACCCCAGCTAGCACTGAGTTTCTTAGCTCAAGCACTCAGGGTGTTGCAGGGGTTAATACCCGTTGGTTGATATGGAAATCCGGGTTTAAACACTTTGCGGAAAATCCATATACGGTTTTAGTAGGGATAGGAATGAGCGGTTTTGTTTATATCTCTAAGTACACTGCTACTGAGACCCACGGGCTAGTGCTGTCTTTTCTGTTTGACATGGGACTGATAGGTATTGTGCTTTTTCTGTATCTTTTGTGGAAAATCGTTTATTCAATGAAAGAAATATATAAGCGTATGGACGGCTCACTCACCGCTGACATTGCGCTGGGCTCTGTTGTTTCAGTTATTGCGGTGTTGGGAGTAGATGAGCTTGTATGGGGAGATTTGACCTCCGTCTCCTCAAGATACAGTTGGTATGTTTTAGCCTTCCTTGCAGCTTCTTATAACGTTTTAAAAAACAAACAACTAACTCATACCGACAACTAAACTAACCCACATCTACAGCAGTTTTTAGCCTTGTGTGCACAGAGTAACCGTCCAGCTAACTTTTAAGATAGTCTGCGGCTACTCTGCAAAGTTATATTTTTTAAGCAGGTCAAGTAATTTGTTCTTGTCAATGGGTTTTACGAGATAATCTGTGCATCCCCATTCAAAGGCTTCATCCTTTTCCTCCTGAATGTCATACGCTGTAGTCATGATGATTTTAACTCTATGGTCCTGCTCAATGCCGGCTTTTTTCTCAATTTCCCTTATATCCTTAAGGGCCTGCTGACCGTCCATCTCAGGCATCATGATATCCATACAGATGAGATCATAGGGATGTTCTTCTTTCCATGCGTGAACAAAGGCTTCTATCGCCTCATGCCCGTTGATTGCAACATCACAGTCCCCATATCGTGACATTATCCTTTGTAAAAGAGTCCTGCTTCTGAACTCGTCCTCTACCACTAAGGCTTTCATGTGATTTCCTCCATACTTATTGTGTTTGTCTTTGTAGTTGTACCGTAAACATGGCACCCGCATCTGTACTGCTAACGTACAGCTTGCCATTCATATAGCTTTCTATTATAAGTTTAGACATGTATAGACCTATCCCTATGCCGTCGCTTTTTGTCGTAAAATAGGGTTCAAAAATTCTGTCCCGTACCGAGTCGGAAATTCCCTCTCCATTGTCTTTGATACTTACGCATAATGAATCCTCTTTTTCACTAAACTCTATTATGATTTCGCCGTTTTCGCCATGCAAACAGCTGCCGCTCACTCGCTTTGAAAAAATTGCATCTTTGGCATTATTTAAAATGCTAAGGATTACTTGTTTAAACTCACCAGGGTAACCCTCTGTCATATACGAGTTCGGTTTAAAACCGCTTCCGTCAGCCTTACGGGTTATTATATCTATTTGGTTATTTTCAAGCTGGCTTTTCACAAGAGCAACCACATTGTCCAACGCTTCTTTAATATCAAACACTATCTTTGTATCCGAGGGTCTGCAAAAATTACTGAAATCGGATATTGTTTTTGACATTAGGTTAAGCTGCTCCATAGTATCACTGGACATTTTCTTCACATATTCGTCGTTAATTTCGCCAAACGTGGAGGCCTCATCAAGGTCCTGAATCAGTAAGCCTATGATATTTAACGGCTGTCTCCAGTGATGGGCAATATTAAACATCATCTCTCCCATGGCCGCAAGTTTAGACTGCTGAATTAACATATGCTCTCTGTGCCGGCCTCTTTCCACCTCTTCTTTAACCTTAAGCTTAAGGGATTTGTTTAACTCCTCTAACTGCCGTGATTTCTCCCTTAGCTCCCTCTCCATCCTGTGCTTATACACGGCCATTTCTATGGCATACCTTAACTCGGTTCTTTCAAACGGTTTAACCAGATAACCAAATGGCCCGGAACCCTTTGCCCTTTGAAACGTGTGTTCGTCAGTGTGGGAGGTCAGATACACTACCGGAATATCGTAAAGTTCTCTTAATTTCTCGGCCGTCTCTATGCCGTCCATTTTACCGTGCAGCAGGATGTCCATAAGAACAACGTCAGGTCTGTTGTCCTCTGCCCGCCTAAGAGCCTCTTCGCCGGAGAGAATCACCCCTGTTACGGTAAGCCCCATATCCTCAAGCACGTTTTGGAGATTGGTTGCTATTATCCACTCATCCTCAACAACCATTACGCGTGTCTCAGACAATTCACTTAGCTTATTAATATTAATGTCCATACGGGTTGCACCTATGATAACACAAAAGAGTATTTATTTTGTCAATATAGTCACCTTATACCGAGTTGCGCTCAAAGATATTAATAAAAACTGGATTCCTGCCTTCGCAGGAATGACAAAGAGAGTTGTAATACCGAGTTGCGTTCAAAGACATAAATAAAAAACTTGATTCCTGCCTACGCAGGAATGACAAATAAGGAAAAGGAATGACAAAGGAACGACTAAAGATTACGCCCCTTTGTCATTCCCGCCTACGAGCGGGAATCCAGTCCTTTCTCATCACCATTATATTACCTTTTGGAAGCTAACGAAGTTAGGCGATTGGATGCGGCTTGGTATAGGGGGAATTATGTAACGGTTTTTGTTTCGATACAATTAAGCTCTATTGTAAAACTTGCTCCGTTGTGTGTATTTTCAGCGTATATTTTGCCATTTAAGTTGTTTTCAATAATTACCTTTGCCATATATAATCCAATCCCTGTGCCCTGGCTTTTAAATTTCGTGGTAAAATAAGGTTCAAAAACCCTGTGCTTTATATCGTCAGGGATTCCCTTGCCGTTGTCGCTTATTTTGACAATTGCCTTACCGTCTGCCTTTGCAAAATCTATATCTATAATTCCATTATAAGGCGTTTCCAAACTATACCTGGCTTTTTCCTTAATAGAGTCTGAAGCGTTGTTTATGAGTATGATTATAACCTGCTTGAACTCGTTTTTGTAAATATCGGCATAGAGCCTGCTGTCTGTATGAGTTGGCAAGCGCTCTGATGCGATGCTGTAAACTTTACGGTTAATATTACAGGATATTGCGTTACGCTTAAGCTCTGGAGAGACAATGGATACTGCCTCCTCTACGACCTCTACAATATCACACTGTTCTTTTTCCTTGTCAGGTTTGAAAAAATCCATGAAATCGTCTATAGTCTTCGACATATATATTAGTTGCTCGTTTGACTGTTTAATGTTATCGTAAAAGTAGTCCTTATTAAGTTCCTCGTAATCGTATGTGTCTTGCAAGTCTAAGGATAAAGCTTTCAGGTTGTTTAGCGGCTGACGCCAATGATGGGCTATAGAGCTTAACATCTCTCCCATAGAGGACAGCCTGGATTGATAAATCAGGATTTTCTCCTGTTCCCTCTGCTTATTTATCTCCGTATTTACCCTGTCGTCGAGAGTCCTGTTTAATTCCATTACTGCCTCTTCGCTCTTAATACGCAGCTCTATTTCCTCCTGCAGGGTGGAAACCATTGCTTTTAGTTCAGCTGTCCGGTCGTGCACCTGTTTGCCCATTTCGTTAAAAGCCTGTGCCAGTTCGAATATCTCATCCCTAATGTGTGATTGTGTAACCGCTATGCGGCCACTGTTACTATAGTTTCTGACATTGTCAGTCAGTTCTTTTATAGGCATGGTTATAGTCCTTACGACAAGATATGCCGCCAACAATCCAATTAATAAAAATATCACACCAAGCGAGAGACTTTTATATATCAATTTAAGCCGCTCATTTTTAAACTCATTTTTCCACATTCTTATGTGAGCGTAGCCTATGATGACATCGGTTTTATCTGCTTCAAAGACACTTAAAGGTTCAGTGTCCCCTTCAGGATTATTATAACTTGAATAAACTGGAGCCCAAAATTCAAAGTCTTTGTCGGTTTCTAAATAATACGACAACATTTTGTTTTGTATTTTCTTAAATTGTTCGTTAACTGCCTGTGCGTTGTCATTAAATTCAGGGATTTTTAATTTGCCGATATTTACGAACTTTTTTAAGATCAGCTTTCCTTTAGCGTTATAAATGGAGACAAAAAAGACGTTCTTACGCTTCGTTACCGCCTCTATGGAGGCATCCAGAAGTTTTTCGCTTTCAGAAAAAACTCCTAATCTGCAATTGTAAGCAAGAAGCTCTATAAGCAAAGTCCCCTCCCGTATGATATTTTTCTTCAGCAGCTCCATTTGATTATAAATAAAGAAGGTAAACAGAGTTGTGCACAAAAAAACGATAAAAATCGTAGAGAGGACAAATATCCGTACGCTTAATTTTTCTCGATATAGTTTTGTAAATGATTCCATCAGTTCTTCTTTGACAAGTCTATTTTTATAGTGTCATTGCTTTTAAAGTTGTCAGTAATGATAAGATTCATTTTGGAGGCAACGATTTTATTTATAGTTACGGTGGCGTATTGCGATTGGTTTATAAGGTTATCAGGATGAGAGCCTCCGCTTATCATTAAATCTGCCAACTTTCCGCTCTGGGCGCCAATGTCGCCAGGCTTTGCCATAATAGACAGACATGCCCCCATCTCCAGATGTTTATCTGTAAAGGAAAACACCGGCACCTTGTATTTGATTGAATAAAGCATGATGTGCTCGATAATTGCAGGCGTTGCCATCAGCACATCCGGAATAAGCCATAGGGCGTCAATATTTCCATCCATATTGTCAACTGCAGTTACCAGGTCATTACTGTCATGGAATTTACCCTCCATTATTGTTATTCCTAACGAGGCGGCTTTGTTTAGGATATGGTTTATCGCAGGCCCTATGAAATTGCCTGTGTGATATACAATACCAAGCCGCTTGACAGACGTAAATATAGAGGCGATGGCATCTAACTGTTTATCATAAGGTATATCCATAGTTATGCCGATAAAGTTTTTCTTGTCGTTTACCAGAGGTTTAGGGTCATGCACCATTGTATAGATTACGGGCAGGTCGTTGACACCGCTAAGGAATTGCAGAGCCTTTGAACCTATGGCAAAAACAAGCCTCGGTTTGGAGTTATATATCTCATTAAGTGTAGTGTCTCCGCTGTCTAATGGGATAATCTTTTTGACTTTACAATTACAGGTACGCTCAAAACCGGCAATGACATCCTCGTATATTTTATAGGCGCTGCTTTCTACTATAACGACGTCAAACCTGTCTGCACACCACCCGGTGTCTGTAGTTAGAAGCATGAATAACATGACAGGGAACGCAATTGCCATAAATGCCGTGGTATATATGTAACCACTTTTTCTGGTTGCGATTTGCATCTTTATAACTTAAGAGTAAAGCCTCACTTCAGCTTTTAAATAGGCGTTAATCAGCCGCTGTTACAAGCGTATCGTATCCGACCTCGGCAAGGCCCTTAGCGTACTCTATGGCTTTGGTCTTATCATTATACTTACCGACACGCACTCTGTAAAAGGTCTTACCGTTAGCTGAAATCTGTTTTATATAAACCCCCTTGTACTCAAACTCAAGAGAACTCTTAAGCCTAAGAGCGTTTTGCTGTTCCGCAAAGGCGCCAATCTGAATCGTATATCCTGATGAGGATAAGGCAGCGGAGGCAACAGCGTCTGAGACCTTTATGTATTTAACATATTTCATATCTCTGCCAAGATAATCAACCTCAACAGTCAGAGTGCCTGGGCCGTAAACTCCAATATCTTTAGCTGCGCTATAAGACAAATCCAAATCGCGTCCTGCAATAAAAGGCCCCCTGTCGTTAACCACTACCTTTGCCGATGCCCCGCTGTTTGGATTTGTGACCCGTAGGATTGTGCCAAATGGCAGTGTCTTATGTGCTGCCGTCATGGCGTTCATGTCATAAATTTCACCAGATGCCGTTGGTTTACCGTGAAAATCAGGGCCATACCACGATGCCACCATAACAGAGCCCTCTTTAATCGGAATATCCTCACGGGGAGGTTTCTCAGGGATATAGACATTTCTCTGATAGTTTACAGAGGTAGTTCTTTTGGACGGAGCCGTAGAACAGCCAACAAGTAAAAATGCCGCCGCTGTAAATATTACCCACAGAGCTTGCCAGCTGTATTTACCTACTATAGTATGTATCTGCTTAAATCCTCATTTTTGACTATATCTGCCAGTTTGTCAGCGACATACTTTCTGTCCACCACGAGACTGCCGTCGGTTGTATCAGGGGCGTCAAAGGAAACGTCTTCAAGTAGTTTCTCAAGCACTGTTTGCAACCGTCTTGCGCCTATGTTTTCTGTTCTTTCATTGACCTGTGTTGCAATTTCCGCTATCTCATCAATGGACTCTTCAATGAATTCAAGTTTATAGTTTTCGGTAGCAAGGAGAGCCACGTACTGCTTTATGAGAGCGTTACTTGGCTCGGTAAGAATCCTGATAAATTCTACTTTACCAAGCGCTTCAAGCTCAACTCTGATAGGAAAGCGCCCTTGAAGCTCAGGAATCAAATCCGAGGGCTTTGACACGTGAAATGCGCCAGCCGCTATGAAAAGCACATGGTCAGTCTTAACAGGGCCGTGTTTGGTTGTTACCGTTGTCCCCTCAACAATTGGCAAGAGGTCTCTTTGCACGCCCTCGCGTGAGACGTCAGGGCCGTGAGACGAACCCCGTGAGGCAATCTTATCCACCTCGTCTATGAAGACCATTCCTGTCTGCTCGGTTCTGGTAATGGCCTCTTTGGTTACCGCCTCCATGTCTATCAGCTTATTAGCCTCATCTTTGATAATTAGAGTGAGAGCGTCGGGAACTCTCATTTTTTTCTTTTTAGCCTTCTCAGGCAGGAAACTGCCAAGCATTTCCTTTAAGTTTATTTCAAGGTCTTCAAGCCCAATATTTGATATAACGCCAAAGGGCATCACTCTTTCCTTTACGTCAATTTCAACGTATTTTGAATCAAGCTTGCCGCCTCTGAGTTTATCCCTGAATTTCTCTCTTGTCTCGGACTGTTTTTGTTTGTCCTCAAGAGACGGGCTTAACCCCTTCATACCCTTATATGGCGGCAATAAAATATCCAGCATACGCTCCTCGGCAAGAGAGCGGGCACGTTCCTGGATTTTAGTAAAATGCTCATCCTTAACCATATTAACGCCGATTTCAGTTAAATCTCTTATCATAGATTCAACATCACGTCCTACATATCCGACCTCGGTAAACTTGGAAGCCTCCACTTTTATAAAAGGAGCGGCGGCAAGTTTGGCAAGCCGTCGGGCTATTTCGGTTTTACCAACACCGGTGGGGCCAATCATGATGATATTTTTAGGGAGCACCTCATCTCGCAGCTCATGTGTCAGTTGCTGACGTCTCCATCGGTTTCTAAGAGCTATAGCAACGGCGCGCTTTGCAGCGTTTTGGCCTATTATATACTTATCAAGTTCCTCTACGATTTTTCTGGGAGTGAGATTATCCATTTAGCTCCTCTGTTGTGATATTTTTATTGGTATATATGCAAATCTCGGCGGCTATTTCCATAGACTTGTTAGCAATCTCAGCAGCACTCAGTGAGGTGTTATCAAAGAGCGCTCTTGCTGCCGCAAAGGCATAGGTGCCCCCTGAGCCAATTGCCGCTATCCCGTGCTCAGGTTCAATGACATCCCCTGTGCCGGATATAATCAAAGTCGTGTCCTTATCTGAAATGAGAAGCAGAGCCTCAAGCCGCCTTAAAATCTTATCCATGCGCCAGTCCTTAGCAAGCTCAACGGCAGCGCGGGTCAGATTGCCGCGATACGTTTCAAGTTTCCCCTCAAATTTTTCAAACAGCGTAAAAGCATCCGCAGTGGCGCCTGCAAATCCAGCCAGCACTTTATCATTGTACATTCGTCGTAATTTCTTTGCATTATGTTTCAGCACGGTTGAGCCAAATGTCACCTGACCGTCCCCTGAGATTGCTACCTTGCCGTCCCTTCTTACACATATTATCGTTGTCCCCTCAAACATCTAACCGCCTTCCAATCATTTTTTGCCGCTAACGTTTGTGTTTCGGCATCAACTCGTATGATAACAAAATATTTAAGAAAAAATCTGTGTACAAATAATCAAAATTATAAATAACTGAGATGCTTCCTCTGGCAGCCGCTATGGATGCGGCGTTACTGATAAAATAGTAATATGTTCATTTCCTGGGCCGTAGTGCCAAAAAATACGTGGGAAAAAACTTATACAAAACCCACCCTACAACTCGTCAATATCTATCTTCTGAACTCTGCCAGCTTTAGAATCTTCTATTCCAGCGAGGACGCTTTCAAGCGCCTCTTTATTCTCATATAGCCATTGTTCTGATAACGGTATGTCCACTTCACTATCGTTATGTAATGTGTTTGCCGTCTTCATAATTGATTGTAAGTCTTTTTATACGTCTAAGTTAATAATACACTAAATGCTTATATACTTAACTCAGGTACATAGCTTTATGTCAGCCAAAGATACATTAAAAAAGACTGGATTCCCGCTCGGAGGCGGGAATGACAGAGGAGGTGGTTTTCTTTTTCTTGTCATTCCTTTTTTTTCTTGTCATTCCTGCGAAGGCAGGAATCCAGTTTTTTCTTTGCGGAGCTAAGGGCATAGGCAATAATACATTTTTATGTAGATTTTCTCTAAAGATATCATGCGCACTTACCGCCCCTGCAGAGTCAAAGGTAACTCAAGATTGTTTTCTTCAAGCAGCTTTGAATCGGCAAGAAGCTCCATTGCCGGCTTATCTGCCGCTATTTTCCCCTCTTTAATTATGATGCAACGCTGACAGGTATCCAGAATAAGATCAAGATCATGAGAGGCTATGATTTTAGTGTGATAGAAATTTCTAAGTAGATTAATTAAAAATCTCCGTGATTTAGGGTCAAGATTAGACGCAGGCTCATCCATAACCAGAATATCTGGAGACATTGCAAGCACTGTTGCTATGGCTACTCTGCTCTTTTGCCCGCTTGAGATGTGATGAGGCGCACGGTCTTTTAACTCAAGGCATCCTACCTGAGACAGTGCCTCAGTAGTCACGTCTCTTACCTTATCTTTGCTAAACCCTAAGTTAAGAGGGCCAAAAGCCACATCCTCAAACACGGTTGACATAAATAGTTGATCATCCGGATTTTGAAACACCACACCTACCTTTTTTCTTATGTCTTGTTTATTTTTTGAGTTTATCTCTACATCGCCAATTGTAATGGAGCCTTTTGAGGGGGTCAGTGTTCCGTTAATGTGCATAAGAAGCGTTGATTTCCCGGCCCCATTTGCTCCCACTATTCCCACCGATTCCCCATGCAGCACTCTAAAGGATACTCCGTCAAGCGCTAAAGTGCCGTCAGGATAGCTATAGTAAACATCTCTGAACTCTACGAGATGATGGCTCATTTGAGTCCACGCATTAAGGCTCTGCCTGAAAGCTCTGTCACATCATACACTCTGAAAAACACTAATAAAACTGTGGTAATGGCTATATACAACAAATCTGTACGCTTAAGCGATATGTCCTTAATTGAATGTACAGTGCCGGCAAAACCCCTTGACAGCATCGCCCTGTAAATCCTCTCAGCCCGTTCACAGGTTTTTATAAAAAGCAGCCCTGCAAAGCCTATAAAATCCTTCACACTCATGTTGACCTCACCAAAAGCTCTCAGTCCGCGTGCTCTTAGCATTTTCATTGTCTCCTCTGCTAAAACAAAAATGTAGCGGTAGAGAAACATTAGTTGAGCGGTAAAAATGTCCGGCACTCCAAGACGCTTTAACCCTGCACAAACTTGAGACAGTGGAGTTGTCGCTATGAATATCACGGCAAAGCTAAAAGTTAGCTCAAATTTAATGTAAATTGAGAGCAGTGAAATCCATCCGCCCGATATGCTTATATTCATAAAGGAGGCAACAGGTTTCGTATCTATAAGAGGGTTGAAGATTCCGATTAAAAGTGGAAAAATACTAAAGTAGAGGAGTTTTTTTAAAATATACTTTAAGGGCACTTCTCCCAAACTGGAGCATACCATAGGAAACAAAAAAAACGGCATCAGTCCTGTAAGCTCATATTTTGAGTACGAGACCACCAAAACGGTAAATGCCGCTGTGGTTATAATTTTTACTCTTGGGTCAAGACTTTGCATAAAGCTGTCTTTGTATGCTAATTTATCAATAAACCCAAGATTAAAATACTCTTTTTCAAAAGATATCAATTTAGTTTTCTAAATTGTCTTTATAGTTAAGTACGTTAATAAGGAACTGGATTCCTGCTTTCGCAGGAATGACAGAAAGAGAAAAGTATCTCCACCTTTGTCATTCCCGCCTACGAGCGGGAATCCAGTCTTTTTCTGTATGTTTTTAGCTGACAGGCAACCGTCAGCTAAAGTTAACTTCATAAGCATATTCTCTAATGCCTTTTCCTTACTGCACCGATTCCAAAACTAATTGCTAATCCCACGCCTAAAACCATGACAGAGCCGAGTACTCCGGCTACAGACTTATTTGTGTCACCGATGAGGCCTCCAACATTCTTAATGGTCTCAGCTTTCCTTGTAACCTTACTGATACTCCACTCTAGCCCGTCAGGATTTTCTGAGGCAAACCACGAAATCACGCCGCCAATTATAAAGGCAGTCAAAAGGAATGTTATTGCGATTTTTTTGAACGAATGACTATTGGCGCCGTAATGAGTAATATTAAGCAGCTCCGGGCGCTCTTTCCTAACATAACTAATGATTCCTGCCGTAACAACTCCCTCAACTATCCCTATAATAAGGTGTATGGGCTGCATGAAAAGAGCAAACATGGTAAGTGGCAGCTCGGAGCGTCCGGAAAGGTATGTTTGAAGGACTACAGAGAAAGCTCCAAACTGTAATCCTATCACGGAAGCGGCAACGGCGGCAAAAAACAATCGCTTTGACGAGTTGTTATTATTTGTTATCAGTTTATAAATTGGATACGATATAAAGCATGAATAAACGCCCATGTTCCAAATATTAGCGCCAAGCGCCAAAATCCCACCATCGGCAAAAAACAGTGCCTGAACAAGAAGCACTGAGGCAATTGCAATCACTCCGGCATATGGACCTAATAAAATAGAAAGTAAAAGCCCTCCCACAAAGTGTCCGCTTGAGCCGGTAAACGGGATAGAGAAATTAATCATCTGCATGGCAAACACAAAAGCACCGAGAACGCCCATTAATGGGACTAACTTATCCTCTGTATTTGTTTTTAGCTTATAAGAGCTGTAAGCTATCACTCCTGCAGTAGCGGCACAGAAAGAAACACCAACCTCCGGCGACAACAGCGCATCAGACATGTGCATATCAAATAACCTCCTCATCAGTTAAAATCAAAAAAGCCATGACGGCATAAGAGTGTCATCCAACCCACTCCTAAGCCTTCATGGCTTATCTGTGACTATTTCTCAATGTAGCATATCACAAATTAATTGTCAAGAGATTTTTTACATTTGTAGTTAAGTCACTAATAAAACACTGGATTCCTGCTTTCGCAGGAATGACAAGAAAAAAGGAATGACACTCATCTAAATGACACTCATCTAAATGACACTCATCTAAAGGGGATTCCTCTATGACGTACTCCCTTTGTCAACCTGTCTCTCATTTTTGTCATTTCTGTGCCCCTTCCTTGTCATTCCCGCCTACGAGCGGGAATCCAGTCCTTTTTTCCCATACTTATATTATCTTTTGGGATACTATTTGGATATTGCTTGGTATTAGATTTATTTTACGTTTTATTGACAACAAATGCCGCAAACATGTAGGATACGGTTAGCAATCGGGGCGTAGCGCAGTTTGGTAGCGTACACGGTTCGGGACCGTGTGGTCGCTGGTTCGAATCCAGTCGCCCCGATTATTCTGCTTCAGAGCGCATCTCACATCATGATGGACAAGACAACAGCTTCAAGCCTGTAGCTATAGGATTTTAGAAAGGTATTTGTGCAGGTAATTCTTAGTTAATCAACATGCCAGTTCGCTGGCATAGTAACCGCACCAAAAACAATCGGAGACCTTCTTTTTTTGGCTGTCAAGACAACAATCCAATGACATAAAACAGCCTTTGGTTTGGCACCAAACCTCACTATTGCTTACATCGTCGTACATATTCCCTCACTGTAGTATAACATTCTGGATACATCTTTCTCAATATCCCCTCAAATTATGCAAATTATAATTAGCAAAACATATGCCATATCTAATTATAGAACAAAACTACCAGAAAAGTACAGTTTCAAACTCATGAATTTATGAATTAATCAATAATAACACACCTTGTTGTAAAATTGACACATAAATCTTGTGATTTAGTGCCGGCAGCAGCCTAGTTCCACATCTTTTCCGTATCGACAGCTCTCCATAGTGCAGCACGTGAGATTCTGTTAAATTTGTGCCAATTCTTTGGACGGGTGTTTACAATCAGAGCTACCGCTACGGCATCCTCACGCCTTGCCACAAAAGCTAATGTGCCGGGAAGTGAGCCGCTTCTGTACCATAGACTTTTTATTGGAGCTGTGCCCTCCACTATATTCCAACCCATGCCGAAGTACTCGGTTTTATTATCCCAATGTGAGAGGGTAGGGCGTGACAACATCAATCTCAGAGATGCCTGCGAGATTGATGGAGAAACTACATGGTTGTCACCAGCCACTGTTGTTATGAATGTGACAAGGTCTGAGGCAGAGGCTATCCATGCTCCGTCAGCGCTGTGTGTCTCAAGAGCAAACTCCGAACCATACTCCTCCGACACAAGTCCCTGTTCCCCTACAAAAAGACTCGGTCTGAGTTTTTGACCGGCAGTTGGATAATATAGTGTTTCACCCTCTGCTCTGTCTTTTCTTAATGTTTTTCCTAATCGCATGGCTAATAGTCCCATTGGGTTTAAAATCTCTGACTTGACATATTTTTCATAAGGCATCCCTGATACCCTCTCTATTATTTTGCCAAGAATTACATATCCTATGTTTGAGTAAGCATAGTCAGTGCCAGGGTCAAAATCAAGCGGTTTACCCATCCAGTAGCGCAGGGTGGTGTCAATATCTGCTGGCGGACGCTTACCGGCAATTTTAGCGGCTATGACGGCATGAGGGTAATTTACAGGGTCTCCGCTCCTTTTTCTGTTCCATCCGCCGGACATCTGCAAAAGCTGCTGCACTGTTATATCATAGATTCTGGGGTCAGGAGTTGTGCCGCTCTCAAGCGGAGTCAAATCACTAAGTAGTCTAAAAACTTTGTCCTGTAAACTTAATTTGCCCTCCTCACAGAGTTTTATTATGCTTACCGCTGTTATTGCCTTTGACACGCTTGCCACTCTAAAGAGTGTCTGAGAATTTACCGGTACATTTGCATACTTGTCGGCATACCCAAAACCCTTCGCATATACGATTTGTCCGTTTTTTGCAACTGCTACTGATGCCCCCGTGACGTCATATTTACGCATTTGTTCTAAAAACCACGTCTCAAACCCAGCTATGCCAACCACAGAGCTAACGTCAATTTTCTCAACCGCCCTTATTGCACGTTTTTTCTTGTGATACCTGCCGGCAGATTTTTTACCACTGTGGTGTTTTACACGTGCCTGAGCATCGGAGGGTATTACTAACATTGATATGATAACCGCAATAACCGCATACAGTAAAAATGATTTGTGAAGATTATTGGTAATCAGCATTTTTCATAAACTCCATCCAAATTGGCAAAGCGGCTTGAGCGCCGGTTTCTCTTGCTCCGATAGGTTTGTGGTCGTCTCGCCCTACCCATACGCCAACTGCCAGCCGGTCGTCAAACCCCATAAACCACGCATCGGCAAAACTATCTGTCGTGCCGGTTTTACCATACACAGTTTTGTTTAGCGCCATTGCTGCGTTTCCGGTACCCGACGTTATTACTCCCCTGAGAAGCTCTTTTAATTCTGAGTCCACATTTTCGTCTATCACGTTCTTATAGGATGTTTTCATCTCCTGAAGAGGTACGCCGTCTTTGTTGGTAATCTTCACTATGGAATATGGAGCGTAACGGTTTCCACTGCTAAAGGCAGCGTAGGCATAAGTCAACTCTAAGAGAGTCAGGTCGGAGGCGCCAAGAGCAGACGGCATGTAGGGTTGTACGGGATTTTTAATGCCAAGCACTTTAGCTGTCTCTATAACTTTCTTAATTCCAACCTTATCGGCAAGATACACAGTGGCAGCGTTTAATGAGTGCGCAATGGCATAGCGCAGCGTTACCTCACCGTTATATTCACGGTCATAGTTTTGAGGCGTCCATATGTCAGACTTGCTGCTTCCGGTAAAACTTATCGGTGCGTCCATGATAGTGCTGTCAGGGGTAAATCCCTCATTAAGGGCTGTCAGATAGACAACCGGTTTAAAAGAAGATCCCGGCTGTCGTATCGCCTGAGTTACTCTGTTAAACTGTGTTTCCCAAAAGTCCGTACCTCCTACCATCGCCTTAATTGCTCCGGTTTGGGTATCTACGGCAAGGAGAGCCACTTGAACGTTTTTCCGTTTCCGTTTAGCTAAATTATTCACGCCAAACAAAACCGCTTTTTCCGCTATTTTTTGCAGACGGTAATCAAGTGTCGTATAAATTTTAATACCTGCGGTGTAGAGTCTTTCGCCGTATTCGTCCTCAAGCTCGTTCTTTATATAATCTATAAAATATGGTGCGTTGTAGCGCCTTGTGTGCTGGTTTGTAGGTAGGGGTACTTTCATAGCTTTCTCACATTGTGCGTCGGTTATGAAGCCAGCTGCAAGCATCCGTTTAAGAACAAAATTTCTCCTCTGCAGGGATTTTTGAGGATTCTTAAACGGTGAATAAGTGGTTGGAGCTTTGGGTATGGCGGCCAAAAGAGCTGCCTCAGCTATGTTCAAATCAGAGGTAGATTTGCCAAAATAAGTATAAGATGCCGCCTCAATGCCATAAGCACGTGTGCCAAAGTATGTCTGGTTTAAGTACAGCCCTATTATCTCATCTTTTGTATAGTGGCGCTCAATTTGCAGAGAAAGTGTCGCCTCCTTAAGCTTTCTCTCAAGTGACCTTTCAGGCTTTAAAAACAACATTTTGGCCAACTGTTGTGTTATGGTGCTGCCGCCCTGTACGAAAGACTTAGCCTTAATGTCTTCATACATTGCTCCAAAAATTCTTACAAAATCTATTCCCCTGTGCTTATAAAACCGTGCATCTTCTACCGCTATGAATGCCTTCTTAACGTGGTTGGGAATCTTATGGTATGGAACAAAGGTTCGTCTTTCTATGAAAAGCTCGGCCAGAAGTTCGTTATCTGCCGAGTAAACAAGGGATGTTTGAAGAGGGGTATATTCCTCAAGCATCTTGATTTTGGGTAAATCAGAAAGAGTCCAAAACAAAAATCCGCCGCCAAAACCCAGCGACAGGGCTATAGCCATAATGATAAAACCTATTAGAAAGGAAAGAAATCCCCGTTTTTTTTTGGGCTTCGCAGGCTCTTTGCGTGGCACCCGCTGTGCTGCTCTCTTTTCAACCATTAGTAGCTATTTCAAACCCCTTTGTACAGAGTAACAGCAAGCTGATAAAAAAATCAAATTTTAAATTAAATTGCCTATGCAGTTAACGCCGTCAAATGTATTTCTGTCAGCAACTGATAGACTTAAAAGGACTGGATTCCCGCTCGTAGGCGGGAATGACAAAGAAGGGTCGCCATTCTGTTGTTTTCTTGTCATTCCTTTTCTATCATTCCTTTTTTCTTCTGTCATTCCTGCGAAGGCAGGAATCCAGTTTTTTCTTTGCGGAGCTAAGGGCATAAGCAAATAAATTAATAGAATTAATCTGCTTTAAAAATCTGATTTTACTGAATTGTAAAGTTGACGCTGGAATGGTGCTTGACTTTTTAAATAAATACGTATATGCTATTTACATCAGGTACATTCCCTTGGAACGTAGGTTTCTATATTATTTTTTGATAGTTCGCTATGTGGGACAGGGCTGGAGGTAGCGGGATGGTTTTTGTCTTTTTTTTTAGCTGTAATTCTGTCGCACGCCAGATAATCACAGGGGATAGGTACAGTATAGAAATACTGTTTGGTCCGTTGGAACAGCAGAGAGTACAATTAAACAAGTATACATACTTGTTTAATTGTATGTATGTATGTATGTATGTATGTATGTATGTATGTATGTATGTATGTATGTATGTATGTATGTATGTATGTATGGGGCGCAAAATTACCATTTCCTCACGAGAACTTCACAACCTCTGTATAAAAATACTGTTGACTGATATGCACAAGAAGTGGACTTGCAGCTATGGAATCTGAAAACATACTTAAGAGATTAAGCATCTTATGCGTAGAGGATGAGAAGGCAGTAGAAGGTATTATTTATAGATACATGAAAAGGCGATTTGGGATAGTGTATATGGCATACAATGGTAAAGATGGTTTAGAAATGTATTTACAACACAGGCCTGATATTGTAATAACTGATAATAAAATGCCAATTATGGATGGAATTACAATGTCAAATCTTATCTTAGAGATAAACAATAAACAACCGATTATTATAACAAAGTCTTTTATTGATGATGAGGATATTAGATGTAACACATATACAATTATTAAGAAACCTGTTGATATGATAAAATTGATGGATGCACTTTATAATTATTTAAGATTGGTATAATTGAGAGTATGGGAGGCAGTATCACGTGCAAAAATGTAGATGGTGGTGCTGAGTTCAGGATAAATCTTTGATAATTCAGGGGGGAGGACAGAGTCCCTCCCCCAAACTAAATTACTTTATGGCTTCTATTCTTCTTCGTCTTTTTTCGTTCTTTCGCTGATTATTTTTTGTGCCAGATGTTGAGGGAGTTCCTCGTAATGTGAAAATTCCATAGTGTAAAGTCCCCGTCCTGAAGTTATGCTGTGAAGCTGGTTAGCATAAGTCAGCATTTCAGACATGGGAACAAGGGCTGTGACTTTTTGGTTGCCGCCCGGACTTGAATCCATTCCCTGAACCTTGCCGCGCTTAGAGTTTAAATCGCCGATTACAGCGCCGAGGTTTTCGTCAGGGCATACTGCCTCCATTTTCATAACAGGCTCAAGAATTACCGGATGAGCGTCGGCAACAGCCTTTTTAATGGCAAATGAGCCGGCTATCTTAAATGCCATTTCAGAGGAATCCACAGCATGATAGCTGCCGTCAAAGATAGTTACACGAATATCCACCATTGGATACCCAGCAATGATACCGCCCTTTAACTTTTCTACGATGCCTTTTTCAACTGCCGGAATGTACTGTCTTGGCACTGAACCACCGACGACTTTATCCACGTACTCAAACCCGGAGCTGCGCGGAAGCGGCTCTATCTCTATCCAGCAGTCTCCGTACTGCCCACGACCGCCGGACTGCTTTTTGTACTTGCCCTGTGCTTTAGCGCGCGCCGTTATTGTCTCACGATAGGCAATCGTCGGGGTTTTCATCTCAACCTCTACTCCAAACTTTCTCTTAAGTTTGTGAAGAGTGACCTCTATGTGAACCTGTCCCATGCCGGAGATTATCATCTCATTGGTCTCATCCTCACGGTGAAAGCGAAGTGTGGGATCCTCATCCAAAATCCTATGAAGTCCGGAGCTGACCTTTTCCTCATCCCCTTTAGTTTTTGGCTCTATAGCGTACGATATAATAGGCTCGGCAAACTTCACATCAGGCAGCTTTACGTGTGTGGTCTCGTTGCAGAGTGTGTCGCCTGTGCCGGTTTCTTTTAGTTTTGCCACAACTCCGATTTCCCCTGGGCCAAGCACCTGAGCTGGCGTTTGCTTTTTACCCAGCATGTACAATACCTGACCGATTCTCTCCTTTACACCCTTTGATGAATTAAAGATTGTGGTATCAGGCCTGAATGTACCCGAAAAAACTCTGAAAATCGTAAGTTTCCCTGCATAAGGATCGGCTACGGTTTTTAGCACATAAGCGGCGGGATGCTCGGCGCTCTCAGGTTTAAGAACAACATCCGAATTATCTTTTAAATTTTTGGCCGTTACGGGTTTATATTTTACTCTGTCAGCTGGAGATGGAACGCAGAATAAAATTGAATCAAGAAGCGCTTTTATGCACAGGTTTTTCTCAGCGGAACCGCAGGTTACAGGCAAAAAACACCGTCTGTTAACACCGTCCTGTACACCGTTTATCACCTCATCATCTGTAAGCTCGCCGGTTTCAAGGTATTTCTCAAGCAAAGCATCATCTGCCTCAGCTACGACCTCTACCAGTTTTTTTCTGTACTCTGCTGCCTTTTCCGACATATCTGAGGGAATTGCAGTCTCCTCAAAACCTGTGCCCTTAAAGATATATGCTTTCATTTTAAGTAAATCCACATATCCATTAAAAGCAGCAGCCTCACCGATTGGCAGCATCACAGGCAGCGGTTCAATTGAAAAGGCATCCTGAGCCTGCTCTAATGCTGAGTAAAAGTTCGCATTTTCCTTATCTATCTCATTAACAAAAACCATAGCAGGCGTTTCAAACTCAGTGATATAGTTCCAAATCTTTTGCGTTTCGGCTTTTACACCGCTTTCTGCTCCTATCACTATTATGGCACAATCGGCTACCCTCAAACATCCCCTTGCATCCTCTATAAAATTTATAAACCCCGGCGTGTCCATCACGTTTATCTTATGCCCGGAGTAGTCAAACGTTGCTACGGCTGATGTTATAGAGGCCATACGCTCTATCTCCTCAGGGTCAAAATCGCTGACCGTGTTACCGTCTGACACAGTTCCCATCCTACCGATAACTCCGGCACTTAGAAGAAGAGCCTCTGTGAGGGTTGTCTTACCTGAGCCGCTGTGTCCTACCAATGCTATGTTACGTATTTTTCCCACTTCGGTGTTTCCCATTGTGTGTCCCCCTTTATGCTTTATATTAAAATTTACATTAATTTGTCTGCTTTAAAGTATTTGTGTCACTACGGGTTTATTTTCTGTTGTTCTCTCCAGTTTTCGTGATATTAGGCTTGCAATGGCAAAAAGCATGGCAAAAGCGCCAAGCCCCGATATTGCAGAGATAAGCTCGGGCGATGTACCCCTAAAATATTGGGCTAAAAAATATTTTCCCAGAACTGCCCCAGCAATAAGTGCAAGCGCAGGGAATCCATAAACCAAAGCAGTTCCCTTCATATAGGTGTAGCGCCTCATAACGACAACCACACGCTGACCTACTCTGGCCTGAGCCTCGTTAAGCGCCTCCCATTCTACAACATGTTCGCCGTCAGTGCAAGTATCGTTTTGAGGACAATTCTGGCATGTGCCAGTTTTTTGTACCTCCACAATTGCAATATGCCCTCTTACTGCCTTTACAACACCTGTCTCATCCATATCTGAGATTTTAACATAATCGTTTCTTTATAAAAAATAGCTGTTTATAATTTGGCTTTAAAAAAGTAATTTTTCCTTGAGTTAACAGTTCAAAACTGTTATAGTTAAGAATAATTAATGCAATATTGATACCAAGTAGCTGTCAAAAAAGTAAATAACTATTGATGAAAAAGAAGCTGAAACCTAACGTTTTGTTGGTTTGATGAGATTGCTTCGCTACGCTCGCAATGACAAATCTGGGCTGTTTTTTATCTGTCATTGCGAGGAGCGATAGCGACAAGGGGAATCCCCTCTAGGGGAGGGCAATCTCGTCCTAAGTAACCAGCAAATTAATCTGTATAACGGAGAAATTTACCACTATGAACGCTACTCGGTATTAATTAATAAAAGGAGCTTGAGTCTTCGTTCTATATTTCTTTTTAATAAATCTATCTCGTTTGTACGCAGTACAATTTTCGGATCAAATGCCGTAAAATATGACCTTGGTCCAGTCAAACTATGAGGGTCCAACCTTATCATCATTATATGTTGTCTGAGATATATACTATGGCACAATAGACTTATTTATATCAAGCAATTAAATGCTTTTCTGTATTTTTTCACAGGACATACGTAAGCGCTCAACACTTGCGATTTTTCACCTGATGTCAAACAATTCTGTTCCCATTACCTAAGTCCTTCAAGTTTATCACTAATCAAAATAGTTGCTGTTCCTTTTATCTTTAACAAATCTCTTTGTAGTTTTTCAGATTTTCCCCTTATAAAGCGAATCTGCTCTTCTACTGAAAAACTTTTTGTTTCTTCATAATATTTATCGCGAATATTTCGAATTATCTCAACTGCTTTCACAGCCATATAATGTCACCTCCCTTGGTGAATAAATTGAAAGCTGTTTATAACCCATTTCAAGATTTACGGCATTAAATCTCTGTATTTTTTTAAAATGAACAATATGTTTGAAATTCCAACTTACTAATAAATCTGACTCGGCAATCGTCGCTATTGCTATATGAAGCGCATCGTTGCGGTAATTCTGAGATAAAATGTTATGGCTTAATTAAACATCAGCCAACTCTATTGCTTCTGAATTAACCATGTGAATTTCTTTGGTACAGTCCCTAAACTCACTGTAAATATCTTTAACTTCATTTGGTGCATCCTGTATTTCAGCATCAATCAATTCTGAAAGCAATAGAGTAAAAGTCCCTGATTTAAAATCAGAGAGAAGTCCACGTGACCATTGTTGAAATTCTATATCACAACATCCACCTATCACAGATGTATCTACATAAATAACTGCTTTCTTCATAATTATATTTTAGCATTATAAATAACTATTTTGATGGTTCCAAGGAATCCGAGTTTTGTATTACGGGTGTTTATTTAACTGCACGCACATGACGTAAGGCAGCTTTCTATAGTTCATGCAGCCGTTACAGGAGATGCAGGCTGCGCGCTCGGTGCCCTTTTCAAATAAAGCCGGCAGATTGGGCTGTCTGATAAGAGGTCTGCCAAATGATATAAGGTCGGCATATCCTTCTTTTAAAATATTCTCAGCTACTGATTTGGAACGAACCCCTCCAACCACCATTATAGGCACTGTAACCGCTTTTTTAAACTCCATTCCTGCTATGCGATTATACGCCTCGTCCGTGACCTCAAGTATTTTAGGTCTTGCCGTCTTAACTTTAGATTCGTACATGCTGGTGCTGACCTCTATGGCATCTATTGAGGCGCTCTGAAGACGTTTTGCCGTTCTTAGGGCCTCAGGAAGCGTTACGCCTCCCTGCATATAATCGTCATAGTTCATTTTTATAAACACAGGGTAGGCATCTCCGACCTCTTTTCGGATAGCTTTTAGCATCTCTCCTACAAAAGTAAATCTGCGCTCTTCATCGCCGCCCCATGCGTCATCGCGCCGGTTGGTATACCCTGAAAGAAACTGGCTGACAAGGTATCCATGTGCGCCATGAATTTGAACTCCGTCAAAACCCGCCTTTTGCGCCCTTTTAGCGGCAAGTGCAAATGCCCCTATAATCTCCCATATTTCACCCTCTGTCATCTCCCTGGGCATCGCTCTCATAAACGGCTCATACACAGCCGATGGCGCAATATTTTCTTTACTGTCAAGAAGCTCGGGAACGCTCTGTCTGCCTCCGTGAGTTAACTGAAGGGCAATCTTGCCGCCTTCTTTATGCACCACTGAGGCAATTTCTGACAGCCCCGCAATATACTTATCATCGTACGCACAGAGTATCTTATCCACGGTAAATCCAGTGCGGTGCACCAGCGTATTGCCGCTTATGATTAATCCTACACCGCCGACAGCTAAGTCTTTGTATAGTTTAAATATTCTATCTGTAACAAATCCGTCGTCATCGGCCATTTTCTCATAACAAGCCGAACGCACCATCCGGTTTCTTAACTCTATTGTCTTAAGGTTATATTTTTCTAATAACATGTTAAATCCCTCCTGCTAAATAGTACAAAAAAAAAGGTCATTTGTCAAATTAACTTCGCACAAGCAATTCGTGGGGTTGCTATTTTACTTTTAAAATGTTACAATATGTCCCGCTTCAGCCAAGTATCATCAGGCAGAGGTAGGTTAAGAAATGGAGAGGTGGCCGAGCGGTCGAAGGCAGCCGCCTGCTAAGCGGTTGTGGGGGTAATACTCCACCCAGGGTTCGAATCCCTGCCTCTCCGGTTATAACTTGTTGGTAATAAAGGGAATTTTGGACTTGTAATAAGGCTTGGTGACGGTTCATTAGTTTCGGTAATTAATTTTTAGGTTTAATTTTAGCTATTTCTCAATCATTAATTATAAAAGGGGTTGGCATAAAGGTAACTATAAAAATAAGCAGGGACAGGAAAGCAACTTTTTTTCTTGAAGGATCAAGCGGTATATCTGAAAAATAAACCGGAGGATGATGCAGCTTAAGCACAACCATTAAAAAAGCCCACATTAGCCATCCCTCCCAATATAAAATTCCCATACAGAAGAGCACAACCACAACCACTCTTGACGACCACTTATGTCCGATGTCTGTTACTGCGTATGCAATGTGGCCTCCGTCAAGCTGCCCGACCGGCAGCAGATTTAGCGAGGTTATAAATAGACCTATCCATCCGGCAAACGCTACTGAGTTTAACATTATGTCATGTCCGGCTGGAGGCGTTCCAAGTATAAGTTTTGACATAAATGTAAATAATATTGAATCGCCAAGAATCAATCCCTGATTCCCTGATATCTCCACTATTTTTGAACCCATAAGCCCAATAATTGAGGCTGCCACGGAGAAAATAAACCCGATTACCGGCCCTGATGCCCCAATGTCAAGCAGCGCTGTGCGTGTTTGTATGGGAGATTTCATCTTTATAAATGCCCCAAAGGTGCCAAAGATAGAGGGTGCCGGTATAAAGTAAGGAAGCGTTGCATGTGTATTATGTTTGACCGATGATATATAGTGCCCAAGTTCGTGTGCAAGAAGTATCGTCAATAGAGTTAATGCAAAAGGCAGCCCCTCATAAAATCTCTCCGGTGATTTAATCGGGCTTATACCCTTTTGAAACATACCGGCAACTATCGTTGACAAGAGCGTCAGAAAAAAAAGTATCACGTGCAGAGCCGTTATTTTTTGTACATGGGCATATGCTTTCATAAGTTGTCTTATACCATATAATACCTTATTTTAAGAAAGTCTATATAAAAAATAAGAATTCTATCCGCAGATTGCACAGATTTTCGCAGATTTTTTCATCTGTGTCATCTGCGTCATCTGCGGATTAATACTCAGTTTTTTTGTCATTCCTGCGAAGGCAGGAATCCAGTTTTTCTATTAGCAGAGTTAACTGCATAGGCAATTTAAATAATTTCCCTGTTAAATCATATTCGCTGGCATCGGTTATGGTTACATTTATATAACCGGACAAAATATCTGCATCAATTTTCTCACCGTTGTTTAATTCTATAATAACATTTCCATCTATTTCGGGAGCGTGTCTTTGCAGCCGTCCGATAAGAACACCCTCTCCTACCTCATCAATGAGAGCAGGGTATGTGCCGCCGATTAGCTTAAGATTTTTCTCGTAAGATATTTTTGCCTGAAGCATCATTATGTCATCAATTCGGGTTTTTTTGGTTTTTTCGGATACCTTCTTTGTCATGCCAAATGATGGTGTGCCCTCCTCATCAGAATATGCAAATACGCCGACATGGTCAAATTGTGCCTCATTTACAAAAGACGTCAGGGCGGTAAAGTCATGATGAGTTTCACCGGGGTGCCCCACAATAAATGTTGTACGAAAAACGGCATTAGGTATTTCTGAGCGGATTTTTTCAATCAGCTTTAAATACTGTGTACTGCTGCCGCCGCGTCCCATTGCCTTAAGAACTCGCTCCTCAGAGTGTTGAAACGGGATGTCAAAATATTTCAACACCTTCTCCTCATCCCTTACACACGCTATAAGCTCATCGGTTAAAGAGGTCGGATATAGATACAGAAGACGTAACCAAAAGTCGCCGGCAAGTGCCGCAACTTTCCTTATCAATGTGTTAAGTGATGAGCTTGTGTCAGAGCCATACGATGTAAGGTCTTGTGCCACAAGAATCAATTCCCTTTTTCCGGCATCTATATGTTCTTTAGCTTTTTGTACAATCTCCTCAATTGGAAAACTTCTGAAGCCTCCCCGTATTGCAGGTATTACGCAAAAAGAACATTTGCGATTGCACCCCTCGGCTGCTTTTAAATAGGCATAGGGCAGATTAGATGATGTTTTTTTCTCCCCATGTTTTTCTTCTGCTAATCCATCAGAGGTCTTACAGTATCTAACAATATCATCCTCTTTTCCAACTCCCCAGATTGCATCAATTTCAGGAATTTCAGTCATCAACTCATCCCTGTACCTCTCGGCAAGACAGCCAAAGACGAGAATTTTTTTGCCGCTGGCCTTTTCTGCCGTCAGTGAGATGATTTCGTTTATGGACTCACGTTTGGCATCTTCAATAAACCCACAGGTGTTGATAATTATGACAGAGGCATCACTGACTGAGCTTACCGTGTGAATGCCGTGTTTATTAAGAAGGCTTTCCAGATTTTCAGAGTCCACCTGGTTTTTTGGGCAGCCCAAAGTAACTATTAAGGCGGCAGGGGCAGACATCTCTTATTGTTTGTCATCAGGCAGTAGGTTTGCCTCAACAGGTCTATATTTAGATCTAAGTTTAAGTATATAAAATAAAATTGCAAAACTAATAAATCCAGCAATTACAGAGAGTACGGTGTTGCCTATCATAAAAGGCCATAGAAGCGACTCAAGTGTGTCTTCAATGTTTGAGAGCGTTAGTCCTTTAAGATTAAAATCAGATAGAGAGGCAGTGCTGCCGGTTATTTTTATACCAACCCACGTGCCAAAGGTGTATATGGGAATCACTGTCAGTGGATTTGACAAATATACGCCTGTTATTACGGATGCCTTATTAAGTTTAAAAGCCCACGCTGCCATTAAGCCTAAAACTGTGTGAATACCATAAAGCGGTGAAAATCCAAAAAATACCCCGATGCCAAAAGAAAGAGCTATTAGAAACGGAGGATCATCAATCCCAATAAGCTGTTTGCAGGCGCCTTTAATTTTTGAAATGATCATACCCGCAATCCTTTAGTTCTGTTTCATTGCCGTCAGAAGTCTCAATTGTAACACTGCCGCCTTTTACTATATCTCCTATATAAACGGCGTCTGTGACACTGATCCCTCTTGAACATGTAAAAAGCAGCTCATAGTCCTCGCCTCCGCAAAGGCATAAATCAAGAGGGTTAAGATTAAGGTGCTTGCAAAGGGTGGTCATCTCATCAGACAATGGCAGATTCTTTTCATAGATACGTGAGCCGACCCCACTCTCAGCGCAAAGCCGCCTCAGATCCATTGCAAGTCCGTCGCTTATATCCATCATTGAGCTTATATGCTCAGTTTTTGGGAGCGGTTTAACATTTGGCATAAGGTGTCTTGTAATGAGCGGTTTTAGTATATCCCATGACATTGGGAAATAATCTATTGTTTCAGAATTTTCAATACGTACGACTTTTCCAATTTTCTGTAAGGCATGTAATCCAGCCGCAGAGTCTCCCAAACAGCCTGTAACATAAACCCTGTCGCCTGGTTTTGCGCCAGTTCTCATAACTGGAGTTTTCTCGGCAACTCCGATAACAGTAGCGCTCAGTGCCAGCCCAGAGTGGGACGATGTCACATCTCCGCCAATCAGTGATGTGTTATAAATGTCCAAAGCATTTTTCATACCGGTTAAAAAGTCATCAATATTTTCGGAAACCTCAGATTGCGGGGGAATCGACAGCGACAACAGCATGTAGAGAGGGCGTGCCCCCATAGCGTATATATCGCTTACATTTACACTGACTAGTTTATAGCCAACTTGATACAGGGAGCAGTATGAAAGGTCAAAATGAACTCCCTCCATCATAGCATCCGTAGTTACGAGAAGGCTGCCTGACGGCGGGTTTATAACGGCGGCATCATCCCCAATCCCAGCAATGAGTCCCGTCACAGCCGGTTTTAAAAAGCCCCCCCTGATACGCTTAACTAAGGACAACTCGTCCATGCCGGATGTTTCCATAACGGCCAGGGTTATACAGCAGCCGGTCTTTTTAAGGCAACCTCAAGGACATAGTCCATAGTCTCACAGAGAACAAACTCCATGTCCTTTCGTATATACTTCGGAATGTCGTCAAGGTCCTTTTGGTTTCGGTTAGGTATTATGATTTTCCTGATACCATGCCGCTTAGCCGCCAGAGTTTTCTCTTTAAGACCGCCAATCGGTAAAACAGTTCCTCTCAGGGTTACCTCGCCTGTCATGGCAATGCCTTTATGTATAGGAATTCCAATAAGCGCTGAGGCAACAGCGGTTGTTATGGTAATCCCAGCGGACGGGCCGTCTTTGGGTATGGCTCCAGCCGGTACGTGAATATGAATGTCTTTTTCTGAAAATAAATCCTCGTTAATGCCGAGTTCTTTGGCACGGGAGCGAACATAGGAAAGGGCAGCATGTGCGGATTCTTTCATAACCTCGCCAAGCTGTCCTGTGATGGTAAGGGTACCTTTGCCTTTCATGGTGGTGGCCTCAACGTAAATTATGTCGCCGCCGCTTTCTGTCCACGCAAGCCCAGTAGCCACGCCTACCTCGTCCTTTTTCATCTCCTCTTCAGGCAGAAACCTGGGCGCACCAAGATACTTTGTAAGGCTGCTGTTGGTTATCAGAAACTTTCTGCGCTTACCCTCAGCTATATGTTTAGCTACCTTGCGGCATAGTTTGGCTATAGTACGTTCCAGATTTCTTACCCCAGCCTCCCTTGTATATTGTGTGATGAGAAGGTTCAGGGCGGCACTGGAAATTCTCAGCACGCCTTTTGTAAGACCGTGCTCCTGATACTGCTTTGGTATAAGATAGTTTTTAGCAATGCCTACTTTCTCCTCTGCCGTGTAGCCGGAAAGGCTGATAATTTCCATTCTGTCTTTAAGCGGCCCAGGTATTGTGTCAGCAATATTGCCGGTAGTTATAAACATGACCTTAGTAAGATCAAAGGCCACCGCTATGTAGTGGTCAACAAAGGAGTTATTCTGCTCTGGGTCTAACACCTCAAGAAGTGCCGAGGAGGGGTCTCCTCTGAAATCCGTACCGATTTTATCCACCTCATCCAGCATAAACACAGGGTTATTGGTTCCAGCCTGTTTAATCCCCTGTATGATTCTGCCAGGGAGTGCGCCAACATAAGTCCTTCTGTGTCCTCTGATTTCTGCCTCATCACGCACACCGCCAAGTGACATACGGACAAACTCCTTACCGAGCGCACGTGCTATTGACTTACCCAGTGAGGTCTTACCAACACCGGGAGGCCCTATAAAGCAAAGAATCGGGCCCTTCATCTTTGGGTTTAACTTTTTAACGCTAAGATGTTCTAAAATCCTGTCCTTTATTTTTTCCAGATCGTAGTGGTCTTCATTAAGCACCTTTCGTGCTGTTTTTATATTAAGATTATCCTTTGTG
The DNA here is from genome assembly GCA_004376055.2 of Nitrospirales bacterium LBB_01. Lineage (GTDB taxonomy): Bacteria > Nitrospirota > Thermodesulfovibrionia > Thermodesulfovibrionales > Magnetobacteriaceae > Magnetomonas > Magnetomonas plexicatena. The sequence continues at coordinate 917,578 of CP049016.1, forward strand.
GACTTTGACCACGGAAGCTCCACAAGCCAATCAAGATATGTTCTTACAGTGGCAGCCTCAGCGCTGTCCGGGTGCATCTTCTCAAGTCGTTTGAGTTGTTTTTCAGCCTCTTTTTGTACCTTATCAGGCATCTTGGCCTCTTCAATCTTCTTTTTGAACTCGCGGATTTCCTCCATCTTCTCGTCTATATCGCCAAGCTCTTTTTGTATTGCCTTAAGCTGCTCTCTGAGGAAATACTCGCGCTGGGTCTTGTCTATCTCGCCGCGTGCCTCAGTCTGAATTTTCTGCTGTACAATGAGAAGCTCAATTTCGCGGTTAAGTACCTCGCTCACTCTCTTTAACCGGACAACCTGATCCTCTATCTCAAGAATATGCTGAGCCTGTTCGGTTTTTAACCCAATGTTTGATGCGACTAAATCGGCAAGTCTGCCCGGGTCGTCAAGGTTTTCTATTACTATCATAATATCAGGAAGAATCGTCTTTCCTAAAGACAGCGCCTTTTCTATCTGCTCTTTTACCGACCTTATGAGCGCTTCGACCTCTAAGGACAAAACGTCAGGCTTTCTCTCCTCTATTTTTTGTATATGGGCAACAAAAATATTATCCTTTTCATGTATGTTGAAACAGCGGGCTTTTGTTATTCCCTGAACTAGTATTTTGACGCGCCCATCGGGCAGCTTCAACATTCGCATGATGAGTCCTACGGTGCCCGTGTGATAGAGCTCGTCTATGGACGGATTTTCAGTGTTAAGGTCCTTCTGAGTGAGCAGCATTATCATTCTGTTTGTGCTCAAAGATGAGTCTATAGAACTAATTGACTTTTCACGCCCAACAAACAATGGGATTATCATGTAAGGAAATACTACTATATCTCGCACCGGAAGAACCGGTAGCACTTCAGGAATTTCAAGCTCTTTTTCATCTATTTTTTTATCGGCTTCACCCATTTTAATCTCCCGCTCTTTCAATTGTAATTGTTATGACTCTGTCTTTGGTTTTTTCAAAAGTAAGTCTTATAACTCCTTTAGCATAAACAGCTTTTCCTGATGCGGCATTTACTCTGATTGGCAGTTTCACCATGCGTTTAAAGTGGTCATAACATCGCTCCATGCAAAAAAACCGGCTTCCCTCGGCATTTTTTGTCTTACACTTATCCCCTTCTATAACTACAACATCGTCGCAAACTCTTAAGTTAAGCGTCTCCAAAACAACACCAGGCGCATCCACTTCAAACACTAGCAGCTCCTCGGTCTCGTATATATCCATAAGGGGCATTGCCCTTGCAGCATCAGTGCTATAGAACATACACTCTTTTACATTCATTGTCTGTGGCACACTTTCTCTCTTTATTAGTAATCAACTGCTCTGACACATCCCTCAGCAAAGAATATAACATTTACGTTTTAAAAAAGTAAATATGACTGCCCCAAAAAGCCATAAATTAAATTAATAAGGGAAAGGCAATGCCTTTCCCTTAAACCATGTTTCCCGGAAACAGCAGGAATAACAAAAAAATGCGTGGTTATTTCCAACCAGATTGCTTTTCGCAAGCCTTCATTTCTGCAGGATGAGATTTTTCCCATTGACTTATTGATTGAGTCTCACTCTCACTCATCTTGTTGTTCATACATTCACAGTACTTATAAACAACCTCTTCTTTAGCTCCCTCTCCTTTGTTGTCTTTGATGCACTGAGCGATCCACTTGGTATCGTCAGCGCCGCCAAAGGCTAAACCGGTAGTCATTGCAAACGCAACAAGAAACAGTACAATTGTTAGCTTTTTCACTTTATACCCCCTGAACTAAAGTTGCCATCCTAAAAGGACGGTTAGTAACGAATCTATAAATCGTAAAAATAATAACATAATTTTAAAATGTAATGTCAAACATTTTTAGTAATTATCACTTATGTCAGGTAGCGCTTAAAGACATAAAAAAAGAATGGATTCCTGCCTTCGCAGGAATGACAGAGAGAGGGGTTACGTCCCTTTGTCATTCCCGCCTACGAGCGGGAATCCAGTCCTTTCTCTCCTCTATTACATTACCTTTTTGGAAGCTACTCGGTGTAATGTTGTATCTCTATGAAATTGCCTTTGTCAATGCTATATATGGCAGACAGTCTAAACTGTTTTATCCACGGCTCTGTGACAACGAAATCTTTTCTGTGCCAAAAAAATACGGCAGGACACGCTTCAACTATTTCTTGCTCTATTTCTTTATAAAGTGTTTCCCGTTTATTATCATCAATAGTTCTTTGTGCCTCCTCTATGAGCGCATCAATACGTTTATCTATAAATCTGGTTCTGTTTCCACCTGCTCCAAAATTAGAGGAGTGAAAAAGCGGATACAGAAAATTTTCGCCGTCAGGGTAGTCTGCCCACCAGCCAAGCCAAAACAAATCGCTTTCCCCATTATTGATAGCAGACTTATAGGCGCTCCACTCAAGCACCTTTATTTCCACCTCAATACCAGCCTCTATTAAATAAGACATTATGATTTCTGCAATGTCTATGGAGTCCTGAGCTGTGTTGATGTAAAACTTAAGTTTTTCGGATTTTTTGTAACCAGACTTTTTGACCAGTTGTTTTGCCAACTCTGGGTTGTACGGATAGCGCTCCGGTAATTTATATGATTTAAGGGCATCGGGTATGGGACCCGCTGCCAATGCTCCTCGTCCCTGAAAATAAGTTTTTAAAATCTTATCCTTATCTATTGCATAAGCTATTGCCTGTCTGAGAACAACATTATTAAGCGGTGGTTTTGAGTTATTTAGCCCTAGATAGTATGTGTTTAAGCCAACAGCCGTTTTTAGATTATCTGAGTACTTCTTATCGGTAGTAAAGAGTTTATAGGACGCTGCCGTTACGTCTGTAACATCAAGGTTACCAAGCATAAACTCCGTGATGGTTGTTAAATCCTCGGGGATCACTCTGTATCGGATGCCGGCAATTTTTGCAACAGATTCAAAGTATTTTGGAAAGCGTGTTAAAACTAATTCACTGTCAGGCTCCCAACGTAAAAATTGAAAAGGCCCCGTACCAATTGGCTGGTTAGCAAAACTTTTTTTCAGGCGTTCCACCTCCTTTTGGGGCACAATATAAGCTGGTGTCATAGTGAGGAGTTTTATAAATGGTGCAAACGGAGTTTTTAGCGTTAGCTCAATAGTAAGGTTATCTATCACCTTAATGCCGTTAAGTGTTGATGATTTGCCAGAAAGAAACTCTTCGGCTCCCAAAAGGCTCATCACTACCCACGTGTTTGGGGATTTTGTCTCTGTCATAAGGAGGCGTTTCAGGGAGTATTCAACATCATTTGCGGTAAGGAGCGCTCCGTTATGAAACGTTACGTTGTCTCTGAGATAAAATGTATATTTTAACCCGTCAGGGCTTACCTTCCAGCTTTTGGCAATATCGGGAATGACGTCAAGATTTTCGTTTAGTTTAACGAGGCCGTTGAACATTTTTGCGCATATACTGCCCCCTGCAACGTCAACAACATAAGCCGGGTCAAGAGTGGTGGGGTTAGCGTTTATACGCAGATGAAGATATCCGTCAGAGGCGGCAGGCTTGCCGCAAGAGGACACACACACAGTAAGAATCAGCAATAGCGGCAGAAGCAGGGCAGGTTGTTTCATGTTTTATTTGATTACCCCAAAGCCTTGTCAATCATTTCCTTAATAAAGTCAAAACCGCCGTGCCAAAACTGCGCATCTCTCATGTCTATTGAAACCTCTTTCAGTATCACATCCGGCGATGCTGACCCCCCGTGTGAGAGGATTTTTATAATTTTGGGAATGAAGTTTTTACCCTCCTCCTTATATCTCTTATAGAGCGATAGAGACAGCAGCTCTCCAAAACTATAAGCATAACAGTAAAACGGTGTGTGGTAGATATGCGGAATGGTTATCCATTCAATCTGAAAATCATCCGAGACGTCAACCGAATCACCAAACTGCTCTCTGAGAAGCTCCATATAGATGCGGTTAAGCTCATTAACCGGAGCGTTCTCTTCAATCATTGTGTGAGCGGTTTTTTCAAAGAGCACAAAGAAAGCCTGTCTAAGAACCGTTGCATACATGTCGTCAATGGCAGAGCTTAAGATTAAACGGCGTGCATCAGCGTCTTTTTCCTCTTCAAGCAATCGTTCGGTAAGGAGCATTTCGGAAAACACGGAGGCGGTCTCAGCAAGTGGAAGCGGAGCATGAAAGGTCAGCACAGAGTGGTTTTGCGCCAATAGCGAATGAACGGCGTGTCCAAGCTCGTGCGCTAATGTTGCTACCTGACGCGGCTCACCGGTGTAGTTAACCAGCACCCACGGCGTCAGCTTTGGATGCACTCCGTAGCAAAACGCCCCACCGCGCTTACCAGTGCGGTCATCCGCGTCAATGTGTTTTTTATCAAAGACCTCAGCAGCCAATTTGCCAAATTCCGGACTAAACTCAGTGAAACTCTCCAGCACCATTGAAACTGCATCTGGATAATCAATTTTTTTCTTAGTCTCAGCCTTTATAGGAGCATAGAGGTCAAACCGCCGAAGTTTGGGCAGATTAAGCCACTTTGCTTTAAGTTTGAAATAATCGTGAAATACATAAGAATCCTCTTTGCATACCGAAAGGAGGGTATCTACGACATCGTCCGGTATATCGTTTGACTTATTGCGGACATTTATTGGGCTTTTAAATTTCCTTAATTCAATTTGCTCCTTTGCCCAATCTCTTACACGGTATGCGTACATCTGAGAAAGCACAGCAGTGTCGTTACCAAACACACGGAAAAGCTCCTTGTAGGCGCTTTCTCTTACATCTGGGCGAATATCCCTGACATAAACCATCAGCCCGTCGCGGGTGTTATGCGTTGTCTTACCATCAACATCCATCACAAAATCGTACTTACTTGTCAGCATATCGTATATTGTTAGCAGGGCGCCTGAGCCGTTTGCGTCCTTTATGTTAATGATTTTTTCTTCTGGTTCACTTAAGATATGCTCTTTGAACTGCCTTAGCCTCTCAAGATAATATTTCAGATTACCGGCATAAGATAGAAGCCGCTCCGATTCCTCATCTGTAAGTGATTTCCACCACAAACTGAAAAACAGAATCCGGTTTTGCATATCCATAAGGAAATTCTCAACATTTCCCATAACAGCAAGAGCCGCCGCATCCTGCGTATCTTCTGAGAATCTGAGAACGCTGTAAGCGGTTATTTTTCCGGCAAGTGCTGAAAGAGTCTCTGTTAATGTGAGGATTTCACAGAAAGCACCGCCATCCATATCGGCTGTAAGTGTATTCCTTTTTGACTCAATTTGATTCACACAGCCCTCTATTTCTATAAACACCTTTTGAATATCGCTATCGGAGGGTAAAAGCTCACTCAAATCCCACCGGCTCTTTTGATACGTCTGCACTGTCTGATACCTCCACAGTAGTTAATTTTGCACTGCTTGTATTATATAACTTTCAACATTTTAATACGAGGTGATGTAAGTTACTGCACGGTTAGAAGCGATATTGTAGAATGTTTTGTACATTCCATCTAAACCTTCCTCTCAGGCCCTGACGTGGTTAGGGCCTTTTTTTTGCCGTTATATTGAACACCTAAAATATTTATAAATTAAACGGTTATAAAGACTACACGTTCTAAACGCAATCTGGTATAATACAATTGGTATGATAGAGAATAGTTTTTCTATTTTGGACGGCATAGGGCAAAAGGGTGAGAAGCGTTTATGGAGCCGCGGAATATATACGTGGCAGGATTTTATAAATGAGCGTAGTATCCCGTTTCTAAACGACAGACACAAGGGTGCTCTTGACGGTAAACTGGAGCGCTTCACAAAAAGTCTGAGAGACGGCGATCAGGAGGAGTTTAACAAATCACTCAACCGAAAAGAACACTGGAGACTGTTTGAGCGTTTTAAGGATAATGCGGTTTATCTCGATATAGAGACAAACGGTCTGCCCTCTAAGGGTGGAGGATACGTTACCATGGTTGGCCTCTATGACGGTTTTGAGTATAATTGTCTGATTAGAGGAAATAACCTAAATCGCCAAAATCTCATGAATGCCCTAAAACCCTTCAAGATGTTAATAACCTTTTATGGCGCTGTTTTTGACATTCCATTTTTAGTTAACAACTTTGCGTTAGAGCTTGATATGCTTCATTTTGACGTCTGTCTGGAGGGTAAACGGGTGGGATTTAACGGGGGATTGAAAAAAATCGAGAGTGTGATGGGAATACTCAGAGACGACGATGTGGTGGGAATGGATGGGTATGCTGCAGTGAGGCTTTGGCAGATGTATAAGCGCGGCGATAATGACTCTCTTTCTACACTGATAAAATATAACAGAGAGGATACGGTTAACCTTCTTACAATCAGCAAGCATGTCTATAATGAACTTAAGCGTTCAACCGGCATATATGATTACATAACTGAGAGCGCTGCCGGTGGATAGGTTATCAGATAAAAAGCGAAATATCTTAAAGGAGTTTTTGCTCTACTTAACAGTGGAAAGAGGGGCTGCGCTGAACACTGTGAATTCTTATGAACTTGACATCGTGCAGTTTCAGTCGTATCTGTCCGGAAACAACGAAACCCTTGAGACATTTACAAGAGAGGATATCGTCGGGTTTATTGAGAGATCCAAAGACAACCAATACTCAATGACTTCAATATGCAGGTTTATATCGTCTATCAGAACTTTTTGTAAGTTTCTGGTTATTGAAAGAGTCAGAGAGGATGATCCGGCTGAGACCATACGGCTTCCCAAGAAGTGGGAGTCAATTCCAAAGGCGTTAAGTTTTGACGATGTGTTGTCGCTTCTTAGCGCAAAGGTTTCAGGCAGGATGGTTGTAAGGGACAGGGCGATGCTTGAGCTTTTGTACTCATCAGGGCTTAGGGTGACTGAGCTTATGGGGGTAGAGGTGGACAGGGTGAATTTTCAGGCCGGGTTTTTAACCATAACCGGAAAAGGCTCAAAAGACCGTATTGTGCCCATGAATGTGCGTGCTCTGGAGAGCATTAAGGTATATATGGCAGGATTAAGGCAAGACTTACTAAAGGGAAAGACGTCTCCGTATCTTTTTTTGAATTATAAGGGAGAGCTTATGACACGGCAGAGGTTTTGGCAAACGCTTAAAAACTACGGTAAAGCCGCAGGAGTTGAGCTTTCCCCGCATACATTAAGACACTGCTTTGCAACACATTTGCTTGATGGCGGGGCGGACTTGCGCTCCGTTCAGAAAATGCTTGGGCACTCAGATATTTCCACAACTCAGATATATACAAAAATAACCACAGACAGAATTAAGACAGAATATAAAAAATACCATCCAAGGGCGTAATCGGAGAGTTCTATGGCATTAATACTCGTAACTAATGATGACGGAGTGTATTCAGAGGGGATTTTAAGTCTCCACAGAGCGCTGAGTGAGATAGCTGAGGCTGTGATAATAGCGCCTGACAGAGAGCAGAGCGCCACGAGCCATTCACTTACTATGCACAGACCACTTAAGGTAACAGAAATTAAAAAGAACATCTTTGCCGTAAATGGAACTCCTACTGATTGCGTAGCGCTGGGAATCGGGAAGGTGCTTGGCAGAAAGCCGGATTTGATAGCCTCTGGGATTAATAAAGGCGGTAACCTTGGGGATGACATCACATACTCAGGCACGGTTTCTGCGGCATTTGAGGGTACAATTTTAGGGGTACCATCGTTTGCCATATCAATGGTCGGTGAAAAGGATTACCACTTTTCCGTGGCAGCGGAGTTTGCCGTTAAGTTAGCTAAAATAATACTTGACAAGGGTCTTCCGAAGGATACGCTGATTAATGTAAACGTACCCAATGTGACTAAGGATGAGGTAAAGGGACTGAAATTTACAAAACAAGGTAAACGCGTGTATATAGGTTCAATAAAAGAGACATTTGACCCGTGGGGCAGGCTTCACTATTGGATAGGCGGGGGTACGCCTTCATGGGCAGACGATGAAAACACGGACTATCTTGCCGTGGAATCAAAGTACATTTCGGTGACGCCGCTTCATCTGGATTTAACAAACTATGACGCTCTCAGCTGTATCAAAGACGATTGGGCGCATTCACTTAAGGACTGAACAGTTGGAACTGTATGTAAAAGAGCGAGAGCGTATGCTTAAGGAGCAGCTGGTAGGGCGCGGCATTACAGATAAAAGAGTCCTTGATGCAATGCTGAAAGTTCCTCGTCATAATTATGTTACAGAGGAAAACTTGGTTCGCGCCTATGGCGATATGGCACTGGAGATAGACTGTGGTCAGACGATTTCGCAGCCCTACATGGTGGCAGTTATGACAGAGCTTCTTGAGTTAAAGGAAACCGACAGGGTACTTGAGATAGGTACAGGCTCTGGGTATCAGGCAGCGGTTCTATCTGAGCTTGCAAAAGAGGTGTACACTATAGAGAGGATAGAGCAGCTTGCAAAGGGTGCTATGGAAAAATTTGAATTAGCAGGAAAAACTAATATTTTCGTTAAAGTATCGGATGGTACGCTTGGGCTCCCTGATTGTGCGCCGTACGACAAGATAATAATAACAGCGGCAGCGCCCTCGGTGCCTCCTCCACTGATAGATCAGCTCTCATCAGATGGCGGTATATTGGTAGCGCCAGTTGGGAGCCGGCATACCCACAGGATTATCAAGCTCAGAAAAGTTGGTGATAAAATTGAAGAAACCCGGCATGTGCAATGTGTGTTTGTTCCCTTAATTGGGGCGTTTGGGTTAGATAGATAAGAGTGTGACAGATGGAGGAGGGGGTAGATGAAAAAAGCCTGTTTTTATGAAACGCTGCCAAATGATAACGTTAAATGCAGCCTCTGTGCTCACAGATGCACGATTGCTATTGGAAAACGTGGACTATGCGGAGTAAGAGAAAATCAGGACGGCGTATTGATGAGCCTTGTGTATGGCTCAGTTTGTTCAACGCAAGTTGACCCCATAGAGAAAAAACCGCTCTTTCATTTTAAACCCGCCTCACGCACATTTTCAATCGCAACCGTAGGGTGTAATTTCAAATGTCTGCACTGTCAAAATAGTTCAATCTCACAGTATCCAAGAGAGCACGATGGCGCTGTGACGGGCTATCCGGTAGCGGCAGAGTCAATAGTGGCGGCAGCAATAGCTGAAAGATGCGAGAGTATTTCATATACCTACACGGAGCCTACAATCTTTTATGAGTTTGCGCTTGATTGCGCCGTTTTAGCGGCTGAGAAGGGATTAAAAAATATCTTTGTAAGCAACGGGTTTATGACTCCGGAAAGTGCTGAGGTAATAATCCCCTACCTTCACGGCAACAATATAGATTTAAAGGGAGACGACGGGTTTTATAAGGAAATCTGCGGGGGGAATGTTGAACCCGTAAAGGACACAATACGATTAATGAAAGAGGGCGGGGTGTGGGTAGAAGTTACAACGCTTGTGATTCCCGGGCTTAACGACAGCGAGCAGGTGCTTAGGGGTATTGCAGAATTTATTGCTTCAGTAGATGCTTCAATCCCTTGGCATGTGAGCCGATTTTATGGCACCTATAAGATGACAGACAGACCGGGCACTCCGGTTGAGACACTGAAAAGAGCATGTGAAATAGGATATGAAAGCGGGCTTAAATTTGTTTATCAAGGAAACGTTCCCGGCTTAGGAGGAGAAAACACAAGCTGCCCAACTTGTAAAAAACTCCTAATTAAAAGAGACAGATTTACCGTTATCTCAAACGCCGTAAAAAATGGCAACTGCCCCTCTTGCGGCAGCGCTGTTGCAGGGGTGTGGTAGAGCTGTTACTATGATCATTAATGATGAAACTCTAAATGAAATTATCCAAAGGATTGCTTCTTTTTGCAGTCCTGAAAAGATCATCCTGTTTGGCTCATATGCTTATGGAGCGCAGACTTCAGAGAGCGATTTGGATATCATGGTCATAATGGAGACACTTTCCCCGCCACATAAAAGGGCTGTATCTTTAAGAAAGCTCCTGAGGGATATATCCGTGCCAAAAGACATTATTGTAAAAACTCCTGATGAGTTTAAGAGGTATAAGGATGTGATAGGCACAATTGTTTATCCAGCTGCCCATTACGGACGGATAGTATATGAGCGAAAGTGATAGGATTGTTATTGCAAAAAGTTGGTTTCTCAAAGCAGAAAATGATATTATTAATGCCGAGCACACTATGACGATGTCCAATCCTCCATGTGACACTGTCTGCTTTCATGCAGAGCAGTGCGCTGAAAAATATCTCAAGGGATTTCTCACATATCATCAGATAGAATTCCCAAAGACACATTCAATAGAGACTCTGGTTAGATTGTGCAAACAGGCTGCTCCTGCTATAGAGATAGAGCTTGGAGACATAGTAGAGATACTCACAAGTTACGGGGTTGCGGTGCGTTATCCTGATGGTGTCTATTATGATATCCCCAAAGAAGATGCCATAGAGGCAATAGAACTTGCAAAAAAGGTAAAAGCCTGTATTTTGAAACAGCTTGAAGGGAATATGTAATTTGGTATAAAGTAGATGTAGCTTATCATATAGAATCATTTTGGATTAAAAAAACCATGGAAAACCATTTGAAAAGTTGCGTCATTTAATGATAAAATCACATCTGTGCGAAAATATTAAAATCTGCCGGAGGTAATTTCTTGGAATATTTCAGGCTTGGCATAAAAGAAGCTCATAAATTGCTGCAAAATAAAGATATAACTGTGAAGGAATTAACCGAGAGCGTGTTTGAGCGCATTGAGTCGGTAGAAAAAACTGTAAACGCCTATGTTACTGTAACTAAAGATAAGGCATTTGAGATGATTGAAAAACTCCCGCAATCCCAAAGCACATACCTCTATGGAATACCCATAGCAATTAAAGACAACATGTGCACAAGAGGAATAAAGACCACCTGTTCATCCAAAATCCTTGAAGGCTTTATTCCTCCGTATGAAAGCACTGTGACAGATAAATTGCTAAACTCTGGCTACATTCTTACAGGGAAAACCAATTTGGATGAGTTTGCAATGGGCTCATCAACGGAAAACTCTGGGTTTTTCACAACAAGAAATCCATGGGACACTGACAGAGCGCCGGGAGGCAGCAGCGGAGGCTCTGCGGCGGCTGTAAGCGCCGATGAGTGTATAGCAGCCCTTGGCTCAGACACCGGTGGCTCAATACGACAGCCCGCATCATTCTGCGGTGTTGTCGGTCTTAAACCCACTTATGGGCGGGTTTCAAGGTTTGGTCTTGTTGCCTTTGCCTCCTCACTTGACCAAATCGGCCCCATTACTAAAACTGTTGAGGACTCTGCCATTTTGCTTAATGTCATATCCGGTCATGACCCGTTTGACAGCACATCTGCTGCCGTTGATGTGCCGGATTTTACCTCCTGTATCGGAAAGGATATTAAGGGCTTAAGAGTTGGTATTCCATCAGAATATTTCATTGACGGAATGGACAAAGAGGTGGAGCTTTCCGTAAAGGCGGCAATCGCCCATATTGAATCCCTTGGATCTCAAATTATAGAGATTACCCTTCCTCACACTGGTTATGCTGTGGCAGCATACTACATACTGGCAACCTCTGAGGCAAGCTCAAACCTTGCCCGCTATGACGGCATAAAGTACGGTCTTAGGGTTAAAGCCGATGATTTAATTGAAACATACATGAAAAGCCGTGCCGTAGGGTTTGGCACTGAGGTTAAAAGACGAATAATGCTTGGCACCTATGCTCTGTCCTCCGGCTACTACGACGCTTATTATAAAAAAGCTCAGCAGGTTAGAACCCTCATAAAGCAGGATTTTGACCGCGCCTTTGAGCGTGTTGACATAATTGCCACTCCAACTGCTCCCACTACGGCTTTTAAAATTGGAGAAAAAGTAAACGATCCGCTTCAGATGTATCTAAGCGATATTTTCACTATATCGGTAAATCTGGCAGGAGTGCCTGCCATATCGCTGCCCTGCGGGTTTGACCAAAAGGGTTTGCCTATTGGACTTCAACTGATTGGAAAGGCTTTTGATGAGGAGACTATTTTGAAAGTTGCACATGCTTTTGAGGCTTCAACCCCACATCACACAAGGAGGCCTGCGCTATGAAAAAATACGAGGCCGTTATAGGGCTTGAAATACATGCCCAGATGCGTACTAAAACAAAGATGTTCTGTGGCTGCAGCACAACGTTTGGAAAAGAGCCTAATTCTCAAACTTGTCCTGTGTGTATTGGAATGCCGGGAGTGCTTCCAGTTATAAACAGAAAAGCCGTTGAGTTTACAGTCAGGGCGGGGCTTGCCCTTGGCTGTAAAATTTCATCATACAGCCGTTTTGCCAGAAAAAACTATTTTTATCCGGATCTCCCCAAAGGCTATCAGGTAAGCCAGTACGAACTGCCCATCTGTGAGGGCGGAGCGGTTGTGCTTAATATGGAGGACGAGCAAAGAAAAATAGAGCTGACACGAATCCACATGGAGGAGGACGCAGGGAAAAACATCCACGAAGGAATGAAGGATTTCAGCTGTGTTGATTTAAACAGAGCCGGCGTACCGCTTATGGAAATTGTGACGGAGCCTCAGATACGCTCTCCCAAAGAGGCCTCAGCGTTTATGAAAAAACTGCGCTCTGTTTTGCGTTATCTTGACGTCTGTGACGGTAACATGGAGGAGGGATCATTGCGCTGCGATGCTAACGTCTCACTGAGACCCGTAGGCTCAACAGCGCTTGGCGTTAAAGCCGAGATCAAAAACATCAACTCTTTTAAGTTTGTTGAAAAAGCGATTGAATACGAAATATGGCGTCAGGAGGAGGTGCTGAAAGAGGGTGGACGTGTTAAGCAGGAAACACGCCTCTATAACACCACAACCGGCACTACGGAGTCTATGCGCTCAAAAGAAGAGGCTCATGACTATAGATATTTCCCTGAGCCTGACCTTGTTCCTATAGTAATTTCAAACGCTTTGCGTAACGAAATAAAAGCAACGATTGTAGAACTCCCTGATGAGAAAGTTACTCGCTATGTTAACGATTTCGGATTACCCCTCTATGACGCTGAGCTGTTGTCACAGGAAAAGGACACGGCGCTTTGGTTTGAAGAGGCGGTAAACAAAGGCGGCAATCCTAAAGCGATAAGCAACTGGATGATGGGTGAGCTGATGAGGCTGCTTAACGAAACCACGACCAGAATTGAAGACTGTAAGGTAACGCCTGAGCATCTCACTGGTCTTATTAAACTGGTTGATAGTGGAGCAATAAGCGTTAAAATTGGAAAAACCGTATTTGAGGAAATGTTTAACTCCGGCGAGCAAGCTGAAAAAATTGTAAAATCAAAGGGGCTTCTTCAGATAAGCAACGAGGGTGAGCTGGACAGCGTTATAGACGGCATTTTAAGCCAGTACAGCGCCGAGGTGGAAAGATTTAAGGCCGGTGAGGTTAAGCTAACCGGATTTTTTGTCGGCGAGGTTATGAAACAAACAAAGGGTAAGGCTAATCCCAAACTTGTTAATGAAATCCTGAAAAAGAAGCTCGGATAATCATGAACGATGTTGGAGAAGAGCTGCTTGAAGTTGTAACCCCAGATGGCGATATAATCGGAAAAGCGCTCCGCAAAGAGGTTCACGGCAATAACACACTTTTGCACCGCGTGGTGCATGTGTTTGTGTTTAACAGCGCAGGAGACCTGCTTCTTCAACAAAGAGCACTAAATAAAGACGTGGCTCCGGGCAAATGGGACACATCAGTAGGAGGTCACGTTGATTTTGGCGAGACCATAGAAGCTGCAATGAAAAGAGAAATGGAGGAGGAACTGGGAATCAAATCCGGTAAAAAAGCCCCAGTGTTCCTCTATAAATACATTCACTCAAACGCTTTTGAATCTGAACTTGTATATTCGTATTCTTTCACTTATGACGGACAAATTGCATTTAATAAAGAAGAGATAGAATCGGTAAAATTCTACCCGATAGCAGAGATTGAGGAAAAACTTGGCACAGAGCTATTTAGCGATAATTTTGAACATGAGTTTCAACAATTTTTGAGATATAAGGGATAAAGAGAGTTAACACCTATGAGATTAGATTTAAGCAGTTTTAAAATGGCAATAACCTCTATGCAGCAGGCTTTAGATGTATTAAAGCCTGACAGCATTTCTCAGTTTAATGAGGCAACACAGAGCGTCATTAAAGCAGGGGTCATACAAAACTTTGAGTTTACTTATGAATTATCTCATAAAATACTTAAGCGATACCTCGTAAAAACCTTGCCAAACCCCTCAGATGTTGACGAGATGTCTTTTGCTGACATGATTCGTACAGGCTCTGAACTTGGGCTATTGGCAAGTGGGTGGGATGTTTGGAAAAAATACAGAGCAGCCCGAGCAATCACCAGTCACACGTATGATGAGGATAAAGCCGATGTTGTACTAAGTATAACTTACGAATTTTTACAAGAAGCGCAGTACTTACTTGCTCAACTGGAGAGACGCAATACCGGAGCCGATTGATATAAGCCCTGACGACCTTAAAACTGTTAAGGCAATACTTACCCAATTTACGCCGATAAGGGAGGTTCGTGTCTTTGGCTCGCGGGTTAATCGGACTGCTAAGAGATTTTCAGACCTTGACCTTGTCGTAATGGGGGATGAACCTCTCTCTCTTTCAGTATTGGCCGACCTGCAAACTGCTCTCAGCGAATCCCCCCTGCCCTTCAAGGTTGATGTGGTGGACTACGCTAAAACAAATGAAAACTTTCGGCTAATTATAGAGCAAGAATCTGTGGTGCTCCTGTTTTAAACGTATTTTTGTCGTAAATGATGTAATCGTACATGACCACTTAAAAAAAATACACAAACTGCCGATTATATAATAATGGAATTCAATGCGATGAATTTGCTAAAAAGTGAAAATAAACACAATCCTATGCTACAATCAAAGGAGAGGGTTAATATGAGGATACTGATAGCGGAAGATGATTTTACAAGCCGCACACTGCTGCGAAATTTCCTGTCATCTTATGGTGAGGTGGATGTTACTGTAAACGGAGCCGAGGCAGTGGAGGCTTATGTAATGGCAATAGATGAAGGCTACAGATACGACCTTATATGTCTTGACATTATGATGCCTGAGATGGACGGCGTGTCTGCGTTGCAAAAAATCCGGACTAAAGAAAAAGCTATGGGAATAACACCTGATGAAGAGGTGAAAATTGTCATGACTACATCTTTGGATGCTCCTAAAGACGTGCTTGACTCCTACTACCGCGGTTTAAACAGATGTAATCACTATCTCACAAAACCGATTGACACACGTAAGCTGTCTGCTTTGCTTGAAAGTTACGGCCTGGTTAAATGATAATGTGCGCTTGAAATCTCTGCTGCTGTTTCATTCCCATCAAATTAGATAGCAAGTTCTGCTTATTTTCTTCTGTAGCGCTAAATGTCATATTTAAGTTAAAATAGACTATGTAGTTGGCAGGTGGTTTGTTAAAGTGTTGTTGTGAAGCAGCGTAACCAAGGTAAATTAAGGATTTAGGAGTGATAAGAGTAATGTTGCAAAAAGATGTTGATATAAGGCAGGCAGAGGAGATAGTAAAAGGGATTGGTATTCCCGTTCAGTCAACTATAGTCAATAACTTATATAGGGAAATCAAACAAACGACTCCAGATATAAGAAAAATCGTATCATTAACAAGCAAAGACGTGGGGCTTTCCGCATCAATACTAAAAATAGCTAACTCATCCTTCTTTGGCGGCGGTGGAATCAGCTCGATAGACTATGCACTAAATATTGTTGGTTTAACCAGTTTTTTCAACATAGTCGTATCATCTATTTTTCTCAATACGTACAAAGAAATTACAGACAAACACATATTCGCTAAGTTTTGGAATCACTCTATGTTTGTCGCTAAAACAATGAGTCTGATAGCAAAACAAACAAAAAACATAGATGAAAATGACGCCTATATTACAGGACTGTTCCATGATTGCGCCATTCCTTTGTTTTTAAAGAAATATAGCGATTATAATACTGCGCCTGCACTTGGCAATGATGCAGACATAACAGGTAAAGAAGATGAAAAGTACCAGACAAATCACTGCATGGCAGGGTTTATCTTGACAACTTCATGGCGGATGCCTGACGTTGTAAGCCGTGTTATAAGCAGCCACCATACTATGGATATATTATCCCATAAAAAACTATACGTCAGAAAAGTTGCCTCATGTGCTTTCCTTGCCGAGCACCTCGTCATCAATTACGGTGGTCTTCAAGACGGTGCAACATCAGAAGTGCAGGGCAAGATCGCTTCGGGGAGTGAGTCTTTAGAAGATATGGTCAGAGATAATCCCGGGTGGGAACCTTTATTTACAGAACTTGGAATTGCTGGAGCTGATTTGGCATACATCCGGCGTGAATTACAAGATACCCCTGAAACATCCGATGTATGAATAGGACGTATCCCTGCGGTTGGCTGTGTGTGAACTTTAATATGTGGGAGGTCTTTAAGATTTTTCTTAGGAAATTACTATTTTGGAGAAAACAACCTCATACCAAGAAGCTTTTTAGTGATATAGAGATACTCTGTAAAATATTTCCACCCAAACTGATAAAAATAAGAAAAGATAAAATAACCGTCATTTCCGACTCCGGCTCTGACATGTCAGTAGAGGTAAGCGATGACAAAATTAATGTTTATGGCGGGATTTCACTGAAAAACTGTGTGGTTTTCTTGAAAAACCATGTACTTGTTGTGAAAAAGGTTGGAAAGAAGATTTTAAATGACGGCTCACTGTGGGTAGATAACACACTTTTTATTGGAAACATTGAAGAACTATCCAGTTTAAATATAGTCTCAGGTGGGATAGTTCACTCTAATATTGACACTCTCTCTATGCTTTACGTAAAAGACGGCAGGTTTAAAGGGGATATTGGTAAAGTGGAAAAGTGGCTGCATATCTCAGACCCTGTCGGTTTTATTACCGGCAACGTTCACACGATTATGGAGGCCATGTATTTGGACTCTGGCGCCCTTATTACGGAGTCACTTCCTGCCGTTATTGGCGGCTATGTTGTAATTAAGGAATGTAAGGTACAAAGACCTGATGGGCAGTTGTGGAGTTGGGAGGAAATCCTGGGTAAAATCGGAGACTTGAATGAAGATCAGGAGGTTTTCTTGTTTGGTTCAGGCGGAAACATCCTCTTAGGGGCAGGTGCCAAGCATATCCTGTTTAGGGAGGGAACCGATACATACTCAAGGTATAAAACTGAGACGATTATATCTTCTAACAATTTCTTTAGACTAATAAATGGTAAAGCACAAAAGGTATCCCTGAAAATAGCAAACAACCAGCATATAGAAGTGCCGCAGGGGAGATTTTATAGCCTGATACGATTTGAAATCTGCGATGAGACTTAGTATTATTACTTTAAGCGAAATGAATAAATAGTTCATGATAGTTAAAACTCTTCATAGGATAATTCACGGCGACAGCAGGCAAATGACTCTTTTGACGGATAACTCAGTCCATTTGGTCATTACATCTCCCCCGTATTGGCAATTAAAAGATTATGGAACTGATAATCAAATAGGCTTTCATGAAAGCTACGAAAGCTATATCAATAACCTAAATCTTGTCTGGAAAGAGTGTTACAGAGTATTACATCCAGGTTGTCGGCTTTGCATCAATATTGGTGATCAATTCGCACGCTCAGTGTATTATGGGCGGTATAAAGTGATACCAATAAGAACAGAAGTTATAAAATTCTGTGAAAGTATTGGATTTGACTATATGGGGGCTGTCATTTGGCAGAAGGTCACCACGTGCAACACTACTGGCGGGGCTACGATAATGGGCAGTTTCCCATATCCTAGAAATGGCATTTTAAAACTTGATTATGAATTTATTCTGCTTTTTAAAAAACATGGTGCTGCACCAGCTCCGACTAAAGAACAAAAGGAACTTTCAATAATAACAAAAGACGATTGGAACGCTTATTTCTCAGGGCACTGGTACTTTACAGGGGCGAAGCAGGATGGGCACATTGCTGTGTTTCCAGAGGAATTGCCTGTCCGATTGATAAAAATGTTTTCTTTTTCCGGAGAAACGGTTTTGGACCCATTCCTTGGCAGTGGCACAACTACACTTGCCGCCCGTAACTTTGGCCGTTGTTCGGTTGGCTATGAAATCAACTTGGAATTTATTCCAATAATTAAAGATAAGCTAAAACCTGGACAATTAAACCTTACAAATGCTGAGTATGTTTTTTTAGAAGATAGAATTATAGCTGACCAAAATAGTGAGATTGAAAAATTGCCCTATATTTTTAAAGACCCTCATAAACTCGATAAGAAAATAGACCCTAAGAAGCTTCAATTCGGTTCAAAAATTGACAAACACAGTGGTGACAGAGAAAACTACTATTCTGTCTTAGGAGTAATCAGCCCTGAGTTGGTGAGGCTTAATAACGATTTGGTTGTTCGTCTCATCGGAGTAAAAGAAAAAAAAATTGCCAATGGACAGGCGGTTAAATATCTGCTTGAAAAAACAAAGGGGCAAAAGGTGTTTATGAAATTTGATCATCGAAAATATGATGATCAAAATAATTTGCTTTGCTATCTATACCTGAGAAACAAGACATTCATAAATGCTCACATTATCAAAGAGGGATTAGTTGATGTAGATGTAGATTCTAACTTTAAATACAGGGACAAGTTTCTTAAGCTGGGAGGGCAAAATGGCTAAAGAATGGATTCTAAACAGCGCAATGAATCGTTTTCAATTAAATTTCAAACGCAATGTAGGACCAACCTCTGAAAGTATAAGACAGTGTGCGCCAAAACAGCTTGATGAGTGGCGTGAATACTACCTTAAAAACGTTCGTTCCAAAGAACATATTGAATCCCTCGGCAGAAAGCTCTATATCAAAATCACTGAAGTCATTCAGTCTGAAGTTGCAGAAATTACAGAGCAAGATTGTATTGATTACATGATGCAACTTGTCATTGACAGAACTTTTGACGGCTATATGACTGAAATCAAGACCGTTTATGGACAACTTGAAAAAGAACTCAGAATTAAAATAGAACCAGCTCCTGATGAGTGGGACAGGCTTTACAATGTTGATTTCTTCATTAAAGTCAGAGATTGTCATATTGGAATACAGATAAAGCCTGTGAACCATGGCATTCAGTTATCCCAGATATTTAAGGAAAAAGACTTACAAAGTAAGACCCATGAGAGATTTACCCGGCAATATGGTGGCAACGTCTTTTATGTCTTTTCATCAAACATTGGCGATAAAAAAGAAATTAGAAACAAAGAAGTAATTGATGAAATACGACAAGAGATAGAACGTCTTGAAAAACAAAATTCTACCCTATAAATAGCCAAACACAAAACTTTATACTTTACACTGATGCACATGTTATACTTAGAGGACGGAGATTTGTGAAGATGGCTATCAGAGTAGATTTGACTGTTCTTATTATATTTGCTGGCGTTTTTGTGATGTCTATTGCGGCTGCGGTTTATTTGTATGTTAAGAGGGACGTCTCGCAAAAGAAACTATTGAAGGAAATGGAAACACTGAAAGAAAGTTTTAGCAATGAGTTGAAAACTCTGAGAAAGAAGGTGCTGGAATCTGAACTGGCTCTTGATGATGTTAAGAGGAAATATGGCGGACAGGTTACACTTCTTAAAAATAAACTTTCTGATACCGAAAAAGTAACTGAACAAGTCGGTACACTTAAGGATCAAAACTCTGTAGTTAAAAATCAAGCATCTTTGATTAAAAATCAAACATCTCTGATTTATGATTTTAAAGAAACCGTATCGGATATGATAAAGAGGTTCCACACGGTAGCCGAGTTAAACAATCACCTGACCAACCGCCACAAGGCTAAGGCTGAGAAGTCTGAAGCGATTAAAGCAATTGTGACTGATTTCCAAACCGGCAACAAGGAACTTGAGGTACTCATAGAAATTTTAGAAAAAGAGGTTTTCTCCTTAGACTCTAAACTACGCAAAGAACAACCTGTTAAATCCGAAATAAAGAAGGGATAACGATGCCTAAAAAAGAAGACACGATAGAAATACTAAGAAAGAAACTTGAGGATATAAAGGAGTTCCCAGCCGCAGCTCACACCATAAAACTAATCACCAAACAGGCCACATCTAAAAGTGACGCCACAATAACAGAGCTGACAGATACAATCCTTAACGATTTTGCCCTGACAAACAAAATCCTAAGAATCGTCAACACTGCACAATATGTAAGAGCACAGTACGGAGGGAAAATTACCACAATATCGCGGGCTGTATATATTTTAGGACTTGATCACATTCGTAATGCAGCGCTGTCTCTGATGCTGTTTGAAAATATTGAAAATAAGTCGCTTGCGCGGGAGTTAAGAAGCGTGATGATGGGGAGCTTCCTTGGCGCTATAATTGCCAGAGAGGTTTCTAAAGCCATAGGCAGGAAAGATGTCGAGGAGTCTTTCCTGTGTTCCATGTTTTTTGACTTGGGTAAAACACTGGCAACGTACTATATGCCGGATGAGGCAGCCAAAGTTGCAGAATTGTTTGACAGAGGCGGGGTGGCTGAAAACAGCGCATCACTGAATGTCTTTGGAATTTCTTATGAAAAAATAGGGATGCTTACAGGTAAGGATTGGCATCTTTCACCTCAGATAATTTACTGTATGCAGAGACTCAATGAGCCAGTAGTGGTCAAACCCGACACTGATGCTGATTCAATAAGAACCATCGTGAATTTTTCAAGTGAGCTGTGTCTTGCCGTAAAAAACGCCTCAAAGGGTCCTGATGTCTGGAAAAAAGCAATAGCAAAACTTCTGATCAAATACAAAAACTGCTTTTCCATTACTGAAGAACAGCTTATGGAAATCCTCAACAAATCATACGGCGAGCTGGACACTTACGGAAAGGATTTTAATGTAAATGTGGGGCAGATTGGTTTAGCAAAGTCACTAAAGGACCTGCTTTCCAATAAGAACCTTCTTGAGGAAACACCTGATGCAGCCGAGACGGCTGTAAAACAAAACGACTACAGCAGTAAAAACGGCGTTCAGATGCTTGAAATTAAAACAAACCTATTTGGCCGCGGTGACAGCCCTGAGCTAATATTTTCAAGAGGGATTCAGGAGGTTGCCTCATCGCTGCTTGAGGAGTATTCACTAAATGATGTGCTTAGAATGATTCTTGAAATCATGTTTAGAGGGCTTAATCCTCTGAGAATCATAATATCGATAAAGTCCCCAAGGGAAAACGTCATGGAGGGAAGATTTGGCTTTGGAGAAAACGTGTCTGTTATTATAAATAACTTCAGATTCTTCTTTGGAGATATGTACAGAGATGTTTTTAGCGAATCGCTGTTAAATAACTCCGACATCCTGGTAGATGATGTTGACGACCACAGAGTCACAGACCGGATACCAAGCTGGTACAAAAATCTTATGGATTCAGAAACATTTATGCTGTTTCCGGTAAAGGTTAACAAAGTGCCTCTTGGCCTTATCTACATTGATAAACCCATTGCCGGTGATTTAGTTGTCGATCAAAACACGCTCAGATACCTTAAAACACTGCGTGATCAAACAATTCTTGCAATTAAACAAAAATATAAGTGACTGTGAATATATATAATAACTGTATGGACTTATACGATAAGATTCGGGCTGGGTTTTTTGTGATAGCAGGTCCCTGTGTGATAGAAAGCCGGGAGCTTGCCATGTCGGCGGCATTTGAGCTTAAGGAAATCTGTGCCGCACTCGGAATAACATTCATCTATAAAAGCTCCTACGACAAGGCAAACCGAACCTCTATAAATAGTTTCAGAGGAGCTGGGCCGTCAGAGCACGGTCTTCAAATATTAAACGACATAAGAGAAAAATACAATGTTGCTGTTTTAACAGATATACACTCTGCGGAGGAGGCAGCAATTGCGTCTGAGGTAGTGGATATAATCCAGATTCCGGCGCTTCTATCCAGACAAACGGATATAATCATAGCAGCCTCAAACACGGGGAAAACCGTAAATATCAAAAAAGGGCAGTTTATGGCCCCATGGGACGTTAAAAATGTTGTCGCGAAATTTACGTCAACCGGAAACACCAAACTTCTTATAACCGAACGCGGCACCACATTTGGCTATGGCAATCTGGTGGTGGATTTCAGAGGGATTCCTATAATGAAGCAGTATGGGCATCCGGTGGTGTTTGATGCTACCCACAGTGTGCAGCTTCCGGGCGGGCTGGGGAATGCCTCAGGAGGAGAGCGTAAATATGTTCCCACACTGGCAAGGGCAGGGGTTGCGGCAGGATGTGACGGACTTTTTATGGAGGTACACCCGGAACCGGATAAGGCCCTCTGTGACGGCCCTAATATGATTAATTTTGAAACCGCTAAATCTGTGCTTAAAGTTTCAAAGTCAATATACGACCTGATTAATTCTAAGTCATCTTAATTTACGTATGATAGCTGAGTTTCTAACCTATCTGACCACTCCGGCGCCCCCTTATGTTAAACGTATGGGTTATCTCAAAGAAGCCATTGCCATTGACGCCCGCCATAAAAGATGCAAATCCGCATGGTCGTCTCATCTGGAAAATTCTAAAAATTTCATAATAAAATCTGTTGAGCGTTGTAAAAATTTCAGAACAGTTGTTGTGCTTGGCTCAGGGAATCTGTTGGATGTACCATTATCACAACTCAGCGAAAAGTTTGAAAAAGTTATTTTAGTTGATATTGTTCATCTTGCTAAAACCCTCAAAATCATAAGAAAGTTTCCCAACGTGGATACACTCTCTTGTGATATTACAGGAGTGGCCGAAGACATCTTCAATTTAACCAAAAATCGGACACAAGCGCATATTGAATTACCAGAGCCTGCAAAGACCAATTTGCCGGAGATTCAAGACAACCGTACAGACCTTGTCATATCCTTAAACATTCTTTCTCAGCTCACTGTTATGCCAAGGGAGTATATTTTAAAAAATGATGCCTGTGAGGACGGCTCTACTTTAAAGAGATGGGAATACAACGTACTGAGAGCGCATCTTGACGCTCTCATGGCAACAAAAACAAATGTATGCCTGATTACGGATTTTGAGTTCATTGAGCGCAACCATCGCACACAATCTGTAAACCAATACTACACACTAACCGGCATTGAGCTCCCCTTGCCTGAGAAAACATGGACCTGGAATATAGCTCCAAAAGGGGAGATTTCTAAGGACATTTCTATAGAAAGAAAAGTCGCAGCATATTTTATAAAATGCTTATTGAGTTAACTCCGACAGAAGGTTTTTTGTCAGCAAATGATATATTTAAAGGACTGGATTCCCGCTCGTAGGCGGGAATGACAAAGAAGGGGCGCCATTGTGTTGTTTTCTTTCATTCTGTTTTCTTGTCATTCCTGCGAAAGCAGGAATCCAGTTATTTGTTTGGGAGCTAACTGCATATGCATATTTTATAAATCCGTTTTTCGTGCCTTTCGTGTTTTTCGTGGTTAATATCTTTAGTTTTTTTGCTATAATATAGAAGATGTACAGATAAAAAACTTTAAGGGAGGTACTCAATTATGATGAGAACATCTAATCCTGCCCTGAGGGCTAATTCTCTTACGCGATATAGAAGTATATCGGGATATTCCGAGACAATGACTATTCAAGGGGCGGTGAATAAATCACTTCTTCTGATATTTATTTTAACTTTAGCAGCAGTGTGGATGTGGAACCGGTTCTTTACGGAGGGACCTCAGGTTGTAATGCCATTTGTCATACTGGGAGCGATAGGTGGTTTAATTACCGCTATAATCACAATCTTTAAAAACAATTTTGCTACCGTAACTGCGCCTCTTTATGCACTTTTTGAGGGATTGGTTATTGGCGGCGTGTCCTCTTTAGCTGAGGCAGCATATCCTGGAATAGCCTTCCAGGCAGTGGTTTTGACAATAGGCACCCTTGTTGCTTTACTCTTTGCGTATAAGACTGGGCTTGTCAGAGCTACACAAAAGTTTAAGTCCGGTGTGATAGCAGCCACAGGCGGCGTTTGTTTGATTTATATGACCTCTATGATTTTAGGGCTATTCCACATCCAGATACCGTTTCTGTTTAGCGGCGTTATTGGATTAGGTTTTAGCGTTGTGGTAACAGCAATAGCAGCTTTAAATCTGGTGCTGGATTTTGATCTGATAGAGCAATCTGCAGCAGCACACGCTCCTAAGTTTATGGAGTGGTACGGTGCGTTTGCGCTTTTAGTTACGCTGGTTTGGCTGTATCTTGAAATCTTACGTCTGCTTCAAATACTTAGAAGTATTGGGGACGATTAGGCAGCTAAAGATGATAAAATATCTTTTAGCAGCCGCACTTTATCTGCGGTGAATTTTGTATCCTTGTAAAATATCTGTTGAAACTCCATAACGAATCTCATAGCGTGAGTTTTTAGCTGTTTATCGTCTATAGATGAGACGAATTCCTGAAGTCCCTCGCTCTCTTTTTTCACAAAACCCCGCCTGTTTAGTCTTAAATAGAACTCAGATATCAGCCTTGCCTCAACTGTAGTTTTCTTTATGAGCAAAAGGTAAGCAGCAAAGAAAACTATCGGTAAAAGCGCTAAATAAAGGAAAAACCAGCCCGGATGGATTTCCTTTATTTTAAGGTTAAAGACTGGTTTTTCTATGGCAATTCTCAGCTTGTTAAATATGCTTAGCTGCTTGTCAAAATTATAGTTGATAACAAGAGAGTTCCAGTAGTAGTTGATGCTGTCGGCAAGCAGCCGGTATGCAGAAAACTCGGCTTTTTCTGCTAAAAGCGGATTTACGCTAAGAGGCGGTGTTGGGTCGTATCTTACCCATCCCTTACCATTAATATATGCCTCCACCCAGACATGGGCATTTTTTTGGAGCACTATGTAGTATTTGCCAACATTATTATACATTCCGCCCCTGTAACCTCCTATTACATTAGCTGGAATCCCAGCCGCTCTTAGCATAAGCGCCATAGCCGAGGCAAAGTATTCGCAGTTGCCACTTCTTTTCTTAAACAGGAAATCCGAAAGGGGAGTGTCTGTGGCCGGAAGTTTATCCAGAGAATATGTGAAAAGCCCTGAGTGCAGATACCTATAGACAGTCTTAATCGCATCATCTGTGCTGCGGCCATCTGTTAAGGATTTTGAAAGTGATGTAATTTGCTCTGGCACCCCATCAGGCAGCTGAAGGTATCTGTTTAAATTGTCCGGCACTGAGCGAGTATTGCTGTTTTGCGGGACTGTGACTTTTGAAATGACATCGTATCGTATCATGGTCTTAACGGAATCCCTGACAGAGACGGTAAAATCCGTTGAAATTCTTGCCCCCCTGTAGGTTACCGATACCGGTCTGTCCAGTGTAAAGAGAAACTTGTTATCGTAAGGCTGTAGGTAAATAGTCTGAAGGACTGTCTTGCCCCCTTGAAGCGTGTCTTTATTTTCAGGCTTTTCATATTCTCTGAGGTTTGATTTCCATGTAGTGCCGTCAAAGTGATCAAGCACTATGCCGCGCCAGTACAGATGTTCCTCTTCAACCGGCTCCATGCTTGCCCGAAACACAGGGCTAACATCAAGCTGAATGCTTGACACACTGCCAAGAGCAATGCTGTCGGAAAACCCTGATTTTCCAACATGCCCGTGGTTTAGAAATCTGAGGAACTGGTAATTTGTTCTGGGAAGAATCATAAATATAGCCACAGTAAGAGGGATTGAGGCAAGCGGTATAAGTATGGCACGTTTTATAATTTTTAAAAAAGCCGCTCTCTCTATAATTAGCTCCGGCGCCTCTGTGTGATACGTAAGCAGCACAATTGATTCTGCAATCAGAAAAAAGAGAATTACAAAAAACAGGAAAAAAGTAAAATCTATAGAGAGCAACGCCGAACCCATCAGCACAAAAACCGATATAAGATATATCTGCATGTAGTCTCTGAATTTCTTTGCCTCAAGAAACTTCATGGCAAGAAGTATAATCAGCGCCTCAACCGATGGCTCAACAATGTCTTCTGTCATAACCCTGTAAACCGACACTGCTATCACTAAGATGGAAATCAGATTTATTACAAGGCGTGAGATGTGGACAGGTTTTTTAAAATCAAAATAAAAAGACAGCGCAAGCAAAGCTATAAAGGCAGCAGGAAATATTGGCGAAATATGAGTAAATACAGAGAAAAAGGCAATCAGAGCTATCGTGTAGGCTGTGATTTTTACGGCACTCTCTATGCGGATGTGCGGCTTAAATAGTGCTTCAAAGGTCACAGAGGTTAGCTCCTTACTTTAAAATGTGCCTCATCATTAAGAATGTGAAGAACGTCACCCTGGGTAAGGGCAGGTGTAAACAGCGTTCCCTGCACGGCATCACACTTAACGGCACGTAGAAACTCAAGCTGTTCATTGGTCTCAACGCCCTCAGCAACCACCTTAAGGCCCAGAGTGTGTGCCAGCGCTATTATGGCCTTTGCAATTGAGGCATAGTCGGTATCCACAGTTATGTTATTTATAAATGTTTTGTTTATTTTCAAAGTATCCGCAGGAAATCTCTTAAGGTGGCTTAATGAGGAATAGCCTGTGCCAAAGTTATCAATGGTTATTGAAAATCCGAGATTCTTTAGTTTTTTCAGTATTGATATGGACTGTTCAACGTCTGTCATTGCAGTGTTCTCATCTATCGTGACGTCAAGCAGAGCAGGGTTGGCCCCGGTCTCTTTCAGTATCCTTTGAACGACATCCAAAAGATCACGGTGTCTGAACTGGCTTTCAAGAACTTTTATTGATACTGCTAAGTGGTTAAAACCCATGTCAGCCCACTCTTTACTTACCATACAAACCTGCCTGAACACCATCTTACCCAGAGATAAAATCAACCCGGATTCCTCAGCTATGGGGATAAACTCAAAAGATGGCACATAGCCGGACTCTTTACTTATCCACCGGACTATTACCTCCATCCCCGTAATGTTGCCGCTGTTGATACCAATCTGCGGCTGGTAAAGCACTGAAAACTCATCAGTTTTAAGCGCCTTTCTCAGTCTGTTTTCCAGATTGAGTTTGTGAATGGAGCGCTTGTTCATTGATGGAGAGAAAAACTGATAATCCCCACGCCCATGCTCTTTTACCTGATAGAGGGCAATGTCGGCGTTTTTAAGCAGTGTCACAACATCATCGGTATCGGCCGGGAACACACTTATTCCAATGCTTGCTTCTACAGAGCACTCATGCTGCTTTATAAAAAAGGGCGCCGAAAGCGCTGTGATAATCTTAGCGGCAAGTCGTGATACATCGTCCGATCTCTGGAGGTTTGTCATTATCACTGTAAACTCATCCCCTCCCATTCTGGCAACAGTGTCGGATTTCCTTGTGCAGAGTTCAATTCTGCCGGCAGCCTCTTTTAACAGCAAATCCCCTATGTCATGCCCCAGTGTGTCGTTTATTTTCTTAAACCTATCCAAATCTATGAATAAAAGAGCCAGCATTGTATCATGTCTCCGAGCCTGCTCCATAGCCACACATAACCTGTCATTAAAGAGCATTCGGTTGGGCACATTGGTCAAAATATCGTAGTGTGCCAATTTATGCAGCTTCTCTTCTGTTTCCTTTCTTATCATGGCACTAACGAATATCTCGCTTACCATCTTTATGATGACAATCTCCTCCGGCTGCCACTGCCTGTGTTGAGTTTCAGAGGCAATAGCAATAAACCCCATTTGTCTTTCGCCATATACAAGAGATACGATAATAACAGAGTAAACATTATTAGGTGAAAACTCATTTGCCGCCACCGATGTATCTGTTTTATCATAAAATGTAATTTTACCGATATTTGCTCTGTCTTTAAACCACAGAAGTGTGGCATCGTCCATGAGATTGGAGACAGTCGTATGATGCCATTGATGAATAATGTCGTCATCATCGTTATATACGGCAAGGTATGCGCTCTCGGCATTTAGTGCTTCTGCTAACC
Organism: Nitrospirales bacterium LBB_01; assembly: GCA_004376055.2. Lineage (GTDB taxonomy): Bacteria > Nitrospirota > Thermodesulfovibrionia > Thermodesulfovibrionales > Magnetobacteriaceae > Magnetomonas > Magnetomonas plexicatena. The sequence continues at coordinate 945,579 of CP049016.1, forward strand.
GCTCCAGTGATATCTTCATTTCCGGGTAAAGTTCTGAAGAGGGTATGCTTATTAAACCGGCAGATACTGAGGCGGCAAGATTTTCCAGCGTGACTCGGTAACTTAATGTATCCGACAGGGTTTTCATCGTTGTTATGTCCCTTGAAGTAAAGACATAACCAATTACATCTCCGTCATTATTCAATACACAGGATAGTCTTGATTCAAGAAAGATATTCTGAGCGTTTTTTGTTTTTTTATGGACGTAGGAAATTTCACCGTCATCTCTGACCCTTTTTACCGCCTCTGATAATTCATCTGGAATCACAAGCCGGTTATTTTGAAGTTCCGTGAAACTCTTACCTAACGCTTCAGCCTCTGGGCAATCAAAATACCTTGCAGCCATAGGATTATAATAAATTATACGGAAATCAAGATCGCAGGCAACAACTGCCATATCCAGCGAAGAACGCAAAATATCGTCAAGAAAACAGGCTTTTACCATTTTATCAGATATTGGCTTATCTCCCTGTTTATGTTTTTCTTATCAGACATTTGCTCAATTCCCTCCTTTGGTTAAACAGTAAAGAATAATAGCCTGTATGTTAAATCACATTTATTATACATTAATTTAAAAAATAAATGCTTAATGAGTTAACTCTGGCAGAGGGTTTTCTGTCAGCAAATGATATATTTAAAGGACTGGATTCCCGCTCGTAGGCGGGAATGACAAAAGGAGTAGGCGGGAATGACACAGGAGAGTACTCTTCTTTTTTCTGTTATTCCTTTACAGGGGAATCCCCTTTAGGGGAGTGTCATTCCTGCGTAGGCAGGAATCCAGTTTTTTGTTTGCGGAGCTAACTGCATAGGCAATAAAAAAAATAATACTTGACAAAATTAGTAAGGTATTATAAAATTAAATTACTATGTTGAGATTATCGACAAAATGCCAGTACGGCGTAAGAGCTATGTATGAGATAGCGCGTGGGTATCCTGAAAACCCGCTGACCATACGGGTGATTTCAGAGCGTCAGGACGTGTCCGTGCCGTTTTTAGAGCAGATACTTGGAAGGCTGCGTAAGGTTGGACTGATAAAGAGCGTAAAGGGCCCTGGCGGCGGTTATTTATTAACAAAAGGCCCTGAGGATATTACTATAGCGGAGATATTAACCACGTTAGAGGGCCCGTTTGCAATTACACTGTGTGCATCGGCGCACTCTGAAGACCCAGCAAGCTCTAAAGGCTGTATGAAAGCCGACCACTGCGTGATACAACACTTGTGGAGAGCGCTGGGAAGGCAAATAGAAGAGTTTTTACAAACCATAACGCTCATGGATTTAGTCAAGGGTAAGCAGTTTGAGGACTTAATTTTTTCCTGTGATGCAAGTGCTGTAGGTGCGGCGTGTCCACGTGAAGTGCTACGTGCGGGCAGCAGCAAAACCGTTGGGAGCGCACTGGCATGAGTCTAAAATTTGTTGAAAACGTTAAAGCAGATGTAACAAGCGACATCGTATATATGATGTGTCCGATGCACTTGTTGAAGCTGGACGAGCAAATTAAGGAGTTGGAAGATAAGCAGGTGTTGGAACTTTTAACCGACTATGACGGAGCGCTTGAGGATGTGCCGGCATGGTGTGAAAAGACCGGAAATGAGTTTTTGGGTATAGATGAGGAGGCGGATTATTATAAGATTTACATCAGAAAAGCCGACGGCAACTCTGCGTCAGCGCTAAAAGAGGTGAAAAAATGAACAAGAGACTATATTTTGACCATGTGGCTACAAATCCACTCTTACCAGAGGTGTTTGAGGTAATGGAGCCGTACTTTAAGGAGGAGTTTGGAAATCCTCTTAGTATGTACGATTTGGGTTTTAATGCTAAGCAGGGGATAGACAAAGCAAGGGAACAGGTAGGGGCATTAATAAACGCTAAAGCATCGGAGATAATCTTTACGTCATCGGGAGCTGAGGCAAATAACTTTGCAGTTAAAGGATTGGCTACATCAAGACAAAACGATGGCAATCACATAATAATATCAAAAGCCGAACACCATTCGGTGCTTAACACTGCCAGGTCTTTGGAAAAGCAGGGATTTGTGGTGACGTACCTGCCTTTAGATAAACACGGGCTTGTTGATCCGCAGGCCGTAAAGTCGGCAATCAACAAAGACACAGTGCTAATATCGGTCATACATGCTAACTCCGAGGTGGGGACTATTGAACCAATACAGGAAATCGCAGAAATTGCCCGTGAGCGTAAGATAACTTTTCACACCGATGCTGTGGCAACTGTGGGCAACATGGAGGTGGATGTAAAGGCGTTGGGGGTGGATGCAATGAGTATGGCGGCGCATCAGTTTTATGGCCCAAAGGGCGCTGGGGCGCTTTATTTAAGGGGTGGACAGAGGATTTTACCTCTTATCTATGGAGGCATTCAGGAAAACGGAAGACGTGCCGGTACGGAGAATGTGCCTGCAATCGTTGGAATGGGAAAAGCTGCGGAGCTTGCTAAGGAAAAACTGCCTGAGAGGATGGCACACGTTAAAAAATTACGGGACAGGTGCATTGAGGGACTTTCTAAGGTTGAAAAGGTGCACTTAACGGGACATCCAACTCAGAGGCTTCCCGGGCTTGCCAGTTTCGTAGTAGAGTTTATTGAAGGCGAGGGAATGCTGCTTATGCTCCTATCTAAATCAATATACGCAGCAAGCGGCTCGGCATGTACATCAAAGGCTCTAAAAGCCTCTCCCACGCTTGCCTCAATGGGAGTCCCCACAAGCCTTACACACGGCTCAATTGTGTTTTCCTTTGGCATAGATAACACTATAGAGGATGTGGAGAGTTTAATTACGGAGTTTCCTGTCATTATAGGAAAGTTAAGGGCGATGTCTCCTTTTGCTAAGGAGGGTTGGCGCCCTGAGGATATGAAAACAGAGGAAAATTGAGATAACATTTAGAAAAAATGTAAGGGAGGTTTAACATGTATAGCCAAAAATTGATGGATCACTTTACAAATCCAAGAAACGTGGGGGAGATAGCTGACGCCGATGGGGTAGGGATGGAGGGCAATCCAACTTGTGGCGATGCTATGAAACTTTTTATAAAAGTAGAAAATGAAAAAATAGTTGATATAAAATTTCAGACATTTGGCTGTGGAGCGGCTATCGCAGTGTCCAGTATGATAACCGAAATGGCAAAAGGCAAAACGCTTGAAGAAGCGCTCCTGATAACAAAACAGGATGTGGCGGATGCCTTAGATGGGCTGCCGCCCCAGAAAATGCACTGCTCAAACCTCGGCGCCGACGCCCTTAGAAAAGCCATAGAGGACTACCGCCAGCGAGGTAATTAGATTATCAAAATAATAAAGGGAGGGCAAAGCCCTTTCCCTTATTATTTTTGTTTTCTTGAAAACGAATTAGCATTATTAAAAATGCTTATTGAGTTAATTCCGGTAGAGGGGTTTCATGGTTCTAAAAAGGTAGGTTTCTATGTTTTTTAAAGTGGAAAAAAGGACTGGATTCCCGCTCGTAGGCGGGAATGACAAGAGGGGGCTTTCTTTTTTTGTCATTCCTGCGAAGGCAGGAATCCAGTTTTTTTGTTAACGGAGTTAACTGCATAGTCAATTTATTAAATTGTGCCTGTATTGTCTTTGATTTTACAGAAGTGTTATTATAGTCAGATTGTGATGCAGATTAAAATTAGTAAAGTGTTGCTGTGCCATGACAATGGCGATGTCTCTGATATGGCGGCGGGTGTTGCGTTAAGTATAGCAAGGGCATTTAATCTGCCGGTGCTTGGACTTCATGGTTACAATGCGGTTATGCACGAGGGCGCTTTCAGAATTATGGAGCCGACTTTGCCCGCAGAGTACCAGACTGAGGAAATCCTTGCTAAGCAGCGGGAGGTTCACGCAAGCCTTATTCGTGTCGGTATGGAAAAAATATCTCTTTCGTATCTAAAGCCGCTTGAGCCGATATTTAGTGACGCTCAAGTCCCATTTAGCCCCAAAGTGCGCGAAGGGAAAAATTTTAAAGCCCTCCTTGAGCTGATTAATGAGGAGGATTTTGGCAGTCTTGTCATTATCGGAGACTCAGGGTTCAACCACAGTGAGTATGGTTTTGTGGGCAGTGTCTGTACGAGGGTGCTTAGGCAGTGTGATAATAAAAATATCCTAATCGTAAAAAACGATAAGATATTAGAGGGTGCTGAGTTTGTAGTCGGTTTAGACGGCAGCGCATCGGCTGTTTATTCACTTAGAGTTGCCGCAGCGTTGGCTAAGAAATTTAATGCAAAGCTCCATCTCCTATACGTCTTTGACTCAGCCCTCCATAACGATCTCTTTGGGCGCTTAAAAGACACACTAATTAACGACGACGGGTTTAAATTTAATACAAAAGATCAAGAGAAAATTCACGATGAATTTATAGATAAAGGTCTTGCACGGGTTGGACACATGATTCTAAATAAGGCGGAAAAGGATGTGTTTGGCGGCAACGGCGCAACCCATGAAGCTAAACCCGCTCACGGAGCAATGCACGGTTTTGGACTTGTCGGAGACGGCGGGCAAAACGGTAACGGACTTAAGAAATCGGTGCTCTCCGGTCATATATATAAAAAGATATGCGATTATGCCAAAGATGTGGGCGCTGCGTTGGTCTTTACAGGGCGAACCGGACGCCATCACGCTGAGGGAATTGACATCGGCTCGGTTTGTGAAAATGTGGTGCGCTACAGCCCGTGTAACGTTATGGTTACAAGGGCTGAGGATTTCAAGGGTTGGGAACTTTAGATTATAAGCCGTACATTGTCTCATGGAATTTAACGCATGGCTGTAATCTCTCCTGTCCGCACTGCTATATGGACGCAGGTTGCCGCAGTGACGGAGAATTGACAACGGCACAGGCGAAAGGTGTTGTAAATTCGCTTGCTCAAATGAATCCCGCCATGATGATAGTGCTAACTGGTGGAGAGCCTCTCCTTCGGGATGATATCATAGACATCGTGGGATACTGCTCGGATGCAGGGTTTATAACAGTACTTGGCACAAACGGCACTCTGCTTAAGAGAGATAAATTGGCACAGCTGAAGAGTGCTGGTTTACAGGGTATCGGAGTCAGTATTGATTCCATAAAGCCGGAAAGTCATAATGCGTTTCGCAATTTTAAGGGAGCGTGGGAACTTTCCATAGACTGTTTAAAAGCCGCAAAGGAGCTTTCTATCGAGACTCAACTTGATGTCACCCTTACCGATGATAATTACACAGAGATTGGAGATTTCGTTGAGCTTGCGGTAAGTTTAGGTGCAAGAGCGCTAAATTTCTTTTTCCTTGTCTGCACGGGGCGAGCCATGAGGACATTTATTTCGGTTCAAAACTATGACGCTGCCATACAGGAGCTTGTTAAGCGATCTAAGACCGAGACCCGAACGATGGTCAGAGCGCGGTGTGCGCCTCACATTTATCGGGTGCTTCATGAGGATGGCGTAAGACTGCCTGAGGGCACACGCGGCTGTCTTGCAGGACGCTCTTACATGCGCATAGACCCTGTGGGAAATGTGACCCCATGTCCATATATGGAGGACAGTGTTGGAAACGTTAAGGATACAAGCATAGAGCAACTGTGGGCGGAGTCTCAGAAATTGCAAACTATGCGGGACGGCGAGTATGGTGGCAGATGCGGCATATGTGAGTTTACAGAGATATGCGGCGGCTGCAGGGCAAGAGCATTAGCTGAGAAAGGTGACTTTATGGCTGAGGATCCTCTGTGTCTTTATGAACCGCAGGGCAAAGGGAAACTCACGCTTACAGATGAGTCCCAATCTGATATAGAATGGGAAAGTGCCGCTAAACAGAGAATGAATAAGGTACCGGCTTTCATTAGAAAAATGGTTATAGGAGTCATAGAAAAAAAAGCAATTGAAAAGGGTGTTAGCAAAATTACTGAGGCTTTTGTAGAGGAGATAAAATCACGTGATTTTTCCAAAATGCACCGACCGGGATAATTTATGAAAGAACCGCTTAGTACAGGTAAATTGCCAGAGCGTAGTCTTAATTGGCTTGCCTCATCACGACTTAAATTTATAAATGAAATGAGGGATGGAAAATCGCTCAGATATTTTTCAGCCCACCTGCCTGTTATGATTACATGGGTTGAGGGTGGAGAGTCAGAACCTTACACAAAATATCCGGTTAATATGACAGTAAAGGGAATCGGATTAATTCCTAAAACTGGGCAGCTTGAGCATTTTACTAATCTCTTTGAATCAGCCGCAGCAAATACCAAGTCAAGACCGCACATAGAAACCATCAGGGAGCGTGTTGAAGCAGTTGAAGCACTTTATAACGACCCCTCTAATTTTGACCCTGCTTTACTTGGCGGATTAGAAATATTCAGCGGCAAAGCACTTCAAAATGTTAAAAATAACGGCCACACAAGTCTCCTGTATGTAGGGATGGAGGAGTCACCGGCACAACCCATGCAGCACCCGCACAATATGGCTCAACACCCACATGGCATGGGAGGGCATGGCGGCGGCATTTCGTATATCAGTTTTCAGGTTAACGGCTCTATTGAAATACTTGAAAAAGACAATGTTTACTATAGATACCTGCTTGCCTCACGGAAACTGTTTGAGTTTGATAAGTTTCACATCTTTCAGCCGGATTATCCGTTTGGATACCTGATAAAGGTAGAAGAGGTGCATGACAAATCGCCGTGGTCAAGAGCTGCTAAGTAATTATAAGTCAAATTTACTTTGATGAGCTCACTATGAGCATGGAGCATAATCAAAATCATGGCGGGTGCGGTGGTGATAATCAAATTTATAAAGCGGATACTGGCGGGGTTTCAGTTTTTAACGATAGTTCCAACTCCTCGCTCTCTTTATTCTGACGATGCAACAGAAATCGGTAAAAGTTCGGCATGGTTTTCGGTTACAGGGCTATTTATCGGGGTTATGTCGGCTTTAGTTTGGTTTGTCGCTAAGAAATTTCTCCCTGCCGATGTGTCTTGTTTTCTTGTTATTGTGGTAACAATTCTATTAACCGGAGGGCTGCATCTTGACGGCCTATCCGACACGTTTGATGCTATAGCAGCCAGAGGAAAGTCGCAAGAGGAGCGTCTTAACATTATGAAAAGCGGAGTTTCTGGCCCAATTGGAGTAGCTGCAATGATAGTTATAATTTTTCTTAAATATTTGCTTTTAAAAAATCTGACTGCTCAGAGTGCTGTATCACCCTTATATATCCTTACCGTGTTTCCTATTGCAGGGAGGTTTGCTGCCACAGCTTGTCTGTATCTGGGAAAAAGCGCAAAAGAGGAGGGGTTAGGGTTTGTTTTTATTTCAAACACCGGTTTAGTAGAGATTCTTACTTGTGGAGTTCTCACTATATTTATAGCCTCTGGTGCTAATTTCATTTTTAATCATATTAGTGATCCGCTTAATATCATAGGACCGCCTGTTTTAACTCATACCGGCGTGTATATTTTCAGCATGTTTGCCACAGCATTTTTACAAGGAAAATTTGGCGGAATAACCGGTGACCATGCTGGGGCTATAATAGAGGGCGGCGAAATTATTTTCCTTTTAGCGTACAGTTGTTGAAATGCGGCTATATTTAGTGCTATGATTGCGCTCTGATACGATGGCAACGAGAGTTTATTTGTTAAGACACGGAAAGACTGTTGGCTCCGATACGCTCAGGTATAAGGGGCAAACTGATGTGCCGCTATCTGATGAGGGCATTGCTCAGGCAGAAAAAGCGGCTCAATTTATCAGCAGTCACGTGTCATGCAACAGCGCACAACCTGCGATAGATGCCCTCTACTCATCAGACCTGTCCCGATGTGTAAAAACAGCAGAGATTGTAGGTGCGTCGTTTAATCTTACTCCTATAACAATCCCCGAATTTCGCGAAAGACACTTCGGTCAGTGGGAGGGTATGAGCTTTGATGAGATTAACGAAAAGTATCCGGAGGATTTCACCAATTGGGCGAAAAATCCGCTTAAATTTAGCCCAATTGGTGGAGAGAGCACGGAGGATGTCAGTAAGCGCACAATGCCCACACTTAAAAAACTCATCAAACGACACCTTGATAAAACCATAGCGATTGTTGCCCATGGCGGTACAAACAGAGTCATACTGTGTAATTTGCTAAAAATCCCGCTTCGGCATATTTTTCGTCTGGAACAGGATTTTGCTTGCATCAATATTATAGACATCCATGAAAACTATCCGGTGGTACTCTTACTAAACCACACACAGAGGTAACTGAGAATTGGCAGCGGCTATAATGGTTCAGGGAACAGGCTCAGGGGCCGGTAAGTCACTGATTGTGGCGGCACTGTGCAGACTGTTTAAAAATGCCGGATACAGCGTAGCGCCGTTTAAATCCCAAAACATGGCATTAAATTCCTACGTAACGATTGAAAGCGGTGAAATTGGACGTGCTCAGGCGCTTCAGGCTGAAGCTGCCGGAATTCCACCCTCAATTTACCATAATCCCATACTGTTAAAATCTGAGGGCTCATCAGGTTCTCAGGTGGTAGTGATGGGAAAGCCGTTTAAGACTATGACTGCCTCCGACTATTATAAAAACAAGGAGCTTTTTTGGCCATATGTAGTGAGTGCGTGGGAGGAGTTAAACAACCGGTACGAAATCATTGTCATAGAGGGCGCTGGAAGTCCAGCTGAGATTAACCTAACAGAGCAGGAGATTGTCAACATGGCGGTGGCAAGACTGACCTCAGCGCCGGTCTTACTTGTAGGGGACATTGACAAGGGCGGCGTGTTTGCATCTTTGTACGGCACTGCAGCGCTTCTTAAAGAAGATGTAAAGTTAATAAAGGGTTTTGTAATTAACAAGTTTCGCGGCGACGTCAATATTCTCATTCCGGGAAACGTTATGATTACTGACCTGACAGGTATTCCGGTTATCGGAGTGATACCGTATGTGTCCGGTATTGGGCTTGAAGAGGAGGATAGTTTAGCTCTCGGCAGCCATTTTGAATCAGGTGATAGAACTGGAACGGGCGTAAAAATAACGGTTCTGCGGCTTAATTACATATCTAACTTTACGGATTTTCATGCGCTTTCCTGTGAGCCCGGTGTTGAGCTTGTCTATAGTCTAAGAGACAATGACATCTTAAATTCTGATTTGGTCATAATCCCGGGAACCAAAAACACTGTGAAGGATTTACTGTTTCTTAAAGAGACAGGTGTTTCAGGCGTATTACAAAGGGCTGTGACACAAGGAATCCCACTTATGGGGATGTGTGGCGGGTATCAGATGCTTGGAAAAGTGATAAGCGACCCTGATATGATAGAAAGCCGACACAGAGAGGTCAGAGGACTTGGATTTTTGGACGCTGAGACGGTATTTGAGTCTTCAAAGGTAACGCTTCGTGTCACGGCCAAAAAAACAGGCGGCATCCCGTTTATAGACGGAGAGTTTGACAATCTGGATTGCTATGAAATTCACATGGGGCAAACCAAAGGCGGGAGCATTTTTAAGGTGAGGGTAGGGGACGAAACTTACATGGATGGAGAGTCAAAGGGAGGTGTGTGGGGAACATATCTTCACGGGATATTTGACAACGATACATTTCGGGCAGCCCTGCTTGATGGTCTAAGAGCAAAGCGCGGTCTAAAACAAACCAGCACAGGCATAAATTATATTAAACTCCGTAACGACGCAATAGAGTGCTGGAGCGCCACTGTCGCTAAATCTTTGGATATGGATTTAATATATTCGCTGCTGATAAGTTAAAAAGTATTGCGGTGGTACTGAGAGCCACCGAAGGGATTCGAACCCCCGACCGGCTGATTACAAATCAGCTGCTCTACCGAACTGAGCTACGGTGGCTTAGCGCTTATAGTGTATCATGTTATCGTTTAGTTTTTAAATACCCCTTTTAAGATTTCCTGTCAATTTTTTATGAGCAGGTCATAAGCCGGATTCTGTTTTATATGGTCATTCATCTAAGCTCTACGGTTGCCCGTCCACTTCTGCGGTTGGTACCCGTTTGCCTTCCATATCTCTATGGAATTGGGCGGGCAGCCCAAAATGCAAATCCTATTCAACCTTTCTCCAGAGGGGGTTTACAAACTCTCATCGTTACCGATAAAAGCGGTGAGCCCTTACCTCACCTTTTCACCCTTACCCGCAGTCATTCATCGCAGGCGGTATCCTTTCTGTTGCACTTTCCCTAGGGTCTCCCCCGGCTGCCGTTAACAGCCCTCCTGCCCTGCGGAGCCCGGACTTTCCTCTCCCCCCAGCATTTACACCTGCCGGAGGCAGCGACCACATGACCTGCTCATATTATTTTTTATTCTTACCCTTGTCTCCTTTTTTTAAACTGACCAGTGATTCTTTCTTAGCCTCTACAGGTTTCTCCTTCTTAACTTCAACAGGCTTTTCCTTCTTATCCTCTACCGGTTGCTCTTTTTTGATTTCAATCGGTTGTTCTTTTTTAATCTCTAACGGTTGTTCTTTCTTAACTTCAAGAGGCATCTCTTTCTTAATTTCAACTGCTGACTCTTTAACAGTCTCAACCACTGGTTCCACATTTATTTCAACCGGCTTGATGTGTTTGAAAAATACGGCGCCTAGCGGAGGCAGCTGCACGGAAAGTGAAAACGGCCGGTTTTGCCACCACACATGATCGGCGTGGAATCCCCCCCAGTTACCGATGTTACCGCCCCAGTACCTTTCCGAATCACTGTTTAGCAGTTCTTTATAAAATCCCTCAAATGGCACTCCTATTCTATAATTTAATCTCGGAACAGGCGTAAAGTTAAATATGCAGATTATTACCTCTTCGGTATTTTTTGATTTTCTCATAAACGACACTATACTGTTGCTGTAGTCGTTAAAATCTAACCACTCAAACCCCTCATGGCTGAAATCCACCTCATATAACGCTTTTTCTTCTTTGTAAATGTGGTTTAGGTCTCTCATGAAATTAAGAAGTTTCTTGTGAGGTTCATACTCCAGCAAATGCCAGTCAAGACTGGTCTCAAAATTCCACTCCTTCCACTGCCCAAACTCTCCGCCCATGAACAAAAGTTTCTTACCGGGCTGTGCATACATGTAGGCATAGAGCAGCCTCAGATTAGCAAACTTCTGCCACATATCACCAGGCATCTTATCCAACATCGAGCGTTTCAGATACACTACCTCGTCATGGGAAAGCACGTTTACAAAGTTTTCCGTAAACGCATAAAGCAGCGCAAACGTCAGATTGTTATGATGATAACGCCTGTGAACCGGCTCCTTCTGAAAATACAACAATATGTCGTGCATCCACCCCATGTTCCATTTAAAGCTAAATCCAAGACCGCCCAAATACGTCGGCCTTGATACCATGGGCCATGCCGTTGACTCCTCTGCTATCGTCAACACCCCAGGATGATAGGCATGTACAACCTCGTTAAACCTCTTAAGCATAGCTATCGCCTCAAGGTTTTCCTTTCCTCCATACTGATTTGGAAGCCATTCCCCATGCTTTTTAGAATAATCAAGATACAGCATTGAGGCCACTGCATCTACTCTTAAACCATCCAGATGGTATTTATCCAGCCAAAACAAGGCATTAGCTATCAAAAAGTTTGTGACCTCAACCCTGCCATAGTTAAATATCAGAGTGCCCCACTCTTTGTGCTCACCGCGTCTTGGGTCTGCGTGCTCGTAAAGCGCAGTGCCGTCAAAATATGACAGACCATGAGAGTCCCTCGGAAAATGCGCCGGTACCCAGTCCACTATGACCCCTATATTGCTTTGATGGCATTTATCCATAAAGTACATGAAATCCTCAGGAGTTCCAAAACGGCTTGTCGGAGCAAAATACCCAACCGGTTGGTATCCCCATGAGGCATCCAGCGGATGCTCCGTTATGGGCATCAGCTCAATGTGCGTATATCCAAGGTCGCTTACGTATGAGACCAACTGATCAGCCAGCTCACGGTAGGTAAGCCACCGCGGCATACCATCTCCCTCAGCCTGTTTCCATGAGGAAAGATGCACCTCATAAGTGCTGCAAGGCTCCTCCATCCAGTTCTTCTTTGCTCTCTCCTCCATCCACTTATCATCATTCCACTTGTACTTGTTTATGTCATGGACGATGGAGGCGCTTTTTGGTCTAACCTCAGCATAAAATCCATACGGGTCGGCCTTTATTCCTATATAGTTATTATATTTACCACGTATCTCAAACTTATAAACATCGCCCTCTTGCAGCGCCGGTATAAATATCTCCCATACGCCAAACACGCCGCGCAACCTCATCTGATGCCGTCTGCCATCCCAGTTGTTAAAATCCCCGATTACGCTTACTCTTGCGGCATTAGGGGCCCAAACGGCAAAAAATACGCCGCTAACCCCGTTTATTTCCATCACGTGAGCACCGAGCTTTTCATACTTTTTGTAGTGAGTACCCTCGCTGATTAAGTGCAGATCAAAATCGCTCATTACAGGCAAATATGAGTACGGATCATCATACTCTATCTCTTTGCCGTCATCTAACACAGCCTTCAATCTGTACGGGAACACCTCTGATTCCTTCTCTATAATGGCTTCATAGAAGCCCTCTGCTCTGACCTTTGTACACTGATACACTTTTTTCTCATCTTTTCTTACTACATACAGCTCTTTGCTGCCAGGTAAGAAAGCCCTAACAGCTACAGCGTCTTTATTTTCAAATTTAATCGGATGAACTCCTAATATTGAAAACGGGTCCGCATGGCACGAACCAAGTATCGCATTAACATGCTCATTAAACTCCATCGTATAACCTCCTCATTGCTGCTCACTTTATTTTATCAAACCATTAATCAGGCTTCACGTACTGCCAACTACCGTCCGTCAATACTAACCTATTTGAGACTTCATTGTCAACAAACAAACAAAAAGTAAAACAAATCTGAAATATGATAGAATACTCTTAGGTGCACATGATTAATTATGAAAAAAAGTTAAAAGTCATCTTGAGTAAAATGCTTGTGATTGTGTAAATTAACAGACTATGAATATATTTACGATAAATCCGGATGACACAGTATTGCTGATAGTTGACATTCAGGAAAAGTTAGCATCAGTTGTAGAAGATAGTGAGGCGCTGACATCAAACACCATAAATCTTGTTGAGACAGCAAAACTTAACAATATGCCAATAGTTGTAACCGAGCAGTACCCCAAGGGCATTGGTTCTACCGTTAAAGAGCTAAAGGATGCTCTCAAAGGAATTGAAATCTGCGAAAAAATGACATTTAGCGCATGTGGCATAAAGAATTTCTGCGAGGAAAAGCTTCACAAACGACCAAAGGTGCTGCTATGTGGTATTGAGACACATATTTGCGTCCTTCAGACCGCTCTGGATTTACTAAATAGTGGGTATGTGGTTCATGTTGTAAGCGATTGTGTTTCGTCAAGACGCGGCTACAATAAAGACGTGGGGTTGCGATTTATGCACGATGCAGGGGCTGTGATAACAACGGCTGAGACAGCGATTTTTCAAATACTAAAACAGGCTGGAACTGAGAACTTTAAAGCCATATCAAAGAGGATGAAGTAGAATGGGTAACGGGATAGTGGATTTTTCAAAAGATGTCGATGGACTAAAGAGCCGGGTGTTCTACGATATTTTAAATATCGTGGGACGAGTGTTTGTGATTGTAAAGTATGCTCCGGATGTGATAATAGGCGGCAGGGGGTTTTTGGAGACGGAAAAACACAACGGGCTTGTGCTTGTTTTTAACCAGAGAATGGATTTTACGTGGGGCCCTGATGGGCTGATTGAGGCCGTGTTACAATTTGACGGCAAATCCGAGGCCTGCCAAATTCCCTCAGAGCATGTGCTTGCCATATACTCACCGGAGGTTCAGGTTCAGTTTGTCTCCATGTACCAAAGGGATAATATAAACACCCCCGCTGAAAACATTACACCTGCCGCTGGTGAGGAGACAGGGCAACAGACCGCATACGATAACGTACTTAGGGTGGATTTCACAAAGAAAAAGAAAAAGTAGCCGTGTCTGTCGTTAAGTCTTACGATTGTATAGTTATAGGGGGGGGGCACGCAGGGACGGAGGCCGCCCTTGCCGCAGCAAAGATGGGGCTGTCTGCGTGTCTTTTTACCATGAATCTTGACTCTATTGGGCAGCTATCCTGTAATCCTGCCATCGGGGGGCTTGCTAAGGGTCATATTGTAAGAGAGATTGATGCTCTTGGCGGTGTGATGGCACAAGCCGCTGATTTTTCCGGTATTCAGTTTCGGCTTCTTAACCGCTCAAAGGGGCCTGCCGTGTGGTCACTGCGTGCTCAGGCTGACAGGGTGCTCTACAGGACTTATATAAAACGTGTGCTTGAGGAAACAAAAAATCTTGACATTAAACAAGGCACAGTTACCTCTCTTACTTTAGACAAGTCCAAAAATCGGATAACCGGAGTTGTTACCTCACTCGGCACTAAATACGAAAGTAAAGCCGTCATAGTAACAACCGGCACATTTTTAAACGGTCTGATTCACATTGGGCTTCAGAGTTTCTCAGCCGGACGTGCCTGGGAATTTCCATCTGTTGGGCTTTCAGAATCATTAAAAGAGCTGGGGCTTAAAATGGGCAGACTTAAGACTGGCACGCCGCCAAGATTAGACGCTAAAACCATAGATTTTAGTAAAACAGAGCCGCAGTGGGGAGATGACCCACAGGTGCCGTTTTCTTTTTCAACGAAGGAAATACTTAACCCACAACTACCATGCTTTATTACCTATACTAATGAGAAAACCCACGGGATAATACACAAATCTCTTGACCGCTCACCTTTGTACAGTGGAAAGATAAGCGGCACGGGTCCGCGGTACTGTCCTTCGATTGAGGACAAAGTGGTGAGGTTTTCAGAGCGGCCGCGTCATCAGGTTTTTTTAGAGCCGGATGGTCTAAACACCTCCGAATACTATGCTAACGGGATTTCAACAAGTCTGCCGCTTGACGTACAAATTGAACTGGTACAGAGCATCGCAGGGCTTGAAGGGGCGGAGCTTATGCGACCCGGTTATGCCGTAGAGTATGACTTTGTGTATCCGGCTTGTCTTAGACACACGCTTGAGGTTAAAGACATAGAGGGGCTATATCTGGCAGGGCAGATAAACGGAACATCGGGGTATGAGGAGGCGGCGGCTCAGGGTCTTATCGCAGGAATGAATGCGGCGTTAAAAGTGAAAGGAGCATCGTCGCTTGAACTGGAGCGTCATGAGGCATACATCGGGGTTATGATTGATGACCTTGTAACACTTGGAATCACCGAGCCATACCGGATGTTTACCTCACGGGCTGAGTACAGGCTGCTGCTAAGGAACGATAACGCCGAATTGCGCCTAAAAGAGAAAGGCTATACTGCTGGGCTTGTTGATGAGAGCAGGTATGAAGAGTTTAAAACCAAGCTAAATAGCTTTAATACCGAGATGCAGAGGTTTAAAACGCAGCGCATTAAGCCAGATGAGATAAATGCGCTCCTTACAAAACACGGGATGTCTCCGATTACCGAGTCCTCAACCCTTGAGCAGCTACTAAAAAGACCGGGCGTTGACTATGAGATGCTTGAAAGCGTCAGTGCGCCTGAGGCTAAGTTAACTCCTGATCTAAAACTCCTTATTGAGGCTGAGATAAAGTATGAGGGATATATTAAGCAGCAGCAGGCGCTTGTTGAGAAAATGAAGCGCCTTCAAAACAAACGCATCCCCGATGATTTTAACTATAAAGAATGCTGCGGCCTTTCAACCGAATCGCTTATGAAACTTCTTGAGGTACGGCCTGAGACTGTGGGTCAGGCTCAGAGAATACCCGGCGTCACCCCATCCTCAATTTCCATGATTCTTGCATACCTTGAAAAACGAAAAAGAACGGAAAATGAGCGCTGAGGCTGCTCTGATTGAGGGCCTGAGAGCGCTTTCAATTAAGCCCTCAGAAACCGTTGTTACACAATTTATGACATATCTTAAGGAGCTTAAAAAGTGGTCGGATGTTCACAATCTTACTGCAATAAAAGAGGACTCCGATATTGTTACTAAGCATTTTCTTGACTCGCTGTTATTCCTTAAAGGGATTCCCGATGAGGCAAAAACCTTGCTTGATGTTGGCTCAGGAGCGGGTTTCCCTGGTATTCCTATAAAAATAGTCTGCCCTGAGCTTGAAGTTACGCTTATGGAGCCAAGAAAAAAGCGTGCCGTGTTTCTAAGGCACATGATACATCTTTTGAAACTCACCAACACTGACGTTTACGAAGGCAGGCTTGAGGACATGAAAATAGCCGATAAAATATCCCCATTTGACTGTATCGTAATACGTGCGGCTTTAAGTTTTTCGGATTTTACCCGACTTGCCTTGCCGCTCATTGGCACTGACAGCGTCCTTGTAATCGGAAAAGGGAAAGGGTACGAAAGTGAAATTCAAAACTCCGATAGTTATAAAATTGACATAATCCACAGTAAGATTCCGCTTACGGATACAGATAGATTTGTTTTGTTGATAAAATCCACTAACACCATGTAGCTTTCAGAAAGGTAAATTAATAAGGAATTTTAAGGATTGCAGCACTATAATTTATTCATTTTAAATCTTTTAGGGTATTATTCCTCGCCGCTTGCGGCGTGAATGTGTGTTCAGACATATAAGTAGAGGTAGCGTTTACAGTGCACTGGATTTCTGCTTTCGCAGGAATGACAAGAAAATAAGGAATGACCTTCCCTGCAAGGGGATTCCACTGTAAAATTGCTCTCCCTTGTCATTCCCGCCTCCGAGCGGGAATCCAGTCCTTTTTCTGTATTGCTAATAGTTTTTTTAGTAGATAACACGTTGTTTACGGCGGGGAGATTCAATTTTACAAGATTCTTGTAACCGAGGTTTACAAGATATTCTCCGGCAAAGTTGGATTTTCCAGCCCCGTTTGGTCCGGCTATAATCCACATCCATTTTAACACAATATAGATTATCGCTACGAGCGGGTTGTTTTATCACGTGGCGGCGTATAGACTTCAAGTTTGCCACCTATAGCGTAGTGTGTAGGAATACCGAGAGCGTCATGTTTGGCAGCAGCCTTCCTCGCCGCTTCTGAAAACGACTTTTGTGCAAGCTCAATCAACGCATCAGCATTATCGAAAATGCTGTCGTCATCACATAGAGGCATGTGTTTCACCGCACATTTTACAAAGCGTTTAACTTTGTTTGTTGATTTTGAAATCGTCATATAACTACTATAGCATGTTTTATAGTTTTATGCAACTTAATTCTGCTTGTGGTATCGCTACTTACTCAACAAAACCACAACGGATCTTGGGGCGGCTACGTAATAGCCTTGTTCGTTTATATAAAACTCCTGTCCCACGTCCATTACATCAAGCGGCGACTCAAGGTTTGTGTCCACAACTCGGTGCCATTTTTTCCAGCATGTCGGAGCAGGCAGATTGAATCTTAGGAACTCATGGTAGCTGTTTAATATTATGTATATATCGCCGCTTACGTCACGCCCGGCTATAAACATCGCTATTGTGCGTGAATGCTGCGAAGTGTCGGGTTTATTTACCTCCACTCCGTGCCAACTGATATTTTCCGAGTGAAACCTTTCCGGTCTCAATATTTCGTGTGCTTTACGGAATTTTATAAGCTCCCTGAAAAACCTGAACATATCGGGATTTTCCTCTAACAAGTCCCAATTCAGCCAGCTAATCTCGTTATCCTGACAGTAGGCGTTGTTATTACCCTTCTGTGCGTGCATAAACTCATCGCCGGCTAAGATCATAGGAACCCCGTGTGAAAGAAGCAGTATGGCGGCAAAGTTTTTCATCTGACGGCGTCTTAACATGTTTATAGAGTAGTTGTCGGTTTCACCCTCCCAGCCGCAGTTCCAGCTCCAGTTGTCGTTAGCGCCATCGCGGTTATCCTCGCCGTTTCTTTCGTTATGCTTATAGTCATAAGAGACAAGATCATTTAGCGTAAAACCGTCATGGCAGGTTATAAAGTTAATGCTGTGATAGGGCTCTCGTCCGCTTACTTTGTATAGGTCGGGAGAGCCAATCAGGCGGAGCATCATAGCCGCTGCAAAGCCCTTCTCTCCACGTACAAACCGCCTTACATCGTCTCTGAATTTGCCGTTCCATTCGGCCCACCGTCCCCAGTTTGGAAAAGTGCCGACCTGATAAAGCCCTGCAGCATCCCATGCCTCGGCAATTAGTTTTGTGTTGGCGAGTATAGGGTCAGCCGCAATACGTTCAAGAAGGGGAGGGTCAGTAAGCACTGAGCCGTCCCGACCGCGGCCTAATATGGAGGCTAAATCAAATCTGAAACCATCGACGTGCATCTCCGTTACCCAATACCGCAGCGAGTCCAAAACCATGTTTCTTACCACAGGATGGTTACAGTTTAACGTGTTGCCACAGCCGGAGTAGTTATGATAGTCACCTGTCACTGGATCCACTATATAATAGATTGAGTTGTCAATGCCTTTAAATGAAAATGAGGGCCCAAGCTCATTACCCTCAGCCGTATGGTTAAACACCACATCCAGAATCACCTCTATCCCTGCCTCATGCAGAGCCTTTACCATAGACTTAAACTCCAGCACCTGCGATCCATTTCTGCCGTCACATGCGTAGGAGGATTTAGGCGCAAAAAACGATATTGGCTGATAACCCCAGTAGTTAAAAAGCCGCTTTCCTGTTGTTGGGTCAATACGGTCTGAGTCAATCTCTTCAAATTCCATTATAGGAAGCAGTTCCAACGCAGTAACTCCAAGCTCTTTAAGATATGGGATTTTCTCTATAATTCCACGGTATGTGCCGGTACATTTTGTGCCTGATGACTCGTGAACTGTAAACCCTCTGACGTGCATTTCATAAATTACGGAATCCTTGATGGGAATATTTAACTGTGTGTCATAGCCCCAGTCAAAGTCATCCTCAATGACGATAGAACGGCGAATGTTGTATGGCGTATCGGACTTATCATCCCCTCTGCGTTTATACGTCTTACCCCAGTCGGAGGAGCCGGAAAGAGCCTTAGCGTAGGGGTCTGCCAGCACGTTTCCACAGCAAAATCTGTGCACATTGGGATTGTCGTTAGGTTCTCGTTCTATTGTAAAGCCGTATCGGGTCATTGTGTAAAGGCCTTTTACAAAGACGTGCCAGATGTCTCCAGTCTTATTGTACTGAGAGTCAAGGGGAATCTCCGCAATCGGCTCTCTTTCTCCAGAGGCATAGATAATGAGTATGACGTCGGTTGCATGTTTTGAAAAAATAGCAAAATTTATACCGTCTGCTCTGACTGTTGAGCCAAGCGGATTAGGGCTTCCTCTAAAGATTTCAAGTCCGCCTTTTTTAGACAGTTGTTTACCTTTAGTTTTTTCAAGGGGTTTCATATAAAACGTATCCTTTCATAATTTGAATTTTATCAAAACTGGCGGTTTCTGCGCTCATCAATAAAACTTTTAAGGTAGTTTGTGTAGTTATCATAATTAAGGAGCCGCTCCACATTGTCTTTCATGCGGAATGACCAGTTAGATGCCCCAACAGTGCCCGGAACATTGACGCGTTCATCCTCAGGCTGCGGCATTCTTAAATCATCATGGATGGCAAGGAAATCCTGAAGCGGAAAGATAGTGAGCATAGAGTTTGAGCGCATGTTTCTTCTAATGATTGCCGCTGAAACCTCAGTGGTCAGGTGATGCGGAGCACCGCCATGCAAGTTAAGCAGATAGTAGTACTGATTTTTGTCCCAACCTCCCTCCTCCCACCATCCTCTTAAAACCGATGTGTCATGTACGGATGGTGAGCAGACGCTCAATCGTGGATAGTAACCCGGATCAATGTATGGTGATGACTCTATATGATAGTCACGTGCCCAGCGCTCAACCCTGAGACTCAGAATGTTAAGTTTTTCCAGCACTCCTGGCACACACTTTGGCACTGCTCCCAAATCCTCGGCACAAACAAGCATATCCGTTGTTTCACACATCATACTAAGAAGGGTCAGAGCGTTTTCCCCCCATATTTTTTCATTCTGGGCGGTAGTTCTGTCTATTAACTCACGTAACCGATAGCGCTGCCCGTCATCCATGTTGTGAAACGCACGGCTCTTGTAATATAGCCACGTTGGCTGATAGGAATCCACATCGGGTTTGGGTTGAACCAGAAGGCGGTCACGATAGAGGTCAAGTAGTTTATTTTTAATATCATCATTGTCTTTTAAAGCTAAAATAGCTTTCTCACCATTGCTAACTGAATTAAAGGAGAAATTACCGTCTGAGTCCTCTATAAAGTATGCGTTTATGACGTATTCCGAGGAATTTCCGAAATAGCTTCTAAGGTATGATTTTGTAAAGGATGGATTAGCAAAGGAGCGAACCTGATAATCGGAAAATCCTGCATTCATGATGTTAGACAGCGACATTGATGCACAGGGGTCAAAGTGCCCAAGACGCCCAGTTGTCTCCGTCTCCGGTATCCGCCAGATGCGGAAAAACCCCAGCACGTGATCTATACGGTAGGCGTGGTAGAATTTTGCCGCTTGTTTAAGCCTTGCACGCCAAAAACTGTAGTCTTCTTTTTTAAGCACATCCCAGTTATAACACGGGAAGCCCCAGTTTTGACCGATGTCGGAAAACATATCAGGCGGGGCGCCAGCGCGTCCTTTCAAATCAAAAAGTCTTCTTTCATACCACACATCGGCGCTGTCTTCATTTATCAAAATTGGAATATCACCTTTCAGTCTCAGTCCCATTTCTTCTATTGTTTTTGACACCAAAGTGAGCTGTTTTTCCAGCTCAAACTGTACCCATGCAAAAAACAACACCTCTGTCTCGTGTTCTTTCCAGTAATTGTTTAAATCTGACTCTGAGGGATCTTTCATTGTTTTCCAGTTAAGCCACGTGTCAAACATATATGTGTCCTTAATGGCACGATAAACGGCATACGGCACGACCCACTTGTTTTCAGAAATCCACTTCGTTAGCAGTTTTGAGCTTTTTATTTTCTTTTCATTATGAAGATAAATTTTTTTCAGCATCGCCTCCTTAAAAGAGCGCACCTCAAGGTAGTCAACTCTGGGGAGCGCATTGAGACGTTCCTTCGCTGCAGCGATTTCGGTTGTAAAACTGTCGTCCCATTTAAGGTCGCCATCAGCCAGCGCATCAAGTCTTATGTAGATTGGATGGAGGGCAAAGGCGCTTAGTGCATTATAAGGGGAGGCATCCATTCCAGTGTCATTAACGGGAAGTATCTGAATAACGTCAAGAGAGGCCTTCTTACAGAAATGTGCAAATTTTATTAAATCGACAAAATCTCCCGTCCCGCAGTTTTCCTCCGTTTTTATGGAAAAAACAGGGATTGCAACCCCCGTCATAAACCTCGTTATTTCACCAAATTTCATAAAACACCTCTGTCTTTTAAAATTTATGCTCTCTCATGGTAAACCCCACGTGCCAGTAGTATAATACAAAGCAAGTGTTATTAGAAAGGGGTGGTTTGTGCATAAAACGATTTTCATTGGCTACAACTGTTACCATGTTTTTTCAATATGATTTCAGGCGAAAAAAATCACTTGCTTTTAAAATTATTTTATGATAGCATTCAAAATTGGCATTGAACGCAAAGCTAAAATTATAATTTATAGGTAGTTTTGTTGTGTGCGGCCAGCGGTATTTAACACCGGTACAAGGCGGTATCCGGCGGGGTTTATTTAGGTGATTTTGTTTTTTTAGTGTTTAAATTTGAGGGATTACGGTATTGAAAGCGTTGTTAAGGGTTTTTGTATTTTTTGTTTTGTTTGTGATTGTATCTCTGGTTACAGGGTATGTCACTTTTAACGCTCTTACATCAAGTAAAAGCATAACTGTACCGGATTTAACCGGGAAAAGCCTTTTAGAAGCTACGGGGATATTAGCCGGGGTGAAATTATATCTAAAAATTGAGGGTGAAGATTACGATAACACAGTAAAGGCCGGACAGATTATGAAGCAGAATATTCCGCAGGGAAACAAAATAAAAGAGGGCAGAACTATCTCTGTTGTAATGAGTAAGGGACAGAGCTTTAGCGATTCCGACCTTAAAGGGCAAACTCTGGATAAGGCATACGAAACCGCTGCTCAGAATAAGACAAAAATAGACCGCATACTTGAGGTACACTCTGAAACTCAGGAAAAAGGCACTGTAATTTCGCAAAGGCCTGTTTCAGATGACAAAGGCAGTGCTGAAATAGACCTGCTTGTTAGTGCCGGCCCTTTTGTGGAAAACTACCTGTGTCCGGATTTTATAGGGAAAACAACCTCTTACGCCATTAAAGTGGCAGATGCCATTGGAATCAAAACAACAGTTGAAGGCTCGGGCTCAAAAATTATCAGCCAAAAACCGCTGCCCGACACTACGATTAAACGAGGAGACTCCGTGCATCTACAAGTGGAGGAGGAGACACCAACAGATGAACAATCAAGTCAAGGGGAATTATAAATGATACTAATAGCGCCTTCAATCCTATCGGCTAATTTTTTAGAGTTAGGTAAGGAAATAAAAGACACAGAGGCAGCAGGGGCCGACTATCTACATATTGACGTCATGGACGGCAGTTTTGTGCCAAATATTACTATCGGGTACTTTGTTGTAGAGCAGATTAAAAGGGTGGCAACTATCCCGCTTGATGTGCATTTAATGATTGAAAAACCGGACAGATATGTAGTCAACTTTATTGAAGCTGGGGCTGATATCTTAACTATTCACCTTGAAGCTGACATCCATCTGCACAGAACCATAAACTGGATAAAACAACAGGGAGCTAAGGCCGGAGTTTCCATTAACCCTGCCACACCGCTTGCTCTGCTTGAAGATATAATCGCAGACGTTGACCTTGTGCTTATAATGAGCGTAAACCCCGGATTTGGCGGACAGAAATTTATACCGGGAACGCTTGATAAGATAAAGCGGTTAAAGGAGATGCTGACAAAGCGTAATCTAAACCCCATCATAGAGGTAGATGGCGGAGTGTCGCCTAAAAACATTAAAACCGTTGCCGATGCCGGAGCTGACATGGTGGTTATGGGTTCGGCATTTTATACATCCGGCAACTATGTTAAAACAATATCAGATATACGGACGATTACCGGTGCAAATACCAAGTAGCAGTCAGAAGGATAACGAGGCGGCAAGGAGAAAGCGACGCAGGCGTACTTTTAGTACGTTGAGGAGCTTTTGACGATGCCAACGAAGTTAGGCGATAGAATGCTAATTGGTATAAATAAAATAGAAAAATACCTTGAGGAAGCCTCTGAACACACGGATGCCTCAGAGTACGGGAAAGCCCTGAGAGCTTATGAAAAGGCACTTAAACTGTGTGAAAACGAGGATGAGTCACGCCTAAGGTGTCTTTGTGCTTTAGCTGACTGTGAAAGAATGTCTGGTAAATTTACAAAAGCCGCAGATGATTACAAATTAGCACGTGAGCTTGCAAATTCGCTTAACGACAGTGTCGGCGCACTGGATAGCACTGTAGGGTGGGGATTGGCATTGCGTGCTTTAGGGTTATGGAAAGACGCTCTTCAGAAAATTGAAGATGCCGAAGCTGGGTATGTAGAAAAGGCGGATAAATCCGGTATGGCTTTTTGCTTGTGGGCAAAGGCCGGAACTTTTAGAATCGCAGGTGATATAAAGCAGGCAGTTGAATTGTTTGAGCGCGCTAAAGATATGTTTGAACAATTAGAGGAAACCTCAGCAATTGGCTACTGTCATACCGGTATAGGCGGTGCAAAGCGAATGGCCGGGGATTTTGCCGCATCTTTAGACAATTATAATGCAGCAAATGTAATTTTTAAAAAAGTGAAAGACCGCTTTGGACTGGCCTACTCATACTGCGGCATTGGAAATGCGCTGCGTATGACCGGGGAGTTTTCAGAGAGTAAAAAGTTTTTAAACAGAGCCGCGAAAATTTATGACCATATTGATGATATAGTAAGCTCGGCTTATACACTGTGGAGCTTAGGCGTTCTTAGTTTAATGCAAGGCAAAATTGCTGAAAGTGAAAAACGCTTTGCACAGGCTCTTAAATATTTTAAAAAGACCTCCGATGTGCGGGGGCTTGCTTATGTTTTTTTAGGGAAAGCACAGGTTGAGTTTCTCAGTAAAAGAAAACAGAAGGCAATTGTTTGTGTTAAGAAAGCGTTGGACATAACTGCCCGCTACTCCTTTAGCTTAGAGCATTGTCACGGAGCAGCAATAATGGCGGCATTAGAGGGCAATAGTAACACTTGTCATAAGGAATCGGGGATTTACGATATTGGCAGCTCGTTCCCTTTCAACATACCTTAACGGATAACATAGTGGAAAAACTAAACACAAGCGTACTAAATGTTCCAAATGTATTGACTATGTTAAGGATAGTGGCAATACCTTTTTTTGCCGCTCTATTGATTTATGGAGAGTACAGATGGGCGCTTATCATATTTGTTTTGGCAGCGATAACTGACGCCCTTGACGGCTTAATAGCACGGCTTACTAAAAAACAAACACAGCTCGGAAGGTTTTTAGATCCAACCGCTGATAAGTTTTTGCTTGTCACCTCTTACGTGCTTTTTTCTTTTTATGGCTTTATTCCCACGTGGCTGACAATTTGTATAATCAGCAGGGATTTAATCGTAGTGGTCGGATGGGTGCTCCTTTACATGGTTAGACACGTGGTTTTTGTAATGCCCTCTGTGTATGGTAAGTTTGCGATAGCGTTTCAGATGGTGCTGGTTGCCTATGTGCTTTTAAAAATTAACTTTCAAGGGATTTTTCCCGACCCAAAGCTCCTTATCATAGCAACGGCTGTGCTCACTGTGGTCTCAGGGCTTCATTATCTTTACAAGGGGTTTATTTATACTAATGAGTGAAACTGTCAGTAACAAAATTCATGCGGTAGAGGAAAACTCTCCGGCAGCTCTTTCAGACATAAGGGTCTCTGATGAGATAATATCCATAAACGGCAATAAGATATCTGACGGGATAGACCTGGCATTTTACGCTCAGGATGAGAAACTTGATATACTTCTTAAGCGGCGAGGTAAAATCATCGGCAAACTCATAGAAAAGGAAGAGGGTGTCCCGCTTGGCGTTGAAATTGAACCTTTTAAGATACGAACATGCAAAAACCGCTGTCAGTTCTGTTTTGTATCTCAGATGCCTGCGGGCTTTAGAAAGACTCTGTACGTTAAGGACGAGGATTTTAGACTGTCATTTCTATATGGAAATTACATAACACTTTCTAACTTGACAGAATATGATAAACAAAGGATTATTGAGCAGCGTTTAAGCCCGCTCTACATATCGGTACACACAACAAACAATGCTCTCAGAGCTAAACTTATGGGTAATCCAGCACTTGCCGACATAAACAAAGAGATACTTTTTTTTGTCAAAAACAAGATAAAACTCCACGCTCAGGTGGTGCTGTGCCCGGGCATAAACGACGGCGCCGAGCTTGACCGGACTCTGAGCGATTTGAGAAAGCACTACCCATTTATAATGTCCATAGCTGTGGTGCCAGTGGGACTTACGGTATATCATAAGAAGAAAATCTCACCTGTCAGCAAAGAGGATGCCCAAAGTGCCCTTGAAATCATAGAGTTACATCAGAAGAAGTGTATAAAAAAGCACGGAGAGCCTGTCATATATAGCGCCGATGAGTTATACATAAAATGCGGCGCCAAATTCCCACCTCTTGACCACTACGGCGACCTGCCTCAGATAGAAAACGGGGTTGGCATGGTGCCCTCATTTATTCACAAGGTCTCTCGCTTCAGAACAATTAAGCATCCTTCAAAGCGAAAATTTATCACCTACACCGGTGCCTCATTCTATCCGTATCTCCATGAATTTGCACTTAAACTACACAAAAAAACCGGCATAGATTTACAGGTTATAAAGGTGGAAAATCATGTTTTTGGCAATACCATAACCGTATGCGGTCTTCTTACCGGACGTGACATTGTGCGCTCATTGATAGACCACATAAAGGGCGACGAAATACTGCTCATACCGGATGTTTCACTGAGAACAGGTAAAAACGTATTTCTTGACGATATAACAACGGAGTTTATTTCTGAGGCGCTAAAGGTTCAAGTTAAAACAATAGAGTCCACATTTGAGGGACTTATATCCGCTCTTGGAGACAGTGCAACATGATTACAGCTAAAACAAAAATCACAGGTCTTATCGGCTATCCGGTAGGACACAGTCTGTCGCCGTATATGCACAACGCTGCCTATGAACACTTGGGGCTGGACTTCTGCTACGTATGTTTTCCCGTACATCCGGATAATTTGACAGAGGCAGTTCGTGGCGTTAGGGCTATGGACTTTGCAGGGGCCAATGTAACGGTTCCGCATAAGGAACATGCTATGGCCGCCCTTGATGAGATAGATGAGGAGGCAAGGTTTATAGGAGCAGTTAACACGATAGTAAACAGCGGCGGCAAACTTACCGGCTACAATACAGATGGCAGGGGGTTTATGAGATCGCTTGCTGAGGCAGGGATTTCACTGAAAGGCAAAAAAGTTTTTGTCGTAGGTGCTGGTGGCGCTTCTAAAGCGATAACATATTACATTGCCAAGGAGGCAGCTTCTTTAAGCATATTTGATATAGATGAGCCAAAACTCACAGCTCTTACAACTCACTTAAAAACGGTAAATCCAAACGTGTTTGCTGAAAAACAAAATTGTGACGCTATAAAAAATCACGATGTAATTATTAATGCTACCCCGCTTGGTCTTAAGTCCGATGACCCAGCGCCCTTTGATATTTCTCTCATAAGCGCCTCTCACACCGTCATTGACGTGATATATAAAGACACTCCGCTTATTAAAAAAGCCAAAACTCTGCACTGCCCAACGACAAATGGATTGGGAATGCTCTTTTGGCAAGGAGTGCTTGCATTTGAACTCTGGACCCAAACAACTGCCCCTGTTGAGATAATGAGGAAAGCCCTCTTGGTGGTCTATGAAAAAACAGTTGTATGAAGTATTGTTAAAAGTGTGAAAAAAACTCTTGACAACCATTGTTTTATGTATTATACTGACCAAAAATAAAGTTTAAGGTACACAACGTGCAGTTGACAACAGAAGGAGTGGAAAGATGAAAATGAGCCATGCGTGGCGTCCGGTGATATTGGTAGTAGGAGCAGCGGTATTTCTATTGATCTTTAGGACAATTTATGTACCGAGTGATTTTACTGCCAAAAACGGCGATTATAAGTACCAGTGGCACAGTTTAAGAGATGAGAAGTACTGGATGGATTATCCGGTAAAACACATGGGACAGGAGTTCTGTGGTCAGTGCCACCCAGATAAGGTGGAAAAGATAACAGCCTCCGGGCATCAGAAGGTGCAGTGTGAAAGCTGCCACGCCATGACTTCAAAGCCCGCCACAAAACATCCTGTAGATTTGAAGGAGGATTTTAAGTATTTGCTTGAGATTGGAGTTGACAGCTCACGAGAGCTTTGTAAAAGGTGTCATGCAAAGCTGCCATACAGACCGGCTGAGTACTCAGAGTCTTCAAAGGGAACTGTAAAATTTAAGATGATAGACCCAAAAATTCACAATGCCGGCATAGAGTGTGTGACTTGCCATGATGTGCACACTGCGGGATTTAAATAGCCCAGCCTAAAGGCTGTGTTTGCTAAAGCATAAAGGAGATTGCAGGTAATGGTAACAAGAAGAGATTTTATTAAGGCCGGGTTGCTTACCGTAGCTGGTATGGCAATTCCAATAAGCGCTCTTGAAATGTTTAAACCGGAGGCGATGGCTTCTTTGGTTCGGTCGTTTAGCGAAAAGAAGAGATGGGCCTTTGTGGTGGACACAAACAAATGCGTTGGCTGCGGGATGTGCGCTAAGGCATGTAAACTGGAAAACGAAATTCCCTTTGACGCTGATGTTCAGCGCACATGGGTGGAAAGATACATACAATTAAAGGACGGCGATGTGGTGATAGACTCTCCTAAGGGCGCACGCCTCGGTTTCACTTCTAATGACCCTTATGGACACGAGATTAAAGATGAAGAGATAACTAAAGAGTTCTTTGTTCCCAAACTCTGTAACCAGTGCGAAAAGCCATCCTGCGTGCAGGTTTGCCCAGCAGGAGCGACGTATAAGACAGAGGACGGCGTATCTCTGGTTGACCGCTCGTGGTGCATAGGTTGCGGCTATTGTATAACAAACTGTCCGTATTATGCCAGATTTTTCAATCCGGTAACCAACACGGCTGATAAATGCACGTTTTGTTACCACAGGATTACTAAAGGCAAAAACACCGCTTGTATAGATGCTTGCGCTTTTGGAGTCAGAAAAATTGGCTATATTAATGACCCCAAGAGTGAGGTTTTTAAAATAATCAGCACTCAGAGAGTTGCAGTGCTGAAACCTGAGTATGGCAACGAGCCACACGTGTTTTATTTAGGCCTTGACCACATCGTAAGATAAAGGAGATTAAGTAATGGATGAGCATACACTCGCACACGGTGCGTATTGGACAGTAAAAGAGATGTTTACATACCCTAATGAGTACATATATTGGGGAATCCATATAGTTATATATCCTTATATAACTGGTCTTGTAGCAGGAGCGTTTGTGCTTTCCTCATTGTATCATGTCTTTGGAAAGGATGAGCTTAAGCCGGTAGCTAAGTTTTCACTGGTGTTTTCACTTGCGCTTTTGATTATGGCGCCCGTTCCCCTACTTTTTCACTTGACACAGCCTTTTAGGTCTATTAACATAACGATGACGCCTCATTTTTATTCTGCGATTTCAGCCTTTACGTTTATTTACATGACCTATATGGCAATAGTCCTATCTGAGATATGGTTTGTCTTCAGGCCGTTTATCATTAAACAAGCCCAGGAGAGATCTGGTCTAATGGGATTATTTTACAAGGTGCTGACTCTGGGCAGCTATGACGTCAGCGAGAAGGCACTTCACCTTGATGAAAAAATAGTAAAAATACTCGCAACAGCTGGAATTCCAGCAGCCTCAATACTACATGGATATGTTGGATTTATATTTGGTTCGGTAAAAACCGTTCCGCTTTGGAAGACCCCGCTGATGCCGTTCATTTTTCTTATGTCAGCGGTTATTTCCGGCATTGCCATCTGTATTGTCACTTATATAGCTGGAATGGCTTTTAAGAAGCACTTTATATGTTTTGTACCTATAAAGAGTATGTGCAAAGTGCTCTCCTATTTCTTAGCGATAGCGTTTCTTTTAGAGGGAATAGACATCGTGTTTCACGCATACACGGCAGAGGAGTTCTGGGGCATAATGAGCGAATTGTTGTTTAAACGCTTTGCCTTTAAGATGATAGTAATTCAGTGGATATGCGGAATGATACTGCCCTTTATTCTTCTGACGCTGCCTCGTCTTACCATGCTTAGAGGATTTATCGCCGGTTCTTTGGTTTTGATGGGTGTGTTTACGATGCGTTGGGATGTCGTCATTGGCGGACAGTCTATGTCCAGAAGCTTTGCAGGGTTTTTAGACTTTCACTTACCGGTGTTTTCCAGTAATATTGAGATATTTAAAGAGGGGCTTTTCCCTGCTATTTTCCTTCTTAGCGCCCCGTTTTTCCTCCTTTACATATTCAACAAGGTGCTGCCTGTATTTAAGGACATCTTTACTGAGCAGGAGTGTGCGGAGGCAGAGGACAGACTCTCACAGAGGCTCTTTTAGTGTTAAGCTCTCTGTATGTGATACGCACGTCATAAGTGCGCTGTTACACTATAGGATAACTTGCTGAGCGCGAGAAACCCCGTTTTGTGTACTTGGCTGAAGCGGGTTTTCTTTGTGAACGTTATTCCGATTCAAATAAGAACATTTTTATGGTATAATAGGCGTGGTGTGCGGCTTGGCTGCGAGTTTTTTAGGAATGTTACGTAAAGAATAAACGATATAAAGCGATCATGCAGAAGAAGAGTATTCTCGTTGTTGATGATGAGGCGGTGGTATCGCTGCATACCAAAAATTTGCTTCAGAGTTGGGGCTATAAGGTTGCTGGGACAGTTAGTACTGGAGTGGATGCTATCAAAGTTGTTGAGGAATCTCCCCCCGATCTGATTTTAATGGATATTAACATCAAAGGAGATATTGACGGCATAGAAACTTCAAAGCTAATAAGGATAAAGCACAATATACCTGTTATATATCTGACGGCTTACGCTGATGAGGCGATACTTAGGCGTGTTGAAAGAACAAACCCCTACGGCTATATTTTAAAACCATTCCATGACAGCGCTCTATA
Organism: Nitrospirales bacterium LBB_01; assembly: GCA_004376055.2. Taxonomy (GTDB): domain Bacteria; phylum Nitrospirota; class Thermodesulfovibrionia; order Thermodesulfovibrionales; family Magnetobacteriaceae; genus Magnetomonas; species Magnetomonas plexicatena. The sequence continues at coordinate 975,849 of CP049016.1, forward strand.
TGCTGCGATAAAGATTGCGCTGTATAACAACATGGTTGAAAAAGATCATGTGTTTCAGTATCAAATCCAGAGCGTACTAAATACCATTCTGAGAATCTCGCTTGAACCGATTACTCTTGTTGAGCAAATGGACAGAATTTTAGAGACAATAATAACTCTGCCGTGGTTAAAATTTGAATCCAAAGGAGCTATCTTTCTTGTCAAAGAAAATGCTGAGATTCTACAGTTAAAGGTTCACAAAGGTTTTTCGGATGAGTTGTTAGTGGCATGTGACGAGGTGCCATTTGGTAAATGTCTATGTGGTAAGGCGGCAGCGAGCCATAAGATGGTCTTTGCAGACTGTATAGATGACAGACATGATATTACATTTGATAAAATGACTCAACATGGGCATTTTTGTGTTCCTATAAAACTTGAAGGTAAACTTCTTGGCATCTTTAACCTCTACTTAAAGGATGGACACAAAAAGGCCCACATAGAGGAGGAGTTTTTAACAGCAGTGTCAAACACACTTGCCGGTATTATAGCCAGAAGGGGAGCTGAAGAGGCACTGGTCAAGCTAAAGATGCAGCACGAGTTGATACTCAACTCAGCCGGTGAGGGAATCTACGGACTCAACAGTAACGGGATAATTTCATTTGTCAACCCAGCTGCTGCTAAGATGATTGGGTGGACTCCGGATGAGTTGCTTGGACGTCACAACCATGGTATTATTCACCACAATTACTCCGGTGCTCTGAACTGTGCCGATAATGATTGCTACATCTATAAGACTTTTAAGGATGGCGTGGTTTACCGCGTAAACGACAGAGTGTTCTGGAGAAAGGACGGCACAAGCTTTCCGGTAGAATACGTGTCAACACCGATTTTTGATGAAAATCAGCAATTAGCCGGAGCTGTTGTCGTATTTAATGATACATCTGAACGGAAAGAGGCCGAGGAAAAGCAGATACGTCTTCTTGAAGAGTTGAAGCAAACAAACGACAAACTAAAACTGAGCACTGAGAAAATCATACAGTCAGAGAAAATGGCAGCCCTTGGTCAGCTTGTCTCAGGGGTGGCGCATGAGATAAACACCCCTATTGGCTCAAGCGTGCTCTCTGCCTCTCACCTGCTTGAAAAAACTCAGGAAATTACTCAATTATTTCATGACAACAAACTCTCAAAATCTAAAATAGAACAATATCTGGATGTGGCTTCAGAGGACAGCGATATTATTATAAAAAATCTCCTGCGCTCCTCTGCTATGGTAAAGAGTTTTAAGATGGTATCAGGCGACCAGACAAGTCACCAGAGACGGATATTTAAACTTAAGGAGTATGTGGAGGAAATCATTATGAGTTTAAAGCCTATGATTAAAAAAACTCCTCATCAGATACACATTAGCTGTGAAAGGGAAGTAGCGTTGGATAACTACCCGGGAGCAATTGCTCAGATAGTAACTAATCTTATCATAAATTCTTTTACGCACGGTTTTGACAAAGATTTTAAAGGTACAATTGACATCAGCATCATAGAAAACTTTAATAATGTAGTTTTAATGTTTAAAGACAATGGCAAAGGGATTCCGGAGGGTGCGTTGGGTAAAATCTTCGACCCGTTTTTTACAACTAACCGCAAGGCCGGTAACAGCGGGCTTGGTTTGCATATTGTTTATAATATAGTTGCACAGACACTGAAAGGCGATATATACTGTGAGAGTGTGGAGGGTAATGGAACAAGTTTTGTTATCACTATACCGAAGGAGGTTTCTTGACTTTTTATGCAGGAGTTTTGGCTTTAACTAAAGAGCATAAGTTATGAAAGACACAGAAGATACATATTCATTTTACGAGGGAGAGGACGCTGTAGGAGCGGCTTGCCTCATCAGGGATTCATGGAAGGTGCTTGTTGTTGACGATGACGCCGAGCTTCAAAGGGCTACAAAGTCTGCGCTTGCCGGTTTTGTATTTCAGGACAAGGAGCTTCAACTTCTGTTTGCATTTTCCGCTGCAGAGGCAAAACAGGTGCTCTGCGATAATGTGGACATTGCAGTTATCCTTCTTGATGTGGTCATGGAGGATGATTTGGCTGGTTTAAATCTTGTTAAGTATATTCGTGATGAACTAAAAAATCGTTTTGTCAGAATTTTGCTAAGAACCGGGCAGCCTGGTATTGCTCCTGAAAAATCAGTAATCGTTGATTATGATATTAACGGATTCTTAGAAAAAAGCGATCTAACCATACAAAAGTTATATACGGCCATTATTACCTGCTTACGTTCCTACAGAGACATTACGGATTTAGAGAAAGTCAACCATGCTCTTGCCGAGGAATTCCAAAGGCGTCTTGAAGCGGAAAAAGCGGCATCGCAGCAAGCGCAACAAGCCGCACTTGGCCTTGCAATATCACAGATAATGCACGGCGCTAAGAACATTCTTAACGCCCTTAAAGGCGGTAAATACTTAATAGATTCCGCACTAAAAAACAACAGCTTAGATTTAGTAAAACAGGGATGGGATATAACAAAAATCGGTATTTCCAGAATGGAAACCTTGACAGGCGATTTGCTCAGCCTGTCACGATTTAACAAACTTCAGCTTAACCCTGGCTCAGTTAACTCTTTAATTGTTGAAATTGTCCAATCATATGAAATTAATCACACTTGTACGGAGTGTAAACCCATTGAGATAAGCATTGAAATTGATGAGTCTCTGCCGGAGGTGATGTTTGACCAGTATGCGCTTCACACTGCGGTGCTAAATCTGCTGTCAAATGCCGTGGATGCCTGTAAGGATAAGATATACCCTGAGGATGATTATGATGGTGGACATGTATCTGTGCGTACTTATACGTGTGGCGACGGCTGTGCTACCATAGAGGTGGAGGACAACGGGTGCGGGATAAAACCAGATGAAATCTCCCGTGTCTTTAACCTGTTTTACTCTACAAAACACACAAGGGGTAACGGACTTGGGCTTTCCATAACGCAGAAAATAATAAAAGAACATGGCGGAAACATTGATGTATTTTCGGAGGCTGGTAAAGGAACAAAGTTTCGGATAAAGCTTCCTCATATAAAAAATAGGACTTTTAGGACTTCAAAAAAATGAGTTTAAATAATAATCAAAAAATTATGCAAAAGGAGGATTACTATGAGTAAACGAGTGCTGGTAGTGGACGATGACGAGGCTGCAAGGAAATTCCTTTCAATAGTGTTGGAGCAAAACGGATATGCTGTGCTTACAGCTGAAAACGGCGAGGTTGGTTTAAAAAAAGCAAAAGAGGAAAAGCCTGACATTATCATATTGGATATAATGATGCCAAGGAAAAATGGAATAAGCACACTGCAGGATTTAAAAAGCAAAAAAGAATTGAGAGACATTCCTGTCATCATTCTAAGCTCTGCCCTCAGCTTTATAGAGCAGGCACGAAATGAGATAGATAACGAGGACATAATAAAGGAAATGCAGGGGCTGCTGGACCGCGTAGATAGTAAGATAGACAAGTTTTTCCTGCGTTTTACATCGTACCGCAAAATGCTGCTCTTTGAGAGAGAACGTATGCTTGAACAGTTTAGGGATAAAGACGCAAAAATAATGCCATACATATCTCTACCGGAGTTGTTTATGGATAAGCCTGTAAATCCTGATGAGCTGTTAGAGGTGCTCAAAGAGCTGCTTGACGAGTTGAAATAGGGAGTGCGTTCATTATAAAAAAAGAAATGGCCAATGCAGTTAACTCCGCTAATAAAAAACTGGATTCGCATTTTCATAGGAATTACAGAAAAAGTAAGTATTAATCCGCAGATGACGCAGATGGACACAGATGAAAAAATCTGCGAGAATCTGTGCAATCTGCGGATAAGATCTTTTTCTGTATCCTATATTATGATTTTTTTATGTTATAGAAAAACTTTGTCAGACAGCCCATACGTTTTCTTTTTTATAGGTTTTCCATCTGTTGTGAATCCATAGGTACTGTTCCGGGTATTCTCTGATTATAAGTTCCATAGCTTTTGTTATCTCACCTGTAATTCGGTGTATTTCACCTTTTTCGCTGCCAAAGCTGCTTAGCGGCAATATTGGGTCACATACAAATCCGGTAAATTCACCATCTTTTTGCCGAACGCAGGCACAGACCACTATGGGTTTTTTGTACATCACAGAGAGCATTGCAGGGATTGGTGTTGCAGTAGCTTTACGTCCAAAATAATCGACAGAGATTCCTTTTGATGTACTTTGATCAGGGAGCATTCCGATTGATTTACCGCGTCTCAGTGTCTCCTGAAGTTTAAACATTGCGTTTGTTTTAGCGATAAACATCTGACCGGTTTCCGTGCGCCGGGAGTATAGTAATTTCTCAAGATACGGGTTATCAAGAGGCCGTGCTACGACAACAAGATTAATACCCACAAGAGCGCTTACGTGAGGCAGAAGTTCCCAGTTACCAATGTGTGGTGTTAAAAATATGCAGCCACCGTGTGAGTCATGCAGGTCTTTTGCTTTCTTAAAGAGTCCCTCTACGTGGGAGGTGCTTCTGTGTGTTTTTCTAAAAGCTTCAGCTGTTTTAAAAGAGCTGTGGGTTTTTATCATTTCAAGAAAAGACATTATAAAAGACCGGCAGCTTTCTTTTGCTATGGCTGCTGCATCTTCTTGAGTTTTCTCAGGGAAAGCCGATGATATGTTGTTAATTGCAATATTTCTTCTTTTTGGTACGAGCGTAAATAGCATATCGCCTAAAACTCTGCTTAAAATCCTGATTCCCCAATTTGGTAGTAGTCCAGCTAATGTAAAGAGCACTACAACTGCGAGGTATTCTATAAGCCATCTGAGTTTAGATTTTTTCTTTGCCATTTCAGTAAAACATCTACATTTTTTTCAGTCTTTCCGATATGTAGGCGACAAGTGCATTTATACCCTCATGTGTGACAGCTGATATGGGGAAAAAAGGGATTTCGTTACTACGGCAAAAGTCTGCTAAAGCTTCAGTATGTATGCCGTCGCCTCTAACATCAATCTTAGAGGCCGCTATAATCTGTGGTTTTTGTGAAAGCTCTGAGCTATAAAGAGAGAGTTCACGGTTAAGTTTTTCGTAAGTCTCCATCGGATTGCCATCAACATCCTGAGAGATGTCAATCATGTGAATCAGAAGCTTTGATCTCTCTGCGTGTCTTAGAAACTGTAATCCTAAACCTGCTCCAAGGTGAGCGCCCTCGATAATTCCAGGAATATCAGCAACAATGAAACTTGAATAATCATTGAGCTTTACGACTCCCAGGTTTGGTACTAAAGTTGTGAAAGGGTAGGGCGCTATTTTTGCTTTTGATTCTGTTATAGATGAAATTAATGTTGATTTGCCGGCATTAGGCATACCAATGATGCCTACGTCAGCGATGAGTTTAAGTTCCAGAATGAGATTGGCCTCTTGTCCACCCTCACCGGGCTGCGCAAACTTAGGAGCTTGAAACGTAGAGGATTTAAAATGCGCATTTCCTTTACCGCCTCTGCCGCCTTTTAAAATTACAGCCTGCATACCATCTTCGGTTAAATCGGCTAATGTCTCCCCTGTATCTAAATTTTTAATTACCGTGCCTACTGGAACATCTATGACCACATCAGGGCTGTCGTAGCCGTGCTTGTCCTTACCCATGCCATGCCCGCCGCGTTTTACGCTGTAGTGTTTTCTGTATTTGTGGTCTAAGAGGGTATTTAGATGAGTGACAGCTCTAAAAACAATATCGCCGCCCTTACCGCCGTCTCCGCCGTCTGGGCCGCCTCTTGGCTTAAATTTCTCTCTGCAAAAACTTACGGCGCCGGCGCCGCCATCCCCTGCCTTACAGTAAACAGTTACGAGATCTACAAACTTCACGATTTACCTGAAAAAATGCGAAACTGCCCTGCTTGCTGTGTTATAGCTGTGTGGTTAAGGACGCCACTATAAGAACCAGGTATTTTAAGCCTGAGCCTGAAGTACCGGATATACGCTCACTTTAGTTCTGGTTTTATCTTTGCGTTCAAACTTAACGACGCCCGTGATTTTAGCAAAAAGGGTGTCATCAGAGCCGATTCCGACATTAGAGCCGGGATGCAGTTTTGTGCCCCGCTGTCTGACTAAAATGCTGCCAGCAGTGACAGCCTGTCCGCCATAGCGCTTGACGCCAAGTCGTTTTGAGTTACTGTCTCGCCCATTTCGTGTGCTTCCCACACCTTTTTTATGTGCCATTGTGATTAGCCTCCGATTATCTCATTAATTTTTATCTTTGTGAAATGCTGTCTGTGGACGTGCATTTTCCGTGTAGCTTTGCGCGGTTTCATTTTAAAAACATCCACTTTTTTGGTTTTGCCTTTTTCCAGTATTTCGGCTTTTACGGAAACACCGTCAAGATACGGCTTACCAACCGATAATTTTGTGCCGTCAAAAAAAGCAAGCACCTTATCTATTGTCACAGACTCCCCAACAGCGTTTTCCAGTCTATCTACTCTCAATGTCTCATCGGGCGTCACTCTCACCTGCTTGCCCCCCGTCAGCACTATCGCATACATCAGCTTAATCCTCCAAATCCTTAATATATTATCAACACGCAATTTATAGTCTATATTATTTATTTTGGGTTTGTCAAATATAAAAAATATTTATGCAAAAAATCTATACTATATAGAATTAGTTTTCGTGCCTTTATAGCAAGTAGCAGACAAAAAGGTACTCTAATAATGGAGAAAAAGGACTGGATTCCCGCTCGTAGGCGGGAATGACAAAGGTGGGCCATTTCTTTTTTTTGTCATTCCTTTTTTTTTGTCATTCCTGCGAAGGCAGGAATCCATTTTTTTGTTTGCGGAGCTAACTGCATAGGCATTTCCATTTTTTTATTTATGTCTTTGAACGCAACTCGGTATTCGTGTTTTTCGTGGTATAATCTTTATCTCTTTTTAATTTAATTGGAGGGGGGCAGGGGACGTCATGGGGGTTGTCCCCCGCCCTTTGGGAAGACCTATAATCTATCTTCTTTTTGCTTTCTTATAAATGTAGGAATATCCATGTCGTCATCGTAATTCATTAAGTCAGTGGTCGGGATTTTGTCCTCTTTTGAGAAATCAAACAAAGACTTTGACAGTATCCTGTCAGCGCTTCTTGTATAAACCCGCTCTTTTTCCACAGGGGTTTTCCACCTGTGCATCTCAGGCATCGCTGTAATTTTGTTGTCTTTCTTTTCTTCAAAACCTGTTGCGATTACGGTTACTTTTACCTCGCCGTTTAGGTTAGGGTCAATGACAGCTCCAAAGATAATGTCTGCCTCATCGTGTGCCGAGTCAAAAACCAGCTCCGATGCTCCCTGTACAGCATCCAGAGATAAATCCGTCCCTCCGGTTATGTTGATTAGAATTCCGCGTGCTCCATCTATTGAGGTCTCCTCAAGCAGCGGATTTGAAATGGCTTTTTTAGCAGCCTCAATGTGACCCTGTTCGCCCTTACCCTTTCCTATTCCCATAACCGCCTTACCTGAGTACTGCATAATGGTCTTAACATCGGCAAAATCTAAATTAATAAGTCCCGGCACAAGGATTAAATCGGTTATTCCCTGTACGGCGTCTCTTAAAACATCATTTGCAATTTCAAATGATTTAATCAGTGAGGTTCCCTTTTCTACGACCAGTTGAATCTTATCGTTTGGTATCACTATTGTGGTGTCCACAAATTGGTTCAGTTCTTTGATACCTGTTGCGGCATTACTAAGACGTTTACGTCCTTCATAGAAAAACGGTTTTGTTACAACCGCTACCGTAAGCGCTCCCAGTGACCTTGCAATTTCGGCTATTACAGGGGCTGCTCCGGTTCCTGTACCGCCTCCCATCCCGCCTGTTACAAACACCATGTCGGCACCTTCAAGTATCTCGCGTATCTTGTCGCTGTCTTCAAGTGCTGCCTCACGGCCCACTTGAGGATTTGACCCCGCTCCCAGACCCCTTGTTATCTTTGTCCCTATCTGAAGTCTGTTTTCCGCTATTGATGAGTTCAGCACCTGTGCATCCGTATTGATTGCTATAAACTCAACATTACGCAAGGACGAGGCTATCATATTGTTTATGGCATTGCCCCCAGCTCCTCCTACGCCTACCACTTTGATATTGGCTTTACCATCGGTACTCTCCACCAATTCAAACATACTGTTTCCCTCCTTTAATATTTATTCTTAATTTATTCTGAAAAACTTACCAACTAATCCCTTAAACCATCGTTTCATGCCTCGGCAGTCCCCTGTAAGACCATTGACGGATATCTCAAATGTGCTCTTATGTCCATAGTAAAGAAGTCCCATAAGAGTTGAAAAAATCGGATTTTGCACCTTTTCTATTACATCTTTGCCCTCAGGTACTCCTATTCTAACAGGCATATTAAGCAGAGACTGCACATGAGCCTCAAACCCTTTCATCTGCGACACCCCTCCGGTTATAACAACTCTCTGGTGCAGAGCTCCAGATCCAGCAAGCTTTCTCATCTCATCTGAAATCATGCCGATTAACTCCTCGCTTCTGTCCATTATTATTTTAGTTATAAAAGATTTTGCTACCTTTTTCTCACTGCGGCCGGATACCCCAATAAGTATAGACTCATCCTCATAGTCCTCAGGAAATGCAGGCATTCCATACGCTTTCTTTATCTTTTCAGCCTCAGGCGGAGATACACTAAGCCCTACAGCCAGATCATTTGTAAACTGATTGCCGGCTATGTCTAAAACAGTGGCGCCTTGAAACCGGTTATTTTTGAAAAATGCTATATCGGTTGTTCCGCCCCCAATGTCAATGAGAAACACCCCAAGCTCTAACTCATCATCCCTAAGCACTGCCATCGAGGATACTATCGGCGTATGTACCAGCTCTGCCACAGTCAACCCTGCCATTTCGCAGCATTTTAAAAGGTTGTGGATTGAGTTTGTCGCTGCTGTCACTATTTGTACATTTGCCTCAAAGCATGTCCCCTTCATCCCCTGCGGGTTATAAATCTCTGTTTCACCATCTACGTTGTAGTTTAGCGGGATTACGTGGAGAATCTCCTTATCAAGCGGCACGTAAATTGTCTGAGCATTCTCCATGACCTCATCTATGTCATGTGCTGTAACTGCTCCGTTTGGTAAAACAACAGCACCTGTGCTCTTTGTAGTTTTTATGTGACTGTCTGATATGCCTACGTATACCTCTTTTATCTCTACTCCTGAAATCTCAGTAGCACGCCTCACTGACTCCTTTATAGCGCCAAGTGTGCTTTCAATGTCAACAATTACACCTTTGCGCACTCCAGCAGATGTAACCGTGCTTACTGCTATGATTTCCAGCGAGTCATGTCTTGCCTCAGCTACCATCGTGCTGATTTTGGTAGTTCCTATATCCAGACAAGCTAAAAAGATTGTCCCTGCCACTATATGTCTCCCTTTAACGGCTTAACTATTAATCTGTGTGAAAATCTCAGGTCTATGTAATCCACCGGTATATTTCTTTTTACTATTTCATCTTTCAGCGATATGTAACTTGTCAGCTTTCTGTCAAAATCTCCAAATCCAACATAAACCGGAACCCCGTTAATACGGATTGATATGTCCTCCGGTTTTGTGCCGTCAATCTCTTCGACCATTCCCCTCATTTTGGGATTTTTGCTTATTGCCAACGATAGTTTTATTGCCTCAAGATATGCCTTTTTGTTTGAACCAGTAATTTTTATAACTGGCAGTTCCTCTGGTTTTCTGCCAAGCCTCTGAAGTTTAATTCCATTCTCATCGACAAGATAAATGACGTCTTTGTCAAGCGCCGCTGCCACTGGAACTTTTTCAACAATCCTGATTGCAAGAGAATTGGGTAACTCCTTCCGCATATACACTTTTTTCACCCACGGCGATATAAACAGACGTCTTGACAACTTATCCATATCCGCAGTTACGATGCTTTGTCCGTTTACATCTAAAAGTCTGCTCACATCAGAGTCCTCTATGTGTGTATTTCCCTCTATGTAAAGATTTTTAATCATTAAAGACTCTGCCTTTGCCAGTTTGAAAAGTCCTAACCCGGAAAGCACCGACACCGCGCAAAGCAAAGTAAGCACAAGGATAAGCTTTACCGGAATCTTTGTCCTTTCCTGCGTTACAGTCTGTTTTTTCAATTTTAACTTTGTCTGCATACTTTTAATTGTCGTACGTCCTGATCAACTCTCAGTGAGCATGTTTCTATTTTTATTAATTGCCTCGATAAGCATTTCTTCAATCAACTCTAAAAAAGACAAGCCCGCATTTTTTGCTATCTTAGGTACAAGCGACGTTTCAGTCATACCTGGAAGTGTGTTGACTTCAAGTACAAACACAGTGTCAGTTTGAAGCTCATAAATAGTGTCAATACGGGCAATTCCACTGCAACCTACAGCCTCATACGCCTTAAGTGAAACCTCTGATAACTTTTCATACTGATTAGGCGTTAGTTCCGGAGGGAGAATATAACGTGTTTCGACGCTTAAGTATTTGGCTTCATAGTCATAAATTTCGCCCTTTGGCCTTACCTCAACCGCACCCAGCACCCTGCCGTTTAGCACAGCCGTATGTATCTCCTTACCACCAATAAATTTCTCTATGATTGACACATTACCGTAACTAAAACAGCGGCTTGAGGCCTGTTTCAGCTCATCCTTGTTTTTGATAAGACACACTCCGACACTTGATCCCTCAGCGCTTGGTTTAACAACCAAAGGGAGATCAATAGGCATCCTGGTTAAAATGTCATCAAGTTCCTCTTGTCTGAATATCACATACGGGGGCACGCTAAGCCCGGCGCTAATAAAAATTCTCTTAGACATACCCTTATCCATAGCCAATGCGGATGCAAGCACTCCGGAGCCTGTGTATGGATAGCCCATAACGTCAAGAAGACCCTGAATGCCGCCGTTTTCACCAAAACCGCCATGAAGTGCTATAAAAACCACATCAGGGCTTAGACCCCTCAGTTTCTCTGCTACATCACTCATAGCGTCAACCTCGTGGAAATTGTAACCTCCATTTCTCAGAGCTTCACACACGGCCGCACCACTTTTTAAGGAAATTGCTCGCTCCGATGATACGCCGCCCATAAGTACGGCTATCATCTTATTTTTCAATTGTTCTTTCATTAGCCTTGTCCTACAAACTCCTCTCCTACTTTCCAAACATCGCCAGCGCCAAATGTTACAAGTGTGTCACCCTCTGCTGCCTCCTTACGGAGAGTGTCTGAAAGCCCATCACCCTTACCGACATAGACAACATCAACCCCCCTTGCACGCAGCCTTTCAGCCAGCGTATGAGATGTTGCACCTTCTATAGGTTTCTCACCTGCTGGATAGATATCCAGAAGATAAAGCCTTGACGCCTCTGTAAAGCAGCCCGAAAACTCATCCATCAAATCTGCCGTCCTTGAATACCTGTGGGGTTGAAACACTATCAAAAGACGCTTATCTACGTGGTGTTTTATGCCACTAATTGTTGCTTTAATCTCTGTTGGATGATGCCCGTAGTCGTCAAAAACTCTGACGCCTGCTTTATGTCCTTTAAACTCCATCCGACGTTTTATTCCAGAAAAGGCTGCTAATGCAGCACTACTAACCGCATGAGGGATGTTTAGAAAAGATGCGGCTGCGATGGCTGCCAGTGTGTTCAGCACGTTGTGTTTACCGGAGAGATTTATTGTAAATGTACCGGCTGATATACCAGCCGAAATGACTTCAAACTCAGTTTTTTGAAAACTATATTTTATGTTATGAGCGGAAAAGTCCGCCGCCTCTGTTAACCCATAAGTAACGTACTTTCTGTTAACATCGGGCAGAATATCTCTGATGTTAGGATCATCAGCACATACCACACCTAATCCATAAAAAGGCACTTTATTAAGAAAATTTACATACGCTGATTTTAAGTTTTCCATATTTGAATAAAAATCCATATGTTCTCTGTCAATGTTAGTGCAAATTGCAACAGTGGGATTTAGTTTTAGAAACGAGCCGTCGCTCTCATCGGCCTCAGCAACAAAAAACTCTCCCTTACCCACACGTGAGTTACTGTTTGTGTCGTTGAGTTTTCCGCCAAGCACAACAGTGGGGTCAGAGCCGGCTTTAATTAAAATTCCGGCAAGCAGCGACGTCGTTGTAGTTTTGCCGTGAGAGCCTGCAACAAGGATGCCATACTTAAGCCTCCCAATCTCTGCCAGCATCTCAGCCCGTGGTATTACTGGAATGCTGCGTCTCTTTGCCTCCTCCACCTCAGGATTTGCTCCGTTTACAGCAGAGGTAACAACCACAACATGAGCGCTGTCCACATTTTCGGCCTTATGCCCGATGTAAACCTTTATGCCCTCACTGATAAGCACATCGGTTGTGGCTGAGGATTTAAGGTCTGAGCCTGTGACGTCATAGTTAAGGCGTTTAAGCACACGCGCTATACCGCTCATTCCAATGCCGCCTATGCCCACAAAGTGGATTACTCTGTATCGGTTAAGCATCTTTCATACTCCTGATTGACAACTAATGTTTTATCTTTTATTAGAAGCAATGATATACAAACAACTTTCCTTGCTGCCTCGGGTCTGCCAAAAGACATGCTCTCACGCTTCAGACGATTTCTCATGTTCTCATCCATATAGAGTTTCTTTATGTGCTCAGCCAACACGATGCCGTTTAAATCTGAATCCTTAATCATAATGGCTGCGCCGCTTACGGCAAGACGTGAGGCATTTACCTCTTGATGGGATGCTGTTGCGTATGGAAACGGCACAAGGATTGACGGCATTCCAAGAGCGGTTATCTCGGCAAGCGTTGTAGCCCCTGCTCTACACACTATCATATCTGAGGCGGCATAAGCCTCTGGCATATTATAAATAAACGGAGCCACAGTGCCCGCCATGCCCCATCGCTGATACACCGAGCGTACATGTTCGTAGTCCTTATCTCCTGTTTGATGCAAAAACTGTATCCTGTCTTTATAAGGAAGAAGATGCTCAAGGGCGTCCATAGCAGCCGTGTTAAGACTTCTTGCGCCAAGAGAGCCGCCAAATATAAACACTGTAAACATATTGTCTTTAAGCGAAAACTTAAGAGCGCCTTCTTGTTTCCCGACTTTTAGGATTTTCTCTCTTACCGGGTTTCCGGTAAGGACGGTTTTATTTTTTGGGAAAAACGACAGAGAGCTTTCATACGTTATACAGACTTTTTGAGCCAGACGTGACAACATTCGGTTGGCAACCCCTGGGATTGAGTTCTGTTCATGTATAACTATCGGTATTGAAAGAAAAAACGCAGCCGCAACCGGAATAAACGAGGCATAACCGCCGGTGCCTATCATAAGGTCAGGATTAAGTTTTTTCAAGAAAGAGTAAGCCTCAAAAAACGCTAAAATTGTCCTATACAGAGCTCGTATTTTTCTAAATATTGAGACTCCGACAAATCCCTCGGTTTTAAGCAGTTTTACATAATACTTCTCAGCGGGCAGTACCTTTGCCTCTATTCCCTTAAGTGTGCCCATAAAGACTATTTCAGCGTCGTCCAACCGCTTCTTTATTTCCTCTGCGATAGCAATGCCTGGGTACAGATGGCCTCCCGTGCCGCCGCCGGCTATGACGATTTTATGTTTTCCACTTGACATCAGATATTATCCTCCCTCGTTGTCTCATAATTTTTTCTCTCATACCGGAGTAGATGTCAACCTGAGGATTGACCACAGGTATATGCTCCTCACTGTCACCCTTAGCAATATTAAGCAAAATCCCAACCTCTATAAGGTTCATTATCATAGAGGTGCCTCCATAGCTTATGAATGGAAGCGGAAGCCCTTTTGTTGGCATTAGCCCTGTAACTACCGACAGATTCAACACCGCCTGAACCCCTATCAGCGTTGTAAACCCAGCTGACAAGTAATAGAGGTACGGTTCTTTCTGCCGTCCTGTTATAAGCACTCCGCGTATAAAGACAATCAGAAACAGAATCACAACAACCGTTGCCCCTATGAAACCGATTTCTTCTCCCACTATAGAAAATATGAAGTCAGTTTTTGCCTCAGGCAAAAAGAACAATTTTTGAGTACTCTTTCCGACACCAAGTCCTTTAAGTCCACCGTTACCAAACGCCACAAAGGATTGAATAAGCTGAAACCCTGTGTTTTTCTCATCTGCCCACGGATCTAAAAACACCATAATACGCTGCAGCCTGTACGGCTTCATAATCAACTTTATGACCACAGGGATAAGCAGTATTCCCAAAGAGAGTATGAATTTGACTCTGACACGTGCCGCAAAAAGAAGTGAAAACGTTATAATTCCCAGTATGACACTTGAACCAAAATCAGGCTGAAGGAGTAAAAGCCCCTGAAGCACACCCATCATGGCAATCGGTATCATAAACGACTTAAAACTGTCTGGATTAAAGGTTTTACTTGACAGGTACCTGGCAAGGAAAATAATAAGTGCAGGTTTTACAAGCTCTGAGGGTTGAAAAGTAAAATGAGCTATATGTATCCATCTCCTTGCTCCATTTACGGTAAGTCCTATAAAGGGCATCTTAACGGCAATCAACAAAAGCGCAGCAAGCCCTAAAAGCACAAACGCCGACCTCTTTAGAGCCACAAGTGGAAGTTTGTAGAACACCGTCATAAGCACTATGCCAAGCAGCACAGATACCACATGCTTTTTCAGATACCTTAGATCTATAAGGGATGTGGAAACACTGGAAACGACTGATGTACCACCTCTTGAGGGCGCAACTATAGACGTTGTGCTATAAACCATGACAGCGCCTACAAAGACAAGCATCATGGTTGTTATCAAAAGCACTCTGTCAAATTGCTTTGTCTTGACTGACCGCGTTTCGCCCATTATTTTCCGATTGACCCTATTAGCATAATTTTATGATGTAAGACTGAGGACTGCCTCTTTAAACACTCTCCCTCTCTCCTCAAAATCCTTAAACATATCAAAGCTTGCACAGGCCGGAGACAACAAAACCACATCACCAGCAGCAGCTAATCCCTTTGCGCACTTTGCCGCCTCATGCATATCACCGGTAAAATGCACATCCGTAACATCCCCTAACGCCTCGCTTAACTTCTTTCCTGCCTCACCTATTAAAACAAGAGCCTTGACCCTTTCCTTAACAAGATGCTTAAGGGGTGAAAAATCTCCTGACTTATCCCTTCCACCTGCTATCAACACTATCGGCTCACTGAAACTTTCCAGCGATTTAACCACAGACCAGACATTTGTGCCCTTTGAGTCGTTAAAATACTTTACGCCATCAATTTCTGTGACAAGCTCAAGCCTGTGCTCTAGTCCTTTAAAGGAAATAAGAGTGTTCCATATATCTGTAACCTTACAGCCGCTGACAAGAGCCATTAGGGCTGCCGCCATAGCGTTTTCTATGTTGTGACCGCCTTTTATGTGGAAATTTGCCGTGTTAAAGGTAAATGGGCTGGTACTATCACTTGTGCCATCCACAAGTTCAGGGCAGAGGATTTCAAGCTCAGGAATGTTAAAGTAAATAACTCCGTCTTTATAAAAAGCTCCTCTTACCCGTTCCTTTCTACTAAAGTACAGCACATCGGGGCCATTTTTACCAACCCTCTCTGCTAAACCCCTTGTCAGAGGGTCATCGGCATTTAAGATAAGGAAATTCATAGCGTCCTGATTTAAGAAAATCCTGGCTTTAGCCTCCACATATGAATCCATAGTCTCATGCCTGTCCAGATGATCCGGCGTTATGTTTAAAATAGCTGAGACTTTTGGCTTAAACTTATCTATTGATTCCAGTTGAAAACTTGACACCTCAGTGACTATATAATCCGGGCTTACGAATTCCCTTGGTTTTTCAAAGTTTTTAACAAGTTTACTAATCTCTTCAGTAATTGCAAAACCGATGTTGCCGCCTATTATGGTTTTAAACCCACTGTTGCGAAGTATTTCATAGAGCAGGGTGGTTGTTGTTGATTTCCCGTTTGTACCTGTTATCGCCAAATATGCAGCGGCTCCAACCTTTCGTAACTCCTCTAAAACCAGATACGCTAACTCAAGTTCGCCAATTATCCTGACCCTTTGGGCTTTAGCACGGATAAGAGACGGGATATTTAGCGGCACACCAGGACTTACTATCACGATGTTAAACGATGTGAATGCATCCTCAGCAAAATTACCGCACTTTATTTCCACCTGTGAATCAAGTTTTTGAATGAAGTTTTCCAGCTCCTCACAAGGTTTTAAATCAAAAACAGTAACCTTTGCCCCCAGTCTTACACAGAGGTTTGCAGCTCCCACTCCGCTTCTGGCCAATCCCACAACCGCAACAGCCTTATCTTTGAAGTTCTTATACATTGTTGTCACTTGTGCATCCCCCGCTCAATCTATTTGTCAGTAAGCAACAGGCTTGCATTTAGGGTCATAAGAGGCTATCTCAAACCCCCTGCCTTTTATCAGCTTACAGACTTTAGTTTTATTTGCTTTTTTAGCCGCTATATAACGCTTTGATTTTGAAGAGGCATATTTATGCGCTGCCTTTTTGTTCTCAGTCCTTAACGCCTTTGCTTTGTTGTGTTTCAAGGAAGCCTTTGCAGTAAATTTTCCTCTTCTGTGAGCAATCCTTGATTTATGAGTGCTGGCATAGAGTGTATGTTTAGATTTTGATACTGTGTCATTACTCTTATCTGCGGAGTAGTTCTTAGCAACATTAGCTAGCTTACTTTTCTTACTGGTTTTTTGGGCGGCATAGTGTTTGGTTTTTGACGCCTTTGAATAATTGCGATGATGCTTTCCTTGTAATTTTTTTAATTTTGCCTCGTTTTTACCGTCACTGAAATGTATCTCAGGTTTTGTGTGTGATTCGGATATATTGTAACCCTTATTAAGAACGGTTTCGGCACTTCTCCAAAGGTTTGACCTCTGAGAGTCCCCAAGCACGGCGGCAACAAAGGTGTTTTCCCCGTGTTCTGCTGCAAAAGCCAGACAATGCCGCGCAGCCTTTGTGTAGCCGGTTTTCCCGCCAAGTAAATCATCATCTTTCCACAGGAGTTTGTTTGTATTTGTCAGTGAGGCAGTTGAGCCGTCTATAGAAGAAACAGTTTTAGTTTTTTTGATAATTATGTTTTTTATTACAGGGTACTGAAGTGATTCTCTCATAACAATAGCAAGGTCGTATGCGGTTATGTACTGTCCGCCACCGGGAAGACCATGTGAGTTTATATATCTTGTATTATTAGCGCCTACTCTTTTAGCCTTTTTGTTCATGAGATTAACAAAAGCTCCCTCAGAGCCGCTTACCGCCTCGGCTAATGCAACCGCTGCACCATTTACAGATTTCATAAGCATAATGTGCAGCAAATCGCCTATGTAGTATCTGTCTCCCTCTCTCAACTCCACGCTTCCGCTGCTAAGCTCAGCCGCATTAGCGGATATAGTCGTAACATCCATTGTATCTAGATTATCCAAAACAACCATAGCGGTTACAAGCTTTGCTGTGCTTGCAGGGGGCTGCTTAAGAAGCGGATTTTTGGCATATAATACCTGGTCAGAATCTGTGTCCATTATAACTGCGCTTCTTGCCGTTATATCGGCTGCACCGGCACCTGTGCAAATTAAAAAAATAATTAAAAAAGCCGTTACAAATTTGATAAAACACAAACTGCGTAAAAACTTTTCACTTTTTCTCATTTGTCACCTCAATTTAATAGTCGCTAAGCTTAGCAATGCAAGCATAAAACCAATAATCCAAAACCTTACAACCGTTTTAGGCTCTAACCATCCCTTTAGTTCAAAATGGTGGTGTATTGGAGCCATCCTGAAGATTCTCTTGCCGGTTAACTTAAATGACCCTACCTGCAGGATTACAGATATTGTCTCTATCACAAAAATCCCGCCAACAACCACTAACACAATCTCATGCTTTGTTAGGGTTGCCAAAGTGCCAAGAGCGCCTCCCAGACCAAGCGAGCCAACATCTCCCATAAAAACCTCAGCCGGGTGAGTGTTGTACCATAAAAAACCCAGTGATGCCCCAAATATAGCGCCGCAACAGACCGTTAGTTCGCCAATTCCGTTTATATAAATCACTTGCAGGTACTGTGCAAGGCCTGCGTGCCCTGATATATAGACAAGCACGCCTGTTGCAAAAACCGCTATCGCAACAAGCCCAGAGGCAAGACCATCTAAGCCGTCTGTCAGATTTACTGCATTAGATGACCCCACAATTACAAACACACTGAAAGGTACATAGAATATCCCAAAATCAAAAAGCCATTTCTTGAAAAACGGTACTATCAGACTGGTGCTGTACGGGTCTGACACATTTAAGTACTGAGCGACAGCAATAGCTAACGCAACGCCTATCTGAAGACCAAACTTGTACTTTGCCCTTAGCCCCTTTGTGTTACGCTTTGATACCTTTAGGAAATCATCCCAAAAACCAATTGCACTGAAGCAAATCGTGGAAATCAATAAAATCCAAACGTGCCTGTTTGACAAATTACCCCAAAGCAGTATAGATACTGCGGTGGATATTACTATCAACACGCCTCCCATAGTTGGGGTGCCTGCCTTAGTCAAGTGAGTTTGTGGACCATCGGAGCGTATCTGCTGAGTAAGACTAATTCGCTTAAGGAATTTTATCGTCTCAGGAGCAAGCAAAAAAGTTATACCCATTGCCGTGATGATTGCCACAGCCGTTCTGAAAGTTATGTAGCGAAATACGTTAAAAGGCGATATGTAATCACGAAGCGCATATAACACGTAATAAAGCATTAGCTTATAACTCCCTCCATTTTTAACCCTCTTGAGCCCTTAATCAGCACGGTATCTCCTGAGGTGACAAGTGTGTTCAAAATTCCTGCCGCAGTAACGGCATTATCTGCTATATAGGCATCCCGTGTGTCTGCACTCTTAAGGTACTCCTCACAGGCTAATAACATAAGCGGGCCTACTGCAATAAAGACGTCAACTCCCTTAGCGCTCAATAACTGACCTATCTCTCTGTGAAACTTTTCGCTCTCAGTACCTAGCTCAAGCATATCACCAAGCACCGCCACTGTGCGTTTGTCTTTTAATCGGCATAGCTCCTCTACCGCAGCTTTAGTTGATGCCGGGTTTGAGTTATAGAGGTCTTTTATCAAAAGCATCCCGTCTCTTTTCTCTATTTCAAGACGCATCGGAACTCCCGAAAACTCACTTACGGCTGCAATCATATTGTCTTTGTTTAGACCCAGTTTAAAACCCGCAGAAAGAGCGGACAGAGCATTATGAACATTAAAAACTCCCGGGATGTTTGTTACCATAGCTTTAATATCGCCATCAGGGAATACCACTCTTGCTGAAAACCCTGTGCCATCGGGGAGAGCCTCTACATTGTCTGCCCGCATCATACAGTGATTACCAAAACCATACGTTATCAGCTCCCTGTTAAGCGCAGCATTTCTCCTTAAAACCTCTTCCATAAGATAGTTGTCATCACCGTTTACAATCAGTACTGAGGCAAAATCCATAAGCTCAAGCTTAGTCCTTCTTAGAGACTCCATATCTCCAAATCCTTCAAGATGAGCGGCCCCCAGATTTGTCACAATTCCAATGTCTGGGTGCGCTATGTTACACAGAAACTCAATATCTCCAGGCACACTTGCTCCCATCTCAAGCACCGCAGCGGTTTCGTCATTCAGTTTGCTTAAAGACATTGGAAGCCCGATGTGATTATTGAAATTCCCCATGGTTTTAAACACACTGTAACCTGTTGAAAGCACTTGGAACGTGAATTCTTTTGTTGTGGTCTTACCGTTTGTGCCTGTTACGGCTATAACCGGAATATTTCTCTTCGCTCTTATATATGCTCCCAGTGACTGAAGTGCTTTAAGGGTATCATCCACAAAAACTATTGCGGTTCCTTTTGGCGGCTTAATGTGTTCCCGTAAACTTAGACAACAGCAGGTTTTACCGAGAGCTGTTTCAATAAAGTCGTGGCCGTCAACGTTGTTACCCTTAAGGGGCACAAAAAGCTCATCGGCTTTAAGAGTGCGAGAGTCTATTGAAGTGCCGCTTAAGCGCATCTCTTTAGATGGTTCATTAGATAAAACCTTACCGCCTGTGGCTTTAACTATGTCGTCAACTGTAAACATCTGTTAATCTTTTTCCTTTAATAATTTCTTTAGGATTTTTATAGCCGTCTCTTTATCACTAAACGGATGCTGAACACCCTTTATTTCTTGATAACTTTCGTGACCTTTTCCTGCAATAATAACTGCATCCCCGTCGCTTGCCATATAGATAGCCTCCCGTATGGCCTTTGCCCTGTCTGGCTCTACACTATAGGCTTGTCCTGCTCCCTTCTCTATTTGATTGATTATGTCCAGCGGGTCCTCAAACCTGGGATTGTCCGATGTGATAATTGCAAAGTCACTGAGCGATGTGGCAACAGCGCCCATAATCGGACGCTTCCCCTTGTCACGATTACCGCCGCAGCCAAATACCGTTATAATTTTCCCATGAACCATTTTCCTGACGTTTTCAAGCAGATTTTTTAAAGCGTCATCCGTATGCGCATAGTCAACAATGACGCTAAAGTCCTGCCCCTCTTCGATGGGTTCAAATCTGCCGGTAACAATCTTCAGGTTGTAAATGCCTGCAAGGATGTCATTGAATGGGATACCAAGAGAGAGAGCTGTGGAAAATGCGGCAAGTATATTATAGACGTTGATGAGACCTCTTAGGTTTGAAGCAGTCTTGTAATACTTTCCATCTGAGGATACTGTAAATTCAAGTCCTGACATGGAGAGATTTATATCTGTTGCCCTGACGTCGGCATCGGCGTTAAAGCCATAAGTGAGAATCTGCCCAGTGTGCTGCGTAAATAACCGTCTGCCGTAGGAATCATCTGTGTTTATAATGGCCGTACCGTTTGGTTTAAGCAGCTCTGTAAAGAGTCTCATTTTAGCATTAAAATAGTCCTCCATGTCTTTGTGGTAATCAAGGTGGTCTCTGGTCAGGTTTGTAAACACTACCCTGTCAAACTCAGCCCCGTCAACCCGGCACTGTGACAGTGCATGAGAGGAGACCTCGGTAACTACATGCGAGCATCCGGCTTTAGACATTTCACTTAAGTACATCTGAAACTCAGGAGACTCAGGAGTTGTGTGTCCTGCCGTATAGATTCTATCTTTAATCGTGTATGCTACAGTGCCGATAAGTCCCACATCTTTTGCATTAGCCTCAAGGATAGATTTCAAAATGTAAGCTGTTGAGGTCTTGCCGTTTGTGCCTGTGATTCCTGTTAGATTAAGGTTTGTGGAGGGGTCGCCGTAGTAATTGGCCGAGATATAACCCAGTGCAAGCCTTACATCCTCAACTCTTACAAAGAGGACATCCTTGCCGCTATATGGCTCTATGTTTACATCGTCTTCGTAGATAACACAGCTGGCTCCGTTTTTTACAGCATCGGCTATAAAATTGTGACCATCGGAGTGTTCACCCTTTATTGCAAAAAACATATTTCCAGGCTGTACTTTTCTTGAATCATAGGTGACACCGTTAGCAATCCTCGTAAGACTGCCGTCTATCTCACGTACCTGTATCCTGCCAAGCACCTCACTGATATTCATCAAATGTGTCCTCTTTCCTCAGTTTAATTTAAAACACCTATCGTCCTGCTGTCTCTTTCCACAACAAGTACATTATTTTTAATCATATCCTCACGCGGCACATTTAAGTATGTAAGAGCCTTCTCTGCAATATTTTTAAACACTGGAGCGGCAACAAGTCCGCCATAGATTTCACCCCTTGGTTTCCACACAACCACCACCATCGCAAAGGCCGGTTTTTCTGCCGGTACAAAACCGACAAATGAGCTTATGAAATCTGTAGATGAGTAGCGTCCAATGTTTCTGTCATACATCTGGGCGGTGCCTGTTTTACCTGCCACGCGGTTACCGACAACTTCCGCATATTTAGCCGTACCGCCCTGTTGGGTAACCATCATAAGCGCACGAGTTACTATATCAACCACACGTTTTGACAGTATTTGCTCGCCAGGCTCAGCCTTATTAATTTCTGAAAACACACCATCCCCTCTTATCACGCCTTTTACCACATGCGGGTGTACTTTATACCCGCCATTGGCTATTGTGGAGTAGGCGCTCACTATCTGAAGTGGAGTCACAGCCACCTCCTGCCCTATCGGCATCGCTCCTATTGAAACCCCTGACCACCTTTCAGGGCTCTTAATCAGTCCTGAAACTTCACCGGGTAAATCTATTCCGCTTTTATCTCCAAAACCGAATTTCTTTATGTACTTATAAAGCCGTTGCTTGCCAAGTCGTTGAGCAAGTTTTATGGTTCCTACGTTAGATGATTTCTGGATAACCTCCATAAAGGTTAAAACCCCGTGCGGATGGGCGTCTTTTATGATTTTTCCTCCAACTTCAATCCCGCCTCCGCTGCAATCTATTCTATCATCCTCGCGGGCAAGCCTTTCTTCAAGCACTCCGGAGGCCGTTACAACTTTAAAGGTTGACCCCGGCTCATAGACGTCTGTTACGGCACGGTTTCTTCTGGCTGCAGGGCTGGTTTTGGCTGGGTTATTAGGGTCATACGTAGGTCTGTTGGACATAGCGAGAATTTCTCCGGTAAACGGATTCAGCATAATTGCCGTTGCTGCCACAGCCCGCCACTTTTTGATTGCCTCATCCAATTCCTTTTCCACTATGTACTGAAGCCCCTCATCCACTGTTAGCACTAAGCTGTTGCCAGAATTTTCAGCGTCATTTTCGGAGTAAAACCTGTTGCCGCGTGCGTCTCTTTGAACTGAGTATGTCCCGCCCTCGCCGGTAAGCTCCTTGTCATACTTTGACTCAACGCCCTCAAGCCCTTTATTGTCAAGATTGACAAAGCCAATTATGTGGGAGGCAAAGGAGCCAAGCGTGTAGTATCGCTTTGCCTCTGGAGTTATCCCTATGCCGCCAATTTTCAGGCTTTCCACCTTTGCTGTGTCCTCAAGTGAGATTTTCCTTTTAATCCATAAAAAATTCTTGCTGCTCTTAAGCTGCTCAGACAAGTCATTGACATTAACATCAATCATCTTAGCAAGCTTAAACAGTCTTTCATTGTCGCCGCCAAAGTTGGCTCTGTCCAGATACACTGAACCCTGCTCAAGGTTTGCAACAAGCCGTCTTCCTTTTCTGTCAAATATCATACCCCTTCTTACCTGAATGTCAACCTCAGCAATCCGCTGATTTGCCGACTTTTTGACAAACTTATCGTGATTTAACACCATAAGATCAAATAGCCGCCCCACGACAGCTAAAAACCCCAGTGCTATCAACACAAATACGAAATATACTCTCTTACCCATGGAGAGAGTTCCTCTTAAAAGAGGACTAAATCCTTTCTTTTACGTAAAAAACCTTGTTTCTGTCTGGAAAATTAAACCCCATCTTTTTTATAGCCACGTTGTCTATTGAGGCAATAGAAAGAAGATTATCTCTTGCAGCAATGAGATTTCTCTGCTCTTTGACAAGCACTGCTTTCCTGTGTTGAAGCACACCCAGTTTGTACTCAAGAGATTTAATGCTGGAGCGCAGCCACACCATGTAAAAAACACTGATGACTATCAAACTTATTGCCGCTGCTGACAGAAAATGTCTAAAAACCGAACCTCTAATTTCAGATATCATAGTTTGATTCCTCCTCTTAGTTTGCCTGACCTTGCAGCAGGATTTTCCACGATTTCCTGAGCTTGTGCCATTACCGGTTTTTTCGTTATAAGAGCCATAAGTCCCTCTGTTTTACTCTCTGCCAAAAATCGTTTAACTATGCGGTCCTCAAGTGAATGGTAAGAAATCACACAGAGCGCTCCGCCTGGGTTTAACACATCACGTGCCCCTAAAAGTCCCTTTCTTAAAGAACCAAGCTCATCGTTTACGTAAATCCTGAGAGCCTGAAACGTTCTTGTGGCTGGATGGACTTTTCCGCGTCCGCCATAGACGTCTAAAACAATTTGTGAAAGTTCACGGCAAGTCCGGATTTTCTTGATGCGTCTTGTTTTAACAATTGCATCGGCGATTTTCACACAGGATGGTTCCTCGCCAAAATCCCTGAAAATCTCTTCAAGCTCTTTCTTGTTCAGAGTGTTTACCACCTCTTGTGCGCTTTTGCCCTGCGTTCTATCCATTCTCATGTCAAGCGGATAGTCAGAGTCAAAACTAAAACCCCGCTCATGGTTTTTCACCTGAAACATTGACATTCCTAAGTCAAAGAGCACCCCGTCAACACCTTTTAGACCAAGACTCTCAACGACTTCACGGATACGGGAAAAATTTTCCTTTACAAATTGTACCGGTTTCCCAGTTAGCCTCTCGGCTGCCTGCTTTTGAGCCTCACCGTCCCTGTCAAGGGCTATTAATCTGCCGTCTGTCAGTGCATTTACTATTTCCAAAGCGTGTCCTCCGGTTCCAACAGTTCCGTCAACGTACACCCCATTTCTTTGTACGTTTAGCATCCCCATAACCTCTTTAGCCATAACCGGCCTGTGAATAACCATTGTTTGTTCATCATCCTTACACGCCAAGGCCTGACAACTCGGCCTCTATCTGTTTAATTTCGTCGCTGCCTCGTTTTATCACCTGCGACCACCGGTCTTTATCCCACACCTCTATAATGTTTTCAAGCCCTGCGACCACAATCTCCGCATTAAGCTCTATCTTGACGTCTTCTCTCAGTGACGGCGGAATTAACACCCTGCCTTGCTTGTCCACTTCACACTCTACGGCTGAACCTATGACTTTTCTCTTAAAAAACTTCACAGCCTCGTTTGTCTTGGGAAGGGTTTTCACTTTTTCCATTAATCCCTTCCATTCCTCCTCGGGAAATATCTGCAGACATTCGTCATTTAAAGTTGCCGTTATATATAAGTTATTACCGTAATTGCCCTTTAAAACGTCGCGAAAGGTGGCAGGTACTATCATCCTGCCCTTTTCGTCCAGTCTCTGGTTATGTCTGCCAAAAAACCCTATCATCTACCATTTCCTTCCACAGTCATCCACTTTATACCACTTTATCGGTAATTGTCAAGAAAAAAATTAGTAAAAATAAAAAATTTTTTTGTTTTTTTATTTTTTAGGCTAAGTTGCTGGTTTTATTGGAAAATAATTTACATGAAATCTCCTATTAAGATAAGGTAAAATAGGTGAGTGAATAAGTTATGGAGCAAAGATACTGAGCAGAAGTTTTTTAATGAAGCTCAAAATTTTGTAACGCCGGAGCAGTTATTTTATGTTGCAGATGATGGCAAATATGTAGCATATTGGCCAAAAAGTTATGTGGGCAAGAAAAGTACTCTACAAAGCAGGAATGCACTTATTGGAACATACACAGAGAAATGGTCAACCTGTTTAATTCAGGAGATTGTACAAGATAAGGGTTTATTTGCAGTACAAGGTGCGATATGCGATGAGGTTGCCTTATCAAATATGTCTCCTGCCGATGTGGTTATCTCAAAAAGCAAGAATATTACTCAAACGGCAGAAGAAATAATTGAAATAATTGAAGTTAAAATGTCTATCGTCTGGAACTGGGAACTTTTTCAGAATAAAAACCTTGTATGTGTTGGTGACTATAAAACTCATCAAGGAAATCCTGGGCTCTTACGCTCTGATTCAATGCTCAAAGCAATCGGTAAGAGCATAAATATCAGAATATCCAGTTGTAAGGCGTCTAAAATACCAATTATTATAATGGGTAATACTCCGATCACAAACAGCTACTATTCCAAAGTGGATCATCTAAAAGCTGCTGGCATTGTACAAGGATTTTGGTCTGTTAATCCTGCTCCATTAGATGATGACGGCCAGAGTATCAAAAATACTGACAAACAAGGATTCTGCAGGTTTGATAGCTTTGTAGAGTTAAAAAACGCCTTTAGTGCTCTGTTGACTGAAGAGAGGAATTACTTTTCGAGCATGAAAAGCAAAAAGGAATTGGGACAAATCATAGAGAAAGCAAACAAAGAACAAACCTATGAGAAGAAAGCAGAGGTTTTTCTAAAACTAATCAATGAGTAATCAAACCGAGACTTTAAAGAAATACAAACGTAATGGCACCAAAACGAGCGCCTTTGGAACTCCGGGCAGGGTAAACCATGATTCCTCAGAGTTTTATGACAGTAAACTGTATGGGGACAAAAAAGTTCCTGAGTTCGTTAAAATTATTGAAAATGCGATTCCACCTGAGAATCTCAATGTAATATATTGTAAATCCAGCGAACTGATGGATGAGATTCCTGATTACAGCGTTCACCTAATGGTTACCTCACCGCCGTACAATGTTAAAAAGGAATATGACGAGGATTTGTCTCTTAAAGAGTACAGAGATTTGCTAAAAAAAGTCTTCAATGAAACGTATAAAAAACTTGTAACAGGCGGCAGAGCATGTATTAATATAGCCAACCTTGGGAGAAAACCTTACATCCCCTTACACAGCTATATAATAGAGGATATGGCTGATATTGGTTTTTTTATGAGAGGCGAAATAATCTGGAATAAAGCATCAAGCGCAAGTTCGTCAACAGCATGGGGCAGTTGGTTGTCTGCCGGCAATCCGGTACTAAGGGACATCCACGAATATATTTTGATTTTTTCTAAGGAGTCTTTTTCAAGGAAAAAAGGGAGCAAGAAAAACACAATTGCAAAAGAAAATTTTCTTGAATGGACAAAAAGTGTCTGGACATTTCCAGCGGTCTCAGCACGGAGCATTGGACATCCTGCTCCTTTCCCAGAGGAGTTACCTAATAGATTGATTCAACTTTATACTTTTAAAGACGATGTTGTTTTAGACCCATTTTGTGGCAGCGGCACAGCTTGTCTAAGCGCTCTGAAAAACGAAAGGCATTATGTCGGCTATGATATTGAACCAGCTTATGTAACATTAGCAAATCAAAGAATAGAGTCTTTACGTAAAACAATAGATTCCCAACATAGAGAGGAGAAAACGAGTGGAAATAAAAATTAAGGATGCTTATGAACTGGACTATAAGTCGGATTGCTTGATTCTGCCATTTTTTGAACCTGCCGACATGGAGCTTTGTGCTGATATAGACGCTAAAACGGGCGGCCTAATTCAAAAAGTGATAACATCAGGAGAGTTTAAGGCAAAAGAGGGTCAGTGTGTAGTTCTTTATGTCTCAGGAGCAAGTTTTGACAGACTGTTATTGGTTGGGTTAGGGAAAAAGCAAGATGTAACTGCTGAGAAATTAAGAAGAGCCGGCTCTAAGGCTTTTGTGCGGGCAAGGGAGTTAAAGGCTGAGATTTTAACAGTATCGGTAAGAGCATTAAATGAGACTGAGAAATCAATCGGCGCATTCAGCCCGTCATATTACTTTACCGAGGGAGCACTGCTTGGTCTCTATCGGTACATTAAATATAAAAAGGTTGATGAAGATGAAAAAGAGATAAAAGAAGCAGTGCTATTGTCTAATGAGAAAGATTTCCCTGTTCAGTGGCTTACGGTTAACACAATTGCAAGCACGTTTGCCCGTGACTTGGTAAATTCGCCCTCAAAAGATATGACTCCAACGTCGCTTGCCGATGTGGCGAAATCATTGGCAGGGAAAAACCTGAAAGTAAAAATTTTAGAGCAGAAGGATTCTGAAAAAGAGGGGATGTGGTCGTATCTTGCTGTGGCAAAGGGCTCGGACGAGCCTCCGAAGTTTATAGTGCTTGAGTACACCGGAGCCGGGAAAAGTGTGCCTCTTGCAATAGTGGGAAAGGCGATAACTTTTGACAGCGGTGGACTCTCTCTTAAACCCGCCGACTCCATGGAGGATATGAAACAGGATATGGCAGGAGGTGCTGCAACCCTTGCCATCTTTAAAGCGGTATCTTCTTTAAAACTTCCGATTAACCTTATAGGAATATTACCGGCAACAGAAAACATGCCGGGGGGTCATGCTATTAGGCCGGGTGATGTTGTAACAGCAATAACCGGAAAGACAATTGAGATTTTAAACACAGACGCAGAGGGCAGGCTTGCTCTTGTAGATGCCATAGGCTATGTTATAAAACATTATAAACCTGAGGCCGTAATAGATATGGCAACACTGACCGGCGCCTGCTCCATAGCGCTTGGCAACGAGGCTGTTGCAATGATGGGTAATGACGATAAAATTATGGCTGAGATAAAAGATGCCTCAGATGAGACCTTTGAACGTGTGTGGCAGATGCCGCTATTTGAAGAGTTTAAAGAGTATTTAAAAAGTGAAGTAGCTGATATTAAAAACATAGGCGGACGCACAGGCGGTCTTATCACGGCAGCTTACTTTATAAAGGAATTTGTCGGAGAGACCCCGTGGGTTCATCTTGATATAGCTTCAACAGCTTTTTTAGCCAAACCAAAACCGTACTTTGTTAAAGGAGCAACGGCAGTCGGTGTTAGATTGCTTTTAGAGCTAATCAGGAGGAGAATCGCTAAGAAATCCTAAGAGAATTAATAAACCACAGATAAACACGGATGAACACAGATTATGGTTAGTGTATTTATCTGTGTGTATCAGCGTCCATCTGTGGTTAAAGTTCTTTTTATCAATCTATAACCTACTGAAGCAACTTCAGAACATTTTGCGGTATAGTGTTTGCTTGAGCTAAGACAGAAATGCCGGCCTGCTGTAATATCATATATTTGGTGAGAGCAGCAGTTTCAACAGCATAGTCTGCATCAAGAATTCTTGACTTAGACGCCATTGTGGTCTCAATGACTGTATCCAGATTTCTGACTGTCGCCTCAAACTGGTTTTGTTTAGCGCCCATTTTGGCTTTCTCTGCAATGACAACATTCAAGGCGCCATCAACAACGGCTATCGTGTTAGAGGCCTGTGAGATATACCCGTCAACAGTGGTGGGGTCGGCAACTCTAAGAGCTGCAATTCCTGTATATGCGATGGTAGAGGAGGCTATATCACTCCAGTTAGGCGGAAACGGCGTATTGTTACCGGTAAAGCTTCTGTTGGAAATACCTGGAGTATATGCCGTACCACTTGCCGTGTGTATGTCTTTCAAAAACATGATGGGGCCGTCTTTTCCACCTGGTCCAAATGTTTTACCGTGAAGTGAATCAGTGTTTAATGAGTCTATAACAACGCTAATGGAGGGATCAGAGGCAGCATAGCTGGCATAAATCCTTGATCTGAACGTACCTGAGAGAAGTTTGGTATCGTTAAATTTAGTCTGTTCCGCAATACGGCCTATTTCCTCAGTTAAGGCATCAACCTCGTTTTGCATATATGAGATGTCGGTAACACCGTACTGACCGCTCATCGCCTGCACCGCAAGTTCTCTAATCCTTTGCAGGTTTTGAGTTATCTCATCCATAGCACCCTCTGCCGTCTCTGCCATAGAAAGACCGTCTGAGGCATTTCTGACGCCAATAGTAAGACCGCGAATCTGAGTCTCCTGTCTTGTAACTATTGCAAGACCGGCGGCATCGTCTTTTGACGAGTTTATCCTCAAACCGGATGACAATCTCTTCATTGTCTCAGAAAGGGGCAGCATAGTCTTTCTCAAGTTTCGCTGTCCGTTTATGGACATCATATTTGTGTTAATCGTTAGACCAGCCATGTGTCACCTCCATTCATTTGTGTCCCGCACATCCTTGTTAGTTTTTTTTTCATGTCCTTATCGGCCATTTTAGTTTAACTCCCTGTTTACCTTTCATCTCCTTAGTTACCTTTTAGCTCCACTTATGCCTTATTTATTAAGCCAATCTAAATATAATCACGATACCATATATGCAATGTGTGTGCCAAATAATATAACCAATTGATTTATAAGGGTATTTTGTTTATATTGGATTTTAAAGCAAATTTAGAGCTTTTTGACTTGCGGTACAAATTGCCCGCAGGTAGGAAATTTTTTCACTCTTAGAGTTGTTTTCAAAGACTAAATATGGATTCCTGCCTTCGCAGGAATGACAAAGAGAGGGCGTCATAGGGGAATCACCTTTAGGGGAGGTCATTCCCGCCTACGAGCGGGAATCCAGTCCTTTTTCTCAATTATTAGATTACCTTTTTGGAAGCTACTTGGTATTACTGCTCTTTTATCGTGTTTGACTGAAACTGCTTGAGATCGGGTGGAGAGTTGCTTACTTTAAGAATGCCCCATGGCGGACTCCGAGTTTCTCCCTATATCGGCCGGAATGGTTGTAATAGGGAGTTTGACTGTAAACGTAGTTCCTCTTTTTTGTTTTGTGCTGACAGTTATCTGTCCGCCGTGTTTGGCAATAATCCCCTGAGAGACGGAAAGACCAAGCCCTGTGCCTTTACCTTTGGATTTAGTCGTAAAGAAGGGGTCAAATATGTGATGTAAAATGTGATCGGGAATCCCTTGTCCAAAGTCCGCCACCTTAACAGCCACAAAGTTAGGTTCCTCGCCTCGCTCTACCTCAAGGCGAATCTGACCGCCTTTCATGGTTACATCGAGCGCATTTAGTATAAGGTTCAGAAACACCTGTTCGAGCTGTTGTCTGTCGCCATGTATTCTGGGCAGGTTAGGAGCTATTGATAAATCAGCGTGAACGCCGTTTAATTTCAACTGATTACCAGCCAGCTTAAGTGTTTCAGTGACAACGTCGGAAATGCAAATAGGCTCCATGATGCTTTCGCTCTCACGGGCAAAGTCCAGAAGGTTTCTCACTATGGTGCGTGATCTATCGGCCTCATCTATCAGGTCTTTTATCATATCGAGGCGTTCCTCCTCCTCTAAGTCATGGTAGTCCTCAAGGAGCATGTGTGCCGTCAGGGTTATGTTGTTTATGGGATTATTCAGCTCATGCGCAACGCCTGCTGTAAGGGTGCCGACGGCTCTTAACTTATGCGACTGCGATATTATGTTTTGCTGTCTGTCAAACTCTCTCATCATCTGCTCAAGGGCTGAGGCAAGGTCTGAAAACTCATCCTGATACACTTTTCCCGGCATAAACTTAATCTGCTGTCCGGTTGAAAGATGCTTTGCGTACTGCACTATCCGGCTCATAGTTCTTAACACTCGGTAGATAAGCAGATGTACAATAAAGAGCATAAACAGAAACAAAGAAAACGTAGCTACGGCAAACACTATTTTAAACAGCCACATGTCTTTCCTCATAGTGTGACCGGTTTTTTCTGAAAACACTTTCCCGTAGTCACTTATTTCGTTGCTCAGTTTGTGTAACTCATCACGAATTCTTACCACCTTCGCATTGGTCTGCTCAGAGGGTGGGAAAGAATTAATTTCTGTCAAATCATCCAGCAGCTTACCGTATTTTTCTATATTTGAAATCAGCCTTGAGTTGTCAAAAAATTTTCCGAACTCATTATAACGTTCAAACACAAGCATTTCAAAAGATTTTATGCTCTCCTTGCTTTCTTTAATATCCTCCCAGCCGGCAACAAAGTTCCTTTCATGAAACATAGCTTTGTTTGAAAGCAGGATATAACTGTTGGCAAGATTGACGTATTTCATGTCTCTGGTAATAAAATAGACTGTGATACCTAAAGCTGCAGTTATAGTGCACGAGAGTATTACAGAGATTACAAAAACCGTGTAGATGTGGGTTCTGACAGTAAAGCGCTGACTTAGTGTGGTACCGTCAGCATTGATATTATTTTGAGCCTCTATCTTTTCAATTTTCTTATCAAGTAAGTTTTTTAGTTTTTTAAGTACACAGTTGTACCATTTATCGAGACAATTTTGAAAAAACATTGCTATTTGGTTACACCTTTTAAAACATCTGTTCTGCCCAGTACCTCAGCAGCCTTTATAATAACGTTGCGGAGGTCGTCAGGTTTAAACGGTTTAGCTATAAAATCAAATGCGCCCTTAGCCAGAGCCTGTTGAGCCAACTCCATCATAGCATAGCCGGTTATCATAATAACCTTTGTCGTGGACGATTTACTCATAACAGTCTCAAGCACCTCAAGCCCGTCAACATCCTCCATCCTTATATCAGTTACCACAACATCAAAATTTTTTTCGCATATTCTTTTCAAGGCATTTTTAGGGTCAGTGAATACCTCGACCTCACAGCCAAGCTTTTCCAGTGCAGGCTTTAAACGCTTACCTACAATCGGCTCATCATCCAGTAAAAGCACATTCAACTCTCCGCCCATAATATACACGTTATACGAAAATATCAGAGGTTGTCAATAGTACAAAGCTATTTCATTCAGCTTTAACTTGTTCCGCAAGAAATATGCCTATGCCCATTTGACTTATTTGATCAAGTTGAGCCTCAATGTGGTCAATGTGGTCCTCCTCGTCTTTCAGTATATCCTCAAGCATTTCTCTTGTGCCGTGGTCGCCGAGTTCGTAGCAAAGCTTTATAGCAGCACGATATGCTAAAATTGCCCCCTCCTCGGAATTGCGGTCATTTTTAAGCTGCTTTTCCACGTCAGCGCCTATGTGGATTTTGTTTAAGTTACTGACTATTGGGATACCTTCAACAAAAAGAATCCTTGCTATCAGTTTTTCGGCGTGTTTCATCTCATCAATTGCTCGTTTTTCAGTGCGCTTGTGCAGACGCTCATAGTCCCAGTTGCTGCACATTTCTGAATGAACCATATACTGGCTTATTGCTGACAGCTCATGGGCAAGCAGGGTATTTAACACCTCTGCAATTTTTTCGTCACCTTTCATTTTCTCTCCTTTTAAAAATTAATTACGGTCAAACCCTTCAATTGGAGTCTGCTTTCCTATACGTTTATTTGAAACAATGGGGATCTTAAAATATCACCACGGGTGATTATCCCCACGAGTTTTCCGTCTTTAGAAGTTACCGGTATTCGATTAACTTTTTTAGACATAAAAACAGAAACAGCTTGATGCATTGGAGCGTTTTCGCTAATACAAATAGGAGGTGTTGTCATTATGTCTTTGGCAGTAAGATTTGCTATTTTCATAACCTCGCAGCCCTTATGTTTTAAACATTGAGTAACTACCGACATAAAAGTTAAAGTGTGGTCAGCTCCCATCCGGGAAAGTAAATCCTTTTCTGATATGACCCCAACAGGTTTGCCACTGTCATCAACAACTGGCATTCCTGAAATTGAATGTTCAGAAAGTTTATCAGAAACCTCAATAATTGGAGTATCTACAATAACTGTCACGACGTCTTTGGTCATAACTTCTTTGATTTCCACAGATTTTGTTACTCTGTTTAAGGCATGTTTGTATGCGACTTGATAAACCTCTTTAAAATCTTTAGATGTTATATCAAGATAACCGTCTATGGATTTCATTGCCTCATAAATGTCATCGTCACTTATTGTTACGCAAAAGGATATTTTATCGCTGTGTCTGTCTGTCATCTTACACCGCCTTGTCTGTTTTGTAATATTATATCACATATCATGAATTATTTTAGCTGATATTTAAGCCCATCGCCACAGAGAAATGACAAAAAGAACTGCTATAACCAAAAACAAATTCAAGTACACAAAGAAGTAAAACAGCCTTTTGTGAAAGGGTTCCTTTGACTCAGCTTGTTTTTCAACCAACTTACCGACTTTAGGGTATCTTGCAAGTTTATCCTCACCGTGAGGCGCTTGTTTTAGCGATTCCGTGTGGTCAAAACCTGCAAGGTGTTTACCGGCATGTTTTCCATCTTTCCACATTTTGCTTGCAGTAAAATCATACACATCGCCATTATATAGAACAAATGCCGGTCTGCCTTCTTTGCCGTCACACTCTGCAATTTCCTCTAAGGTAAAAACACCTTTTTTTATGTCAATTTTAGCTTCGTGTTTCAGTTTTAGTTTTTTGCCGATAAAAAAAGTAACTATTGTTGCCGTTGATACCATGATTATGTAGATTGATACTTTTATAGTTAGAAGAATACCAAATTTTGTATGAAACAGAGTTTGCATGTCATTGATACGAGCTAATGTTAAAAAAATTCCTGTAATGCCGACAACACAGATAGATATCCATCCAAGAGTCAGCTCTCCTTTGGGAAGCCCTCTTGAGGCATAAGCAGGTTTAAGCAAAATATGTACATATAGTATAGCCCCAAACCAGGCTACAGCGCCTGTTATGTGTAAAAAACCAACAAGAAACCTGATGATTTTCTGACTGATTGAAAACTTTAATCCTTTGCCGGTGGTAATGATTTCTCGTTTATATGCTTCACCGGCGGTTGTCAGCTTCCCTCCGCCTGAGGTATCCACATGGCAGTAGCTGCAATCTTTTTTAGTTTTTTCTGAGTACTCACTGTAAGCATATACTTTCCCGCAGAAAATAAATACAGACAACACTATAAACACAACTGTCACACAATATCTATTTGCCATACAGAATTTTACAAAAAAAATAAGAAATAAGCAAGATGATGAATAATCTAAAAAACTCAGCGTGTTTTATTTTTATGTCCCTGCGCTTCTACAAACGCCCGCAGCACGGCATTAATACGGGTTTGATAGCCCCTGCCATCATGTTTGAACCATTCCACAATGTCAGGATCTAAACGCAGTGTCACCGTTTCTTTGGGTTTAGGCAAGTTAATCCGAGCCTTATCGAACCATTTGGCGTTGGGAATAAACGTGTCGGGGTCACTTGCAACGGCGTGTTCGATTTCCGTATCGGTCATTGCCCGAACCCGTGCCCAATCTGTCTTATCACTCATTGGCTGCGCTTCCTTTGATACGTGCGTAGTACGCTTTTTGCTCATGGGTTCCTGCCTTTCTTGCACTGATTAACCTGCGGGTATTCCCGCGTTGTGTGTAAACGACAAAAAGCAAAACGCCGTTAACCTCGCCATAGGCGCCTATGCGCTGCTCACCATAATCATAGCGAGTATCCGGCATCTCAATAGTCTGTCCATCGAAAATGAGCTTTGCTCCCTCGAAGTCTATCCCGTGCTTCATAAGGTTCACAGTGCGCTTTTGTTCATCCCATTCAAACAATATAATTATTTTACATTATGTCATTACAATTGTCAATACTTAGCTGCCTGTGGTCATTTGAATACCTATTAATTGCAATGCTGGCATTACAATTAATAAACGTTTCAGAGCAGTCAAGATGACTGCTCCAACGCGGGTTAAGTACTTGAGTAATTTATCATTAGCTAATTTTTTTCTATGCTCTTTACATTGATTACACATCTCAGCGTGAAATCGCTCGGTATTCCGGATTTTCTCCTCTGCAGCATCAGAATCAATATTTTCTCTTGACAACCATCCGTATTCTTTGTCTTCCAGTGGATGTGTATTAAGTGTCCAGTTGATGACGTTATGCCGTTCTTTTTTCCCATTCTTTATCGGTACATCATATGGAGACAAAATGCTCTTGGCAGCTGGATAGTTTTTGATTTTTGTATAAGCAGCCTCGGTCAATGCAGCGCCGCACCAGTTTTGTTTCTGTTCAAGTTCATAAGCCTCAATAAGCGCCTTGCCGACATAAATGTTATTCTCAGGGTTACAATAAAATTCACCATAAGAAATGCCGATTCTGAACCTGAGCGCTGGGAATTGTATTGGTCTTGATAGAATCTCATTTGCACGAGCTATAACTGCATAATAACCCTCTCTTGTATCTTGTAGTGAATAGAGAATAACCGTATCTGAAAAAAGGGTATGTCCTACAAGCCATTCACGTATAATCTGTTCATTTGTTGGTGATTCAGGCAGTTCCTGAGAGCTGGGAATCGACGAAAGGAGGTTATTAAGATTCTTTATATGATAGTTGACAATCTTACTGAGGGGCTCTTGCTTTACAAGAGAACTGAACCCCAAAATATCTGCAACGGCAACCATTGCCATATTCTCGGTGCTTTTATTCATAAGCTATACTAAATATAGTATAACATTTCAAGTGATTTTCTTTCGTATATTAATAATTTCTATGTCATTCTCTTTATATAATTCAAAGTGTTCGTCTTTAGTATAATGTGACTAAGTTATTTTCATTCCAAATTATATCAACTCCTGCAAAAACCGGCATTAGTTCTTTCTCTGTGTGTTTCCCCCCATGAGGCGATTCCACCAAGAGGTTTTTCGTTTATTAGAAACAGAAGAGTACGTTTTTTAGCTTCCATAATCTGACTGTCAGTTTTTTCGTTAATAAGTGGTTGTGCTGATGTCTCTTCTGAATTTAATTCATGCCACTTCTCTATAGGAACTATTACAGCTGTAACATTCCCCTCATCATCGGACACATATTGTATATAGTTAGTTTTCATCCGTTTGCTCCTTCATAGTATATAATTATAATAACATAAAACTGTTCATGTATAACGTAAACTGAAATTACCACTGCAGGAATTTACAAAATCAAGGACTCTGAGTTAGACTAACAGCTGTGACCGCAAGGAGAAGTGAAAAAAAGTGATTAAAATTAAAGAGAGATGTGTTTTGGTTATAGTGGCAGTGGTAATGTCAATGTTTTTTGCATCAGAGACTTATGCAGAGACTAAAACAAAAATAGCCGCAAGTTTCTATCCGCTTGCATTTATCGCTGAAAGTGTTGGCGGCAGCAATACGCAGGTAATAAACATGACCCCGACCGGAGTTGAACCACACGAGTTTGAGCCAAAGCTAAGCACTCTCAAGGAGCTTTACTCATCCCGCCTGTTTATATATAACGGAGCTGGGGTTGACCACTGGGCTGAGAAACTATCAGCAGATTTGAAGAAAAAGGGCGTAGAGACTGTTAATATGTCATCATATATTTCACTGTTAAAAACAGACGGCAATTCGTCTGACCCACATTTTTGGTTAGACCCGCTTATGGTAAAAAAAGAGGTTGAGGTTGTTCGTGACGCATTAATTAAAATAAATCCGGCTGACAGAGCAGTTTATGAAAAAAACGCAGCCGATATAAGCGCCAAACTTGACGCACTCAACAGTAAGTACGCTGCTGGGCTAAAAAGCTGCAAACACCGGGATATTATCGTAACTCACTCTGCATTTCAGTACATGTCAGTGCGTTACGGTTTAAATATGTTTTCCATACTTGGGCTTTCCACTTTAGAGGAGGCGTCTCCTAAAAAACTTGTCGAACTGTCAAAAATCGTCAGGGATAAGAAAATGAAATATGTGTTTTATGAATCCCTCGTAAGCCCCAAACTTGCCGAGACATTGGCTAATGAAGCCGGAGTAAAAACTCTCACACTAAATCCCATTGAGGGGCTTACCGATGACGATGTAAAAGCCGGCAAAAACTACCTGTCACTTATGGAGGATAACCTCAAAAACTTAAAAACAGCATTGGAGTGTAACTAAAACCCTAAAATGGAACAGTTTTGTTTAGAAGCACGCGGGATAGAGTATAGTTATGGCAGGGAAAAGGTTCTTGAAAGTATTACCTTTTCAATCGCTGCCGGAAGCTATGTTGGGCTAATTGGCCCAAATGGCGGCGGTAAAACTACTTTGATTAAAATTTTGCTTGGGCTTACTAAACCTGATGCCGGTGAGATTTATGTTTTTGGGGAGAGGATTTGTAATTATAAAAAGAAATACCATTTAGGATATGTTCCGCAGCAGGTGTCTCAGCTTGAAAATTCGTTTCCAGCAACCGTATCAGAAATAGTGAAAACCGGACGCACGGCACGTGTTGGTCTCTACAGAAGTTTTACAAGTAAAGACAAAGAGGCAATCAACACGGCTATGGAGATAGCCGGTGTTTCAGAGTATAAAGACAGGCTGATAGGAAAACTTTCCGGTGGACAAAAACAGAAGGTTTTTATTGCAAGGGCGTTAGCCGGAGAACCCAAAGTCCTCTTTCTTGATGAGCCTATGGTTGGAATAGATATTGTTTCAAGGGAGTCATTCTATACATTTTTAAGGCAGCTTAATAAAGAAAAAGGTATAACCATTGTGTTTATCTCGCATGACCTTGGGGTAATATCCGAGGAGGTTGAGACAATTCTATGTTTAAATAAAAAACTGTTTTGCCACGGCAAATCCGGTGAGACAAGCATTAACCAACTGATAGAGGACTCCTACGGTAAGAAAGTTTCTGCCGTAAGGCATATTCATTAAAACTGATGTTTGAGATATTTGATCACATCTTTATGATGCGGGCCTTTACGGCGGGGATACTTATTGCCGTCACAGCGCCGGTTATAGGCATATTTTTAGTTGTCAGGCGGTATTCTCTGATAGCCGACACACTTGCCCACGTATCTTTGGCAGGTGTTGCGATTGGACTATTAACAAAAACGTATCCTCTGATTTGGGCAACAGTGGTCTCAGCAGCTACGGCCGTAGGGATAGAGACACTCCGTAAGTCAAAACGAGTCTATGGCGAAGCTTCGGTAGCCTTATTTTTACAAGGTGGTATGGCCGTTGCCGTAACTTTGATAAGCATAGCAAAGGGGTTTAATGCCGAGTTGTTTGGCTTTCTGTTTGGGGCAATAGCTACGGTGTCTCAAACGGATTTGTATTTCATTGGGATTTTAGCCCTTGTAATAGTTTTGTCGGTGTTTTTTCATTTTAAAGAGCTATTTGCAGTGGCCTTTGATGAGGAGCTGGCACAAGTGAGCGGGATGCGTGTTAAAGCCTTTAACACAACGCTTGTCGTACTTGCCGCAATAGCTATCACTGTTGCTACACGGATAGTTGGGATACTGCTTATTGGCGCTCTGATGGTTATACCGGTGCTTGCAGCGATGCAGTTTTCACGCAGTTTTAAAGAGACTTTAGGTATTTCCATTGTGATGTCTCTTGTATCAGTTATAGTGGGTCTCTACGCCTCCTACTACCTTGATATAGCAAGCGGAGGCGCCATTGTCCTATGTGCTTTAGCGCTCTTTTTTGTATCTACTGTCGTTAATAAAAGTAGTTAACTGTTTCCCTCCCTGATAGCAGCATATGGTTCTATCCTGGATGCCAATAGGGCTGGGTACAGGGCAGCACACAGCGTTAACGGGATATTTATGGCAAAGGTTAGCGCAAAAACAAAAATCATTGTGGCAGGTGACGGCCAGATGTAAAGAAGCTCTATTGTTTCCATAATAGAGTTTTTTATAGCAAAAAAAACAGCATTTCCAAATATGATACCCAAACACCAGCCAAATGCGGTGATTAGAAGGGCTTCTATGATTATTCCATAGAAAACGTTTCTACGCGTTGCGCCGACTGCTCTAAGCATACCTATTTCGCTTCTTCTTTCGTTTACAATCATGGAAAAGGCTATAAATAGTATTATCGCTCCAAACGCTATAATTATTAAAACTGGAATAATAAGCGGTCTGATTTTAGCCATTAGGAGCTTTTTTTCCTCTTTAGATGTGACGTTTATGTCTATAACCGATACGCCTTTAACATTGTCGTAGATATTTTGAGTTAAACTCTTAGCCGATATTCCATTTTCTGCTTTTATGAAAACAGCGGAGAAAGTATCCTGATTCATTTGATTAATATCAGGCTCTGAGTTAAAAGTATTAACCATAAAATCCATACCCGGCAGTCGTTTCTTAGGAGTTTTAACAGCAGGCGCTTTTTTAAATTCTGAGATAAACACCCTTGCCTCAGAAAGTGGAATGAACACAGCATGGTCAAGATAACCGATTCCAGTGGGGGCTAAGCTGGAAAGAATCCTGCGTTTTTTCCCAAATAATTTAATTTCCTGTCCGGGATAATATTTAATCTTATAGCCGACTGTAAGCCCTGATGTTTCATTTTTCCGTCCAATTGAGTACTCAACCCATGGGTTTACAATGAAATCAGAAGCTGGATCAAAGGCTATAACCAGCACTTTTTCAATCGTGGATTCAATATCGTAAGAAATGGGCTGGAGGTATAGCTGAGGGGATATCTCACCAATACCATGCACTTTCAGGAGTTTTTCATAAACTCCTTCGGAAAAATAAAATAGAGACGGTTGTCCTTTAGTGATAAAATTAAAGGCTTCGGTTTCCTTTCCCTGTGGTACAACCACAATATCGGCCTTTAACCTTTGATAGGAAAGGGTGATGTTTTTTTTCACAGTTTCAAAGACAAAAAATGATACCAGTGTTACTATCGTAACTGTGGCTGTGGCTGCAATTAGAGCGCTTGTGCGAAACCTCCGCATTTTAAGGTTAGCCCACGCATACAGAAAGATGCTGATTTGCGGGGCTGCCGGTTTTTGTTTTATCAGAGCTGCATAAAGTGATAAGATGAGCATGTTTAACGCCAACACTAAGAGCATATATTTAATCCCAGCATGTGACCTTATGGATTCAGTGTTGGCTGCTATCATCATTTTATCTCCAAATGTGTAGTAACTTACAGGGTTTAAGGTAAGAGCGTGGAATAAGGAGACAATGGAAATTAAAATAGAAATTAACTGTGCTTTTTTGTACTTAAATGATACAATGGCGGCTGCCATAGCAGCGATTCCAAGGTATAACTCCGGATGGTAGTGGATAAAGCAGATAGTTTGCACATTTGCATCAGTTTTAGTTACCAAGTTTCTAAGCCGCAGCAAAAAGTGCGGATATGCAGCAAGCATAAAGCTAGTAAGAAAAAATATCATGGATGCAAAAAACTTGTTCATGGGGCATCCACTTGAACTTTCCTTAGCGTGTTTGGGGCTTTTTCCCAAAGGTCAATGTGACAGAGTCAGCTGTTTGCTGTGTCCATCTCCAGCCAAACCAGAGTCATCGGATGTTTTAAACTGAGACGCTATTTTTCTTAAATGCTCCGATACGCTTACAAGCTGAGCAGATGCGTCTGATATAATGGTTGAGCACACTGATGTGTCTCTTGAGTTTTTAGCAAGCGTATCAATGTCTTCAGTAATCTGCCCTGAGACAGTGGACATTTCCTCGGTAGCTGATGCGATACTCTGAACCATAGATTGAAGCTCGGTTACGCTGTGCACTATTGAACTAAGTGAGTCTCCAGCCTTTGTGGAGTAATCCACTCCGGCTTCTACTCTGTTAAGGCTTTCTTTCATTGAAGATATTGCTTTGCCGGTTTCACCCTGAATGGCTCGAATCATTTCGCTTATCTCAGTTGTAGCCTTGCCGGTTTTCTCTGCCAGTTTTCTTACCTCATCGGCAACCACTGCAAATCCGCGTCCCTGCTCTCCGGCTCTTGCCGCTT
Organism: Nitrospirales bacterium LBB_01; assembly: GCA_004376055.2. Lineage (GTDB taxonomy): Bacteria > Nitrospirota > Thermodesulfovibrionia > Thermodesulfovibrionales > Magnetobacteriaceae > Magnetomonas > Magnetomonas plexicatena. The sequence goes on from CP049016.1 coordinate 1,016,889, forward strand.
CTATTGCCGCATTTAGTGCCAGAAGGTTTGTCTGGTCAGCTATGTCGTTTATAACATTTACAATTTCCCCTATCTGACTTGAGCGGTGCCCCAGCGACTCTATCATAGCGGCGGAGTCCTTAACGGTTGCTTCAATTTTCTTTACCTCATCGCGGGTTTTGTCCACAACGCTTGAGCCGTCTTTTGCCACAGCCATAGTTGAGGCGGCTGAGGAGGCTATTGTTGACGAATTCCTTGCTATGTCAACAATGGTTTGAGTCATTTCCTCTACTGCGGTTGCCACCTGAGTGGTTTTCTCAGCTTGACTGTTTGTGTCAAAAGACATTTTGCTTGATGTAGCATTCAGTCCAGTACATGACTCTGAGGTGACATTGGCCAGGTCTTTCAAGCTATGCACTATTTCCCTTAATCTTGCAGTCATCTTGTTAAATCCAACAGAGAGCTTTCCTATTTCATCCTTTGCGTGGTAATCAAATCTGCAGCTAATATCGCCCTCAGCCATGCACTCAAAAGAATCCGATAAATCTTTCAACGGTCTGTGCGTTTTCTTAAAAACAACTATGAATATCACGGATATACCAACTAATAGCAGCAAACCAACAATAATAAACATGAGTTCAAGACGCTGTAATTTAGCCATTTTTTCTGCAAGCGGCACCTTTATACTGATAACTCCTATAACCGTACCATCTGCTACGCTGTGGCACTCAAGACAGTTTTTACCCATAAAATCCTTTTTCGCAATGTATGGGTACACCCCCCTTAAGTAATCACCGGTTATGACTACAACCTCTTTACCGGTGCTTACCACCTGCTTTTCAACCTCATCAGTCGGGTGCTCATCAGAGGCATTTGTTCCGAAATCTTTATCAATAGATTCGGTTCTTAGCACTTTCAAATCAATCAGATTTTTCATTTGATCAAGGAAAGGTTTTTTTGAAGCGTTTATCGAGCCGGTTAACATCATTGCAGTAAGGCTGTTTAACACAGACTCCCTATAGCCTTTTATCGCTCCGTTTTTAATCTCGTCAATTATCATATCTCTTGATATTTTAACAGCAAAGAAGACGTTAAAAATCATACCAATAGCAGTAAAGACAAGTATTGGTACCAGTGTTTTTGAAGTTATAGACCAGTTCTTAAACATCGTTTGCATTCCTCCATACTTTTATTTATGTAAATATCTAATACGCCTACTACAATTTGCATATTATACAACAAATTATTTTATTTTATTAACATTTGTTGTTAAAAAATTTTACAAGTGTGGCGATACATGTGTTTGACAACTAAGCACTGAGAATATTATTCTTACTTTGTGATAAGGGAGAGATTTAAAACTTGAAAATATTGTTTATTGCTCAACGGTTAAGCCCCTACATTGTGGATACCCGGCGCGTACTGACTGAGGCCGGGCACGTGGTAGATGTTCTTGATGTGTTTGATGCCGTGTATTGCACAGCAGGCAGAGAGGTTTCTGTTTTTACAAACGAAACAGTTCAAAAAATCACATGGAGCATAAAGAAAGTACGGGGACTTTCAACTCTTTTGGCAGTAAAATCATTTCTTAAAAAATTAGCCGGTAAGTATGACATATGCCACGTGCATTATAATGAACCACTCTATAGCGCATTTTTCCCAGAGGAGTTATCCAAAACTGCACAGAAACTCATTGTCAGCATCTGGGGATGGGATTTTCACAAGGCAAATAATTTTAAAAGAAAACTCCAGCAGAGAATTTATAAACGTGCTGATACAATCACTTTTAACAATGAGGATGTGCGGGATGATTTCACTGCGTACTATAATCGCAGATATTTGAAAAAATCTGAAATTCTCAGATTTGGTTTGACTACTGTTTCTGACATAAAACAGTTACAGGACAGAAACGATGCTGCTCAGTATTGCCGTAGTATTTTAGACCTTCCTCCGGATGCTTTTATTGTTGCCTTTGGTCATAATGGAGTTGTAGAACAGCAGCATGAAAAAATGGCGTTAGCTATAAAAGAAAATCATAGTGAGTTTCCTGATGAGACCTATGTTGTATTTCCCATGAACTATGGGGCAACATCGGATTATATAGAAAGGGTGAAAACTGTTGTTAAAGATTGCGGCTTCAGTTACAGAGTAATGGATAAAATGATATATGGAGAAGAGTTGGCAGCATTAAGGACAGCGGCTGATGTGATGGTGCATGTGCAGGTTACGGATTCATTTTCTGCCGCTATGCAGGAACATCTGTATGGAGGAAGTATCGTGATTAACGGCTCATGGCTTCCCTACAAGTTTTTGAAAGACAGGAGCGTTTTCTTTCTTGAGGTTAACTCGGTATCGGAAATTGTGGAAAAAATCATTTACGCTTATAAAAATATGAGGCATCTGAAAGAGTTATGCTTTAACAACCGCCATATAATGTGGGATTTAAGCAGTTGGGAACGAAACCTTCCCCGTTGGGAAGCCATTTACAAAAAAGACCCGAACCCTTAAGGATTTTTTTGTAAAATCACGCATCTTTGCAGTCTTATTTTAAAACTGTAGTTATCAGAAATCCAGCGGTTGACCGCTTCTGGAACCTGTTCTTTAAGGTATTGAATGTCTCCAGCCACGATAAACTTAGGCGGATTTTGTTTTAACTCTTTAAGGAGATTTTCCACCTTTTCTGTCCCTGTACTCATAAACGTGTCTAAAAAAAGATGATTTAACACATATACGTATGATGTCGGACTCAGCCTGCCGCTTTCTATGTATGTGTATTTGTTGTAGGATGGAACCCATATATAGTCTGTGCTTGTAGTGTTGTTTTTAATGTAGTATGAGCAGACGTCCTCTTGCCTTTTCTCATACGGCTTTGTAATTCTTTCATAAAACTGATAAGTCATGGCGCTGTCAAAAACAAAGAGAGACAACGCAAAGGCAGCAATAACCGCAGATATTGATAGACGGTCAGTGAAATTAAAAGACCGTTTTAGGGTATACACCAAAAAGACAGCGCCAGCAGCGGCTACTGCAGTAAATGGCGCAACAAGTTGAAGATAGTAGTGGGAAAATTGAGTGCTGGAAAGGTTTACGCTAAGTGTGCCCATAATGAACCATATTAATAAGAGCATAGGTATGTGGCTATACTCTTTGTTGAATCTCTTTGAAAAAGCGCTTACCACTCCTACAACGAAAAATATGTCTGTTGTGATTATAAATAAAATACTTTTTTTCATATTGCCAATGCCGCCTGTCAGTGCTCCTTCAAGCCCTGTATTACCCGATTTGTATTTTGCATAAGCAAGATTGTTTGAAATGACCTCTATAAGGTACTGAAAGAGGCCTGCTTTCAAAAAATACACTATAATTATCAGCGCCGGTAATAGTAGAGCCAACGCAAAAATTGCTCCTAACCTTAGCCTTGCCTTAAAGTTAACGTTTAATTTTAAAAACAGATAGGCTATCCAAGGCATGACAAGAAAAACGAAAGGCTCTTTTGTTAATGCTGCAAGGGACAGAAAGATTCCTGATACTATTAGCAGCGCAGTTTGTTTATAACCTATAGAGTCAATTGAATAAAGTGAAGCCAAAATCCCAATAAGTAAAAACGCAGAGCCATACTCTTCGGTATAATTACCGGATGAAAACAGAAATGGGGTGTAAAAATGCCGTAAAAATACGAAAGTAAAAATCAGTGCAATAGAAAAGTTGCCACGGAATAATTTTAATAAGACTGCAAGAAATGTAATCGTCATAACTACGGCAAATATTCTTTCCATAGCAAATATGCTGTTAACAGAGGGTCCTGCAAGTTTAAAAGCAAGGAGATTTAGAAAAAATATCGGCGGCAGTTTATGATCGTAAGCTGCCTTGTACAGCGCCTTACCTTTAAACATATGAAAGGCAATGTTTTCAAAGATTGCAGAGTCGTTAACAAAAGCAATAGTCGTATAAAAATTAATGGCTCTATACGAAACCCATACCAAAGCCAACATCAGCAACGCTTTGACTGCGGCATAAAACACACCCTCGGATTTCACTACCTATTCGTAACTTAAGAGTTCCTGCATCGTGATTTTAACAGATGAGGCAAGAGCCTCAAGGCTGTAACCGCCTTCAAGGGTAAATATGACGGGGATGTCCTTCTTAGCGCTTAGAATTCCTCTTACAATGTCTCTAATACCGTCATCGGTTACGGCAAAACCAGCCAGAGGGTCTTTTTTGTGTATGTCAAACCCGGAGGAAACAAGCATTATATCAGGTGAAAACGATTTAACCAGTTTGTGAAGCGTAACGTTATAGGTCTCGTGCATTTCCTTATCCCCAGCGCCATAACTTAAAGGTACGTTATAGGTAAATCCTTTTCCCTTGCCCGAGCCGGTCTCTGATGCGGCTCCTGTGCCTGGATAATGCGGATACTGATGAGAGCTAAAGTAAAACACCGTGTCATCGTTATAGAAACTGTGCTGTGTGCCGTTACCGTGGTGAACGTCAAAGTCAACAATGAACACTTTTTTGTAGCCCTGTTTTTGGGCAAAGCGTGCTCCTACAGCTACATTATTAAAAATACAAAATCCCATAGCTCTGCTGTCCTCGGCATGATGGCCGGGAGGTCTGACGGCACAAAAGGCACGTTCAATGTCGCCTGACACAGTGTTTCTTATTGCGGTAATGATAGCGCCTGCCGCATACAGAGCTGCTTCAAGAGTGTATTCAGACATGAAAGTATCAGGGTCAAGGTACCCTCTGGTCATCTGCTGGAGGCGGGATACATAAGAGTCCGTGTGTATTGCCTCTATATCGCTTATTGAGGATTTCTCAGGGCTTAGGTGAACTAATGAGTTCCATATATCTGAGCTCTTTAGCGCATCCACTATTGACACCAATCGTTCACTTGACTCAGGATGAAACTCCGGCATCTCATGTTTTAAAAAAATATCGTCATAAATAAATGCTGTCTTTTTCATTGACCGGTCTCCTATTGTTTTTTCACTTCCGTTACATAACAGTATAACACAACTGATTGCAGAATATTACCGGTACTCTATTCTAACGGCCTCTGTTCATATCATAAATATGATAGACAAAGCGTCCTTTTACAGTAAACGAATCCTTTTGCCAATCATCCGGAAGGGGCCAAAACGGGGAGGCATCCCTGACAGACTGCATGGCTGCCTCATCAAGACTCCGATTGCCTGATGTTCTCATAACATAAACTTGAGCAAGCGTCCCGTTTTTGTTGATAGTAAAACTTACCTGCAAATCACCTGTTATCCCGCGTTTAACAGCGTCAGGCGGATATACCCATGCAGCTTCAATCATTTGCTTTAGTTTTCTCATATATCCCTCATATCGGATATCTTCGGTTTCCAAAGACACCGCCGTGTCCCTTTCTGCGCCATCTATGCGCCCTGTGCCCTGAGATCCGCTCCGGGCGTGTTTGGCTATTATGTCTTTATCAAACAGGTTTGAAACGGAGGGAGGCTGCTCCTTTAACAGCTTCACAGGCCTTGACTCTGTTGGAGTTTCAGAGTGTGCGGTTTGTGTTTTTGCGCTGGAGGATTTTTGAGGCGTGGTTACTCCGGGCGACTTTTCAGCTTTCTCTACAGGGCGTGTTTGTGCTTGCGTTCTGGGTTTAACGGGGTGAGGCGGCACTTGCCCCTTTTTAGGTTCTGCCGCCTTATGCGGAGCGCTCTTAGAGGCGTCAGGCGAGCTTTTCAGCTGCTGCCCCTCGCTTTCTTTCTTTCCCTCACGTGCAGGCTTGTGGGCTATGTCTGGAATGTCCGGCTCCTTTGTTACTACCTTAGCCGTTATAGTTTCTTTGGGCGGCTGCCACGGTTGTTTTACTTTTTTATAAATTAGGATAAAAATTAAAAGTAAAATTAGATGGAAAATGGCTGAAAGGATTATATATCGTTTAAACATAGTTTGGCTGCAATTTTCTCAAATCCTCAATCTTAGGAGAAAAGATACCTTTTCAATAATTTTGTTGTTAAAGTTGTAAGTTCTTTTAGTTTCATGTTTTTTTGAGTCCACAGACCGAGTGAGGCCTCTCTTACGTCAGCCCTGTTATGAAGTGATACGAGCTTTTCTGCTGTCTCATCAGTTTTTAAAAAATAATTCTGAAGCGCTCTCATCAGTATAAAGTGTTTTTTATACTTAGACTGCCAGTGCTTTTTATAATTATTGGGTTTATTATGAATTATGGCATCAGCTGCTAATTTTGCCGATTTCATGGCATAGTATATCCCCTCATAGGTCATAGGGAGCACCTGACCTGCGGAATCGCCAACAAAGAAAACCCCGCTTTTGTAATAAATCCCGCCATCCCAGACCGGAATAAAATAGCCGCGTCTTTTGCTGGTTTTTTCAAATCCGCTGTCTTTTATAAAATTATCCAGATACCGGTTTACAGAGGTTGTATCCTTTGTGCCGGTACCAACCGATATGCCGTCACTGTGCGGAAAAACCCATGCGTAAAATTCAGGCGCATACTGTCCTCCAAACTGAAAACGGCACGCTGGTACGCTCCCCCCCTGTATAATCTCATGCGCCGTAAAAACACGCTTAGGAAATGTGCCAGTTACGGCTTTCCGCATGAAGGAGTTCACACCGTCTGCCGCTATTACATATTTTGCCCGTAAAATAGTCTCATTCCCATTGTGACTAATTTTAAGTAAAATAACTCCTTTGTTAAAACTAACTCCGGTTACCTGCCCTGTAATCACTGAGGCTCCTGTACTTTGTGCCTCAAGTCTAAGTGTCTTATCAAATTCCCTGCGGTTAATTATAGACAGAAATGTGCCGTCAAGATCTATCTCTTGCACTACACCATTTGGGGATACGATTTCAAGGGAATGTACTTTATGTTTGATTAATGATTTCGGTATGTCAAAGTCCTTAAAAGCCGTAGATATTAACCCTCCGCCACAGGGCTTGTCATTGTCAGGGTTTCTTTCAATTAACACTGTCTCAACAGATGCAAGCCCTAAAATCCTTGCTGCTGTAGCACCTGCCGGGCCCCCTCCAACTATTGCCGCATGTACATCGTATCTGTTCATTTGCTTAATCGGTCGTAAAGAAGCCCTAGCCCCTTTAGCGATAGGTTATCATCAACTAAATCCACCCGTTTTAAAAATGGCTCCATTATTTGTGCACCACCGCCCGTTATCACAACTCTGATATTATAACCTAATTCTCTCTCTGTTTCACGCATAATGTTATCAATAGCACCGGCAGTGCCATAAAAAATTCCGGAAAGAATCGCCTCCTCGGTGTGTTTCCCCAGTGCTGAGGGGTTTTTTGTGCTGCCATCAATGTTTAAAAGAGGAAGCAACGCCGTGCGGCTATGGAGGCTCTCTGAGATGAGACTCACTCCCGGGAAAAGCGCACCGCCTGAAAACACTCCGTCTTTATCCATTACACTCATTGACGTTACCGTGCCAAAATCAACAGTCAGTGTAGGCCCTTTAAGTGCCGTATAAGAGGCCAGCGCTGAAGCAACCCTGTCAATTCCAACGCGATCAGGATATCTGACATTAAATTTTACGCCTGAGCCCATTGCGTTTGTAATTAATATCGGTTCAAGTTCAAAACGCTCCCTTGCTGCCGCTGCAACATGCTCTGAAATGCCAGGAACAACCGACATAATGGCTATTGCACTTATATTAATGTCTGAAAAAAGCTCGGCAAAAGGATTTTTATTGCCATCAAACTGTCCTTTTGGTATAGATGACTTTTGTAAAACAGATTGCTGACTGATTACACCAGCCTTTACATTTGTGTTACCTATGTCAACAGTTAACAGCATGGGTAATATCGCCGCTTATGAGCAGCACTTTTGATCCCTCCGGTTTTTCAACTATGAGAAACCCGTTATCGTTTATGCCAAGTGCTTTTCCACAAATTGCTCCCGCATCTGTTGAAACCGACACTGTGGAATTTATCGTCTTACTGAGTAACTCCCACGTCTTAATGAGGGTTTGTTTTTCAAACTTTAATTTATCATAAAATGCGGCAAAGTGTTTTAACAGAGACTCTACGATTTGTCCTCTATCAAACAGTTTCCCTGTCTCCAAAAAAATACTCGTGGCAGTGTCTTTCAGCGAATATGGAAACTCTTTAGTGTTAACATTTAGACCAATTCCGGTAACTATGTAAGTAACAAGGCTGCCTGCCGATGATGACTCTGAAAGAATCCCTCCGAGTTTTTTACCGCAGCAGTATATATCGTTTGGCCACTTTGGCCACACGGTTAGATTACAGGTATCTTTGATAGCGTAAACTAAAGAAAGAGAGCTTATAACATTAATAAGCGTACATGGGAAATCCGGCTCAGGTCTAAATATGACAGACATGTAGATGTTTACGCCGGAGGGTGAAAACCATTCGCTTTGACCCTTTCCACGCCCCTTATGTTGGCTGTCAGCTATAATTACAGTCCCATGAGGGGCATTTTGCTTAGCCAGCGTTTTTGCAAGATCATTGGTGGAGGCGGTTTCAGTTACATACTGGATATTATAACTAAAATCCATACTCAGATGTTTTTATCCGGCGACGAACACAATGAGTTCAGAAAGCACTTAGAGCAGAGTGGTTTTATTGCCTTGCATATAGAGCGGCCAAAAAGAACAGTGCTAAGAGAAAATGCAATCCATTCAGTTTCAGGGATTAACTCTCTCAGAGTCATTTCCACTTTCTCGGGGTTTTTAGAATTAACCAGTTTAAGCCGGTTAGTAATTCTTAGCACATGTGTATCCACCGCAATAGCTGGAATTGAAAATGCCACAGCTAAAATAACACTTGCCGTTTTTCTCCCAACTCCGGGCAGCTTAGTTAACTCATCCATTGTCTTTGGAACAGATCCGGCATGGTTTGCAATAATTAATCCTGCGCACTTTTTGATTGCCTCGGCTTTGTTTTTAAAAAACCCTGTAGTTTTTATATCCTCCTCTAATATGCTTAAGTCAGCATTTGCAAAGTCCATAACAGTCGGATATTTCTTAAATAGGGTTTTTGTCACGATGTTTACTCTGACATCGGTGCACTGGGCGGAGAGAATAGTGGCTGCAAGGAGTTCAAACTCGGTTGTGAAATTAAGGGCGCATTGAGCGTTAGGGAAATTTTGCTTAAGTTTTGAAACTATCTCGCTTACCGTACTATTGGAATCCTTAAACAGCATTTGGAATATGTACCTTAATTTTGCCGTCAAGCACTGCGGCAAATCGTTTGGCATCTTCTTTAGTTCCCACAATAGTGCCATAGTGCATGGGGATAGCAATCTTAGGTTTAATGATAAGAGCTGCAGCAGCGGCCTCATCGGCAGTCATAACGTATGTGCCGCTTACGGGAAGGAGCGCTATGTCAATGTTTGTGAGTGAGCTCATCTCAGGGATGTGGTCGGTGTCTCCAGCCATATAGATTCTTATGCCGTTTACTTTAAAAACGAATCCCAACCAGTTGTTGTCCTTAGGGTGGAAATTTTTGTTAGTGTTGTAGGCTGGTACTGCTTCTACTTCAATGCCTGAAACTGTAAACTTATCACCGGGCATAGCAACTTTAACGTTGCCGGTCAGTTTAAAGGCACAATCGTGGGTAACAACAAAAGTCGTATCTTTGGAGCTAATTTTTCTTATGTCCTCCGGTGAAAAGTGGTCAAAGTGAGTGTGGCTTATAAAAATCAAATCCGCCTTATCGGTATGTTTGATGTTGTACGGATCAGTGTAAATGGTTTTTTCTCCGGTTATCTTAAAGCAATCATGACAAATCCAATTGACGTTTTCTATCATAAGTTACGACCTCCTCCATTTAGTTTATCATAAGTCAGTCCCAATGCTGCATTTTATCATATTTGGGGAATTCAATACCAATCAGTTTCTTGACAATGTTTTGCTGCTTTAGTATTATGCTTCAATGAAAAACAATCTCTGGAGATTAATACCATACAGCACACACAGTGCCGGACTTAACATGGCGTTAGATGAGGCGATAGCGGAAAGTGTTGTTGCCGGGGTTGCAGTACCAACTCTTAGATTTTATGGCTGGACAAAACCATCAATAACTATCGGTGCATTTCAGAAAATCAGCGACATCAACTTAAGCAGATGTAATGAGCTTGAAATTGCTGTTGTAAGAAGACCAACCGGCGGCAGGGCTATTCTTCACGGCAATGAACTAACCTACAGTTTTTCCTCAGTTGCGGGCAAATTCGGGCGGACTCACGCAAGTGTTCCATTTACCGACAATCTTTTAAACAACTATAGGCTGATAAGCACTGCTTTCCTTCGTGCTGTTAAAAGTTTTGGGATAGATGCTGTTCTTAGTCAAAGGAGACTAAAAAGAAAAACACTCTCTTTAGGTAATCCGCTATGTTTTGCATCAACGTCTTTCAGCGAACTTACTGTGTCAACGGGAGGCGGTGGCTATAAGGTAATGGGAGCAGCCCAAAAACGCTATGACGGCGGGTTTCTTGAACAGGGATCTATTCCTCTTTCGACTGAAAATGGTTTACTAAAAGAACTGTTTACCGAAGCAGACGGGTTATTGCTAGGACTCAACTACTTTAACAGCAGTATTACGATTGAGCTTCTGATGTCAGGCGTTATAAGCGCTTTTGAAGAGACTTTTGACATTACCCTTAAAGAGGGGCATCTTACAAATGAGGAACAGGAGAGCGCTGAATTACATGAAAAAAAATATCACTCCGACAACTGGACTTTAAGAAGATAGATTTTCCAGTACGACAAAAATAATAGCTAAACGTCTGGTCTTGTTCGTCTTTTTTGTGCAAATTCATTTCTTGCCGCATCCATGTTTTTCCTTTTTTTGACGTTTAGATTCATATGTGTCATCAATTCCGAGGAGGGAGGGATTTTATTGTCATTACTGGTTGTTACCATTTTATAGAAATCACAATCATGGCAGATTATTTTTATTTTTTCCTCCCACGATTTATACCTTCTGCCGCCTCCGCACATATCCGTAGTTGCGTTTATGTACATACAGGCACGTCCTGCATTGACTCCTTCAAGGAATCCATCGGCGTCAACATTTACAAAAGCAGGACACTCTTCAAAGCCGTTGCACTTTTTATATTCCCAGCAGTTGATGAACTTATAAGAGTCCTCGTGCACCTTTATTTTTGAAATATTGTGCTTTATCAGATCCAAAATGTGGGCATCTCCGAGCACTACGCCGCACTCTATCAACGGTTCATCTTTACCGGGGAGATAGACGTTTTCCGCTAATATCATACCGCTTTTGATTTGAACGTCTGTAATCTGTTTCACTCCTGTTATCACTGCTCTTTTCAAACCGAACGCTTTCTCTACATACCCATACATTCGCTTCAGCGTAAAGGGTCTTACCAGAATATCCACTATTACGTCGCACTTCTTCAGAAGTCTTTGCACTTGTTCTAAGTCAGTCTGGGAACTCATTATGGCCAGAATCTTGAACTTGGCATTAGAGTATTGAATCGTATAGATAAATTCACAAAAAGCTTCGAGACCATCAAAATAGCATTCGTCAATAATTAAGAGGTCACAACGCATCGTAAAAAGAAATATCTCAAGACGCCTAAAGCTGTTGCATCCGTTTGCCACAACCACACCCTTATAGAACTCCATCAAACTCCATATTACAGAAGAGAAAATATCCTCACGTATATATATAAGAAATTCCTTCTTACTTACAGCATGTTTGTTAAGAAGTTGTTTTAAGACTATGGATTTTTCTCTTTCTTTTTTCAACTCTTTTGCTGCTGGCAGTAGGGCGTCAAGGCTAAAGAGAGGTTTTAAAAATCTGCTTAGTGTATCAATAGAGGACTCGGTTGTCTCCATAACATTTAGTTCAAAAAATGGGATTGCATCCATTTTGCCGTACTTATCGGAGTCGGTGTAAAAACGGTAAATCACGCCGTTTGTGAGTATTGCTATTCTTGCCGTAGTCAGCGGGAAAATTTCATGAAGCGGATTTTTTTCCTTGTCAAGGTTAGTGCCCCAGTGTGCACACTCTACGAGCATCGACGGTGTCCCCTTCTGCATAATTACATAGTCAACCGTATATGGGGCCTGGTGCTCAACCGTTATCATATAATCCGGAACTACCTCTGCCGGGTCAAAGACATCGTACCCAAGCGCCTGCAAAAGCGGCATTGTTAAAGCAACTTTTGTGGATTCTTTGCTTTTTATGTTTTCATACTTCTTGCGGATTTCACTGGCAAGTTTCTGTATTTTTCTTTCTAATTCAATCATGTAAAAAAATCCTCTCCCGTTCGTTAAATCACATTCTAACATGAAGCGGATTTAGTTGTCCATAAACTATCTTTACAGTTAAATAGTTTAATGGGGAAAACTTGACTTTGCAAAAGACGGAATGTTAGCTTATGAACCAATGAGTGGATTGTTTTATGTTAAATCGCTGATTAAATGTCATGTAACCATCGGACTGTTATTCTTTAGTGCATTAGCATTATCGCTTTGCTGCAACAGTGTTTTTGCAAAAGATTTAAATGATTACAAGAAAATTATAAGGTTAAAGTGCGGTTATCCACAGGATGAGATATATGTTTTACCGGTAAAGCTCCCTGTGAGAAAGGCTGATGCTAAGCTAAATGACGAATATTTGAAAGCGGCCCGGGTTTTAGAATCAACGAATGATGTAAAAATAGAAAGTAATGCAACAGGTACTGTAATTACGCCATTAGGCGATAACCACGATGTGCTTCTGCGGACACTTGATTTAAGTTACAAGTTGGATAGTCTTGGTGTCATTTTAGGCTCCTATGATTTCCATGCGTTAAAGATGTCTGAAAAAAACGATGAGACAATTGTAACAGGTGAGAAAATATTTACACCCAGCAGACTTTATAAAAATATCATTAAAGTATTAACCTCAGTTGATATTACTAAATATAAGAAACATGATGTACAGTGGAGAATAGTCAAAAACGGCACAAAATACAGTGTCAGTGAAACGGTTATTAAGTAGTGTCCTTCAAAAGATATTGTAAATCTCGTTAAAGTCCATTATAATGAAGTGATATGAGAATTAAGAAGATTTTTATTGCCCTATTTTGTATTGTCTTGAGTCTAATGATAATGGAATTTATCGCTGGACGTATTCCATTCAAAAGATATGACGGTACTCTGCATGATATGTTTCACCTCGTGGACAAGGACCTGCTGTTGCACCATAAATGGCATAAAAATGTGATGTGGCCGGATAATTACCGGAGCATTCCATATTTTCTATACATTAACAGCCAGTCATTTCTTGCACAATATGAAGTCACCGTAAAAAAGCCTAAAAATTTTTACAGGATATTTTACCTTGGGGACTCCACAACCCAGGGCGTGGTGGCTCCTATGTATAAAATGACTACGTTAGTTGAAAATGAACTCAATGCTAAATACAAAGACCTTGGAAAGAAAATTGAAGTAATAAACACAGGGACGTCTTCATTTGCAGTGTCACAATACATGTTGCTTATAGAAAATACATTGTTGGAGTATTCACCGGATTTGATTGTTATTGATGTAGATATGTCCGATGTCGGCAATGATGCGTTTTACAAGACTTTAAGTACACTTGACAGTGACGGGTTTCCAATTATGATAAACAAAAGCTATCGGGCATATATAAATTCTCCTGAGGGTTTTAAGAGGGTTCCTGTTTTGTTAGAAATTGCTCGTATTTTGGTAAACCACTCTAACCTTGCAGCTTACATTGAAACATTAGTCAGTAAGTTAATAGTTAAATACACTGAAGGAGGAGGTTTGTTGGAGCAACAAGAAACAGCAGAACAAAAAGCATGGTCACAAAATAACCCGGATAATAAAACATGGAAACATAAAATTAGTGAACCTGAAACATTTGACTGTCCACTGGGTGGTGTAAACTGGGGATCCGACCATCCTACGGATAAAGACAAAGAAGCTGTGGCTTATTCAATGAAACTTCTTGGCAGAGCGATTGATATTTGTAGAAAACACAATATAAAAGTAATTATAACCGGAGCGCCAATCCACTGTCAGTTTACAGACAAATGCAGCGCACTTCAACATAAAGACATTGAAAAGACAGCTCTTTTACATAAGGCGTATTATTTGGACTCTGTTGAGTCATTAAGACCGTTTATAGAAGATGCCCCAGCGGACAAATATTACTGGAAATCAGACACATCACATTTCAATATTGAGGGCAATGCACTATGGGCAAAAGCACAGGTCAATTTCATTGTTAAAAACAATATTATAACTGGAAAATAATGATATAATTCTTCATGCTTTTTAACTCATACGTCTATTTGTTTGTCTTTTTACCGGCAACGACCGGTATCTATTTTTTTCTTAATAAGTTAAAGAAAACCTTCGCTGCAAGAGTATTTCTTGTCTTAGCCTCTCTTATATTCTATTCATGGTGGAGTATAAGAGATTTGCCTGTAATAATTATAAGTATAATCTTCAATTACACTATCGGGCTCAAGCTCGGAAAAACAAAAGATTCCAGCTACAGGAAACGGTTGTTCATAACCGGTATAACGTTTAATGTTTTACTGCTGATTTTTTATAAATATACCGATTTTTTAATTTTTAACGCAAATGCCATATTTAACACTAACATCAACATGCTTAAACTTACCCTGCCTCTTGGCATCAGTTTTTTCACCATAACTCAGATTGCCTACCTATCCGACGCATATAGGCAGACGGTTAAGGAGTATAATGGTACTAATTATTCGCTTTTTGTGACTTTTTTCCCCCACCTGCTTGCCGGCCCCATACTACACCACAGAGAGATGATGCCGCAGTTTGACAGGATGAGAAATAAGGTTTTCAGTTCAAAAAACACCGTAAGAGCTCTTGTTCTTATTGTAATCGGATTGATAAAAAAAGTTGCCATAGCCGATTATCTCTCTGCGTGGGCAGATTTTGGATTTGACACTGCAGGAACTCTCACAATGCTGCAAGCATGGATAACCAGTTTGGCTTATACGCTTCAGATTTACTTTGATTTTTCAGGCTACACCGATATGGCGCTTGGCTCTGCGCTGCTGCTAAACATTCACCTTCCCCTGAATTTTAATTCGCCCTATAAATCGTTAAATATCCGAGAGTTCTGGAGAGCATGGCATATGACTCTCAGCAGATTTCTGCGTGATTATCTCTACATCCCACTGGGCGGAAACAGATGCGGCACGGCACGGATTAATCTAAATATCATACTCACTTTTATTATAGGAGGGATATGGCATGGGGCAGGGTGGGGATTTCTTATTTGGGGAGCCCTTCATGGTCTTGCTTACGCTTTGTATCGCCTCTGGCAAAGTTTTGGTCTTAGATTAACAAGACCTCTTGCATGGTTTTTGACTTTCAACTTTATAAACATAACATGGATTTTCTTTAGAGCAAAATCATTTGCAGATGCTGTTAAGGTTATTAAGGGAATGGTTAACTTTGGCAGTGTAGAGGTTAAAACATTTCTTAATACAGCGCTTTTGTTTACTATGGATTTTATAAATCTGTTTCAGGATGGGGAAAAATTTCAGGCGCTTGGCACTTTATTTAACTATTTCTCTGCAGATGCCGCCAAACTCCTATGTTTAGCGTTACTCATAACAGTGTGTGTTTCCTGTCGTAATTCTAATGATATTTCAAAGGATTTTTCCCCAAACTGGAAAAATGCTCTTTTGTTTGGCTTTTTAGGAGCAGTTGCTCTCATGTTGGTCCACAAAGAGAAACTCTCAAAATTTCTGTATTTTAATTTCTGAGCGATGAGACTTGTATGAAGATAAATATTTATAAAAAATGGATACTTATATTCTTTTTGGTATCAACATCTTTGATACTTTTCAATTTCATTATTGATTCAAACGGGTATTTCCAACTTATAAAAATTAATGGGATAAATGCCAACAAATATGAAATCATATCAGAGTATGCAACAAAGCTGTATTATGCAAGGTGTGCGAAACCTGCGGCTTTAATGCTGGGAACGTCTCGTATGATGGTCTTTAAGCCCTCTGACGTGGAGCATTATATAAATATGAAAACCTATAACTTATCTCTTTCCGGCTCAAATGTATATGAACAGTTCAACTACTTTAACTATATGGTAAAAAACTATGATATAAAATATGTGATATTAAGTTTGGATTTTTTCTCCTATAGTCCTGAAAATAAAGACAAAATCGGGTTTAACGAAAGGCGGTTTAAGCACGGGTTTTTACTCAGTGACTTTAAAGATGCGCTTTTTGGGCTGCAGAGCCTGAAATCAAGTGTTGACGCTGTAAGAAACAACATTGCCGGAAAATGTGCGCAGATAAATTGGACAGAGGGCTACAGCACGTGGTGTGAAAAGGAAAAGGCAGTGCAAGAGTACGGAGATGTCATCATTGAGCGAGATATGAAAAATTCACTCAAAGTATTTTCCACAGACCCGCTGGGTTACAATTCAGAGGCTTTTAAAAATCCAGATTCAATTAATGATAATCTGCTGCTCTTAAAACGCATCGTTAATACTTGTAAGGAGCGCGGCATTACCCTGAAACTCTATATCAGTCCAATATATAAGAATCAGTTTGACCTAATATATGCAATGGGATTAGGTGACACCTATGAAAAGTGGAAATATGAAATAGCACAAATTGCTGACTATTATGACTTTACAGGACGAAACTCTGTAACCTCAGACAAAAGCCTCTGGTGGGACACCTCACACCTTAAAGCTCAATACGGTAAATACATCTTTGCCCGTATCTTTGGAGATAACAAGACCACAGTTCCAGAGGACTTCGGCATACTTATTACAAAAGAAAATGCTGCTGAAAATATTACTAAACTTAACACCCAGGTTAAATCTACTGATGTAAAGGAGATTCTACTTCTAAATGACGATTATGATAATTAAACACACCTCTCTTGACTTTCCACTACCTTCAAGCGTTAAAATATAGTAACGCGATTGCTTCTTAGTAATCCTCTTAATTAGAAAGTTTGGAAAGGAATAAATCAACTCTCAGTATGGAAACAGCTCTGATAGCGCTCAATCAGGAGGGGGCTAATGTTGCTCGTGCGATTGCCGAAGAAATTCCGGCGCAGATTTTTGTTAAGAATGAAGCGCTTCACTTTTTAAGCGGCATGACTGATGTTGAGGGATTTAGCAAGTTATCGGAGTGTGTTGCTACGGCTTTTAATAAGTACAGACGGCTGATTTTTATCATGTCTCTGGGTATTGTTAACCGAACCATCGCTCCTCACATTAAAGATAAGCATACAGACCCTGCCGTGGTGACTCTTGATGAGTCCTGCAGGTTTGCTATCAGCACACTTTCAGGGCATGAGGGAGGAGCAAACGATCTCACCTTTATCATAAGTTCCATAACCGGTGCTGAGCCTGTTGTAACAACAAAGACGGAGTCAGACCGCATCTACATTGTAGGGGTCGGGACAAAAAAGGGTGCTCTTAAAGAAGACATCATATATGCCATAACAGAAGGCTGTAAGATGGCAGGAATTACGACAGACAAACTCCGCTGTATTGCCACTGCATGGGCCAAAAAAAATGAAGAGGGACTTTTACAGGCGGCAGAGGAGCTATCGCTTCATATCAGATATATACCAAAATGGATGATTGAGCATTATTATAATATAACTCCGCAGGCAGCACGTTCTGAAACTGCTTTTAGGTCAATCGGTGTGCATGGAGTGTCTGAGTCTTCGGCAGTTCTTTCGGGCAAAAATGCTCAACTTGTACTCCCAAAAACCATCTTTAAAAAAGTCACAATAGCTGTTGCCAGAGAGAAACTCTTATTTAGCCGCAAGTCCGGCTACGGCCCAAGGGATATGGTATTGATTCTGGGTGGAACAACAGAGGGCGTATGTGAGGCGCAAAGGCTTGAGGCTGAGGGTGTGCCGTTTTATATATCTACCGCTACAGAGTATGGCCACAACCTGTTTAAAGAGAAATTTGGCGACAGAGCGGTTTTAGCAAATTTTAATCACAATTCATTAAAGAAATTTATAATTGAACGAAACATCAGAAGAATAATAGACTGCACACACCCGTATGCACAGATTATAACGCCGCTTGCTAAGCGTGTATCGGCAGAGCTTGATATTGAATACATTCAGAAATCCCGGAGCACGGATGTGACCGATGATCTTGGGTATGACAAACTGATATTTGTTAAATCACTTGATGAGTGTGTAAAGAAAATTTTAGAACTAAAAATACGAAAGCCGCTTTTCACTACGGGCAGTAAAGAGCTTGGGTTTATAAAACAATTAGCAGCTCATGGTATAAGTGATGTTTTTGTGCGGGTGTTACCGTTTGAAAACTCAATCTCAAGCTGTATAACTAATGGGGTGAAACCTCAAAATATAATTGGTATGCACGGGCCATTTGGTGCGGAGCTAAACACAGCTATAATCCGGCAATATGGCGTGGATTGCCTCATAACAAAAAAGACCGGTAAAGAGGGCGGGTTTTTTGAAAAAGCATCGGCCGCTATGGAGTGCGGGATTTTCATATTTGTCGTAGAAAGGGAGGGCTGAGAGGTGGCGGGTATAGTATTTTTTGTGGGAGCTGGCCCTGGAGACCCAGAGCTTATCACAATTAAAGGAAAGAAACTAATAGACCGGGCAGACTTAATTATCTATGCCGGCAGTTTGGTTAATCCTGAAATTTTTAACGGCACAACAGCCGAGACGGTTGACTCCTCAGCGCTGACGCTTGATGAGTTAACGGCATTAATAAAGAAATGGACGGCTAATGATAAAATCGTAGTGCGTCTGCATACCGGTGACTTGTCATTTTACAGCGCCATATCGGAGCAAATTGAGCGATTGACGGAGCTGCAAATAAAATACGAGGTAGTGCCGGGTGTGTCATCGCTGGGGGCGGCATCTGCTGCGCTAAGACAGGAGCTGACAATACCTGAGATAAGCCAAACCGTGATAATAACTCGCCTTGAGGGTAACACTCCTGTTCCTGAGCGTGAGAGTCTTTCCTCTCTTTCGTCTCACAATGCGACCCTTGTGATTTTTCTAAGCATTTCAATGATAGAGAAGGTGACAGATGAGCTAAGAAGGGGCGGGTATAAGGACTCAACTCCGGTAGTTGTGGTGGAGAGAGCCTCGTGGCCCACAGAGAGGATAATCAGAGGGACGTTGAGTGATATTGCTTCAAAGGTAACAGAGGTTGGAATAAGAAAGACTGCGCTGATATTGGTTGGCGAGGCGCTGAGTGCCTCAGACAGCCCAACCGGTAAGAAGTCTAAACTGTATGATGCCGGTTTTAGTCATGGCTGTAGGAAGGATAATAAGTAAGGACTGGATTCCCGCTCGGAGGCGGGAATGACAGAGGAGATGATATTTTTTGCAGTTTTTTTTGTCATTCCTGCGGAAGCAGGAATCCAGTTTTTTATTAGCAGAGCTAAGGGCATAAGTATTATAAATTTAAATACAGGGGTTATGAATGAAAAAAGGTAAGATATTTGTGGTTGGAACGGGTCCCGGCAAGCGGCAGCACATGACGACAGAGGCCCAAAAAGCTATCCTTGAATCTGATGTAATTGTTGGGTACGGGATTTATGTGGATTTGATACGTGACATGTTAACTGGCAAAGAGCTGGTGACAACCGGTATGACGCATGAGGCGAAGCGGTGTGCAGCAGGGATAGAGCTGGCATCCCGTGGTAAGGTGGTTTCAATAGTCAGCAGCGGCGATCCCGGCGTGTATGCTATGGCAGGTCTTGTGCTTGAGCTTATGAAGCAGTACTCGTTAGAAACGGAACCGCTATGGGGAACTGACATCAGAAATCGTCCTGACGTTAAAATAATCTCAGGAGTTCCTGCCCATTGCTCATGTGCATCACTTCTTGGTGCTCCTCTCATGCACGACTTTGCTGCAATCAGCCTCTCAGACAGACTGACGCCGTGGGAACTAATAGAAAAACGCCTTCACAATGCCTCAGACGCCGATTTCGTTATAGTCATATATAACCCTAAAAGTAAGGGGCGCACGCATCATATAAATAAAGCGCGTGACATCATGCTCAAATATAGAAAACATGACACACCGGTTGGTATTGTAAAGGCTGCCATGCGGGATGATGAGACGGTAACACTGACAACCCTGGGTGATATGCTAAGTCATGAGATAGATATGCAAACCACTGTAATTGTAGGCAACTCTCAGACATTTTGCTGGGAAAACTGGATGGTTACTCCGCGTGGATATAAAATTACCCCGCAAGCGGCAGTTTAACACAGCTCAAAACATGCGAATAGTGTTTATAACCGGAGGCGCCAAAAGCGGCAAGAGTACGTTTGCTCTTAAAACCGCAGACGGTTATAGCGGCAAAAGAGCGTATATTGCAACGGCACAGGCTCTTGATGACGAGATGACAAAGCGCATAGAGGCACACCGAAAGGAACGTGCCGGTAAATGGGATACGGTTGAAGAACCGATTAATATCCACCAAAGTATCGCAGCATTAGCCGTCAGTCATGACGTCATCGTAGTGGATTGTTTGACACTGTGGCTTACAAATATGCTGCTTAAGGAACCTGAACCTGCCGAGGACGTAATCTATAACGCTTTTTCAAAGTTGACAGACTCGCTTACAACTGCAAAACAATTGAAATCAGACGGATCACTCATTCTTGTCTCAAATGAGGTTGGACTTTCCATAGTGCCTGATAACCGTCTTGCGCGGCTGTTTAGGGACTATGCCGGAGTGCTCAACCAACAAGTTGCGGCAGTTTCCGATGAGGCGTATTTAGTTGTAAGCGGCTTACCGCTTAGGTTAAATCCATAGATTACTATGAAGAGCCGATTAAACTTAAAAACGGTGGTTTTTATTTTCATAATCCTGTTCCAAATCAACTTAGCAATTGCTTCAGACAATAGCACAGGAGTTACTATAAAGCAAACAGTGCCGTCCTCAAAGACAAGTTTTGGTGAGATGGAAAAGACAGAAACCCCTCCGGCTGATACACAGCATCGGATGATACACAAACATGGTCGTCCGGCCCCGATTAAGGCATCTGATAATCAAACCGGAATACAAAGAAAATGACAGACGTTGTTAGAAAAATATGCAGTTGGGCTGCTAACGACAATGGTCTGTATCTTAGATACCATAACGAGCAGTGGGGAGTGCCCGTTTTTGACGACACGACGCTGTTTGAGATGATTACTCTTGAAGGCGCTCAGGCAGGGCTTAGCTGGATTACCATTCTTAAGAGACGTGACTCTTATAGAGCGGCTTTTGATGGCTTTGTTCCGGCTGTTGTAGCAAATTATTCTGAGGAAAAGGTAAAAACCCTGCTTAATGATTCCGGTATTATCAGAAACCGGCTGAAAATCCGTTCGGCAATTAATAATGCCTCTCAATTTTTGAAAATTCAAGATGAGTTTGGCAGTTTCAGCTCATATCTGTGGAAATTCGTAAACGGTGAGCCAATAGTGAATACATTTAAGACATTCAGCGAAATTCCGGCCTCCACTGAGCTTTCCGACGCTATCAGCCGTGATATGAAAAAACGCGGATTTACATTTTTCGGAACCACTATCTGCTACGCCTTTATGCAGGCCGTAGGAATTGTTAACGACCACACTATTGACTGCTTCAGACACAAAGAGATAGCAGAGAGATATTAGTGTTATTGTAAAATCTACACACTCTTACCCAAAAACTCCTTCAATTCATCCACTGAACTGGCTTTCTTGATAAGATTTTTAAACTCCTCCAGCTTATCAACAGTATTTATAGCCCTAACTATATTCATTATTTCAAGTCCGGCTAAACCAAATTTGAGTTCAAGCATACCATCGATTCCTTCAAGTAACCCTTCTCTCTTACCCTCAAACAACCCTCTCTCAATCCCTCTCTCAATCCCTCTCTCAATCCCTTCCTCAATCCCTCTCTCAATCCCCTTTTCCATTCCCTGCTTGTACCTGACATCTCTTTCTATATCATACACCAAAGCCATTTTGCTTACCTCCTTACATACGCTTTCCTGTAAATCCCTGAGCTGGGACAGAACCTCCAACTGTCTTATGTACTTTAAACGCCCCACCTCCTCTTTTACGGTTTCCATTATTTTCTTTAACAGTTTCTTTATTACTATTGTACCATCTTCTGAGCCGAAATTGCACAAAATCCCAAGTATTACCTCTGCTGGTGTATTGGAACTCATGAATTTTTCACAATCTATGCTCCTAAAATCTATTATGTCATATCTAAAGGTCAAATTTTCGTCTTTGATATGATTTTTCATTCTAAGCGGTTCTTTGCCAACATAAAACAGCACCTGTTTTACTGGTTTTCCATGCGTCTGACTGATGTAAATCCTGTACCGGAGCATTCTATACGGCATGTTGTTGTCATTTGTGGCTTGAAATTCTATATGTAAAATGTATGTGCTGCCATCGTGTAACGTAACCTCAAGTAAAAAATCGGCTTCTCTTTCGTCTGTGATTTGAAGTTTAGTTTTTAACGGCTTTATTGATATGGCTTTTATGCCCAGCACCTCTGACATTAACACATGCAGCACACTACGCAGGCTCTCTTTTAATATTTTATCGTAACGTCCCGACATTTAATCTCACAGTAACACAATTCTGTGATAGCGTTCAAGTTGTTTTGCATAGACTACAATCAGATTTTTACATGTAACAAATTTTTTATTTTGGTCAAACAAATGTTGGATTATGGTTGAATCTTAAAGACCAAATAAGTTATTATCTATGACACAATGCTATCAAGGTTTTTAACAACAGGAATAGGGAGTTTACCTCATAATAATGCTACTGATGGGTGCTCGTTAGTATTGGACAGCTTTGACATACCGTTTTGGCCGCAGCTGCCTCAGACATCGTTTATGGAGACTATGGTTGCTCAGTATTCCGAGGGGCTTCCCTGTCTTGAAATTGACTCAGTCAGGGAACAATACACCATAAAGAGAAAGTCGCAGGATGAGTTAAATAATTTTTACGAAAAATACTCGGAAAACCCATCAATTGCTATCTCTGAGGGCAACGCCGCCGGTTTTCACAAGATGATTAGTCTATTAAAAACAAAAGAGCGTTTTGACACTCTGAAAGGGCATGTGACAGGCCCCCTTACGTTTACTCTGGGAATAAAAGACGAGGCGGGCAGGTTTCTGTTTTTTGACGAGGAGTTACGAGAGATAGCCCTCATGCTGCTAATTGGGAAAGTCAAGTGGCAGGTGGAGGCTTTAAAAAAATATGCGGATAACGTAGTGATATTTATAGATGAGCCTATTTTTACGGCAATAGGCAGCAGCTCCTACCTTGGCGTCTCAAGGGAGGAGTCAGGCAGACTTATAACAGAAATAGTAAATGGAATTCAGTCTTCAGGCGCAATAGCAGGGATTCACACCTGCGGCAAATGCGATTGGGATATTGTTTTTGATGCAAAGCCGGATATTGTAAATTTTGACTCTTATGCCTTCTTTGACACTATTGCAATGTATCATGAAAGAATTACAAAATATCTTTCAGAGGGCGGCACTCTTGCATGGGGCATGGTACCCACTACAAACTTTATCAACTACGAGGACGAAAGCAGTATAATCAAGAAATTTGACGAAAGATTAAACTCTTTGGCTAAAAATGTGGACAGAGACCTCATTTTGTCACACCTGATGCTGACGCCATCGTGTGGCGCTGGCGCTCTAACTGTCCCAGAGGCTGAGAAGGTATTTAGGCTGCTTAAGGCCTTAAAGGGGTATCTTGTTGAAACTTATGGAAACTAATATGGAGGGCGTGTTTATTTCAATTGAGGGCACTGACGGCTCCGGTAAATCAACGCAGGTTAGGTTGGTCGCTGAGGCTCTGAGGATAGAAAGCGGTTTGGATGTCGTTGAGACGTTTGAGCCCGGTGGAACTGAAATCGGCATGAAAATACGGGAAATCCTCATTGACCCAAAAACTGTCAACATGTCGCCAATTACAGAGCTGATGCTCTTTTATGCGGCACGCGCTCAACACGCGGCTGAGGTGATTCATCCTGCCTTGAGGCGTGGTGCTTACGTTATTACCGATAGATTTAGTGATTCTACCATTGCATATCAGGCCTACGGCCGCGGGATAAACCCTGAACTTATTAAACAGCTTGATGCGCTCGTACTAAAAGGTTTCAAACCCGACCTCACTATCGTTATTGACCTTGACGTTACCACAGGGCTTAGCAGAAAGAAGTCGGCGTCAAAGGCTGACAGGCTTGAAATGGAGGAGTTATTGTTTCATGAAAGAGTACGGGAGGGGTTCCTGGATTTATCCAAAACAGAACCGCTCAGGTTTAAAGTCATAGACGGCTCATATCCTGTTGAAACACTTACCAAACGAATTGTGGAGACCATAAAAGAGAGGTTCAATTGCCTTTAGGATATTTTATACCAAGTCGCAGTCTGAAGGATAACAAGGCGACGCCTCCCCTTACAGGGGAATCCCCTTTAGGGGAGAGTACGTTGAGGAGCTTTTGACGCATGCCAACGAAGTTAGGCGATAGAATGCCGCTTGGTATTATTGGGCACGAAAGAGCCGTGTATATGCTCACATCTATGCTAAAAAGCGCAAAGGTGGCGTCATCGTTTCTCTTTTACGGACCACCCGGCACCGGGAAAACATTTACAGCGTTTGCTTTTTTAAAGTCAATGAATTGTAAAGTAAAAGGCTCTGAGGATTTCTGCGGCAGCTGTCCCTCTTGTGTTAATGTGGATAAGCGGGTTCATCCCGATTTAAAAGTAACGGCTTTTAACGAAAGTATTATAAAAATTGAGGAGATAAGGGAAATAGAGAATTTCTTAGCTACAACTCCGATGCAATGGGCTCAGAAGTGTCTTATAATGGAAAACGCCGATATGATGAATGAGGCATCGGCTAACGCTTTCTTAAAAACCCTTGAAGAGCCGCCCTCAGGCTCTGTGATTGTGCTTATAACCTCAAAAGAGGAGGCACTGCCCGATACCATACGCTCAAGGTGTCTGAAAATCCCGTTTAGTCCACTAAACACTGCTGATATGTTAAAGGTTGCCTCAAACGCTGGTAAGCACCCTGATGACATCCAGCTAAGGCTCTCTCAGGGAGACATGGGTAAAGCCATTGACTCTGAAATCGTGCCAAAAAGAAACAACGATTATGCAATTTTCTCAAAGATATTTACCGGTATCCAAAAGCCTATATCAAAGCACGAAACCCTCAAGTCCAGAGACGACATGCTTAAGTGGCTGCACTCTGCAATGGTTTTTCTCAGAGATATATCCATTCTGAAAATTGATGTGAACTCTCCTTATGTGGTTAACACAGATATGAGAGAACAGCTCGTTAAGCTTACGGCCCAGGTGGATATAGACAGCGTGTTGGACAGTTTCAAAAAACTTATCGAGTTGTCTAATTCTTTTGTGCTGAATCTTAATGTTGGCGTTACCTTTAACTATGTGTGCTCGGTTTTAGGTGCTTTATCGAAACAGAAACAGGTCTATAAGGAGTTGATATAAAATGCCTGATGTGATAGGAATACGTTTTAAAAAGTGTGGAAAGATTTATGACTATGAATTAGATACAATGCCGCTTTCTAAAGGTGATATTGTTGTGGTGGAGTCAAACTTTGGTCTTGCGATAGGACATGTGGTGACAGAGGCAAAGAGCGTGGAAATCCCTCATAAGGAACTCAAAAAAGTGCTGAGAACTGCTACGGAGGAGGATATACAGGCAAAAGTCGACAATGACAGTGTTGAGAAAGAGGCAAGGGAGTACTGTCAAGAGCGTATAATAGCGCGTGAGCTTCAGATGAAGCTTGTGCTTACTGAGTCAACCCTTGACAGAAAACGCATAGTGTTTTATTTTACGGCTGACGGGCGGATTGATTTCAGGGAGTTGGTAAAGGATTTAGCGTCACGCTTTAGAACCCGTATAGAGATGCGCCAGATTGGGGTCAGGGATGAGACAAAGGTGATAGGCGGTCTTGGCATCTGCGGTCGTGAGGTCTGCTGTAACTGTTTTCTGTCCAGTTTTGCGCCTATTTCCATACGAATGGCTAAGAGCCAGGATCTTGTACTGAACCCGGGAAAACTCTCCGGTCTTTGCGGACGTTTGATGTGCTGTCTGGGATTTGAGGTGGATTACGGCGCAGAGCCATCAGGGGATGTTATCGAGCTTAGGGATGACGGAACGAGTGCGATAACGGCAGTGATTGATGGAAAAAGTCTTACAACAGAAACCATCGAGGATGTTTCGATACTTATTTTAGAAAAAGACATAAAAACTGAAAAGCCAATAAATCAATACGATAAAGACAGCTCACTGGATACCGCCAGAGAGCCTCAGATGCCGGAGCGGGCATCACCATCTGAGGGGTCGTCTCCTGCACAAGAAAAACGATTTGACCCTCATAAAAGGAGATTTCATAAAAAGTTTCCACACCCAAAACCTGCCGGAGCAAGTGCCGCTGAGACAGGTTCTTCTCAGGACGGAGTTGCTGCAGCTCCAACATCTGGCAGCAATCAGGCGGAACAGGCAGATAGAAAAAAGAGATTTCACTTTAAAAAACACAAAAAAACTCCGCCAAAACCTGAGTGATTATAAATTGAAGATAAAGTCTAATGCCAGATAGATTTTACATAACGACACCCATCTACTACGTAAACGACATCCCGCACATAGGACATGCCTACACAACTGTGGCAGCAGACATTGCGGCAAGATTCCACCGTATGAGAGGAGCTGATGTGTTTTTTCTGACCGGTACTGACGAACATGGTCAAAAAGTGCTTCAGGCGGCAGAACTCCGCTGCGTCTCTCCAAAAGACCACACAGACACGATGTGCACTAATTTCAAAAAACTTTGGGCGGCTCTGGATATTACTAATAATGCTTTTATTAGGACCACAGACAAAGAGCACATAGATACGGTTAGAGAGATGCTTCAGAAACTTTACGATAGCGGCGAGATCGTAAAACGCACCTATGAGGGTTCATACTGCACACACGATGAGCGCTTCTGGACTGATAAAGAGGTGATAGACGGCAACTGTCCTGAGTGCTCACGACCGGTTGAAACAATTAAAGAGGACAATTATTTTTTCCTTATGTCTAAGTATCAGGACAGACTGATTGAGCACATCAATAAAAATTCCGGCTTCATAAGACCTGAGACACGAAAAAATGAGGTGCTGGGATTTTTGAAATCTAATCCGCTTGGGGATTTATGTATCTCAAGACCAAAGAAGAGACTCTCATGGGGCATTCCGCTGCCATTTGACGACAATTATGTAACGTATGTGTGGTTTGACGCCCTGCTTAACTATTATTCGGCAACATGTTATTTAACTAAAGAGTGCAATCAGACCTACTGGTGGCCTGCTGACTGTCATATCGTAGGGAAAGACATCGTCACAACTCATGCAGTTTATTGGCCCTCCATGCTGATGGCTTTAAAACTTCCGCTTCCTGAGATGATTTTTGCTCACGGCTGGTGGACAATTGACGGCAAAAAAATGTCCAAGTCTGTCGGCAACGTGGTTGACCCGCACAAAGTCACAGAAACTTACGGCGTAGATGCTTTCAGGTATTTTCTGATGCGAGAGGTAACGTTTGGGCTTGACGGCGATTACTCCGAAGCCGCCCTCATAAAGAGATTTGACACCGACCTTGCAAACGATCTGGGAAACCTTGTAAACAGGTCATTTGCCATGTTGAGTAAGTATTTTGATGGCAAAGTGCCCGAGCCTCCAGATATTGATATTGAGCTAAAGGAGCTTGCCGAGGGAATTTCAGAACGTCTGAAAGAACACTTAAAAGTGCTTTCATTTAGTAAAGCCCTTGATGCGGTGTGGGAGCTTGTTTCGTTTTTAAATAAGTACATTGACTCAAATAAGCCGTGGGTGCTTGCTAAAGACAGCAGCTCGGCACAGAGGCTTGCCGTTGTAATGTATTCTTTGGTTGAGGGAATAAGGTTTATATCGGTATATTTGTACCCGTTTATGCCAAAGTTTGGGGAGCGTCTTTACAGCCACATAACCTGTGAGCCGCTCAGCACAGAAAGAAATATTAATGCGAAATTAAAATGGGGAACGCTTAAATCGGGGTCGGTTGTAACTACGATAGAGCAATTGTTTCCTAAAATGGAAAGGAAAGATAAAGTGGATGAAAAGGACACAACAACAGAGGTTCCAGAAAAAACGGATGAGCTTATAAGCATAGAGGATTTTGCAAAGGTTAAACTAAAAGTCGGTAAGATTTTATCAGCTGAGCCTGTGCCAAAATCCAACAAACTGATAAAACTGAGTGTGGATACCGGCAGCGAAATACGGCAGGTTGTAGCAGGTATTGGCAAGCACTACAAGGCCGATGAGCTTATCGGAAAAACCGTTATAGTCGTAGCCAATCTAAAGCCCGCAAAACTAATGGGCGTGGAATCTCACGGGATGGTTCTTGCCGCCTCAGAGGGCGATGTGCTGAAACTTGTAACACCGGATGGCGACCTGCCCGCAGGGTCAGTTGTAAAATAAGTAAGGGGAAAGTAGTATTGCTAGTTACTCAAAAATATCATTAACGTTAACTGCAAGCCCTTCAATGATTTTAGATTTAACAACGCCTTCAAGCGCTGCAAAGGAATGCAGCTTATACTTATCGCCTTCAATGGTTAATATCTCAATCGTTTGCAGCTCCGGCATCACTATCCAATACTCCGGCACCTTGTATTTTTCATAAATAGCTTTCTTAACCTCGGTATCCTTTTCGTAACTGCCTGAAGATATTACCTCACAAACCATGTCAGGTACACCTCGTACCCAATCCTGCCCAATATGTGAATTTTCTTTTTTTATAAACAATATATCGGGTTGAAGCCTGTTAACCCCTTCCTCAAAAATTACATCAAGTGGAGATATATGTAATCTGCCAAGGTCATTCTTTTTAACATAATGATGTATGATATATGTTAAATTAAGAACAACATATTGATGTCTCAAAAAAGGACTAGGCCCCAAAATTTCCTCACCGTTAATGATTTCCGTTAAGTCTAAATCTCTTTCTATCGTCTCAACTGCCATAATTTAATGTAGTGCCAAACCAACGGTTTTGTCAATATGCTGCGGCAACTATTGATTTTTTACCTGACAAAACCAACATTTGCCGCAGTTTATTGTTTACCTATACTGCCTCAACTGCCTTTACTTCAGGAATGTCCGCTTTTAGCTTAGCCTCAATTCCGCCCTTTAAAGTCATCATAGACATCGGGCAGCTGCCGCAAGCGCCCATAAGTTTAACTTTCACTATCCCATCGCTTGTCACATCAATAAGCTGTACATCGCCTCCGTCTCTGTTTAGCATCGGCCTTATCAGATTCAACGAATTTTCTACCTGTGTCCTGTCTAACATCTCAAACCCTCCTCATACTCTTTATTTATCAGAGTTTTCACTCATCGGTGCTCTTAAAGGATACACCAATATATTATAATAGATAACGCCGTAAAAAATCTAATACAGTAATGGATGAAACCTAAACACTATGGAATTTAAATTAATAAGCGAATTTGAGCCAAGGGGAGACCAACCGGAGGCGATAGAAAAACTTGCAGATGGCGTTGGTAAGCACCCTCATCAGGTACTTTTAGGAGTAACCGGCTCAGGCAAAACCTTTACAATAGCCAATGTCATAGCCGCCGTACAAAAGCCGACTCTTGTTATTGCCCACAATAAAACACTTGCTGCCCAGCTTTACGGGGAGTTTAAGGAGCTTTTTCCGGAAAACGCTGTGGAGTATTTTGTCAGCTACTACGATTACTACCAGCCGGAGGCATATCTCCCCAAAACCGACACCTATATAGCTAAAGATGCGATGATTAACGAAGACATTGACAGACTCCGGCACAGTGCCACGATGTCGGTGCTTGAGCGCAGAGACACCATAGTTGTAGCCTCAGTTTCCTGCATATACGGCATAGGGTCACCGGAGGACTACCTTGGAATGCACATAATAGTCACTGAGGGGGCGTCGCTCTCAAGACGGGAATTTTTACGGCGGCTTTCCGAACTTCAGTATAACCGCGTGGAGGTGGATTTTAAACGCGGCACATACCGCGTCAGAGGAGACACGGTTGAAGTCTATCCGGCATTTTCACTTGATAAGGGAATTCGTGTTGAGTACTTTGGCAGCGACATTGACGCTATATATGAATTTGACCCGCTAACTGGTCAAAAAAGCAGACGGCTGAGAAGTGCTGCCATTTATCCCCGTTCTCACTGGATAACTCCCGGTTATAGGATTGAGCCTGCCCTTAAAGCCATAAAAGTTGAGATGCAGCAGAGGGTGGACTATTTTCTGAAAGAGGCTAAAATCATTGAGGCAAGACGCATTGAGCAGCGAACCCTGTTTGATCTTGAGATGCTGAAAGAGTTCGGGTTTTGTAACGGTATAGAGAACTACTCAAGGCATCTTAGCGGAAGAGCTCCAGGAGAGCCAGCCTACTCATTGATAGATTATTTCCCACAGGATTTGCTAATTGTTGTAGATGAATCGCATGTCACAATTCCTCAGATAGGCGGCATGTATGAGGGAGACAGGTCACGCAAACAGACACTGATTGACTATGGGTTTAGACTGCCGTCAGCGCTGGATAACAGACCGCTAAAGTTTAACGAATTCCAAAAACGTATAGATAACATCATATATGTCTCAGCCACACCAGCAAATTACGAGATGAAGAAATCCGAGGGACGTGTGGTAGAGCAAATCATCAGACCCACCGGACTGATTGACCCCCCTATGGTGGTGCGGCCTGTGGCAGGACAGGTCGATGACCTTGTGGAGGAGATTCGGGCTGCAACCTCTCGTAATGAGCGCGTACTTGTCACTACATTGACTAAAAAAATGGCCGAGGACCTTTCCGAATACTACAACGATATACAAATCCGTACTCGCTATTTGCACTCAGACATTGACACGCTGGAGAGGATAAAAATCCTGCAAGACCTGCGGATGGGAGTTTTTGACTGCCTGATAGGAGTAAATTTGTTAAGAGAAGGACTTGATCTACCAGAGGTATCGCTTGTTGCCATCTTTGACGCCGATAAGGAGGGTTTTTTAAGATCAGAAAAATCTCTGATTCAGACCTCCGGCAGGGCAGCCAGAAACGTTAACGGTAAAGTGGTTTTGTATGCTGACAGGATAACGGGTTCTATGAGCCGTGCTATGGAGGAAACTAACCGGCGCAGGGAAAAACAGCTTAAATACAATGAGGAGATGGGAATTACGCCAACCACAATTAAAAACAATATAAAAAACATCCTTGCCTCAGTCTATGAGTCCGATTACTGGACAGTGCCTACAAGCGATGCCTCTGATGTGATGGCAGGGGAGGGTGGAGTGGTCAATGAGGAAACTATAAAAAAACTTGAAACTCAGATGAAAGAAGCCGCTAAAATACTTGATTTTGAACGAGCTGCACTTTTAAGGGATAAAATAAAAAATCTCAGGTCAATGTAGTATAATATTGTTGTCTTGGATAAAGTTAGTTTAATGAAAAGGTGTCTTAGGCTAGCGGCAAAGGCAGCTGGTAAGACAAGCCCTAATCCTATGGTTGGTGCCTTGCTTTACAAGGATGGGGAAATAATATCTGAGGCTTATCATAAAAAAGCAGGCACTCCTCATGCTGAACCTCTTGCCATAGACAAGGCTGGTGCGCTTGCAAATGGCTCTACACTTTTTGTGACTCTTGAGCCATGCTGCCACACCGGAAAACGAACTCCCCCCTGTACGGAGCGTATAATATCGGCAGGAATCAAGGACGTCTGCATTGCCATGCTTGACCCAAACCCTCAGGTGGCTGGAAACGGTGTCAGAATTTTAAACAATCATGGCATAAGGACAGAGGTAGGAATTATCAGAGAGCAGGCAGAGGCGCTCAATGAGTTCTACATAAAATATATAACCACAGGGATGCCGTTTGTGATTTTAAAATCAGCTATGACGCTGGATGGTAAAACGGCAACACCAGATGGTTTTTCAAAGTGGATAAGTTCTGAAAAGTCACGTCATATTGTGCATAAATTGAGAAGTACAGTTGATGCGGTTGTAACTGCAATAGGCACCGTAAAGGCAGACAATCCAAGATTGACAGCCCGTGTCAAACGGGGTAGGAATCCGATAAGAGTTGTAATTGATCCTGAGCTTGAGACCCCGCCGGATTTTAATATTATGACTACTCCACCTAAGACAATTTTAGTAACTCGTAAAAAGCCGCTGCATACGAAGCCGCATTCTGATATAGAATACTTGCATTACGAAAGCAGCAAGGTGGATATGAAGTGGTTGATGATAGAGCTTGGCAGGCGGGAGATTACGTCGGTTTTAATAGAGGGCGGGTCATCGCTTGCAGGGTATGCGGTAAGAGAGGGAGTGGTTGATAAGATAATGGTTTTTGTTGCTCCTAAGATAGTTGGCGGCCCTGGTGTTTATACTCCTGTGGGTGGAAAGACCTTTCATCCTCTTGACAGTGCCCATCAGATTTATGACTTGAAAAGTAAAAAAATCGGGACAGATTTGCTAATAGAAGGATATTTCAATAAAAAATTATAAGATAAACCTTGAACACCAGTGTAGCCTCTTTATATTTTATGCGTGTTTTATATAGAATAGACGTACTATGTCAAAATATAGAAGGTTATGAAAAAAGAACTTTTTGCAGATAGCTCTATAGATCCTTATTTAAACAGGACGCGTGTGCTTTACGTAGAGGATGAGGACATGATAAGGGAAAGCATGGTCCGAATTTTGAAGCGGCGTATAAAGACTATCTATACAGGCGCTAACGGACGTGAGGGGCTTGAGCTTTTTAAACAGCATAATCCGGATGTAGTGATTACTGATATAAGAATGCCACAGATGAGCGGCATAGAGATGGCACAAGGCATCAGAGAGATAGATGAGGATGTGCCTGTTATACTTACCACAGCGTATAATGATGAGGATTTCTTTCTAAAAGCCATAGAGATAGGTGTTGTGAAATACATAAAAAAACCAATAAACAGCACTGATCTATTCGCTGTGTTAGTAAAGGTCGCAAAAAGTATATCTCAGCAAAAAGAGATAGACGCAAAGAACGAGTTTATTAAAACAATCCTTGATAACAATCCGGCTTATGTATTGTTAACGGATGAGGAAGACATTTTTTTCATGAATAAATCTTTTTTACATTTTCTGGGTTACGACACTTTTGATGAGTTTAAAAGCAATGGGCTTAATATAAACAGATTCTTAGTGGTAAAGGATGACGCCTTCTATAAAAATAAATCTTTTACGGAGTGGATGACGGAGGTAATTCACAGAAAAGAGAAGCAGCACATAGTATATCTGGCAGGGAAAGAGCAGCTTAAGAGCGAGGCAGGCGCCTATCTGATAAGCGCAACACAAATACCGGAGATTCAGCACACAGACCGCTACCTGATAACCTTCACCGATATATCTGGCATAGAGAGTGAAAGAAGACGGTTTCAGGACATGGCTTGTAAAGACCCGCTAACATCTATTTTCAACAGAAAAAAATTTGAAGACGAACTTGAAAAAGAGATATTACGCACCGAACGTTATAAGACCAGTTTAACTATGATGATTTTTGATATAGACCACTTTAAATCAATAAACGATACATACGGACATCAGGCAGGGGATGCGGTTTTAATAGAGCTGACGGAAATAGTGACGGCAAATGTCAGAAAAACCGACATATTTGCGCGTTATGGAGGCGAAGAGTTTGTTGTGATAACACCTGAGACTACTTTGATAGGCGCAATAGAGCTTGCGGAAAAGCTTCGGGAACTGATTCAAAACAACAACTTTTCCCATGTCGGACATGTCACATGCAGCTTTGGCGTCTCTGAGTACATGAATTCTGAGTCCTCACATACATTTATAAAAAAAGCAGACTATGCCCTCTATATTGCAAAAAACAATGGCAGAAACCGCGTTCAATTTGTAGAAAAGGAACACTCGCTTGTCTTTAACCTGCCGTTTTAGCGTTTAAACACTATTTTGACACTTTCCGTGTCAACCGCGCTTAATTCAGCAGTCTGCCGTCTTCCATGTGGTAGATTTTTTGGGTTTTTTTAGCAAAGGACTCGTTGTGGGTGACGATTATAAAAGTTGTTCCCTTGTTTTGATTCATCTTAAGCATTATCTCAATAAGATGCTCTCCGGTTTTAGTGTCAAGGTTACCGGTAGGCTCATCGGCAAGGACGACTAGCGGATCAAGGATAAGAGCGCGGGCAACTGCCACTCTTTGCTGTTCACCGCCGGATAATTCCGCAGGACGGTGAGTCAGGCGCTCTTTTAGGCCAAGCTCGGTTAGCAGTGCGGCTGCCTTTTCTGCGATTTCTTCACGGTTTATGCCTGAGATAAGCGCCGGCATCATCGTGTTTTCAAGCGTGTTAAATTCCTGTAATAGATTATGAAACTGAAAGATGAACCCGATAGTTTTATTTCTAAATGCGGCCAGTTTCTTGTCATCAAGTGAAAACACATCCTGTCCGTTAAAGCTAACTATGCCTGAAGTTGGTCTATCCAGTGTGCCCATGACATGAAGGAGAGTGCTTTTACCGGCTCCTGAGGCTCCCATTATGGAAATCATCTCTCTGTCGCCTATTTCCATGTTTATCCCCTTTAGGACATCAAGGACACCTGCGTCGGTTTTAAACGATTTACTAAGGTCAGTTATTAGAACCATGTTTTTTTTCATCAACAGGATTTTGGGGGTGTCGTTTGTGGGTTTTATTGGGAGTTGAGTTATCGTCGGTGGTGTTGTCTTTAATTTCCTCTTTAACGGCTTTCTTTTTAGAATTTATAATGGATTTTATCTTGTTATAAGTGCGGATGACGAGACCTTTAAGAAAACCGTCTGATTTTCTTACATCATCAGCTTTTTCGGCAGCCTTTTCCGAAAACTCCTTAATGGCCTTACCGGTACGCTCAGTCTCTTTACCAAACCACCGGAAATTTTCGCCGCCTGAAACATACGATATAACATAAAACCCGACTACAGAAAAAATCGCCAAATATATTATTCTTTTTATAAGCTTAAACATATCGGTTCTGCTTTAATTACAATATCCACTGGACAAGTTTAACATATCTGAGAGTACTCTGCACAGGATAATTGGATAATAGCTTAAAATATTCTACTTGCACATACACTATATATAGCGTATAATATGAGAGTGAAGGCTAAAGATTTGGTAAAGCAACTGGAAAAAACAGGATGGGAAATTGAAAGAATAACAGGCAGCCATCATATTCTGAAAAAAGGCGATGAAATGATTTCAGTACCGGTACATGGTAGTAAAGATTTAAAAGCCGGAACTTTAAATAGACTTTTAAAACTAGGAGGGTTAAAATGAACAGCATTAAATATCCTGCAATTATAGAATATGTCGTCGTTGATGATAACTATATAGTAGAGTTTCCAGACTTGAAGGGCTGCATAACTTATGGCGATACTTTAGAAGATGCTAAAAAATATGCTAAAGACGCTTTATCTGCTTTTTTAGCAGCCATGTTTGACAGAGGGTTTAAAATTCCTGAACCATCAGATATTAAAGGTGAGAACATATACCTGATTGAACCGGAACCTTATACGGCAGTACCAATACTTCTTCGGAAATTAAGACATGAATCAGGGTTTAGCCAGAGTGATGTATCAAAAAGACTTGGGATTCCTTATCAAGTTTATCAGAAATTAGAAAACCCAAATAAATGCAATCCCACTGTTAAAACTCTTGAGAAAATTGCCAATATTTACAACAAACACTTGCATTTAGAAATTGCGTGACTTACCTACTTAAACCTGAGCGGCTCGATAGGGTCAAGTTTTGCGGCCTGATATGCCGGGTATATTGTTGATAGAAAACTAATGGTTAAAGCCGAAACAGATACCAGCACAAAGTCTGATAGTTTCCACTTAACCGGCAGATGGCTTAGGTAATAGACGTCCGGCGGGAGTTTTATAAGCTCATAGGAATCCAGCAGATAACAAGTTATAGCTCCTCCGGTTACTCCAATCAGTGTGCCGGTCAGGCCTACAAGAAACCCCTGAATCATAAAAATTGCCATTATGCCGGAATTTGTAGCACCCATGGCTTTAAGAATTGAGATCTCACGCTCCTTTTCCATAACATTCATGATAAGCGTGGAGATGATATTAAATGCCGCCACTATCACTATCAGAGTTAATATTACAAACATGGCAAATTTCTCAAGTTTAAGCGCCGAAAAAAGATTCCTGTTCATCTGCATCCAGTCCCGTGCCCTATAGGGAAATCCAAGCGCTGTGTTAAGCGTCTCTCTAACCTCAGAGGCCTTGTAGATGTCGTCAAGTTTGACCTGTACACCGCTTGCCGTATCCCCCATACCAAAGAATTTCTGAGCCGCCGCCATGTTTGTTATGGTAAGACTTGAGTCATACTCATACATACCGATTTCAAAAATAGCCACTACCTTAAATTTTCTTGCCTTTGGCACCATCCCAAGGGGGCCTATTTCGCCTACCGGAGAGATTATATTTACATAATCGCCGTCGGTAACGCCAAGATTTCCGGCAAGCTCAACGCCTATAACTATACCGTCTTCTGTCTTATTAAGAGCTTCAAGCGAGCCGTTTTTAATATATTTTTTCAGATCTGTCACATTTTTTTCATGCTCAGGGCTGACCCCCCTCATGTAAACCCCCTGCGCTCTTTTGCCCTGAGATACCATCACCTGACCCAGCACAAACGGCGCTGTCGCTTCAACATGGGGAAATTTCTTTATCTTTGCGGCAAGCTCTTCATAGTCAGGGATTTTACCCTCATGGCTAAGTACCAGAAGGTGAGTGTTAACGCCAAGAATTTTCCTTTGTAAATCCTCATGAAATCCGCTCATTACCGATAGCACTATGATTAGTGCCATAACCCCCAGCGCCACTCCGCCCACAGATATGATTGTATTAAAAGAGACACTCTTATGTTTTTTCTTAGATTTAAGGTATCTAAGCGCTATGGCAAACGAGTACGGGAGTTTCACTTTTCCGGTTTAAGCAACGGAAACAGAATGACGTCTCTGATAGAGTGTGAATCAGTTATCAGCATTGCAAGCCGGTCTATCCCTATACCCTCACCAGCAGCAGGCGGCATTCCGTATTCAAGTGCACGTAAAAAATCCTCATCCATCCAGTGTGCCTCCTCATCTCCGCTCTCTTTGGCCCGCACTTGCTCCATAAATCTCTGTCTTTGGTCAATTGGGTCGTTTAGCTCTGAAAAGGCATTTGCTATCTCGCGTCCCATAACAAAAAGCTCAAACCGCTCAACCAACTCCGGTTTATCCAATCGTCTTTTGGATAGCGGCGATATTTCAACCGGATAATCGGTTATAAAGGTGGGCTGAATTAAATGCGGCTCCACTTTCACTTTAAATATCTCATCTATCACATTTGTATATGAAGCTCCTGTGGGAATATTAAGACTCTCTTTCCTGCCCCACTCGGTGGCTTTTGCGGTATCTCTTAAAATCTCCTCCGGCACTCCTTTTTCTATGAATGAATCAAAGAAAGACACACGCTTCCATGGCGGCGTAAAATCAAGCTCAACCTCTCCAAATTTTATCTTAAGAGCACCAACTACTTTATTTAACGCAAACGAAAACATCTCCTCTGTAAATGACATAAGGAAATTGTAGTCCTTGTATGCGATATAAAACTCAAGCATCGTAAACTCGGGATTGTGCTTTGTAGAGATTCCCTCGTTACGGAAATTCTTGTTTATCTCAAAAATCCGCTCATACCCGCCGACAAGAAGTCTTTTTAGATATAACTCAGGGGCAATTCTCAGGTATAAATCAGTAGAAAGCGCATTATGGTGGGTCTTAAAGGGTTTTGCAGCGGCACCACCGGGAATTGGGTGCATCATAGGTGTTTCTACCTCTATAAAGCCGTGACTTTCAAGGAAATCACGTATCGCTTTCACTAACTTGCTGCGAATAGCAAAGGTTTTTCTTACCTCAGGGTTAACAATTAAATCAACATACCGCTGCCTGTAGCGGATTTCAACGTCTTTGAGCCCATGCCATTTCTCAGGGAGCGGTCTAAGTGATTTGGAGAGGATTTTAAAATTCAAAACCTCTATGGTCAGCTCATCAGTTTTGGTTTTAAAGAGTCTCCCTGAAACTCCTATAATGTCGCCAATATCAATTTTTTTGAAAATAAGATAAGTTGTTTCAGATAAAATATTTTTAGCAAAGTATAGTTGAATCTTTTCGTCAGAGCCGTCTTGTAGATGTGAAAACGAGACTTTTCCAAAATTTCTTAACGCTATAATGCGTCCGGCAATGCTGCACTCAACACGCTCGGCCTCAAGTTCATCATGTGTTTTTGAGGCAAACCGCTCAGCAAGCTCCCGTGCCGAATTGACGGGGTTAAAGGTTTCGCTATAAGGCTCAACACCCATAGAGCGAAGCTCCTCCAGCTTTTTCTTTCTTTGCTCTACAAGTTCGTTTAGCTCTTCCATTCCGTATCAGTTGCCTTTAAGGTTTATTTTTTTATAACTCACAGCTCTATACAGTAACATTTTGCCGTTAAACTTGACAAGTTTTAATTATTAAAATTATAATTCCACTCTACACTAAACAAGTACGTGGAGATTTAGGTATGAAAGTGAAAGTGATGGATATACCAGATGAGGGTGTGGCCGTTGACATAGACATAATGTTGAGGGTGGATGGGATAGAAACGAAAGGCCCAGTAAGGGGGCATCTTGAGTTACAGAGAAGCGGCACCGAGGTAATAGTAAATGGTAAGGCAAAGGTGGATTTAGGTTTACAGTGTGGTATGTGTCTTAGTGAATTTACAAGCGAATTGCCGCTTGACCTTAATCTTCTGTACTGCCCAGAGGGAGCTCCTGTATTAGAGGACAGTGTGGAGCTAAGCACGGGTGAGATGGATGTATGCCTTTACAGTGACGAAGAGATTGATATAGCACAAATGTTGAGAGAACAGGTAATTTTAAACGTATCAATCAGTGCAGTTTGTTCAGACAGCTGCCGAGGGCTGTGCCCAGTGTGTGGTGTGAATTTAAACATGGAAAGTTGTAATTGCAAAAATACGTCCGGAGAAGGGCGTTTTTTTAAACTAAAAGATTTGTTAATGAAAGCAAATTAAAAGGAGTAGTAAATGGCTAATCCAACATCGCGGCATTCAAAGTCAAGAAGGGACAAAAGGAGGGCTAACTGGAAAGGAACAGCGCCGTCTCTGATACTGTGTCCAGATTGTAAGGCGGTTAAGTTGCCGCATCGGGTTTGTATGAGCTGCGGTAAGTATAACGGCAAAAGTATCTTAGCAGTGAAAGAGCAAGAATAAGAAATTTAGAGGAACGTAATGAAAATAGCCCTGGATGCGATGGGAGGCGATAACGCTCCCGGAGTCAACGTGGACGGAGCGGTGGAGTCAGTTAATGAACTGCCTGACATGCAAATTATATTGGTTGGTCAGACTGATGTCTTAGAGGCGTTGCTTTCAAAGAAGAAGTACCGCAGTGGAGCAATTGAAATAAGACATGCCTCCGAGGTGGTAAGCATGGATGACTCCACAGCCAATGCTTTAAGAAAAAAGAAAGACTCCTCGATACGGGTGGCAATTGAGTTAGTAAAATCAGGCGAGGCACAGGCGGCAGTAAGCGCTGGGCATTCAGGGGTAGCTATGGCAACCTCGCTTACGATTTTAAAGAAAGCTCCGGGTGTGGACAGACCTGCTATTGCTGTGTTGATGCCAAGAATTAAGGGACGTTTTCTTTTGATTGACGCCGGCGCCAATGTTGACTGTAAGCCGATAAACTTACTTCAATTTGCGCTTA
The DNA here is from genome assembly GCA_004376055.2 of Nitrospirales bacterium LBB_01. Taxonomy (GTDB): domain Bacteria; phylum Nitrospirota; class Thermodesulfovibrionia; order Thermodesulfovibrionales; family Magnetobacteriaceae; genus Magnetomonas; species Magnetomonas plexicatena. The sequence continues at coordinate 1,056,771 of CP049016.1, forward strand.
TGGGCTCTGCCTACTACAAATTGGTTTATAATGTGGACTCACCAACAGTAGCACTTCTAAGCATAGGTGAGGAGGACACAAAGGGCAATGAACTAACCAAGGAGGCATTTAAACTTTTAAAATCGGCGAAAATCAACTTTATCGGCAATATTGAAGGTAAAGATATATTTAAGGGGCTTGCCGATGTGATTGTCTGCGACGGATTTATCGGTAATACGGTGTTAAAAGTAAGCGAGGGGCTGGCTGAGGCGGTTATTCAAATACTTAAGAATGAAATCTCGGATTTGACATTTGGCAAGCTTGGATTTTTGTGTTTAAGACCTGCATTTAGGAATTTTAAGAAGCACACCGACTATGACGAAAGCGGCGGGGCTCCACTTTTGGGAATTAACGGCACATGTGTTATCTGCCACGGCAGATCGTCGTCAAAAGCGATACGAAACGCTTTGAAACTGACATATCAACTTGCTATGCAGGATATAAATAAAATAATATCCGACGATATCGCCTCACAAAATACGATAAGAACTGAGGGAACTTAAATTTGCACAATGCAAGGATAATCTCAACAGGCTCATATCTGCCTGAGAAGGTGCTGACAAACAATGATCTTGAGAAAATGGTTGACACTTCAGACACGTGGATTGTGGAGCGAACCGGAATACGAGAGCGCAGGATTGCAAGAGATGATGAGACGGCATCGGATATGGCTTATGAGGCTGCAAAGCTGGCACTTGAGCGAGCTGGTTTAACGGCAGACACTCTTGATATAATCATAGTTGCTACTATTTCAGGCGATATGCCAATACCGGCAACAGCCTGTTATGTACAAAAGATGCTTGGAGCCACGAAAGCTGCAGCGTTTGATATAAATGCTGCGTGTTCAGGGTTTATCTTTGGTCTTTCAACCGCTAATGCTTATATAAAGGCTGGATTATATAACAGGATTCTTTTAATCGGCTCGGAGGTTTTAACAAAATTTACCGACTGGCAGGACAGAAATACGTGTGTTTTATTTGGCGATGGCGCAGGGGCAGTCATTCTTGAAGGACATGATGGAGAACGTGGAGTGCTTTCGGTTGACATTCACTCCGATGGCACTCTTTCAGATATTTTGCTTTTACCCGGTGGCGGCTCTAAGCATCCGACCTCGTTTCAGACCATAACGGACAGACTCCACTACATAAAAATGAAAGGCAACGAGACTTTTAAGGTAGCAGTCAGAACCCTTGAGAAACTTGTGGTTGACGCTCTTGAAAAAAACAGAGTTGACCCAAAAGACCTGGCGCTTTTAATTCCACATCAGGCAAACCTAAGAATAATATCCGCAACAGCCAGCCGACTTGGGCTTACAATGGACAGAGTTATGCTGAATCTAAACAAATACGGCAACACATCAGCAGCCTCAATCCCAATAGCTCTTGATGAGGCGGTTGTAACCGGACGCATAAAAGACGGAGATTATATCCTGCTTGAAGCGTTTGGCGGCGGTCTTACATGGGCATCCGCTTTGATTAAGTGGTAAAGCTAAGTGAGAGGGTAAAGCCCTTGCCCTCAATTTAATTAAATACTCTTAGGCAATTTTACACTGAAGGCAGTACCTACCCCTACGCTTGATTGAAACGACACCTCGCCGTTTAGCACCTCGGCAAGTTCTTTAACTATTGCAAGCCCAACCCCCATGCCGCCTGATTGCTTGCTGCGGTAGTAGCGGTTATAAATCAGCGGTTTTTCACTATCTGAAATTCCCCTGCCAGTATCTTTGACTGTTACACTAAGCTCATCCCACGATACTTCATAAGAAACCGTTACGCCACCCGTGTCTGTAAATTTAACGGCATTTGAAAGGAGATTATGAAAAATAATTGAGAGTTTTTCTTTGTCTCCCATTATTTTTATATCGTCGTCTGCATTGGATAATGTAATGGAAATACCCTTTTTATCGGCTTGTGCCACAAATGGTTCAATCATATCTGTGAGAAATGGTGCAATTAAAATTTCCTCATAAACAGGTTTCTTAAAAAAAGTCTCCTCTGTTTTAGCAGCATTCTCTATGCCCTGAACAAGCGAGGTCAGCCTTTCCACCTCTAAAGCGATAACATTAAGACACTTTGCAGGGCTTTCGGCAACGCCATCAACTGCTGCCTCCACGTTTGCTCTCATCGCAGTAAGCGGGGTTCTCAGTTCATGGGCTATGCTTGACATGATTTGTTTTCTCTGCTCATCCTCACGCCGGAGAGCTGAGGCCATGAAATTAAAAGCACTGGCCAGATCGCCTATTTCGTCTTTTGTTGAAACAGGAATGCTCACATTGAATTCGCCGCTGCCTATTTTTGTCGTTGCTGCAATAAGCCGCTTAAGGGGTTTTGAAAGATATACGCTAAAAAGCACCGAAAGAATAATAGCGCCACCTCCGGCTATTAAAAAAGATATTAATAAAAAATACTTGCCTCGTGTTTTAAACAAGCGTTCCTTTAAGGCTGCGTATCCGTAACCTGTAATCGCACTTATCTGCACAGTTGCAACAAGATTGCCATCTACTTTTATCGGGTAGTCTTTGTAGTGCTCAGCCTTTTTCCCTGTTTTTAAAATGTCTTCCATGTTTTGAGTCATCACACTATGAGGTCCACTAAAAACACTCTTTACGTCCATCACTACATTATCGTCTTTATCTAAAATTTCCACGTAAAGTCCCAGCATAAGCCCCCAGTGTACGGCATCATACAGAAGACTTCCACACTTATTTCCCTCCGTCTCGTACGCATCCTGAACTGTTGAAAGCACCCACGAAATGTTTTGAGTTTCGCTTGCCGCTACATAGTCGTTAAAGTCTTTTGTAATTAACCACTTGAAAATCAGATTTGAAATCAGAGCGGTTATTATTACAGCGCTAAAGGATAAAAACAGCTTAGTCCGCATCTCTTACTCCTGTAAAGCAATAGCCCTCGGCATAGACGGTTTTTATAAAAACTGGATTTTTGTTGTCATCACCAAGTTTACGTCTGAGGTTTTTAACGTGCGCATCCACTGCCCTGTCTGAGCCTTCAAAATCATATCCCTGCACACGACTTAACAGCTGCTCCCGGCTGAGCACTCTACCGGGGTGCTCAGTCAGCGCTGAGAGTATTCTGAACTCGGTGTGAGTTAAGGTTAAAACAGTGCCGTTTAAACTTGCCGTTTGCATATCAATGACAAGCGCTCCATTATTGTATGATGCTGTGCTGCTTTTATTCCCTGAACGCCTAAGAAGCGAACCTATCCTTGCCATAAATTCCCGCGGACTAAATGGTTTTATAACGTAGTCGTCCGCTCCGGATTTAAAACCCTTCAAAATATCCTTTTCATAGCTTTTAGCAGTCAGCATTATTATTGGAATGTCTGAATTTTCCCTTATTCTAACTGCTATGTCTTCTCCGTCCATATCGGGAAGCATAAGGTCTAAAATTATTAAATCAGGACTGCTACTCATCATATTAAGGCCATCAGAGCCGGTTTGGGCATACAACGCCTCATAGCCCTCTTTTTTAAGATACATGATTACGACATCGGCTATGTTTTTTTCGTCTTCTATCAGTAAGATTTTTTTCATTTAGGAGTTTATCAACTATATTATAATAAAGACAAGAAATTTATTTCCCTGTGCCGAAGCCCTTTACTATATGAACCAATTTCCATATGTCCAGTGAGGCAAGAGTCCCCTTCCATGCAGGCATACCGGCAGCTTTTGAGCCATGTGAGATTAAATTATAAATTTCACCCTCTGTACTGCCATGCCTGAATCTTCCGGCTGTAAAATCAGCGGCTGTCATAGTTTCACCGTCGCCGTTGCCGCTTTTGCCATGACATGCTGCACAATTGGCTGCATATAGTGACTTGCCCTCCTCCAAAACGGCAACAGTTAGCTCTACAGGGTTTTTTTGATTTTGATACTTTTTATGGCTATGTGAACCACTTTGATGACCATCTGAGTTATCCTCATGAGCAAACGCAAAGACGGTTAACATCAAACTCAGATTCAACGCTGCGACAACTGTAATCAATACCATTTTCCTGAAATTTTTCATAAACTGCATACCCCCTCATTTTTTACGATTTCTGCAAGAAATGTCTGTCTCAACACAAACTACATTCTATTATAAGAAATAATTGTGAATAAATTATGAATTTGCGGTCTCCTAAAAAGAAAGTAATTTTATTCATATTTCCTTCACAATTGAATGTTAGTATAAGTCATTGCCTAAGGAGAAGGGGTAATAAATATGTTATAGGCTCTGCTGACTTATCAGTTGTTTTGTAAATAAAAAAATGGAGGGGGTTTCAATGAAAAATGTTAATTCACTAAGGTTGTTTCTGTTAGCAATAACTGTAGCAACTCTAATGGTAGGAGGATGTGCGGGGTTAGAGCAGGCACATCATGGATATTTTATGAAGGGAAGTATATTAGAAAAAACGGGGGATGATGTGTATCTTTGTATCGGAACTAAAGATGGCACGAAGGTTGGCCAGGAGTTGGATGTGTATAGAAGTAAAAGATCTAACACTAAGAGTAGAGATTGGGAGCGTGTGTTTACAGGGAAAGTAAAAATTACGGAAATTGTTGATGAACATTTTGCAAAAGGTAAGGTTATATCAGGAACTGTGAAGGAAAATGATATAGCCGAATTGTGATGATGTTTTTAAGTAAATATCAATACCCCACCGTTTTGCGGTGGGGTACTACAACATGAAATTCATATTTTATTCACAATTGTGTGTTAGCATTAAGGCATAGACTAAATCAAAAAAAGGAGGGAAAACAAATGAGAGTTTCTAAAAACAGATTCCTTATACTTTTGTTACTGATGATTTTAGTCCTGTCTCTGTGTGTCTATGGTAACAGTATTGCAATGATGGGCGGCGGCTGTTCTCAAGGCAATGGCGGAGGCATGGGTCAAGGCGGAGGTATGATGGGTAACGGTGGCGGTATGGGCAACGGTATGGGTCAAGGAATGGGCGGCGGTATGGGACATCAACCCCTGCCTGATAATAGAACAGGTTCAGATATGGGAAATGGTTCTCACTTACACTAATCGGTTGCTAACATTGATGAGTTTCCATAGTTCCCCGCTGGAGCAGAGTAAATGACTCTCCAACGGGGATTACCTTTAACTAAACTCAGAGTGCCCAGTCGTAGTCTTCCTCTTCTACAACTTTTTCCTGTTTAGATATGTAGTATGCGGGGTCATATATTTTTAAGCCAAGCTCAATAGCTCTTGCGTCATCAGTGCCAAAAATGGAGGCGTAGTCGCCGTGAAATCCATCACAAATCTCCTGCACTGAGCATCGTTTACACTTATCAGAATAACAATAATCGCACTGGCTTGTTCTAACCAGCGCATTTTCCCTATAAAAATTCTCTTCACGGACTCCTTTGCCAAGTTTTTGCTTGACTGTGTTTACGACAAAACTTACATCCCGATAAAGCGCCTCTATTGGAGCACGTGTGCCGGGATATGTCCGTATTAACTTCTGAATGGCGTCTGTAGCAAACTTGAGTGCAACCGGAAACTGCATGGTTTCAAGAGATATTGTTCTGCGGTCGATTGGCTTTGTCAGTTCCCCGTCTCTCATTCTTTGAGGTTTTAACGCTGTCCACGACCATGAGACATAGTCCCATTCATGCAGGTCATAGGGGTTCTGTTGAAAATTATAGATGTTTTTTCTGTGCCTTTCCTCAGCTAAACACATCGGTAAGTACCGGACGTTACACTCTATCCCAACATCCTCAAGAAAGTCCATTACCGGCGTAAGATATGACTTTACATCTGTATAGTTTGCCACATTTCCAGCCGACAGCTTGTCACTATTATGCTGGTCTTCAAACGGATTAAATGTTATGAAGTTTACCACACGCGCTCCTGTGCTATGGGCAAGCTCAGAAATAGCCATAAGCTCCGGCAGTGTTGTCTTGCTTAACACACAGTTAAATCTAAACGGAATGCCCTCGGCTATGATGTTTTCCAGCGCCTTCATCTGCTTTTTACTTGCCCCTTTTACGCCTACCAATGAATCGTAGTTATCGCCTAACCCATGCACACTGATAAGCAGGTCTCTTACCCCTGCCGCCTTTAAATCACTGCATCGGCTCCGATTGGAAAGCAATATCGCATTAGTTATGAGAGTTGGCAAAAGCCCGATAGTGCGGCAGTGTTGGGTAAGCTCCAGGATTTCTTTGTACAACGTTGGCTCTCCGCCCTGAATATCTATCGCATTGTTATGGTAAAAATCAAAAAGACAAGAGCATATTGCCTTTGCCTTTTCAAGTGTCATGAAAGGATGCTCTTTGTGCGACGCCGATTCTATTCTTTCAAGAAAATAACAGAATTGACAGCGCAAATTGCATGTCTGCCCAAGCCACATCACTGCCCTTCTGTTTAACACCCGTTTCTGTGTTTTTTTATAACCGGCTGTGTTCATCCTCTGTCCTAAACAATACTTTACTACTATGACTTAATTTCTGTAAATATAAAAATATATTTTCTTTAACCATTTAAGTGAGCCGATTTGCTTTCTTAGTCTGTCTGAGCCGCTTTCGCCTATAATTAATCGTATCGCTATTATAAGTATATCGTTAAACATGAAAGGATATACACTCATGCCTTTTAGCATCATCACAAGACCTTTTGCGTAATGCTTCTGACAGACACATCTATCTGCATTAAGCATAAACACTTTTGATAGCCTCTTTTTAAATTGGACTGAGGGGACACTGTGCCGGTATTTTTCTATCACGGCGGCCTCATCAGTGACCATCCTGTCAACGTGTTTTGAGATATTGCCCTCGTGAACTCTTATGTTTACGAGAGCCTTTTGAGTGCCGGCTATTTCATAGTGTTTTAGTATCCTAAGCCATAGGTCATAGTCCTCGGGACCTTTAAGTGACTCATCAAAAACGCCGCATTTTTCAAACACAATGCGTTTTGCCAGCACAGTAGATGGCATTATGAAATTAATCGTACTAAAGAGCCGCTGAAAAGTGACCGGTTGCATGTCCTCATATCTTGCGGCATTTCTGTTTACATCCAGCACACCGGTATCGCTAAATGTGTTGTAGTCGCAAAAGACCATCCCAATATCGTCTGACATATAAAGAACGTCAAGCAGCGCTTTTAACATATCGGCGTTATAATAGTCATCGGCATCACAAAAGGCAATGCAGTCTCCGGTAGCATGAGAAAGTCCTGTGTTTCTTGCTGCCGAGGGGCCTCTGTTTTTTTGATAAATATACTTAATTACGCCTTTTCCAACTAACGGCGCTAACACCTCTTTGGTATCGTCTGTGGAGCCGTCGTCAATGACCAGAATTTCAATGTTTTTGTAGGTCTGACCTATTACGCCGTCAACGGCTTTGCGCACGTATTTACTGCGGTTATATGTGGGGATTATAACAGAGACTTTTACAGCATCTCTGTCGTTATCAAACATCAGGTTGTACCATCGAGTGTATTTAAAACTATCTCAAACTCAGCACCTTCATTGACATTATGAACCGTTAAACTGCCGCCCATATTTGTCTCAATTATTGTTTTTGACATATAAAGCCCAATTCCTGTTCCCTCATGTTCTTTTGTTGTGAAATAAGGCTCAAAAATTTTACCTATCACATCATCTGGAATTCCGCCGCCATTGTCTTTTACTAAAATTATAATTTTGGAGTTATCTTCGCTGTTTTTGATGTTAACCTCTATATGTCCCTTAATACTGTTATCCATTTTCTTTTTTGAAACAACAGCTTCTTTGGCATTATTTAAAATATTGAGTACCACTTGTTTAAACTCATTGGGATACCCATCTGTAAGCAGTAACGCATCCTGTTCAGCACTAATAGAAACAACTACATTGTGTCTGTTATAAATGTGTATGAACATTGACAGCAGTTCTTCTATGGCTGACTTCACATCAAATTTAGTTTTCTTTTTGGATGGTATGAAAAAATTTCTGAAATCATCAATTGTTTTTGCCATAAATTCTATTTGCTGCATCGTAGAACCTACTACATCATCGATGTATATATCATCAAGTTCGCCGTGTACATAAGCATCCTTAATGTCCTGAACGTTTAAAGTAACAGCGTTCAAAGGCTGCTTCCACTGATGAGAAATTATTCCTATCATTTCACCCATAGAAGCCATCTTGGATTGTTGAATCAGCATTGCTTCACTTTCTATCAGTTTATCTACCGCTTTTTTCCGTTCTCTCATCTCTTTTTCTAAAGATCTATTTAATTCTTTTGTCTCCTCCAACGCTTTAGACAAGCTCGGCATAGAAATAGCTTGGGGAATAAGCGGAATAAGATAGAATACGGTGATAATCGATACAAAGGCTGTGATTGCTTTAACTACTCCTTCAAGCCAGTAAGCAGGAACATATACAGTAAATGCAGAGAGCAAATGCGTTGTTCCACAGGCAAAGATAAAGAGTCCAAACAGGATGAATACTGTTAAAAATACCATGTCACGCCTTTTATAAATAAAATAAAACAGCGCAATTGGGATTGAATAATAAGCAACGGCTGTAACTATATCGGATATTACATGTAATAATATAAGACCTGGCTCCCATAAGTAACAAAACCCGTGAGCCATATAACCACTCGCACCATGATCCATTATATCTTATTGTATAACAACTATTAAGAACAATGTCAAGACAGCGCAGGGCAAACGCATTAGAAAAAAAAGCAGCAAAAGACTTCTCTGTTGCAAGGCAGAATTTTTAGAGAAAAGGACTGGATTCCCGCTCGGAGGCGGGAATGACAAGGAAGGATATGTCTTTTTTTTGTCATTCCTGCGCAGGCAGGAATCCAGTTTTTTAGCGAAGCTACACTGCATTGGCAATATATTATTATTTCCTGTGAAATGCGTTTGCCCTGCAAGACAGCGTGGCAATTACCTTCTTTATTATAGGTAAAAAGTCACTGTTGTGAATCCACTGAATACTATGTTTCCATTGCTGCCAAACTTATAACAAACTCAGCGCCGCCATCAACATTATGAACCGTTAAACTGCCGCCCATATTTGTCTCAATTATGGTTTTTGACATGTAAAGACCAATTCCCGTACCTTCTGTGCCTTTAGTTGTAAAGTAGGGCTCAAATATATTATCTATCACATCATCGGCAATTCCGCCGCCGTAGTCTTTAAGTGAAATAATAACTTTCGATTTGTCTTCATTATTTGCAATGTTGATTTCTATGACTCCACTTATGCTGATGTCAGAATTGCGCCTTGATTTTATAGCATCTTTTGAGTTATTCATAATATTAAGTACAACCTGCTTGAACTCGTTGGGGTAGCCTTCTGTTAAGAGCAATGTATCAGGTTGAACAGTTAAGGTAACATCTACATCATGCCTATGGTAAATATGAATAAACATTGAAAGCAGTTCTTCTATGGCTGATTTTACGTCAAACTTAACTTTTCTTTTAGACGGTATGAAAAAATTTCTGAAATCATCAATAGTTTTTGCCATAAATTCAATCTGCCTCATCGTAGAATCCACAGTTTCACTGATATATTTATCGTCAAGCTCACCGTGAATGTAAGCCTCTTTAAAGTCCTGAACATTTAGTGTAACGGCATTCAACGGCTGCTTCCACTGGTGAGCAATAAGGCCTATCATCTCACCCATAGACGCCATCTTAGATTGCTGCATCAGCATTTGTTCCTTCTGTCTGTGCTTTGTAGTCTCCTCTTTAACCATCGACTTTAGGCTTTCATTGAAATCTTGCAGCAGCACGGTTTTTTCTTTTAACTCCTCCGCTATGCGCTTTCGTTCGGTTATTTGTACCAATAATGGTTTAAACACAAAGAAGTACAAAACTGGATAAAGCAAAAGCACTAAAATGAAGCTGTCGGCAAAGTTGAGAAACATCTCTGACGATATAATCTCGTTCTTTTTTGCATTGTCTAACAGCACCATGATAAGAAATTCTGAAATAAATACAGTTGCTATTGTAGTAACAAACAGGTAGATTGACATGTGCTTCCGTTGCTCTAAATGTGCCTCTAAAGTTTGTGAAACAGTAAATTCTTTTTTATTTTTTAAATATACAAACAGTATAGTGGATCCCAAATATGAGACAATCAGTTAAGATAGAGCTGGTTGTAATGAATGGGAGGATAAAATGAAAAACAGACGGAAGTTTGGCAAAGAGTACAAAGCAAAAGTAGCAATAGAAGCGCTCAAAGGTCAGAGGACAGCCAATGAGATAGCGCAGGAATTTGATATTCATGTGAACCAGGTGAATGAATGGAAAAAGCATTTAGTAGAAGGGGCGTCAACGTTATTTAATGGAGTGCAAGAAAATTCTCAGGCGGCATATGAATCAGAGCGAGAGCGGTTATATAGTCAAATAGGGAAGTTGCAAGTAGAAGTGGACTGGCTAAAAAAAAAGAGCCTGTTACTTGCGCAACGGTAAGTGAGAAACGAGCGATGATAGAGCCAGCAAATAAGGAATTGAGTATTCGTCAGCAGTGTAACCTGCTAAGCCTTCCACGCTCCAGTTATTATCGTCAGGCAGTACCGGAGAGCGAGGAGAATTTGAAGGTGATGAGGGCAATAGATGAGCAGTACACAATGCATCCATGGTATGGAAGCCGCACAATGGTTTACATTCTTTTCCGAGCAGGATATAAAGTAAATCGCAAGCGAGTAAAGCGTTTGATGATGTTGATGGGTCTTGTATCTATAGCACCCAGAAAAAGAACGACAGTACGGAATAAGCAACATAAAGTTTACCCTTATCTACTGCGATTATTAGATATTACTATCATCAACCAAGTCTGGTGCAGTGATATAACGTATATTCGAATGAGACATGGCTTTGTGTATCTGACAGCAGTAATGGACTGGTATAGCCGCTATGTGCTGTCATGGGAGGTGTCAGTGACAATGGATGATGGTTTTTGCGTAAGTAGCCTTGAGCGAGCCCTTAGGCTCTATGGCAGTCCTGAGATATTCAACACAGATCAAGGCAGCCAGTATACAGGGGCAGCGTTTATCAATGTGCTTCAGAGCAATGGGATTCGGATAAGTATGGATGGCAGAGGACGGGCTATGGATAATATCATGATTGAGCGGCTGTGGCGCAGTGTCAAGTATGAGGAGGTTTATATAAAAGATTATGAAACTGTTGATGAGTTGATTAAAGCGCTAAGGAGCTATTTTGATTTTTATAACAATGAGCGTCCGCATTCTACGCTTAGAGGCAAAACACCTGCCGAGGTTTATAAAAGCTCTGATTTTGCGATGGCGGCGTAAGGATGCATTACCCTATCCCTTACCCTTATACTAACAGACTAAATACCCTCTTAGAGGGCTATACCTTAAGTCCACTAAAAAGTGGTCTTGACAATGGGGTCCACTATACAGTGACATCGCCATAAAAATAATAGACAGGATAATAACCATAATGGATGAACGTGATACCAAACTTGAGAGCAACGCCTTTTTCTGTGTTATATCGTAGTAAATCTCAAATGCTCCGACAAACCTGTTATCTTTCATAACTGGGATGTATGTCTCAACAACATCTAACTTTATAATTTTATTCTCTAATGATTTAGTCTCTTTAGGTACGACTTTAGTGTATTTTTGCCCTTTGGCTACGATTTGTTGAAAGTAGGTATTTTTGTTTACATCTCCGATATCCTCTGCATCTGAAGAGTACAGAACCTCGCCATCGGGAGCATAAATTTTGAGTTCTATAATCTTAAATTCCACCTGCATAGTCTGCAAATTCTTAATAAACCCCTCAGAGATGTCATTTTTGTTAATTTTACCTAAAGTTACAGGAAGCATAGAGGATAAATAATTGGCTACTCTTAGTGCCTCATCTTCAGTATTATTCTTAAGTAGTTCATCAAAAGATGGGTATAAAAAAGCAAGGTTATACACTGGAAATGCAATTGCAACAATCAGGGAGATAACCAACAATAAGCCGGTTGCTCTTTGGTTAGTGGCGCTTGATGTCTCCATATATATTCCTCCAGGCTACGTTCATTAGCACGGTTACACCCCTACTATACCATTTTTCTTCACACCAACACAATACAAAACCACTATTGAAAAATTTAGTTGATGTCGTTTAGAATAGGAGAATGTGAAAATGGGAGGTAAAAGTCTATGTGGCAGTGTCCGGCAGCTAATTGTGGTTATATATATAACCCGGCAAAGGGTGACAAGAAGGGAAAGATACCATCTGGTACAAAATTTGAGGATTTACCGGAGGACTGGAAATGCCCGTTGTGCGGGGTAGGCAAAAAATTCTTTAAACATGTAGAACCTTAAAGCAATATTTAACTTTCCACAGTTATGACACCTTTGGGTCAATTAAGACGCTCACATTTAAAATGGTATTCGGAATGCTCTTTATCGTAATTATAAGAGCAGTTTAATAAAATGCAGTCATCTCGTGTATAATATGAACTGTGGCAAAGAAAAAGGGCAAAGGAAATTTTCTTAGAAGGGTAGTTTATTTATTAATAATAGCTGTTTTGATTTACGTAACGATTTTTGGTTTTTATCCGCGGTACAAAAAGCAAATTCCCACACTCGTTAGAAAAATTCCGTACTTAGAGAAGATATACAAACCTGCCGGCACTCCGATAAAAGCCCGCGTGGTGAGAGTGTATGACGGTGACACTGTTGTGGTTGCGCCATTAGAGGGAAACAAGCGCTTTATTTGCCGACTTTATGGGATTGACGCTCCTGAGGTCTCCAACATGTCACAGAAAGGACAGCCTTATGCCGTTGAGTCTTTGCAGGAGTTAAAAAAGTTAGTTTCTGGATACACAGTTGAAGTTACCACAACAGGGGATAGCTCCTATAACCGGGAGATATGTCTGATTACCCGAGATGGACTTGACATAAACCTTGAGATGGTAAAAAGAGGCTACGCATGGGCATACGTTAAATACCTTAAGAAGGAGGACTCAGGCAGGTACGTCGATGCTAAAATTGCAGCTAGTGAAAAGAAACTCGGACTGTGGCGGCAAAAAGCCCCTGAGCCTCCGTGGGAATTCAGAAAGAGACATGAATTCAAATAAAAGGAGTTTTTATTTCAAAGGGTTTAAAAAAGCTGGTGACGGTACATATGCACTTTGACTTAATGATGGACTTTATATATAATACACTACAGGATGAATGATTTCATTGCGTGTGATATGGATATAATTAAGATGCTTAAAATTACTGAGCTAAGTCTTGTGTTTAAGGAAGAAGATGGAAGATAGCCAAAAACAGATGTTTGAGATGGTGGAAAGTATGCCGGCTTTCCCTAAGAGCGTTCACCGGATTATTGAGTTAACCTCAAATATAAACTGTAATCCCAAGGAACTTGTGGAGGTTATCGAACATGACCCTGTATTGATACTTAATATACTTAAGCTCGTAAACTCGGCAAGTTTTGGGCTTTCTCAAAAAATAACATCTATAAACCATGCCGTTGTCTATATCGGACTTAATACGGTGAAAAACCTTGCAATAATTACCTCTACTTTGGGTGTGTTACCTCGCAGAAACAAGGCTGGTTTTGATATTGATAAGTTTCTCCTGCACTGTTTATCGGTCGCAACAATAACCAAACTTCTTGCCAAAAAATCAGGGGTTGCAGACAATGTAATTTTTGATTATTTTTTGGCAGGTATGCTGCATGATATTGGCAAAATTGTTTTTGCTCAATATCTCCCGGATAAGTTTAAGCAGGCTCTTGACATGGCAAAAGAGGAGGGGATTACTCTGTATAATGCCGAACAAAAGGTAATAGGCTATAATCATGCTTATATAGGCTCGATGCTTGCCAAGAAATGGAAGCTTCCTGCCGCACTGGTTGACTGCATAAGCCGGCATCACAGTCTTACAGAGGAAGGGACAGAGAGTTCAGAGTTTACAGACTTCGTGTTTATGGCCAATCAGATAACAAAGCAGCTTAGTATAGGTTTTGGCGGAGAGATTTTACTGGATACTATCCCAAAAAGAATTTTTGATCGTTTTGGCACGGATTTGCCTGCAATTATTACCTCTTTTGAAAATCTTGACAGCGAAATAGAGAAAGCCCAGTCTTTCATCAAAGCATGAGTAACGAATGAGGATACGGTTTTGGGGAGTTAGAGGTTCAATTGCCTCTCCTGGGCCTAAAACCGTTAAGTATGGCGGTAATACAACCTGTATAGAGGTGGAAACAGACGAGGGTGACCATATAGTTTTAGATGCAGGAACTGGCATTGCTCCACTGTCATTTACATATTTATCTAAACTACCTTTGAGTTGTTCTATTTTTATAACACATACGCATTGGGATCACATTCAGGGGCTTCCGTTTTTTGTGCCGATTTTCATACCTAATAATAAAATAGACATATATGGGGCATTTGATCCGATATCCCGTAAGTCTGTGAAAGATATAATGTCCACCCAGATGGAATATTGTTTCTTTCCTGTCCGTGAAGCGGAACTTAAAGCAGAAATCAATTATCACACTTTAGTAGAAAAACAAACTGTTACAGTTGGCTCTGCTAAAATAACAAACATTCTGATGAATCATCCGGTTCTTAACTATGGCTACAGAATAGAAAGTAATGGTAAAGCCATGTTTTTTACAGGTGATAACGAGCCTCTTTATAATATATACGAGCCTGGGGATGATTACTTCGCTGAATATGAAAATCTTATATCCTTCAAAAACGGGCAGATGTATGATATCATACGTGGAGTGGACGTTCTGATAGCCGACGCTGCATATACCGAGGATGAATACAAAATAAAAAGAGGCTGGGGACATGGCACCATTAAGAGCACTATAGCAATGGCAAAGGCGGCAGAGGTTAAGAGTTTATACATGACACATCACGAACCTACACGAGGTGACGACAATCTGGAGCAATTATATCAGGATGCTCTCAAGCAATATCCATTATCCTCCGGAACACCGCCGTTTTTCCTGGCTCAGGAGGGCCATGAAATCATACTATAGTGACTGACATGAAAGTACAAGTGAATCTGGATGGTGTTCAGGTTGGAATTGGAAATGAAAGTTTTTTTTGCAAAGGGGAGCATAATATGACGGAGTTTTCAGTTAATAAAGAACGATGTATCAAGTGCGGTGAGTGTATAGAAGATTGTGTAATGAATATTATTGCATTTGAAAGCGAATATCCTGCAATCATTCAAGGAAAGGAAAGCGAATGTATTCAGTGTGAGCATTGTTTTGCGGTTTGCAGTGAAGGAGCAGTCAGCATTTTAGGTCTTAATCCGGACAATGCGACCAAACTTGAAGGAAATCTGCCTGAAACCAGTAAGCTTGAGGTACTTATGAAGGGACGGCGGGCTGTGAGACGATATTTGAAGGAGCCTATACCGTGGGAGACTATAAGTGGTCTGTTGGATGTCGTAGTAAATTCACCGACAGGTAGAAATACAAGACAGAATCTTTTTACAGTTGTTAGTGACCCTCTTGTTATGGACAAAATAAGAGAGGAAACAATGTCAGGAATCCGCAGAGCAGTTGCAAACAATGCCATCCCCCAGGGATTTGAATTCTACTCTTTCGTAGTTGACGCCTGGGATGCAGGCAAAGACATTATTTTCCGTGGTGCACCACACATGCTTGCCGTATCAGCTCCAAAAGACGCCCCTTGTCCTGAGGCAGACACTCTCATAGCGCTTACATATTTTGAGTTGTTGGCACAAAGCATGGGAATAGGCACACTTTGGAATGGTCTTTTAAAATGGGCTGTTACTGCTATTGTGCCGGAGCTTAGAAAGAAAATAGGAATTCCAGAAGACCATCATATAGGGTATTTCATGGTATTTGGCAGACCTGCTGTACGCTATTACCGCACTGTTCAGAGAGGGCCTGCAATGATAAATAGGGTTATAATCTGACTCCCATAAAGTTGGCTTTAAGACCATCCAAAGTCTCTTTATCTATGCCACTCCGATTCTATGCTTATCGGTCAACTACATCACACTGCCAAAAAAACTGGTGACGGTATTTTTAGGGTTCTTGGAGAGCTAACATATTGATTTATAACGATAAAAACAGCGGAGAGGGGGGGATTCGAACCCCCGGTGGAGTCACCCCCACAACGATT
Source organism: Nitrospirales bacterium LBB_01 (assembly GCA_004376055.2). Lineage (GTDB taxonomy): Bacteria > Nitrospirota > Thermodesulfovibrionia > Thermodesulfovibrionales > Magnetobacteriaceae > Magnetomonas > Magnetomonas plexicatena. Next base: position 1,072,905 of record CP049016.1, read on the forward strand.
TTCGAGACCGCCGCCTTAAACCGCTCGGCAACCTCTCCTTAACAACTCAAAAAATTCTTTCAATAGTATCGTACATTCCCTCTGTAAAATGCCAGAGGTAACAATTACTCTGTGATTTAATCTAACATCATTTAGTAGATTATAGAGCGAATTAACTGCACCTGCCTTTGTATCAACTGAGCCATACACCAGACGGCTTATGCGGGAATTTAATATTGCCCCAGCACACATTACACAGGGCTCCTTTGTCACATAAAGTGTTAAGCCCTTAAGTCTCCAGTCTCCAGTTATCCTGCACGCTTCCCTGATTGCTAAGGTTTCAGCATGGGCAGTAGGATCTCCTAACTGCTCCTTTATATTATGTGCTCTTGAAATTATTGTGCCATTACTACTGACTATCACAGCCCCTACAGGCACATCCCCGGATTCTAATGCAAGGGACGCCTCCTTAAGCGCTTCACCCATGTAACACTCATCATCCGTACAGAGTACACCTCCAGACATACTCAGATGTCAGTTGCCGCTAAGGTTTTTAAATGTGCCAAGTTCATTTACAACATTGGTAGTTTTCTGAGAGTTATTTTTATCAGGAGTTGGCGTAGGTTCAGGTTTTGACGTACTTTCATCCGTAGGTAAATAATTTGCCTTTGCTTTGTTATCTCCGCTAAGGTTTTTAAATGTGCCAAGTTCATCTATTGCATTGGTAGTTTTCTGTGAGTTATCCTTATTAGGAGTTGGCGTAGGTTCAGGTTTTGACCTGCTTTCATCCGTAGGTGTATTTGTTGCCCTTGTGCTATACTTTAATTTCTCAAACAGATCCTTCACCTCATCCATAATTACCTTAGCCTCAACTGAGGAGGAACCCTCCTCTGAAAAAACATCATTAAACCTTGTCAAGGCAGTTATTTTATTATCCACATTGGATTCGGTTTGTAAATAGGACTTAAGTTCACTGAATGCACTCTTCATCTCCTCAAGTTTTTTTGCATTTTGAGCTTCCACCTCACGCTGCCGTTTTAAGTCATCCAGACTGAACTTGCCTGTTTTTTTTGACGGAGAATCGCCGCTGGTTGGTATTGTGGCAACAGCTACCTCTTCTTTCACTTTAAAAACAAAATCACCTTTATCAAGTTTGGGATTTCTGATTTTACCGTATTGTGGGTGCTGTGTACCCTTAGAGTAATTAGTGACGGTGTTTTGTAAATACTCCCCCAATGCTGTGCCGGTTATATAGCCGTCTTTGTCAGCGGCTGCACCCTCTAAAGCTGCCTTAAATTGCTCCAGAAAGATACTCTTATCAGGCACGGGCTCATCTGCTGCTCCTGAGGTGATAAATTGACGCACAGGTTTTGAGGCTTTATAAGAAATAATTTCAGGCACTGCTCTTGACATATCAAAAATAGAACCCGAAAAACAACTGTCAAAAAGAAATAACGCATGCTTAGCATCAATTCTTTTAGCATAAGACTCTATTTGCTGCATATCTACAGCTTTTGCTAAAAAACCCGATCTGTCTTTATCCGGTCTGGGTGCGTCAACCGGTACAATGTAACCCATATCATCGCCATAAGACTTCTTTACTGTATGCCCATGGCCAGCAAAATAAAATAGCAGCCTGTTATCGGGTTTTGAACCATATTTTTGAATGAAATCGTCAAAAGCCATTAAAAGTTTGTCTCTGCTGGGATTGATGACGGTAACGACTTCAAATCCTTGCTCGGTCAAAAGCGTAGTAACAACCTCCACGTCATTGATAACGCCAGGTAATTTAGGCCAACCAGCCTGATACGCAGAAACACCAATTACAAGAGCATGACTTTCACCGTAAAGGTTTACTTCTTTTCCACTATTGTCTTTAATCTTGATAGCTGCGCCTCTGTCAGCACCCCCCACCATAGAAACTATAGCTATAAGTATTAAACACACAACTGCCGTAAATATCCTAAACTGCCCACTCATAAATTCCCCCTTAAACACACAATTGCTTAATAAAACGCCAAACCCTTGCGCCAAGCATCAAAGGAGACACTGAAACTGGCCGTTGCTTATATTACCATAAAAGATAGTGACCCACCTCCAGGAACAATCGTACTGGCCACACCCTCACACCCCCACAACCCTTCCCACTTCTTAACAAAAAAAACTGTTACCAAAACGCATCAAGACTATGTTATATATCACATCACTATTTTAGATTCATTTGATAAATTTACGCTTTATGGAATATTATCCCTGTATTTCAGTGGATAAATTTCTTCTCCCACCTGTTTCTTGGTCACATCGTCCTCAACTGTTGCATTGTCAGCAGATTCAGTCTTCTTGACAAGATTCACACGTTTTGCCGTTACAGCAGATTTGTAAACCGTATCATCAGAGATATCATATATTCCTAAGGATGTAATCCGATAGATGCGATTTACAATATAATCAGAAACCCACAAATCACCATCAACCCAAACCAGGTCTGACGGCCTCTTAATAAGGGAGGGCAAATCAGCTCTTTGTACAATTTTCCCGGACTTAATATCCAGTTTTACCAGATCAACCTTTGCACAATCACTATACGATGCGGTTTTGCAGGAGTTGTGCCCCAGCACCCAGAGACCTGGCTTAGCGCAGTCCCATGACACACCGGTGGGGTCTTTGACCGGCGAGAAAAACTCCTCTGTCACTTTGCCGGTAGCGGGTGAGATTTTATAGATTTTCGAAGTACCCGAATCAGCAACCCACAGAAATTCTCCGTCAAAAGCTAATCCGTTTGGTTTATCGCCTGGGGAATAAAGGGTCCTTACGATGCTGTTATTTTGCATGCTGAGTTTAAAGATTTCTTTACTCAGAGAGTCGGCAATCCACAGATACCCGTTTTCACAGCAGTCACCCTCCCATGCAAGACCGCAGATGTTTACAAATTTAGGAATTGGCACTGGAAACTTTTCAAGCATAAAATTTAAAATTCTCGTTTTGCTGAAATCCTCAACGGGAAGCAAGTCGAGAAAACGTATATTGTAGTAAATAGATCTGTCCCCTATAATGAAATCCCTGCCATTCCACGTAATAGCATTTGGCCCCCATCCCCTGTCGTCAAAAGGTGTAAACGTAGGCGTATCGGAGTACCAAACACATCCAAAAATAAACAGCTGCAGAAATAAAACCGCTAACACTACAGTCCTGACAGCCTTTGCGCTAAAAAGATGTCTCATTTTTATCTCCCAGATAAAATCTCACAAAACAACGACCACCGCCAAAAAAACAGACCAGCCATCACAACCCAACCATGCAAAGACTGCCTGTCATAACTACCCCGCTGCGCTATAATTGCCATAAAACTACTTACTATTTACAGCATCCTTAAAAGCCTTACCAGGAACAAATCTGGGAACTTTAGCCTCAGGTATATTAAGTGTTGCCCCTGTCCTAGGGTTACGTCCCTCTCTTGCCTTTCTTGTAGATACGGAAAACGTACCGAAACCTATAAAGGTGACCTTCTGTCCACTTTTAAGTGCGTTGATAATAGCATTTGTTGTAGAGTCAAGAGCTTTAGCGGACTCTGCCTTAGTAAGCCCCGCCTCCTTTGCAATCTGGTCAATCAATTCTGCCTTTGTCATTAACTTCTTCCTCCTTTGTTTGTGGTATATGCCACGCTGACCTGAACACTCAGGCGCTACACGGAGAGATTATAACAAAGGTTATTGCATTTTGCAATAAAAAAATTATAAAATTTAATTATTTTAAAAAATAAAATAAAAAAGGTTGAAAATTGTGTTGAATAACAGCATTAAAAAAGAGAAGATAACTATTATGGCATTTGGAGACAGCCTGACTGTTGGTTTTCAGTCGCCTACGTATGAAGCGCCGTGGTATGTTGAAACTCCTTATGCCGATTTTTTAAAAGAAAAAGTACACTTTAAAGCTGAGTTTATAGTAAGAGGAATAAGCGGTGAGCTGACCTCTGATATGCTGGAACGCTTTGACCGGGATGTTTTAGAGATGCGGCCAGATTATGTTGTTATTTTAGGCGGCACTAATGATCTTGGCTGGGGTGTATCCATTAGTGAAATAATGGAAAATCTCAGCACTATGTATCAAAAAAGTAAAAATGGCAGTATAATTCCTGTGGCTGTAACTGTGCCGTCCATAAGGGGATTTGACTCTGCAATAGCTCCACGAGTGGAGCTTAACTCTCTGATAATGCAAAGGTCAAAGGGCATGAATTTCCCCTGTATAGATATTTTTAGCGCAACCTCTGAAAAGGACACACTTGCTCTTGCTGTTCAATATTCCAATGATGGACTGCATCTTTCTACGGAGGGGTATAAAATGATTGCTGAGTTATTGTATGATGATGTATTCAGGCATATAGACAGTGAGGTTTAGCAGAGACGCTCCGGTGCCGGGTGAGCGGCGAAAGCTTAGTAGAATGGTCGTTTCTTAGATTGTACTGCGATGAAACTAATATAATGTGGAGGTTTAAAGGTGGAAATATACTGGGATGAGAGTCTGTCAACAGGAGTAGATACAATTGATAAGCAACATAAGGAGATTATAGCGAGAATTAACGCCCTATTATCTATGTCGGATGAGGAAAAAGAGGGAGAGTTAGATAAAATTTTGAGGTTTTTCGGCGGATATGTCATAGATCACTTTAACACTGAAGAGGCTATCATGATAAAACACAAATATCCTCAGTACGATGAACACAAAGGTGAGCACATGAAGTTTCTTAAAAGTTATTCGTCGCTTAAGAGACTCTTTGAAAAAGAGGGCGCCACTGAGCTAATAATAACTGCTACACAGAATCAGGCTGTTGACTGGCTCATTAAGCATATCATGAATACGGATCAGAAAATGGCTGATTTTATAAGAAACAAGATATAATCACTGATTTTCATATTGGAAAGGATTTTAACCTCAGATAGACACAGATAATAACTTGATCTGTGGTTCTATCCTTTTAGTCTAAACGCAAAAAAACGCATCCAATCCAGTCCCCAATTGAAAAGCCGCTTACCTCTGCTAACATCTGGGGCGGCAGACCCTGTATCGTCATAATATACAAATTCGACAAAATCCGGTAGCCCCGCCTTACTTGGCCATCTCCACCTTGGTTTGTAACCTGTTTCCTTAAACAGAGTTTTACCCTGAAAAAACATTCTGCACTTATTTCTGCCGCATCGGGCATTTTCTATTGCCTGTCTTAGCGCCTCAATCACCATCTCACAGCTTATCGCATCTATGCAATGACACACATTATACTTACAATCCCAGTTGCAGTCGTAACACACAAGGGGAACACTGACTGTCGTAGTAGATTTGTTGTAAGGAAAAAAACGGCCGACATGTGCCCCACCTAGTACCACCACAGTGGGCACTCCCAGAGCGCAAGACATGTGTGCTCCGGCTGAGTCCGCACCAAAGTAAACAAGGCATCTGCTTAACAGTGCAGCGCACTGTCTAAGTGTGGTTTTGCCTGAAAGATCAAAGAATCTTACGTTAAAATCGGCTCCGGTTTTTTTCAAAATCACATCAACATCCTCTCCTCCAAGGATAACAACATCAAAGTCTTTAAAATGATTGAGAGCTAAGTGGTAGTATTTATAAATCTTTCCCGGATGGGAGGCGCCGGGAAACAGCGCAATCGTTGTAGAGCTTTTTAGTCCGTTTTCTGAAAAAAATCTGTCAGCGTAAGCCATGTCCTCATCTCTGAGGTATATGGCTGGTTTAATGGCATTAGGTGTAAGGCCAAGGGCCTGTAAAAACTCCTCATGCCGCATGGGCTCAGAAAAAACTGTTCCACATCGTTTTACTAACTTTGTATAGAGCTGATTATTTTCTTTCTTTAACTCCGGCGTCATTTTATTTACAAGGTCGCCATCATAACCTATTGTTACAGTTGCTCCGCTTTGCAGTGTAAAAATATCCGACAGCGGCTCACGTGAATAGACTGAGTTAATGGCCATGTCTGCGCCCAGTAAGCGGAGCTTTTGTATAACCTCAGTTTGGTATGCAATATCTAAGTATGCCCTTTGTTTGTCAAATGAAATAACTTTGTCAACAAACGGGCAGCTTTCGTATAACTCAGCAACATGGCTTTGGCAAAGGACTGTAATATACGCATTACAAAAAAACCCTTGTTTGATTTCTCTAAGCATACCCATAGACAAAATACAATCCCCTATGGCGTCTATCCGAACCCAGAGGATATGTTGTGGCTGCTTTCCTAATACTTCTTTTTTAACAGAAACATCGTAACTGCTGAGTCTGTCTTTAAGAAAATAGAGATTATTGAGCGCTCTCAATTTTACATCAGAAACGTTGACTCGTTGTTTTGCTTTAAGCTCATCGTAATGTGTATCAACTTTTCGGATAGCATCCAAAAATTTGCCTTCAATTATGTCATCGGCAGTTATTAGAAGTGCTCCTCCAACATCCTCTGTAAGTTCAACCAATTTGCCAGCCCTTTGAAAAGTTACTGGCAGCGTGTCAGCTAACATGCCAAACACAGTAAAATGGTATCTGAAAGACACGGTTATTCGGCAGAAAGAGAGCAAAGCTATCATCTCCTGCGGAGTAAAGTAGAAATTGGGCACTATGACGGCAGCATTTTTCATTCTTTTAGAGATAGATATAGCTGCGGCTCTGTCAAAATACTTTTCATCTCGTGTTTCATTACAGAAAAACACAACCTGCCACCCCATCTTTTCTAACATATAGTCAAATGTCTCAGCCATGCGCTGTCTGAGCGCATTGTTTAAGCATGAGTTGACTGCGTTTACGCCAAGAATTGGAATATCAGGATTTACGCCGATAGATTGTAGTAAACCCCTTGCCCAGCCGTTATCTGTGCTGTTATAGGGCGTAAGCCATGCTAAATCCGCCGCACTTACCACATTTTTAGAAGGAACACCGAGGTTTAACAGATTTTCCCTGCTTGTTTTTGACCTCACTGACCATGTATATATTGAATTAAGAAAACCCTGGTTAAAAAGTTCACATGCCTGTGGAGTTATTAATCTGTCAACGCCCACTCCTACGGCATGAACCGGAATTCCGTTTTCTAAACAAAAAATATGTTTATTACCGAGCTCTCCTAATGGCCAACTTAGAGATTCGGACTCAGTGACAACGGTTGTTCCGATGAGCAGTACCATGTCGGCCTCTTTGCAAAGGGTATGGCAGAGCGTTTCATCTCTGAAATCCACAAATTCATAACACGAAGGAAAAATTCTTAGAGCCTCTTCGTTTTTATCCCAGACCTCAATGGTTGTACCCTCCTGCAGTTTATAAAGCGATAAAAACCCGTTCATCATCGCCTCATCACCGATGTTGCCAGCTCCAAGACCGGTAAACGAAACGTGTATTTTTTTCATATCGGGATTAACTCTAACACCATACCTTTAATTATAATAGACGTTGCCAAGTGGTTTAGTAAACTTTTCATGTATATACGGTTCAGACAACCGAGGAAAAGCTGAGCTGGATTATAACAAAAAATGCTTATTGAGTTAACTCCGGCAGATGGTGTTTTGTCAGCAAATGATATATTTAAAAGAACTGGATTCCCGCTCGGAGGCGGGAATGACAAAGGAGGGAATGCTTTTCCTGTCATTTTTTTTCTTGTCATTCCTGCGAAAGCAGGAATCCATTTTTTATTAACGGAGTTAACTGCATAGGCAATTAACAAAATTATAGACACAATAAAAACAGACAATTTAGACTGTCGTTGACATACTCTTAATTTTTAGATATACCGTATTTTTCAAGGATGATTGTTAACCGTTGCAGATCTATAGGCTTTGTAAGGTAATCGTTACAACCGCTGCCGTAGAAAGTGTCAGAGATTTCCTTTGTGGAATCCAGCGCTGTAGTCATTACAATCTTGACCCCATTTTCTGGTGTAACTCCTATGCTTTTTTCTTTTTCACGGATATTCTTTAACGCTTTTAAGCCGTCAATTTCAGGCATCATAATGTCAAGACAAATTAAATCATAAGGCTCATTTTCTTCTAAGGCAAAATTGAAAGCCTCGATCGCTTCAGAACCGTTCACTGTAACATCCACATCCCCATAGCCATCTAAAAACCGCTGCAACATTGTGCGACTTGTAAAATCATCCTCTGCTACTAATATTCTCATACCCTCCAACCCCCTTAAATCTAATTTAAGTGCCGCTTAATCTTATAGCTGTAAGAGCAGGTAGTCCCGCGTAAGCAGATTATGACATATAATTCATAATAAAGAAAACAATCATTCTTGTGCTTTTTGTAGTAAAAGTGCTACGTTAGTAGCCGTGTTTGTGATATTAGTAAACGATAGTTTAAGGTGGACTTGCTGATGATAGAAGCGCATGAGAGTTGTGAGCTTCTTGAGGCAATTGCAGATAACGTCCATGCGGTCATATACCTTAAGGACACAAGCTGCAGATATCTGATGGTTAACCGACGCTTTGAGTATCTGTTCAAAAAATCAAAAGAGGATGTTTCGGGTAAGACTGATAGCGAAATTTTTGACTCCCACTACGGAGAGCCGTTCCATGCCGATGACTTGAGGGTTATTGAAAGCGGCAGCCAGATTGAAACTGAAGATATCATACATCACCCACAGGGTGTCAACACCTATCTGACCACAAGGTTCCCACTATTTAATAAATCAAGGGTCGTATATGCAGTGTGCGGCATTTCCGTTGATATAACTGGGAGAAAACAAGTGGAGGAGGAACGAATCCGCTCAGGTATTACATTAGAGGGTACAAGCAAGATAAAGAGCGCTTTTTTAGCCAATATGAGTCATGAAATCCGTACCCCTTTAAATGGTATCATTGGAATGACCGAACTTGTCCTTGATACCAACCTTGACTCAGAACAGAGAGAGTATCTGATGATGGTTAAAAACTCCTCTGGTTATTTGCTTGGCATTTTAAACAGCATTCTTGATTTTTCCAGGATAGAAGCGGGCAGAATTGAAATTGATGAGGTCAATTTTGACCTTGTCTCAACAATAAGCGATATTATTGAGCCGTTTGTAGTGCAGGCTTTAAAAAAAGGGATAAAACTAAGCACTGAGATTTCAAAGGATGTTCCGGTGTCGCTCAAAGGAGATGTCGGACGGTTAAAGCAGGTGTTTGTCAACCTGATAGGGAACGCTCTGAAGTTTACTGAAAACGGTAAAATAGAGTTAAAAGTCGGTGTTGCTCCTGCAACATTTGGCAAGAGGATTTTCCCGCCGGTATCAAACACAGAGACGCGTCTTCTATTTTCTGTTTCAGATACAGGAATAGGTATTCCAAAGGAAAAATTTGAGTTAATATTTGACAGTTTTACGCAGGGCGAGGTTTTTATGACCAAAAAGTACGAGGGAACGGGACTTGGGCTTGCGATAGTGAAAAAGGTTTTATATATGTTGGGCGGCGATATATGGGTGGAAAGTGAGCCGGGCAAAGGCAGCACATTTTATTTTACGGCGCGATTTTCACTGCATAAAACAGCGCCTTTAACGCTCCCTCAGATAGAAAAATCCGAGGTTAAAAGCAGACGCATACTTGTAGTTGACAGTAATCCGTCCTCTATGTTGGGGCTTTCAGAGATGATAAAAAGCGATGGATTTATTGTTGAAACGGCGCCAAACGGTCAGAGCGCTATCAGTATGCTTAGCAAACCTGGGGCAGGGTTTGACGGAATCGTTTTAGATTTTCAACTTATAGATATAGATGGATTTGATTTTGCAAGGAAAATAAAATCAGAGCTTGGTCTCAACTCGCTTAAGATAATAATGCTTGTGTCTGCGGGATTAAAAGGTGATGCGACTGTGTGCCGTGAAATCGGAGTGTCCGGGTATTTGGTTAAACCAATTTATAAATCCGATTTAGTTGAGGTGTTGAGTCTTGCAATAGAAAGAGGCGATAATCCGGCTGCGCAGCTTTTAACGCGCCACACGGTGAGGGAGTTACGAGGGCCTCAGAATATTTTGGTAGCTGAGGACAATATAGTAAACCAAACTCTTGCCGTCAGACTTCTGCAAAAAAGGGGATATACTCCGCATGTAGCAGGAAATGGGCACGAGGTTTTAGACCTATTGGAAAAACAAAGTTTTGATATTATTCTTATGGATGTAGAGATGCCTGAGATGGACGGCTTAGAGGCAACGCGCTACATTAGAAGGATAAAGGACGCTAAGATAAATGCTGGAATCCCCATTATTGCCATGACAGCCCACGCACTCAAAGGTGACATGGAGCTTTGTCTGGCTGCCGGAATGGATGACTACATCTCAAAACCGCTCAGAGCGGAGGATTTATATACGCTGATTGAAAAATACACTGGCGTTGGGCATAACGATGCACAGATACAGGAAATTCAGACAAAGTCACAGGAAATACAGGTAAAACCAGAGCCGCCTGTGTTAAGAACTGCCACAGTGTCAGAGAAACTTTCTGTTTCCTTGCAGCAGCTTATGGCAACACAGCAGCCCTCAACGAGAACCTCCGCTAAGTCATTGTACATAAAAGAGACCCTGGAGCGTCTTGAATTTGATGAGGAAACTCTAAGAGATATTTGGACTACATTTGTAAGTGATGTGCCAAAACAGATGGCATATCTGACAGAATTATACGACAACGGAGACATATCAGGGCTTCAAAAGCAAGTGCGTTTGATTAAAGATATGTCTGTAAAAATAGGCGCTACAGCCCTTAAGAGCGAGTCTTTCAGGATGGAGCTGGCTCTTAGAAAAATCAGCACAGATTTCACTGATGCAGAGAGAATAACGGTTTTAAATTTCATAGAGAGACTAAAAATTGAACTTGATATAGTTATAAGAGATATTAAAACAAACCTTGCAAAACCCGCAGGCACAATAGCTTAAACGCTATAACTGTTTGTTCTTAAAAGGATTTTTCATCCGCAGATTACGCAGATTTTCACAGCGTTAATATTTTTTCAATGTTCCGTTTTAACACCGTAATGCTGTCTACATAACTTTTTAGTATTGACTTAATCAAACTCCATATTGTAACATTGATATATTCTAATATTAGAATATATCAATGTTACAATATGGAGTTTGATTAAGTCAATACTAAAAAGTTATAATTGCCTATGCAGTTAACTCCGTTAATAAAAAATGGATTCCTGCTTTCGCAGGAATGACAAGAAAAAAAATGACAGGAAAAGCATTCCCTCCTTTGTCATTCCCGCCTCCGAGCGGGAATCCAGTTCTTTTAAATATATCATTTGCTGACAAAACACCATCTGCCGGAGTTAACTCAATAAGCATTTTTTGTTATAATCCAGCTCAGCTTTTCCTCGGTTGTCTGAACCGTATATACATGAAAAGTTTACTAAACCACTTGGCAACGTCTATTATAATTAAAGGTATGGTGTTAGAGTTAATCCCGATATGAAAAAAATACACGTTTCGTTTACCGGTCTTGGAGCTGGCAACATCGGTGATGAGGCGATGATGAACGGGTTTTTATCGCTTTATAAACTGCAGGAGGGTACAACCATTGAGGTCTGGGATAAAAACGAAGAGGCTCTAAGAATTTTTCCTTCGTGTTATGAATTTGTGGATTTCAGAGATGAAACGCTCTGCCATACCCTTTGCAAAGAGGCCGACATGGTACTGCTCATCGGAACAACCGTTGTCACTGAGTCCGAATCTCTAAGTTGGCCATTAGGAGAGCTCGGTAATAAACATATTTTTTGTTTAGAAAACGGAATTCCGGTTCATGCCGTAGGAGTGGGCGTTGACAGATTAATAACTCCACAGGCATGTGAACTTTTTAACCAGGGTTTTCTTAATTCAATATATACATGGTCAGTGAGGTCAAAAACAAGCAGGGAAAATCTGTTAAACCTCGGTGTTCCTTCTAAAAATGTGGTAAGTGCGGCGGATTTAGCATGGCTTACGCCCTATAACAGCACAGATAACGGCTGGGCAAGGGGTTTACTACAATCTATCGGCGTAAATCCTGATATTCCAATTCTTGGCGTAAACGCAGTCAACTCATGCTTAAACAATGCGCTCAGACAGCGCATGGCTGAGACATTTGACTATATGTTAGAAAAGATGGGGTGGCAGGTTGTGTTTTTCTGTAATGAAACACGAGATGAAAAGTATTTTGACAGAGCCGCAGCTATATCTATCTCTAAAAGAATGAAAAATGCTGCCGTCATAGTGCCCAATTTCTACTTTACTCCGCAGGAGATGATAGCTTTGCTCTCTTTCTGCCGAATAACCGTGTCTTTCAGATACCATTTTACTGTGTTTGGCATGTTAGCTGACACGCTGCCAGTAACTTTTCAAAGGGCTGGCAAATTGGTTGAACTTACAGAGGATGTTGGAGGAGCACTTCTAATAACTGCCGATGACATAATTGAAGGCAAATTTTTGGATGCTATCCGAAAAGTTGATACACATTACGATGAGCTTAAAGCAAAACAACGAGTCAACGTTTCTGATGTAAAATTGAGAGCGCTCAATAATCTCTATTTTCTTAAAGACAGACTCAGCAGTTACGATGTTTCTGTTAAAAAAGAAGTATTAGGAAAGCAGCCACAACATATCCTCTGGGTTCGGATAGACGCCATAGGGGATTGTATTTTGTCTATGGGTATGCTTAGAGAAATCAAACAAGGGTTTTTTTGTAATGCGTATATTACAGTCCTTTGCCAAAGCCATGTTGCTGAGTTATACGAAAGCTGCCCGTTTGTTGACAAAGTTATTTCATTTGACAAACAAAGGGCATACTTAGATATTGCATACCAAACTGAGGTTATACAAAAGCTCCGCTTACTGGGCGCAGACATGGCCATTAACTCAGTCTATTCACGTGAGCCGCTGTCGGATATTTTTACACTGCAAAGCGGAGCAACTGTAACAATAGGTTATGATGGCGACCTTGTAAATAAAATGACGCCGGAGTTAAAGAAAGAAAATAATCAGCTCTATACAAAGTTAGTAAAACGATGTGGAACAGTTTTTTCTGAGCCCATGCGGCATGAGGAGTTTTTACAGGCCCTTGGCCTTACACCTAATGCCATTAAACCAGCCATATACCTCAGAGATGAGGACATGGCTTACGCTGACAGATTTTTTTCAGAAAACGGACTAAAAAGCTCTACAACGATTGCGCTGTTTCCCGGCGCCTCCCATCCGGGAAAGATTTATAAATACTACCACTTAGCTCTCAATCATTTTAAAGACTTTGATGTTGTTATCCTTGGAGGAGAGGATGTTGATGTGATTTTGAAAAAAACCGGAGCCGATTTTAACGTAAGATTCTTTGATCTTTCAGGCAAAACCACACTTAGACAGTGCGCTGCACTGTTAAGCAGATGCCTTGTTTACTTTGGTGCGGACTCAGCCGGAGCACACATGTCTTGCGCTCTGGGAGTGCCCACTGTGGTGGTACTAGGTGGGGCACATGTCGGCCGTTTTTTTCCTTACAACAAATCTACTACGACAGTCAGTGTTCCCCTTGTGTGTTACGACTGCAACTGGGATTGTAAGTATAATGTGTGTCATTGCATAGATGCGATAAGCTGTGAGATGGTGATTGAGGCGCTAAGACAGGCAATAGAAAATGCCCGATGCGGCAGAAATAAGTGCAGAATGTTTTTTCAGGGTAAAACTCTGTTTAAGGAAACAGGTTACAAACCAAGGTGGAGATGGCCAAGTAAGGCGGGGCTACCGGATTTTGTCGAATTTGTATATTATGACGATACAGGGTCTGCCGCCCCAGATGTTAGCAGAGGTAAGCGGCTTTTCAATTGGGGACTGGATTGGATGCGTTTTTTTGCGTTTAGACTAAAAGGATAGAACCACAGATCAAGTTATTATCTGTGTCTATCTGAGGTTAAAATCCTTTCCAATATGAAAATCAGTGATTATATCTTGTTTCTTATAAAATCAGCCATTTTCTGATCCGTATTCATGATATGCTTAATGAGCCAGTCAACAGCCTGATTCTGTGTAGCAGTTATTATTAGCTCAGTGGCGCCCTCTTTTTCAAAGAGTCTCTTAAGCGACGAATAACTTTTAAGAAACTTCATGTGCTCACCTTTGTGTTCATCGTACTGAGGATATTTGTGTTTTATCATGATAGCCTCTTCAGTGTTAAAGTGATCTATGACATATCCGCCGAAAAACCTCAAAATTTTATCTAACTCTCCCTCTTTTTCCTCATCCGACATAGATAATAGGGCGTTAATTCTCGCTATAATCTCCTTATGTTGCTTATCAATTGTATCTACTCCTGTTGACAGACTCTCATCCCAGTATATTTCCACCTTTAAACCTCCACATTATATTAGTTTCATCGCAGTACAATCTAAGAAACGACCATTCTACTAAGCTTTCGCCGCTCACCCGGCACCGGAGCGTCTCTGCTAAACCTCACTGTCTATATGCCTGAATACATCATCATACAATAACTCAGCAATCATTTTATACCCCTCCGTAGAAAGATGCAGTCCATCATTGGAATATTGAACAGCAAGAGCAAGTGTGTCCTTTTCAGAGGTTGCGCTAAAAATATCTATACAGGGGAAATTCATGCCCTTTGACCTTTGCATTATCAGAGAGTTAAGCTCCACTCGTGGAGCTATTGCAGAGTCAAATCCCCTTATGGACGGCACAGTTACAGCCACAGGAATTATACTGCCATTTTTACTTTTTTGATACATAGTGCTGAGATTTTCCATTATTTCACTAATGGATACACCCCAGCCAAGATCATTAGTGCCGCCTAAAATAACAACATAATCTGGCCGCATCTCTAAAACATCCCGGTCAAAGCGTTCCAGCATATCAGAGGTCAGCTCACCGCTTATTCCTCTTACTATAAACTCAGCTTTAAAGTGTACTTTTTCTTTTAAAAAATCGGCATAAGGAGTTTCAACATACCACGGCGCTTCATACGTAGGCGACTGAAAACCAACAGTCAGGCTGTCTCCAAATGCCATAATAGTTATCTTCTCTTTTTTAATGCTGTTATTCAACACAATTTTCAACCTTTTTTATTTTATTTTTTAAAATAATTAAATTTTATAATTTTTTTATTGCAAAATGCAATAACCTTTGTTATAATCTCTCCGTGTAGCGCCTGAGTGTTCAGGTCAGCGTGGCATATACCACAAACAAAGGAGGAAGAAGTTAATGACAAAGGCAGAATTGATTGACCAGATTGCAAAGGAGGCGGGGCTTACTAAGGCAGAGTCCGCTAAAGCTCTTGACTCTACAACAAATGCTATTATCAACGCACTTAAAAGTGGACAGAAGGTCACCTTTATAGGTTTCGGTACGTTTTCCGTATCTACAAGAAAGGCAAGAGAGGGACGTAACCCTAGGACAGGGGCAACACTTAATATACCTGAGGCTAAAGTTCCCAGATTTGTTCCTGGTAAGGCTTTTAAGGATGCTGTAAATAGTAAGTAGTTTTATGGCAATTATAGCGCAGCGGGGTAGTTATGACAGGCAGTCTTTGCATGGTTGGGTTGTGATGGCTGGTCTGTTTTTTTGGCGGTGGTCGTTGTTTTGTGAGATTTTATCTGGGAGATAAAAATGAGACATCTTTTTAGCGCAAAGGCTGTCAGGACTGTAGTGTTAGCGGTTTTATTTCTGCAGCTGTTTATTTTTGGATGTGTTTGGTACTCCGATACGCCTACGTTTACACCTTTTGACGACAGGGGATGGGGGCCAAATGCTATTACGTGGAATGGCAGGGATTTCATTATAGGGGACAGATCTATTTACTACAATATACGTTTTCTCGACTTGCTTCCCGTTGAGGATTTCAGCAAAACGAGAATTTTAAATTTTATGCTTGAAAAGTTTCCAGTGCCAATTCCTAAATTTGTAAACATCTGCGGTCTTGCATGGGAGGGTGACTGCTGTGAAAACGGGTATCTGTGGATTGCCGACTCTCTGAGTAAAGAAATCTTTAAACTCAGCATGCAAAATAACAGCATCGTAAGGACCCTTTATTCCCCAGGCGATAAACCAAACGGATTAGCTTTTGACGGAGAATTTCTGTGGGTTGCTGATTCGGGTACTTCGAAAATCTATAAAATCTCACCCGCTACCGGCAAAGTGACAGAGGAGTTTTTCTCGCCGGTCAAAGACCCCACCGGTGTGTCATGGGACTGCGCTAAGCCAGGTCTCTGGGTGCTGGGGCACAACTCCTGCAAAACCGCATCGTATAGTGATTGTGCAAAGGTTGATCTGGTAAAACTGGATATTAAGTCCGGGAAAATTGTACAAAGAGCTGATTTGCCCTCCCTTATTAAGAGGCCGTCAGACCTGGTTTGGGTTGATGGTGATTTGTGGGTTTCTGATTATATTGTAAATCGCATCTATCGGATTACATCCTTAGGAATATATGATATCTCTGATGATACGGTTTACAAATCTGCTGTAACGGCAAAACGTGTGAATCTTGTCAAGAAGACTGAATCTGCTGACAATGCAACAGTTGAGGACGATGTGACCAAGAAACAGGTGGGAGAAGAAATTTATCCACTGAAATACAGGGATAATATTCCATAAAGCGTAAATTTATCAAATGAATCTAAAATAGTGATGTGATATATAACATAGTCTTGATGCGTTTTGGTAACAGTTTTTTTTGTTAAGAAGTGGGAAGGGTTGTGGGGGTGTGAGGGTGTGGCCAGTACGATTGTTCCTGGAGGTGGGTCACTATCTTTTATGGTAATATAAGCAACGGCCAGTTTCAGTGTCTCCTTTGATGCTTGGCGCAAGGGTTTGGCGTTTTATTAAGCAATTGTGTGTTTAAGGGGGAATTTATGAGTGGGCAGTTTAGGATATTTACGGCAGTTGTGTGTTTAATACTTATAGCTATAGTTTCTATGGTGGGGGGTGCTGACAGAGGCGCAGCTATCAAGATTAAAGACAATAGTGGAAAAGAAGTAAACCTTTACGGTGAAAGTCATGCTCTTGTAATTGGTGTTTCTGCGTATCAGGCTGGTTGGCCTAAATTACCTGGCGTTATCAATGACGTGGAGGTTGTTACTACGCTTTTGACCGAGCAAGGATTTGAAGTCGTTACCGTCATCAATCCCAGCAGAGACAAACTTTTAATGGCTTTTGACGATTTCATTCAAAAATATGGTTCAAAACCCGATAACAGGCTGCTATTTTATTTTGCTGGCCATGGGCATACAGTAAAGAAGTCTTATGGCGATGATATGGGTTACATTGTACCGGTTGACGCACCCAGACCGGATAAAGACAGATCGGGTTTTTTAGCAAAAGCTGTAGATATGCAGCAAATAGAGTCTTATGCTAAAAGAATTGATGCTAAGCATGCGTTATTTCTTTTTGACAGTTGTTTTTCGGGTTCTATTTTTGATATGTCAAGAGCAGTGCCTGAAATTATTTCTTATAAAGCCTCAAAACCTGTGCGTCAATTTATCACCTCAGGAGCAGCAGATGAGCCCGTGCCTGATAAGAGTATCTTTCTGGAGCAATTTAAGGCAGCTTTAGAGGGTGCAGCCGCTGACAAAGACGGCTATATAACCGGCACAGCATTGGGGGAGTATTTACAAAACACCGTCACTAATTACTCTAAGGGTACACAGCACCCACAATACGGTAAAATCAGAAATCCCAAACTTGATAAAGGTGATTTTGTTTTTAAAGTGAAAGAAGAGGTAGCTGTTGCCACAATACCAACCAGCGGCGATTCTCCGTCAAAAAAAACAGGCAAGTTCAGTCTGGATGACTTAAAACGGCAGCGTGAGGTGGAAGCTCAAAATGCAAAAAAACTTGAGGAGATGAAGAGTGCATTCAGTGAACTTAAGTCCTATTTACAAACCGAATCCAATGTGGATAATAAAATAACTGCCTTGACAAGGTTTAATGATGTTTTTTCAGAGGAGGGTTCCTCCTCAGTTGAGGCTAAGGTAATTATGGATGAGGTGAAGGATCTGTTTGAGAAATTAAAGTATAGCACAAGGGCAACAAATACACCTACGGATGAAAGCAGGTCAAAACCTGAACCTACGCCAACTCCTAATAAGGATAACTCACAGAAAACTACCAATGCAATAGATGAACTTGGCACATTTAAAAACCTTAGCGGAGATAACAAAGCAAAGGCAAATTATTTACCTACGGATGAAAGTACGTCAAAACCTGAACCTACGCCAACTCCTGATAAAAATAACTCTCAGAAAACTACCAATGTTGTAAATGAACTTGGCACATTTAAAAACCTTAGCGGCAACTGACATCTGAGTATGTCTGGAGGTGTACTCTGTACGGATGATGAGTGTTACATGGGTGAAGCGCTTAAGGAGGCGTCCCTTGCATTAGAATCCGGGGATGTGCCTGTAGGGGCTGTGATAGTCAGTAGTAATGGCACAATAATTTCAAGAGCACATAATATAAAGGAGCAGTTAGGAGATCCTACTGCCCATGCTGAAACCTTAGCAATCAGGGAAGCGTGCAGGATAACTGGAGACTGGAGACTTAAGGGCTTAACACTTTATGTGACAAAGGAGCCCTGTGTAATGTGTGCTGGGGCAATATTAAATTCCCGCATAAGCCGTCTGGTGTATGGCTCAGTTGATACAAAGGCAGGTGCAGTTAATTCGCTCTATAATCTACTAAATGATGTTAGATTAAATCACAGAGTAATTGTTACCTCTGGCATTTTACAGAGGGAATGTACGATACTATTGAAAGAATTTTTTGAGTTGTTAAGGAGAGGTTGCCGAGCGGTTTAAGGCGGCGGTCTCGAAAATCGTTGTGGGGGTGACTCCACCGGGGGTTCGAATCCCCCCCTCTCCGCTGTTTTTATCGTTATAAATCAATATGTTAGCTCTCCAAGAACCCTAAAAATACCGTCACCAGTTTTTTTGGCAGTGTGATGTAGTTGACCGATAAGCATAGAATCGGAGTGGCATAGATAAAGAGACTTTGGATGGTCTTAAAGCCAACTTTATGGGAGTCAGATTATAACCCTATTTATCATTGCAGGCCCTCTCTGAACAGTGCGGTAATAGCGTACAGCAGGTCTGCCAAATACCATGAAATACCCTATATGATGGTCTTCTGGAATTCCTATTTTCTTTCTAAGCTCCGGCACAATAGCAGTAACAGCCCATTTTAAAAGACCATTCCAAAGTGTGCCTATTCCCATGCTTTGTGCCAACAACTCAAAATATGTAAGCGCTATGAGAGTGTCTGCCTCAGGACAAGGGGCGTCTTTTGGAGCTGATACGGCAAGCATGTGTGGTGCACCACGGAAAATAATGTCTTTGCCTGCATCCCAGGCGTCAACTACGAAAGAGTAGAATTCAAATCCCTGGGGGATGGCATTGTTTGCAACTGCTCTGCGGATTCCTGACATTGTTTCCTCTCTTATTTTGTCCATAACAAGAGGGTCACTAACAACTGTAAAAAGATTCTGTCTTGTATTTCTACCTGTCGGTGAATTTACTACGACATCCAACAGACCACTTATAGTCTCCCACGGTATAGGCTCCTTCAAATATCGTCTCACAGCCCGCCGTCCCTTCATAAGTACCTCAAGCTTACTGGTTTCAGGCAGATTTCCTTCAAGTTTGGTCGCATTGTCCGGATTAAGACCTAAAATGCTGACTGCTCCTTCACTGCAAACCGCAAAACAATGCTCACACTGAATACATTCGCTTTCCTTTCCTTGAATGATTGCAGGATATTCGCTTTCAAATGCAATAATATTCATTACACAATCTTCTATACACTCACCGCACTTGATACATCGTTCTTTATTAACTGAAAACTCCGTCATATTATGCTCCCCTTTGCAAAAAAAACTTTCATTTCCAATTCCAACCTGAACACCATCCAGATTCACTTGTACTTTCATGTCAGTCACTATAGTATGATTTCATGGCCCTCCTGAGCCAGGAAAAACGGCGGTGTTCCGGAGGATAATGGATATTGCTTGAGAGCATCCTGATATAATTGCTCCAGATTGTCGTCACCTCGTGTAGGTTCGTGATGTGTCATGTATAAACTCTTAACCTCTGCCGCCTTTGCCATTGCTATAGTGCTCTTAATGGTGCCATGTCCCCAGCCTCTTTTTATTTTGTATTCATCCTCGGTATATGCAGCGTCGGCTATCAGAACGTCCACTCCACGTATGATATCATACATCTGCCCGTTTTTGAAGGATATAAGATTTTCATATTCAGCGAAGTAATCATCCCCAGGCTCGTATATATTATAAAGAGGCTCGTTATCACCTGTAAAAAACATGGCTTTACCATTACTTTCTATTCTGTAGCCATAGTTAAGAACCGGATGATTCATCAGAATGTTTGTTATTTTAGCAGAGCCAACTGTAACAGTTTGTTTTTCTACTAAAGTGTGATAATTGATTTCTGCTTTAAGTTCCGCTTCACGGACAGGAAAGAAACAATATTCCATCTGGGTGGACATTATATCTTTCACAGACTTACGGGATATCGGATCAAATGCCCCATATATGTCTATTTTATTATTAGGTATGAAAATCGGCACAAAAAACGGAAGCCCCTGAATGTGATCCCAATGCGTATGTGTTATAAAAATAGAACAACTCAAAGGTAGTTTAGATAAATATGTAAATGACAGTGGAGCAATGCCAGTTCCTGCATCTAAAACTATATGGTCACCCTCGTCTGTTTCCACCTCTATACAGGTTGTATTACCGCCATACTTAACGGTTTTAGGCCCAGGAGAGGCAATTGAACCTCTAACTCCCCAAAACCGTATCCTCATTCGTTACTCATGCTTTGATGAAAGACTGGGCTTTCTCTATTTCGCTGTCAAGATTTTCAAAAGAGGTAATAATTGCAGGCAAATCCGTGCCAAAACGATCAAAAATTCTTTTTGGGATAGTATCCAGTAAAATCTCTCCGCCAAAACCTATACTAAGCTGCTTTGTTATCTGATTGGCCATAAACACGAAGTCTGTAAACTCTGAACTCTCTGTCCCTTCCTCTGTAAGACTGTGATGCCGGCTTATGCAGTCAACCAGTGCGGCAGGAAGCTTCCATTTCTTGGCAAGCATCGAGCCTATATAAGCATGATTATAGCCTATTACCTTTTGTTCGGCATTATACAGAGTAATCCCCTCCTCTTTTGCCATGTCAAGAGCCTGCTTAAACTTATCCGGGAGATATTGAGCAAAAACAATTTTGCCAATATCATGCAGCATACCTGCCAAAAAATAATCAAAAATTACATTGTCTGCAACCCCTGATTTTTTGGCAAGAAGTTTGGTTATTGTTGCGACCGATAAACAGTGCAGGAGAAACTTATCAATATCAAAACCAGCCTTGTTTCTGCGAGGTAACACACCCAAAGTAGAGGTAATTATTGCAAGGTTTTTCACCGTATTAAGTCCGATATAGACAACGGCATGGTTTATAGATGTTATTTTTTGAGAAAGCCCAAAACTTGCCGAGTTTACGAGCTTAAGTATATTAAGTATCAATACAGGGTCATGTTCGATAACCTCCACAAGTTCCTTGGGATTACAGTTTATATTTGAGGTTAACTCAATAATCCGGTGAACGCTCTTAGGGAAAGCCGGCATACTTTCCACCATCTCAAACATCTGTTTTTGGCTATCTTCCATCTTCTTCCTTAAACACAAGACTTAGCTCAGTAATTTTAAGCATCTTAATTATATCCATATCACACGCAATGAAATCATTCATCCTGTAGTGTATTATATATAAAGTCCATCATTAAGTCAAAGTGCATATGTACCGTCACCAGCTTTTTTAAACCCTTTGAAATAAAAACTCCTTTTATTTGAATTCATGTCTCTTTCTGAATTCCCACGGAGGCTCAGGGGCTTTTTGCCGCCACAGTCCGAGTTTCTTTTCACTAGCTGCAATTTTAGCATCGACGTACCTGCCTGAGTCCTCCTTCTTAAGGTATTTAACGTATGCCCATGCGTAGCCTCTTTTTACCATCTCAAGGTTTATGTCAAGTCCATCTCGGGTAATCAGACATATCTCCCGGTTATAGGAGCTATCCCCTGTTGTGGTAACTTCAACTGTGTATCCAGAAACTAACTTTTTTAACTCCTGCAAAGACTCAACGGCATAAGGCTGTCCTTTCTGTGACATGTTGGAGACCTCAGGAGCGTCAATCCCATAAAGTCGGCAAATAAAGCGCTTGTTTCCCTCTAATGGCGCAACCACAACAGTGTCACCGTCATACACTCTCACCACGCGGGCTTTTATCGGAGTGCCGGCAGGTTTGTATATCTTCTCTAAGTACGGAATTTTTCTAACGAGTGTGGGAATTTGCTTTTTGTACCGCGGATAAAAACCAAAAATCGTTACGTAAATCAAAACAGCTATTATTAATAAATAAACTACCCTTCTAAGAAAATTTCCTTTGCCCTTTTTCTTTGCCACAGTTCATATTATACACGAGATGACTGCATTTTATTAAACTGCTCTTATAATTACGATAAAGAGCATTCCGAATACCATTTTAAATGTGAGCGTCTTAATTGACCCAAAGGTGTCATAACTGTGGAAAGTTAAATATTGCTTTAAGGTTCTACATGTTTAAAGAATTTTTTGCCTACCCCGCACAACGGGCATTTCCAGTCCTCCGGTAAATCCTCAAATTTTGTACCAGATGGTATCTTTCCCTTCTTGTCACCCTTTGCCGGGTTATATATATAACCACAATTAGCTGCCGGACACTGCCACATAGACTTTTACCTCCCATTTTCACATTCTCCTATTCTAAACGACATCAACTAAATTTTTCAATAGTGGTTTTGTATTGTGTTGGTGTGAAGAAAAATGGTATAGTAGGGGTGTAACCGTGCTAATGAACGTAGCCTGGAGGAATATATATGGAGACATCAAGCGCCACTAACCAAAGAGCAACCGGCTTATTGTTGGTTATCTCCCTGATTGTTGCAATTGCATTTCCAGTGTATAACCTTGCTTTTTTATACCCATCTTTTGATGAACTACTTAAGAATAATACTGAAGATGAGGCACTAAGAGTAGCCAATTATTTATCCTCTATGCTTCCTGTAACTTTAGGTAAAATTAACAAAAATGACATCTCTGAGGGGTTTATTAAGAATTTGCAGACTATGCAGGTGGAATTTAAGATTATAGAACTCAAAATTTATGCTCCCGATGGCGAGGTTCTGTACTCTTCAGATGCAGAGGATATCGGAGATGTAAACAAAAATACCTACTTTCAACAAATCGTAGCCAAAGGGCAAAAATACACTAAAGTCGTACCTAAAGAGACTAAATCATTAGAGAATAAAATTATAAAGTTAGATGTTGTTGAGACATACATCCCAGTTATGAAAGATAACAGGTTTGTCGGAGCATTTGAGATTTACTACGATATAACACAGAAAAAGGCGTTGCTCTCAAGTTTGGTATCACGTTCATCCATTATGGTTATTATCCTGTCTATTATTTTTATGGCGATGTCACTGTATAGTGGACCCCATTGTCAAGACCACTTTTTAGTGGACTTAAGGTATAGCCCTCTAAGAGGGTATTTAGTCTGTTAGTATAAGGGTAAGGGATAGGGTAATGCATCCTTACGCCGCCATCGCAAAATCAGAGCTTTTATAAACCTCGGCAGGTGTTTTGCCTCTAAGCGTAGAATGCGGACGCTCATTGTTATAAAAATCAAAATAGCTCCTTAGCGCTTTAATCAACTCATCAACAGTTTCATAATCTTTTATATAAACCTCCTCATACTTGACACTGCGCCACAGCCGCTCAATCATGATATTATCCATAGCCCGTCCTCTGCCATCCATACTTATCCGAATCCCATTGCTCTGAAGCACATTGATAAACGCTGCCCCTGTATACTGGCTGCCTTGATCTGTGTTGAATATCTCAGGACTGCCATAGAGCCTAAGGGCTCGCTCAAGGCTACTTACGCAAAAACCATCATCCATTGTCACTGACACCTCCCATGACAGCACATAGCGGCTATACCAGTCCATTACTGCTGTCAGATACACAAAGCCATGTCTCATTCGAATATACGTTATATCACTGCACCAGACTTGGTTGATGATAGTAATATCTAATAATCGCAGTAGATAAGGGTAAACTTTATGTTGCTTATTCCGTACTGTCGTTCTTTTTCTGGGTGCTATAGATACAAGACCCATCAACATCATCAAACGCTTTACTCGCTTGCGATTTACTTTATATCCTGCTCGGAAAAGAATGTAAACCATTGTGCGGCTTCCATACCATGGATGCATTGTGTACTGCTCATCTATTGCCCTCATCACCTTCAAATTCTCCTCGCTCTCCGGTACTGCCTGACGATAATAACTGGAGCGTGGAAGGCTTAGCAGGTTACACTGCTGACGAATACTCAATTCCTTATTTGCTGGCTCTATCATCGCTCGTTTCTCACTTACCGTTGCGCAAGTAACAGGCTCTTTTTTTTTAGCCAGTCCACTTCTACTTGCAACTTCCCTATTTGACTATATAACCGCTCTCGCTCTGATTCATATGCCGCCTGAGAATTTTCTTGCACTCCATTAAATAACGTTGACGCCCCTTCTACTAAATGCTTTTTCCATTCATTCACCTGGTTCACATGAATATCAAATTCCTGCGCTATCTCATTGGCTGTCCTCTGACCTTTGAGCGCTTCTATTGCTACTTTTGCTTTGTACTCTTTGCCAAACTTCCGTCTGTTTTTCATTTTATCCTCCCATTCATTACAACCAGCTCTATCTTAACTGATTGTCTCATATTTGGGATCCACTATATATCGCAGGTCGTACACCCTGTTGCTCATGTCCATGGGAGGCAGGAATCTCAACAAGGTAAATATCCCCAAATTCCACTACAATGCAGCCTCATAATCATTTAACGCCTCATCGCTTAATACATCCCATTCATCAAATTCTCTTCTGAGTGAAAAATCAGCATCTCTTTGTGCGGCTATACTCCGTTTAAAGATATGAATAAGATTAAGAATGTTTTGCATCTGCTCATCAGGCATATCTTGAAGCTCTTTAAGAATCTCCTCTGTAAACCTGACCTGTGTCTGCACTTGCCACCTCCACTCTGATATCCACTATTGTAACTCATCTAATAATTATTTATCCACTCGTTTGAGTTTTAAAAGGACTGGATTTCCGCAGTGCATGTGGTCGCTGCCCCCTCCGGCAAATAAAAACTCAGCCTATTTAACCCTGTCGTTATATTCTCGTGTAAGCACCTGTGCAAGGTTACTCTCAGTAAAATCGCCTTTTGTATTATAATAATGTAATGACGAATCCTCAAGAAGCATCACAACCCCAACATCTGTGGCAGTTATATATCCTTTCTCATAATGTTTAAATCCGGAGTTATTCGTTTTTTTTATATTTATTTTTGTAATCGCCTCTATCTTGTTTTTATCAAAATTATATTTTAAACCTCTATCTTCCGGTAAAAATATCGTTTCTTTAAAAATCTTACTATAAATTTCAGCAAATTCTTTTCTTGTGTATTTCATCTCTTCACCAAACTCAGAAATGATACAAAGCTCAGGTTTTAAAACCTGAATAAGCCTGCCAAGACCAAGCCTTCCTAAATGGTTATCATAAAAATGCTCAAACGTTCGATTCTTTTTATAGTTATTCTCGTCCAATTCTATACCACCCAAATGTGCAAGCAATATGATAGGAGTGTCTTTATACTTTTCTGCCAGTTTGGTATATTCTTCTTCTATTTCATCACTCCAGCCAGTATCACCCGTATAAACCAAAACTTTGCCATTAATCTCTATTACAAAACCGATAGAATGTCTGTCTGAGATTATATCTTTATGCTTTGCCCTGATTGCTATTATATTTATGTCTTCTTTGGTCTTTGAGTTTCTTTCTTTTTTCAAAGTTTTTTCATCGTTTTCTTCAATTAGATGAATGTTAAAATTCATTTTTGAACTTAAGTCAAGCATACCTAAGAATTTTTTATTTACGCTTTGTGAAATATAAAAATTAAGAACTTTTCTTTTTTCATGTTCTATGAATTTTTCCTCTATTTCCTTTTCAGAGATGGCTTCTTGACTCACACCTTTAGATTTTGCGAGTTCCGCCCTTATTGTGTCCTCACTTTTGTAATCTTTCAACCCTTTCAAATTTTTATTATACGTATGTAAAAGTGTAATTATAGATTCCAAATCAGATGTATGATCATTATGTGCGTGACTTATTAAGACATAGTCAATCTCAGTGAACTTGTGGTTTGCTCCTTTAAAATTATCTATAAAATTAAACCCGGGATCAATTACAATCCCTGTATTCTTTATTTTTAAAAAATATCCGCCGCCTTTGCTTATATAGTAATTATCGGCAATTATCGGTGTGTAAGAATTCCATCTACGTAACACCTGCAAATAATTATTGTCCACATCCTCTGGAGGGTCTTTGAGAAATCTTAGAAATTCCTTTTGCTCCTTCAGTATTTCATCTTCGTAGTCTGCGGTTTTTTCTAAAATCAGAACTAAAGGGTCAGTTTCGTCAGGTTTGCCTTTTTTAGTTTCCTCAGTTTTAGTTCGTACATCTAATACACCTTCAATTTCTGTCAGATATTTATCCATAATCGAAATATAAAACTGATCTTTTTCTGTTTCAAATAATTCTTTAGCTCGTCTAAAGGCGTTTATTGCTTCGTGGTAATTTTGGGTTTCATAAAACACTAAAGCAAGATTGTAGTGTGCGCCCGCATATCTATCATCCAGTGCAATGGCTTTTTTGTAGCACTTTTCAGCCTCCTCATAGTTTTTTAGGTCAGAATAAACATTCCCAAGCCCGATCCATGGGGCCGCAAATTTATCATCCAGTGCAATGGATTTTCTGTAGCACTTTTCAGCCTCGTCATATTTTTTTAGGTCATAATAAGCATATCCGAGTCCATGATTTGAAAATGAAAACTCGCTATCTAATTTTAACGATGCTTTAAAAGAAGCTATTGCATCTTCATAGGATTTTTGTAAATTAAGTATCATTCCCTCAAAAAACAACTTATATTTTTTAAGGCTGTCATCATGAGCGTTTTCTACTTCATTGATTAATCCATTAAAGAAAGAAATTCTATCATCTATTTTTGTTATGAACTTGGATTCTTCTAAATACCGCTTACGTATTTCTTCTTCAGTAATCTTTTCAGCCATCGCTGCTCCTCCCAAGTGTTATTCAAAAACAGTGTTTCCGATATTAAAAATGAATTTGTTCCCTAATATATGAATATTTTAGCAGAAAGTCAATAGTCTGTATAACTAACCTCTTGGATTTTTGGCAATAGTCTCATCAACAGCCTCGTAAACTGTGTCATTGAGGATGTCGTAACCAGAGAGTTTGCCGTAAAACACGGCTCCAGTGTCTATCACGACTGCATGCTTATACTTATGTACATTCTTGTGCGGGGTATGTCCTACTACGACTCTTTTGCCGTGATAGATGGCATAGTTCCGTTCCCAAAGCAGAGATTTAGGAGTTGCCGTTGCAACGGTATCTCCTATAGGAATTCCTCCATGTACAAAGACAAAATCCTCTGTTTCGTAATAAAACTCAAGGGATTGAACAAAAGGAACGAGTGCGCTTTGGGCAGTTTCATAGTTACCGTAACTTTGGATAGTGCTGATTCCTCCGTTTATAAACCATAGTTGCACATTGTTTGTAGTTCTGAGTTTAAAGGCTTCAAGGGCAAGGTATTCGTGATTGCCGGCAAGTAAAACAATCTGCTGCGGGTATTTTGTTTTCAGTTCTGATACATAACTGACCACTTTATTGCTGTCAGGACCTCGGTCTATATAGTCCCCTATGAATATCAACTGATCCGACTCAGGGTTAAAACATATCACATTTTCCACAAGCTCCACTGTTACCTCGTAGCAGCCATGAATGTCCCCTATTGCTATTTGTCTTTTAAAGCCCACGACTTATGTTATATAAATAACATATTATTTTGCAATCTGGAATTTTACCGCCTTGGATGGTATATGACAAATTCAGATTTTTGATTTATGTGCTGTAATAATAAATCAGCATAAACTGAAACCTCATAATTCAAATCAAGATTTTTTTTGTTTTTTACAAACGAGTTTAGTTTATCCTTGCCATCTGAGACTTTTGATTTGTATAAAATAATCAAATCAAATTTCTTCTCCGATATTTGATTGTCAATATAATCAAGAAATTTTTCATTTAAGCTATGAAAATCTTGCGGGAATAATTTTTTCATTGTTGGATTATTAGGCATTATGCTGTCACGGTAATATGTGAACCCTGAATCATAAACCGTTTTTCCGCTGCTGATTGCGCTTATGCTAAAAGGCGCTGCTACCAGAACATTTTCACTTTCATGTATAAGTGCATTGTACAGTTTCCACTGTTTCTCTATGGCTTCTGACCGAAATATTGCGGATATATCAAAAGAAAGAATATACGCATGAGACGTCATATATATATACATACAGTAGCAATAGCTGGTATAAACGCTTAGAAACAGGAGGAGCAGCGCTGTAGTTTTTAGTTTACTGTTGTTGATTGTCAGTGTAAGTGTAAATATTAGGAAAAAGGGCAGAAAAAGCTGGAAAAAATATGTCATCCATGCACCGTCACTGCCGCCCAACTTAAACACCAACACAGCCAAAGATGTTAAAGCACAGTACGCAAACAGAGGCATTTCTTTTGAAAAAAAAGGCTCTTTTATTGTTTTTATGTTAATTTTAATATCTCTGTAATAACTCATGATTTTATTGCTATTAATTTTAAAATTCAGAATTACCATCAGCAACAGGAATAAAACAAGTCCTGCCGAGTGATTTGAAAAATGTCGGAGTTGAAGCAAGGCATAATTCAGGCGGTAACTGTTTATATTAATTTGAAGAAATAAGCAATCGTAGAAATACGACTCATAGTATTTATTTACAAAAATTGCCGACAATAATAAGGTAATAAAAAAGAGTAACAGACATTTAACCCCTTTTTCTTTAGAAATGTAGAAAAACACATAAGATATTATTATTAAAACTCCTAAAACAAAATATACCTTTGTGTAGAAACTTAAAATCCCAATAAAGACACTCAGTACGAGACTTTTCGTAGAGTAGGTACAACGCCATGGGATATAGATGCTTAGTAAAAACAAAAACATCCCAAGACTGTCGGGTCTTGAAAGAGAGGTCATTGAATAAATCAGCGATACGTACTGTATAATCAGTGCTCCAAATATGTAGAGGAGTTTAATTTTTAAGCGAATCATTATCAAAACAACGATTAGACATGAAAGAAAGATAAAGACTCCGGTTGTGAATCTATGAGCAAGTAAGAGTAATTTATCACGGTGGACGCCTATGGCAGCAAACAATTTGTAAAATGGAATTACTGCATAATTATACATAATGCCATACACGTTCATATACATTGGTTGATTGGCAAAATCGTACGGATTCCCACCCCGTAGAATTAAATCTGTGGAAAGCACCATGCCACCTTCTCTAAGTTCCAACTGGTGAGGGTACATTATAAGACTGATGTGATATTTTAACAGTCTATACAATAAGATGGTAAGGATTATTACAAAGGCAAACGTTACGGCATTAAGAAGAAAAACCTTGTCCCTTGTTGTAAAGTATTTAGACATCCTCAATTGTCAGCAACATCAGGACGTTAAAATCTTAAGCGCTCTTAGTCTGCTTGGATGTTTTAACTTTCTCAGCGCTTTAGCCTCAATCTGTCTGACCCGCTCCCTTGTTATAGAAAGATGCCTGCCGACCTCTTCTAACGTGTGGTCTCTGTCAACGCCAATACCAAAGCGCATCCTTATAACTTTCTCCTCTTTAGCGGAAAGAGTTCTCAACACTTTTTGAACATACTCAGAGGCCTCGCTTTTTTCGGCATCAGTAAACGGAGAAGGACTGTTTTTATCTCCGATAAAGTCTTCAAGCTCTGTGTCTTCGTCCCCAACCGGAGTTTGAAGCGCAATTGGGTCCTGAATGGCTCTAAAAACCTCCTCAACTTTTTTAAGCGGCACTTCAAGCTTTTGAGCAATTTCCTCATTTGTCGGCTCTCGCCCCAACAACTGTGTTATCTCTCGTGACACCTTTGTGACACGGTTATAAAACTCCATCATGTGAACGGGTACGCGTATTGTCTTTGTTTGATCAATAAGCGCCCTCGTTATAGCCTGACGAATCCACCATGTGGCATAAGTGCTGAATTTGAAACCTTTTTCATATTTAAACTTATCGACGGCTTTCATAAGCCCAATGTTGCCCTCCTGAATTAAATCAAGAAGAGGAAGTCCTCTGCCCACATAGTTTTTAGCAATGTTTACGACAAGCCGCAGGTTTCTTGTAATAAGCTCGTTCTTTGCTTTGCTTACCAACTCATGAGCGCGTGAGAGCCGTTCCCAGTGCTTTTTAAAGAGGTCTATCTTAATGCCCATCTCATTTTCCATTCTTTTGCACTCACCGATTATCTCTTTAAGTGTCTGCTCATGCTCAGCTCCCTCAAACTGCTTTGCGGCGACAAGCCGCTTTATTTCCTTAAGTGAGCCGTATGTGTTTATCGTGTTTTCAAGAATTCGGACGCCCTCGGAAATTTCCTCAAGACGTTCAAGTGTCATCTTAAGCGCCTCCTCTGCCCGTTCATCTTCAAGGAGAGTGTCGTCGCTAAGGTCAAGACCATCTTCAAACTTCTTAAAAAGAGGAAGCGACACTACAATTTCTTTGATAATTTCACGCCCCTCTTCAAGACTTTTTGCAAGTTCTGTCTCCTCATCTTTGCTTAGTATGGAGATATCACCCATTGAGTGAAAATATGCCTGTACGAGGTCTTCAGTCTTTTCGTATCCTTCAACCTCCTCCTCAGCCTCTATCATGGCGGCAGCCCGCTCCTGATCGACGACCTTCACTCCCATATCCTGCAGAAGGTCCATCAAGTCTTCTATCTCATCCGGTGAAAAATACTCCGAGGGCAACGCATCATTTATCTCGTCAAACGTCAACGTACCGCGCTTTTTGCCTATGCTTATTATCTCTTCAAATATGTCCTTTTCCTTCATTGTCATTGCTCTCCAATATTTTCAGGATGATTTTCTTTAGGGACGCCGCCCAGGCCTACTCTTTAATCCTCATCAACCGTCTAAATGCCTTATTGCCTCCTATAAAACTCTCTTTTATCGCAAACACAAACTCTCATTATAGCATAATAATAAAAAAATTTCACAAACATTTTATATATCGGTAATTTTTTTTAAGGATTAAGGCAAGATTGCAAAGAAATATAAGTTGAAGGCACAAATAAATTAAAATACTTATCGTGTTAACTCCGGCAGATGGTGTTCTGTCAGTTAATGGCACATAAAAAAGGACTGGATTCCCGCTCGGGGGCGGGAATGACAAAGGAGTAGGCTGGAATGACAAAAGGAGAGTACTCTTCTTTTGTCTGTTATTCCTTTACAGGGGAATCCCCTTTAGGGGAGTGTCATTCCTGCGAAAGCAGGAATCCAGTTTTTTATAAACAGAGTTAATTACAAAAGCAAATAAATTAAATTTTAAGAAAAATATCAATCTTCAACAATATCCCAGCTAAGCGGTGTGCCTCTTTTAATATCTACTTTTGCCCGCTTTGTGAGTATCTCGGTTAAATATTTTGGCGGAAGCCCATAGGCCGGTCTTATGGATTGTACATTTTCCGTTGTAAATGCCTCGTGAGCGCGCATATCTTTGACGACAAACAGTGAGCGCGCATGTTCACGGCTTTTTTTAACGGCTGAGGAAATATCGTATGTTACGTTACCAAGCGCTGCCTCCGTCTCCCTTATGCCGTTAACCATACGGCGAAATGCCTCAGGGTCAAGCGAAAACGCCGAATCAGGCCCACCCAGTGCTTTATCCAATATGAAATGTTTCTCTATTATATGTGCTCCTAAGGCTGTTGCTGCTATCGGCGCACTTATGCCTGGTGTGTGGTCAGATAGCCCCGTTACTGTGTTTAGGGTTTCTCTTAAATGTTGGATGGTTTTTAAATTTATCTCGCTATACGGAGTTGGGTAAACGCTTGAACACTTAAGGAACGCTATTTTGTCATTTCCAGCCTTTTTACAGGACTGATGTGCCTCCACTATCTCATCAAATGTTGCAACACCGGTTGAGATTATTACCGGCTTTCCTTTACTTGCAACGTATTCAATTAGAGGCAAATCTGTAATCTCAAAGGATGCTATCTTATAAGCCGGCACGTTTAGGTTTTCAAGAAAATCCACCGATGTCTTATCAAACGGTGAAGAAAACCAGATGAGACCAACATCCAGCGCTTTTTTCACTAATTGCGGGAACCACTCCCACGGGGTAAATGCCTCCGAGTATAGCTCATGCAGAGTTTTACCATCCCAGATGGTTCCCTGCTTAATCTTGAAGTAGTCATTGCAGCAGTCTAAAGTGATTGTGTCGGATTTATATGTTTGAAATTTCACCGCATCAGCGCCAACATCTTTTACCGCCTCTATGGTTTTAAGTGCAATATCAAGGTCTTGTCTGTGGTTAGCCGATAGCTCTGCCACGATAAAGACGGGGTCGCCTGCCCCAACACTTCTGCCGCTTATGGTTATATGCTGCATAATAGTTTAACGGAAATACTCCGTAAGACTTCTTATGATAACACGGTGTCCATTAGATTTTACAGGTGCAATTTCTGGATTTATGAGGTTTTCGTCATCTCTTACTATCTGAATCCCTTGTATGCCACATGCCTCAGCTCCGATAAAATCCTTTGTCGGATTATCGCCAACATACACACACCCAGAGGATGAGCTTAAACCGAGGATGTTAAGCGCAATCTGAAAAGGTACATGCGATGGTTTCCAGTAATTAGCACCGAGACTATCTGTGTAAATTATTACATCAAACAAGGGCTGAATCTTAAGTGCGTTAACCTTATTTTGCTGTACAGAGGTCATTCCATCGGTAATGACGGCTGTCTTTACGCCGGAATTACGCAGTTTTTTAATTACCGGCACCACATCATCATAGAGCTGGATGTCAGGCTTATGGTTTCTGTATAGGTAGAGGAGCGTAAGCACATTTTCACAGCTTAATTTACCGATTTCATAAAGGATATTGTCAAACACCTTACCGCGCCCGTCAGATTTTAGAATTTCAAGCATCCGGCTGAATATGAAATCACTGTCCTCAGAAAACTCCCTGCCTAAGTACTCTGCGACAACCCTAAAACCGCTCCTTACGAACATCATCTCAGGATAGAGAGTGTCGTCAATATCAAAAATTGCCGCTTTGTAAAAATCCATACGCATGAGCATTTTAGTTTGTTTTTTTATCTAAGTCAAGGTTTTCTAAGAAAGTGTGTATGCAATATATGCTATAATAAGGTGTGCCTATAGTAAATAAAGCAACTCCAATTAGAAATTTTCTTTATGTTATGCTATTTGTGGGAATGCTTGCCACTATAATCTGCGGCTCTGATACTTTCTGTAGTGCTCTGGAGGGTGCCACTGACAGCTCAGTAATTTATACGAACGTTTATTCTAATGGCAGCGGTAACGTGCTGATAAAAATTACATCTCCTGCAACTACCCGTTACACAGAAGGGGCGCCTGTCATTATCTATATTCCTGCCACTGATATGGAACCAGTTACTTTTTCTGACAATACATATATTAACAGCCTTGGGTTTATTACGGTTGAGTTTTTGTGGCCCGATCATACAACAAATATAGAAGGTATAGATGTTACGAGTGAAGGGGTTTTTGATTATGGAGGCCAAAACACAATTTTGGCATTAAGAGACGTAGTTCTTTTTATTCTTGGAGTAACTAAAAATACTGACGGCTTCTATATTAGCGATATTCTATCCGTTACACCCCTTTTAAGTGATGTCGGTATTTATGCTTATTCCCACACAGGGATGGAGGCCACTAATCTTTTGGCACGGCATGGCTCTGCTATAAAAAATCTGGCATATTTGGTTACGATGGAATCTCCAACTGAGGATAAGATGTTTGCCATGGAGGTTGGCAATTACGATTACCAGGGTATCCCCACTTATAATCCTTATTACAATTATCCGAACAACTATGGTTCTAATGGTTTAAATCTGGATTATACGACCCTTGGCTGGTGTGTTGACGTGAATCTTTACCCAGAGGGACGCCCATGTTTTAACTCTAAGACTTCTAATCCTTTTGTTCTTAGTAGTGAGTTTCAAACCATGTTTGGAAAACGAGTATATTCAGCGCCTTTAACTGATGCTCTTTATAAAAACGTCTTTATTTCAGGGCAATGGCCTCTTGATGTGGCTACCCCGGATGAGGCAGCGCTATTGTGGTCTTATAGGTCGGTCAGTCGTTTGTATCCACTATTAGTTTCAATGAATCTGGAAACTAAGATAATGCTTGTTTTCACTGCCCACGACCATGTTCAGACAGCAAAAGACAAACCACACATACATCAGGCTTACGATGGATTTCATAAGACGGCAGGTTTATGGGTAAGATTAAACCCTGATAGTTCCTACATGAAGCTCACCGACTCATCCCTGAATACATCCCAGATACCCGATAATGACGCAAACACGGAACCCACAGACTGGCAATTCTCAGAGTTCTGGGGATATTCCACATCGGTCACAACCTTCAACCATAAAAAACCATTTGCCGCTATACTGGAAATGGCCGACCGGGTTTATATGAATGATTGGAGTAACAATCTCCAGGATGTTCTTGTAAACTATTAATCAACTGCATAAATCCTTTTCCTTCATGTATAACTCACCGGTGTATCTGAGCATGTAGAGGTTATCGGTAAAGTTGAGCTTATGAGGGTCAATTGTGCCGCCTTTCAGGAGTTTTATCATATAGCGTGGTGTGTCGGCGCCTGCCTCTATGCTTAGAGCCGCACCGCCGCCATATCGTGGGTTTACCTCTATAAAAAGTACTCTGCCTTTCTCTAAAAAACACTGTATCGTGTTATGTCCAATAAGGTTGAGTTCTTTCGCAAGTCGTGTTGACTCAGCGATTATTCTTTGGTCTAAATGAGTTTTAGAGACGTACGACTCTCCGCCAAAAACCATAATCCGCACCCTTGGCACTACCGATATGACATTGCCCAATAAGTCTGAAAACAGGTCAATCGTATATTCAGGGGCTTTAATATACTTTTGAATTATAAAATCATCGCCGGCTATCGCAATAAACATCCGAAGCTCACTCAGCGATTTGATTTTTGCGATATTTGCTCCACCCTTACCACGAATTGGTTTAACAAAAACCGGAAAAGCAATTTTATTGGGTGTTTCGTTGATTGTGGCGGCATCATAAGTAAGTGGAGTGTTAAAGCCGTGCTGGTTACAAAATTCAATAAACATTTTCTTATCCTGACAGATGTCAATGGTTGTTGGCGAAGCTGTCATGATAGAAATTCCCTCTTTTTGGAATTCGTCTTTAACCTTAGAAAAAATTGGAAGCTCCTCATCCCTTGTTGGAATGACAAGACTGATTTGATTTGCTTTACACAGCGATAACAGAGAACTGATAAACGCTGGGTCTGAGTCCTTTAGACAAAGCGAATGCTTATCGGCAAAGTAAAGCGCTGGCGCATTAGGGCTAATATCAACGGCATAAACCAGTCCTCCACCCTCAAGAGCAAGTGCTTTCTGAAAAGCCTTAATGAGCCAGACTTTTTTTGAAGCGCTTGTTATCAGAACATTCACAAAATTCCTCTTTCGTATTCTATAATGTGCCGTATGCCTTCTTGTATGGATGTCTCAGGCTCCCAGCCCGTGAGGTTACGTAACACAATTATATCGGCCGTGCTTGCCTCATACTGTTCAACCTGTCCCATGTCTTTTGATTGTTTTACAGAAATTAGTGAAGACAGCGCAGTAATAACCTCTCCGATGGATGTACTTATGCCACATCCAAGATTAACAATGCCGCAGCTCTCCTCAGACAGATACAAGTTATAAAGTCCAAGAGCCACATCCCGTGCATATATAAAATCAAATCTGTTTTGACGATTATACACCTGAATTTCTTCATTTCTGAGCGCTGCTCTGACCCATCTTGAGACAATATCCCTTGAACCCTTGCCATAAACCCGATATATTCTTGCATTTACAATACGCAGCTCAGGCGCTATGTATTCTTTTAGAAATTCAAGTTCTTTTTCGGTATAAAATTTTGAGGCGCCTGTTATATTTCTTGGATTTACATGGCTCTCTTCATTTAAGGGCACTGGGGCCTGCTGATGCTCACACATATATAGCTCCGGTGAATAAATCAGATATGAGGATGCAAAAACAAAACTCTTGAGTGATGGTATTTCTCTTACAATATCAACCACTCGGTGGCTAAGAAGCGTATTTTCATTCCAGTTAATGTTCCAAAACTGCGGGGATTCCTTTGAACGTTCAAACACGGCGGCAAGGTGAAATATTGCAGAGGGTTTAAAATCAATCAGCTGCTCTAAGGAATCTTTTGATAGGTCTTTTATCAGGTGAGTAAGGTTTGGATTATTCAGTGACAGAAGCTCAACTTTTTCATCAGGCAGCGGGTTTTTATCAACGGATAGAACAGTGAAATTATTGTTTAATAGGATTGACAGGAGTTCACATCCTATGACTCCTGCCCCTCCTGTAACAAGCACACGTCTATTATGTCCGCTTTCTTTCACAACTATGTGTTATTTCGGCATTTTGATAAGAGTTGTTTAGCCCAAATAAAGCTAAACACTAAAGATTCATAATTATTTTGCCGAAGGAGCTAATAGTTGACGGGGGTTGTGGGATTTTATTATTAAAGCTGTTTTAAAAAAGTGGGGGAAATAACATGGAGATAGCATCGTCAAATATCAATCTGAGTTCAAAATCATCTACAATGGAAAAATATGAACATACTGAGAGTCTGTCTTTTTGGTCTGGTAGTGGAGCAAACGGCATAGCAATTCGTCCAACTAATCAACAACCTGCAAAAGACACTGTCACTCTTTCTACAGAGAGCCTGTCACTTCTGGATGCAAAGAAGAGTTCTGTCAACAAAAATGAGCAGGTTGATAATAATCTTGACCCAAGTTTATCAGGTGATCTTAAATACCTAATTCTCAAACTCATTCTTGAGAAAATGACCGGTAAAAAAATTGACATATCAAACATAGCTGATGCTGCCAATGGAAATCAACCGCAGGACTCAGCAGCCAACAAAATTCAGCAACCGCAGAGCAGTCCCACCCCTGTAACACAGCAACCACAGCAGAATTGGGCACTTAGTTACACATCACACGATGTACACCAAGAAAGGCAGGACTACGCCTTTAATGCTCAAGGAATCATAAAAACACAAGATGGGCAGGATATTAAATTCTCTATTGGCGTAAACATGAGTTATGAACATTCATCGGAAAGCTCTGTGTCATTATCTGCAGGAAATGTCAAACTAAGCGACCCGCTCGTGATAAACTTCGGAGGCAACGCTTCTGATCTAACCGGAGGAACGTTTAATTTTGACCTTAACTCTAACGGTAAGGACGTAAAAATGCCGATGACAGGCTCAGGGAGCGGTTTTCTCGCTTTAGATTTAAACAATGACGGTGTGATAAACAATGGAAAAGAGCTATTTGGCCCTGCAACCGGAAATGGTTTTTCTGAACTTTCTGCGTATGATGAAGATAAAAATAAGTGGATAGATGAAAAAGATTCTGTTTTTAATAAGTTGTCGGTGTTGAGAAAATCTCAAAATGGGGACACTGTTTTAAGCAGTTTAAAAGACAGCGGAGTGGCAGCAATCTACCTTGACAGCATAGGCGGACATTTTAATTATAAGGATGGAGCAGGCAATTTGCTCGGGAAATTGGCAAGTATGGGTTTATACACAAAAAATGATGGTACTGTCGGCACAATAGAGCAGGTTGACATGCACACGTAACCCTAAAGTTTCTGAAAGTTTTTACCGAATAGATATACGGCGGATGGGGAGGGGAAATTTTTGGGTAAGGGGGGGAATTTATGGATTTAGGAGGTACTTGACATAATATGTTATAATATGCGTATATAATCAGAGATTAAGCTTGTGTTGGTTATGTACAAAATGTTAGAATTATTATACAGGTATTGTACTACAGAACTTATGGAGGCATAATGAAGCTCAGTACAACGAGGTTTGGTGCAGTTGAGGTTGAGGACAACAGGATAATCAGTTTTCCCAGGGGTCTGATAGGTTTTAAAGACTTAACGAGGTATTGCGTATTGCCCCACAAGGAGCCAATAAAGTGGCTTCACTCTGTTGATGATCCTGATGTGGCCTTTATGGTGTCAAATCCGTTTGAATTTTTCCCTGACTACTCTTTCAAAGTAGAAGATTTTGTTGAGGAATACCTGGGCTGTTATGGTGTCGAGAACGTCTTAGTGTTTGTAATTTTAACAGTTACCGATAACAAACTGTATGTTAATTTGAAATCACCGATAATAATAAATACGTCAAATATGAAGGGTGCTCACTTAGTGTTAAGTGACGATTCAATACCGGTCAGAACATTAGTGACGTCTCCGGTTGCCACACAACAGTCAGTTCATTGCTGATTTAAGGCAGCGCTTAGTAAATAACCCTTAGCATCACAGAGGGGTGGGGGGTGGTGAGCATGGGTGTGGATGGTGTAGGTTACACAAGCTACGGAGCCCTTAGATACTCCACCGTGCGAGGTTTAGAAGACCCAGGCAGCGGAACCTCTACAAGTAGTAATACAAAAGACAGTACCACGGGCACAGACAGCTCTTCTCAATTCGCAAATACCCAAGGTCAGAGCAACGGCGAGGTTAAAGATAAGGTAACAATAGGGGGCAGCAAGGGTGCGCAAAGCAAAGAGCAACAGGCACAAACAGACCGTGAAGTCCAGAAGTTAAAGCAAAGAGATCAGGATGTAAGAGCACACGAATTAGCCCATCAGTCTGTAGGCGGGCGTTATGCCGGAGCGCCGCACTATGAGTATCAAACCGGCCCGGACGGTAAAAAGTATGCAGTAGGGGGCGAGGTTTCAATAGATACATCCAGTGAGAAAGACCCCGAGGCAACAGTACAAAAAATGAGGCAGGTGAGAGCCTCAGCGCTTGCCCCAGCAGATCCCTCGGCACAGGATATGAAAGTAGCATCAGAGGCCTCGCAAAAAGAGGCTGCTGCTCAGGGGGAGGTTGCCAAAGAAAAATCTGGCTCTTCTGGAAAAACAGCGGATGGCAGTGGACAAAATAAAAGCGCAGATGGCGCCAACAAGAGCGATAAAGACAGCACTCAGACACAAGGAAACGTTACCCTGCCAGGCGAGAACACCGGAGCTGAAAACTCTAAAAGAGCCAACGAATCCACTCAGCCTAATAAAAATGCTGCCAACAATGTTTCTGCTAATACAGCCGTAACTGCCTATACTCAACACACATCAGGAATACAGAGAAGCTCTAAAATTTCTGTTTACGCTTAGATTTACAATCTTTATATTACAGCGGTTTGTCGTCAAGAGGGGTGGTTTTGGTGGTGACCGTTTTTGATGTCAATGTATAGCCATATAAATAGAGTTTTCAGTAGTTTTTCGATAGAGTCAACAATTTTGTCGCACGAGCACTCTATCATGGCGTTAACTGTTGATGCGTTAAATTCTCCGGCATTTCTTACATCAGTTCTGATGCCGACTATTTTTTGTTTTTGCTGCTTGTTTTTAGTGAAATAACCAACCTCCCAAGCTGTTCCGTCATCCACCTGACTTCCGTCTAAGACTGCTACCAATATATCCACATCATCAAGATGACCCCTGCAGCGATTGAAGATTTCATACTTTGCATTGTCGCCTAAAGTGCATATCTCTTTATAGCTTATCAGCTCCTGGGGGTTTATTATGTTGATATCAAGCCCCTTATCATCGGCAAATCTTTTGATATAACCCTTTATAAGATTTACCCACCTGCGCTCTGCTTTAGAAAACAAAGGGCCTGCCAAATATATAGTTTTCAAAATGATTTTCTCACTATCGTATCCTGATTGCCACTGTCTATCTTATTCGGCTGAAAATCGTAAAATCTTAATAGGCTAAACTATCGTCTTGACCACAGCGTCAATAAAAATTTACAGTAGTTAATCATGACTGATTTTAAGGTTGGTTTCATTCGTTATTTTATAAGTAAAAAATCTGTGCTTATTTTCATAGTAATTGTGGCTGCCGTGTTGTCTCCATTTGTGTATAAATCGTGGACTAATACCTCTACAGGGTGCATAAGCTGTCACGGAAATAAGAGCGTAATGGAGAAATCGGGGTATCCCTTCTTTTATGTTACAAATGAGATGGCACAGCGCCAAAGTAAACATCCGTTTGTTGAGTGCCGCAGCTGTCACCTGGGTAACGGCAGGGCAAAAGATAAAGACACGGCTCATAAGGGTATGCTAAAGGCGCTTTTTGTCTCCGAAGACGGCTGTCTTATTAAAAGAGACGATATATTTAAGGGATCCCTTTTACCCCACGGAGATGATAAAATCTACGAGTTGCTTCCTAAAGTGGAAGCCGGGGATAAATCAGTTGTCCCCTTTGAATTAAGAAATCTCCTCTGGCATGACAGAAATCCTGAAACCCTGAACTTTGACCCAAAAATTGCCAAAC
Organism: Nitrospirales bacterium LBB_01; assembly: GCA_004376055.2. GTDB lineage: Bacteria > Nitrospirota > Thermodesulfovibrionia > Thermodesulfovibrionales > Magnetobacteriaceae > Magnetomonas > Magnetomonas plexicatena. The sequence goes on from CP049016.1 coordinate 1,113,570, forward strand.
AGACCTGCGGCGCTCCATCCTGTCACCCTGAGGAATTAAAACAGTTTAAACACTCTGTGATGGGTAGAAACCTCCGCCAGCGTACTATGAAAACGTGGGTTGGCTCCTACGGGCCGCATAACTGCGGGCCGTCCTTTGCAGACACGCCGCCGGTTGAGGTGCTTGAAAACGCTGGTTTTGACTATAAAAATACTAAAGAAATTGCTGAAAATCTTAACGTGCCGTTTAGTAAGCATCAGGCAGAGGATAAACAGAAGTTTTGTAACGTCTGCCATGTCGGATGTCTTGACTGCCACTATACTCCAAACTCAAAGGAGGGAGTCCATTCCTTTAACAAATCGCCAAAGTCCGAGACCTGCGCAGGCTCAGGGAGAGGCACAAGTATATGCCATCCGGGAGCTATGCAGTCACGCCGAGGTGAGACCTACATCGGCGGCGATTATTCTATACCTACTGGAATGAAGCCAGATGTCCACTATGCGCGTGGTATTCACTGCATCAGCTGCCACCCCACAGGGGAAAAAGGCATGGGCGACATGGAACGCAAGGCGACGTGTCAGGACTGCCACATTGACATTGAAAACGCCCACGCACGCAGTATTCATAAAAAATTGGACTGTAGCTCTTGTCATATAAGTGAGCTTCGCGGTTATCAAATCACTATATGGGGGCCTGGTAAAATCGCAGGCCAAAAGAATCCATTTAAGAAATATTCGCTCTACTATGGCATTCAAAGCCCGCCTATAATTATGAAAGACGAAAAGGGTATATGGCGTCCTTATAAGGTGTGGCCCCATAGTGTGGGAAATATTAAAAATACAGTGCTGGCATCTAAGTCTGTCATGTACCGGTGGCCTAATGGTGAGACTAATGACGCATATTTTATAAACGGCACATTTGACAATTTAACTGCCAATAACAAACATCTCTTGTGGATACAGTTTGATCAGGCTGCACATCCCTTTGGTAAAGCAAGAGAGTGTTCCTCTTGTCACGATCATGCTCAAAAATCCAATTCAACGTGGGAGTTTTTTGATGACGAGGGAGCATATTCGTTTACTGGTTCTCACACTATCAGGGCTGATGAGACTGGCCTCAGAATTGAGGACATGAAAAACACATCTCCTATTGAATTGATGGAGGGGGCCAAGCTTGAAGACTTTGCATCGTGGATTTTTCTTAAGGACAAGTGGCAAATGCCAGGAGATTTCTCTGTTAAGGCGGATGCTGAGAGTTACGCAAAATATCTGAAAATATCGGGAAAAAACGGAGAGAAAATAAAAGTTTTAACAAAAACCTACGATAGACTTGATAATATCACACGAAAACATGTAAAATCAGCTGTGGGTGTTGCCTTGCATAATCCTGAAGAGTCGGCAGCACTTGATGGTTTACTACACGGAGGGTTCAATGAAAAGAGTAGCCGTAACTGAAACATACGAGGACGGACAACCAATAATTAAACAAGGGACACACGGGGAGGGAACATATGTGATTCTTTCCGGTTCTGTTGCAATTAAAATGAAAGTAGATGCGGTAGATTTAGTAGTAGCAACTTTAAACAAAGGCGACATATTTGGTCACATGAGTTTTATAGACAAACAGCCCCGCTCGGCTACAGCTGTTTCAATAGGACAGACAAAAGTTGGTATTTTTGATATGGATTATCTTGAAAATGAGATAAATAAAACATCTGAGGATTTTAGAATGATTATAAAAGCATTGACTGAAAGGCTTAGGGAAACAACGTCAAAACTGGTCAGTTTAACTGCTAAATACTATCAACTTACTGGTAAGACCGAGTAATATCTCTGAGCACTTTAAACACAATTTAAGAGTCGTAATAAGGAATTTTAACCACTAAAATCACGAAATTAAAAAAAAATTATAATGCTTATTGATTTAACTCCTGTAGATTTTTTTCAGTCAGCAAATGATACAGTTAAAAGGACTGGATTCCCGCTCGTAGGCGGGAATGACAAAGGGGGGCCATTTCTTTTTTCTTGTCATTCCTTTTTTTCTTGTCATTCCTGCGAAGGCAGGAATCCATTTTTTTGTTTGCGGAGCTAACTGCATAGGCAATAAAATAAAATAAGGCTTACAGTTTACTTTTGTTTGCTCTTATGTTATTATGCGTTAGTTCATAAATGCAGAGCCGTCCGAGCCTGTGAGGTGTTTGTTTTAGCCATGTAGGCGGCAATTGTATGAGCAAGGGGGTATTTATAGATTATGTCAGGTATTAAGAGAAGCATAAAGCGGTTATTCAGCCCGATAACGATAATGATTGTTCCCCATGATGCTGAAAAGACATATCATTTTAAGATGCCCTCTATCGGTATCCTGATTCTTTGTGGTTTCTGGTTTTCCTTTACCGCCTATATGATAAATGTGGGTGTGACAACAAAAAAGTATAACGATTTAAAAGATAAAGCTGATTATTATTACACACAGTTTGTAGAGGTAAGGTCAACCATAAGTTCCATTAAAAAAGCTGAGTCGCAGTTAAAGACCATGTTGAGCCACAACAAGGGCAAAGAGGACTTATTTAAAAACTTTGAACAAGCTGATTCCGGTTCCGTAAATATAGAGCTTATAAGGCAGCAGATTGAGGAGTCAGTTAACACAGTGGCAGAGTTGAAAGAATACCTTAAAGAGCAGAAGGATGTTTTTTACTCAACACCTACAGGGCTTCCCGGCGGAGATGGCAGGATAAGTTCAGATTTTGGCTGGAGAACACATCCGCGCAGCGGCAGGAGTGAGTATCACACCGGAGTTGATTTGCCGATGTCATCTGGTTCAGCCGTCAAAGCAACAGCCGATGGCATTGTAGTGTTTGCTGACTGGAGCGCCGGCAACGGGCGGCTCGTCATTTTAGAACACGGCTTTGGTTTTACTACCTGTTATGCCCATAACAGTGAGATAGCCGTTAAGGTTGGACAACAGGTAAAAAGAGGCGATGTGATAGCCTATTCCGGCTCATCTGGTAACTCCACCGGTCCGCACGTCCACTACGAAATTTGGAAAGACAATGTCCCGATAGACCCGCAGCCATTCTTGCATAAGGACACCTAACCCATGTTTACTAAAAAGCAAGACAGGATTGAGACTCTGATAGGCGTAAACTCAGAGATAAAGGGGGTTATAACATTAAAGGGAACCCTTCGCGTGGATGGTTATTTTGAGGGTAACGTGAAAGCAGATTGGGTAATAGTTGGAGAGAAGGGCCATATAAAGGGTGACATGACTGCCAACGGCGTTGTCGTGGGAGGCTTTGCCGAGGGCAATATACACGCCTCTGAATACATAGAGATAATGTCAAAGGGCAGGGTGCTTGGGGATGTGTTTACCCAAAAACTTGCTATTATGGAGGGAGGGCTTTTTGAAGGCCACTCTAAGATGCACACAAGCAGCAAGACGGAAAAAGAAGTATCCGTGGAAATAAGAACTCAGATAGAGCGGTGAAAAACGCTCCGCAAATAGACGGATTTATCGGCGCAGGTGTTGTTTTAAGCGGCAGACTGGTTTTTGAAGGCACACTCAGAATTGACGGTAAGTTTCAGGGTGAAATTGACTCATCAGGGACCCTTGTAGTAGGGGAGGGCGCCTTCATAGATTCTATGAGCATAAATGTTGATATAGCTTTGATTTCCGGTGAGGTAAGGGGTGTGGTTGAGGCTAAAACCAAAGTAGAGCTTCACTCAAGGAGCAGAGTGTATGGGGATATAAAGACGCCAGTGTTGGTCGTTTACAAAGGGGCTTTTTTTGAAGGTTATTGTGAAATGTCTAAGTACAGGCAGACACCCTCCAATCAGGTTGCCATAGAGATAGAGGGATAATTGCAAACATCTTTTATGACATTTTTATGACAGTTAGTTGTTTTAATGAAAATCAGACAAACCATAACTTTAATATATTTTAAAGACAAAAGCGGCAAAGCTTTGACATTGAAGCTTCGTTCGTGGCTGTTTAAGTCTCTTGTGATTTTTGCTTTGTGTCTTTTTGCGCTGTCGGTGTTTGCTATTTACTCTGCTTATAAGCTTAAAAAAGAAAATAACAATATTCTTGTTGAGTTAGAAGCTACTGACAGAGAAAACAGGAATATTAAAGCAACAATGAAAGAAGCAGAAGCTAAACAGTCTGTCACTGTAGAACATGTTAAGAAACCAGAGGCTGTAGCTGAAAAACCCGCTCAGAGTGTTTCCACTGAAGTGCAAGACATAAATTCAGGGTTAATAGCGTTAGAAAATATAACGGCAAGACGGTCTAACCGTGGCGATGTTCTTTTGATTTCTCTTGATTTGGTAAAGGCACAAGCCTCCAATGCAAAACTCTCCGGATATGTTTTTTTAGTTTGGAAAGTATCGGACAAGTACCAAAGTCTCCCTGAATCTGAGGAAATAAAAAATGGTAATCCAACGGACTATAAAGAAGGTGATACTTTCGACATAAGGTACAGAAAACCGCTCTCGTGGAAAATAAACTACAGTGACTCTGGCTTACAGTTGCTTACCGTTATAGTTTTTGGTGCAGATGGAAACATACTATTAAGGCAGAACATTGCAGGGAAGGTTTTGGAAGTTGTTAAATGACAGTACTGCTAAAATAAATTTTATTGCCTATGCAGTTAGCTCCGCAAACAAAAAAATGGATTCCTGCCTTCGCAGGAATGACAAGAAAAAAAGGAATGACCTCCCCTAAAGGGGATTCCCCTGTAAAATGGCCCCCCTTTGTCATTCCCGCCTACGAGCGGGAATCCGTTCCTTTTAACTGTATCATTTGCTGACTGAAAAAAATTTACAGGAGTTAACTCAATAAGCATTTAAATTTTTATAAGCTAACAATGTTATAATCAGACATAGGTAGCAAAAGAAGGAGGGTATATATATGAGAATTATTAAATACTGCGTTTTATCTCTGGCAATTCTTGTTAGTGTGTTGCAAAGTCCTTGTTTTGGCAAGACTGATCACTCGGTGTATTTTGAAAATACTGATTACGAATTGCATGTTTATCGCATATACGGCACGGAAAAGGGTAAGACTCTTATGATTATAGGAGGAATTCAGGGGGATGAGCCCGGCGGTTATACAACAGCAGACCTGTTTGCTGATATAACACTAAAAAAAGGCAACATGATAGTAGTTCCCAGAGCTAATTTCCTTTCTATTATAAAGCATAAACGGGAAATAAACAACGATATGAACAGGAGATTCCGAGTACAAGACCGTGAGTACTATGAAGATAAAATCGTGGAAATTTTAAGGGAGCTTATAGGCAAGAGCGACTATCTGTTAAATCTTCACGAAGGCTCGGGCTTCTATTCAGAAACGAGGGTCAGCAATCTGATAAATCCAGACCGGTTCGGGCAGTCTATAATAGCCGATGCTGACATGTATAAGACAGATGACGGCAGGGTGCTGTATCTGGGAAGAATTGCCAGTGAGGTTGCTAATGAGGTAAACGCAACGATAAAGGATGAGTCTCACTACTTCAGGTTTAATAACCACCGGACTTTTGAAAAAACCACCAGACATCCTGAACAGCGGAAATCGGCAACCTTCTATGCCATCTCAACATACGGAGTTCCAGCATTTGGAATAGAAGTCTCAAAAGAGATACACGACCTTGAGAAAAAGGTTCGTTACCAGGCTACAGTTATAAATGCTTTTTTAGAGAAATTTGGGATACTGCAGGACAATCCGAGCATAGTGCTTGACGCCCCAAGGCTTAACTACATCGTAGTCTCAGTAAATGGTGATGAGCACATAGTGCACAATAACAACTCCCTGCGGGTAAGTAAGGGCGACAATGTAACGATAACAGAAATTTCGGCAAATTACAAGAGGGGATTGAGTGCAGATATTAGCGGTATTGGGGCTGCTAATATGTTTAAAAGGGATTTTATCGTGCAGTCCTCTGTAAAAGCCAATATAAAGAAGGATGGCGTGCGGTTTGGCGGGGTTAGTTTTGATTTAGCTGAAAACCAGCCGACTGCCATTAAAGCTGCTGTGTCACAAAAACCGCTCAGTGTTAAGGATGCAAAGTTTAAGTATCTTGTTGTGCAGCTTAACGGCTCAAAACATGTATTAAATGACAAGGAGCATCTGAAGTTAGTCCGCGGTGATAAACTGATGCTGCTTGATGTGGTTGCAGATGGTATAAGCCCCTCGGCACTCACTGTTAATTTTCTTGGCTTTGTCGGCGATAAAGAGCATAACACCGGTGAGGATAGAGGATATATTATAAATACAGCTAAAGACCTTTGGAAAAACTATTCCCTTGATAAGGCCGGAAAGTCATACTCGGTGGAGATAAGTATAGGAAAATCCTTAATAGGAGCTGTTTATGTTGATATTGAAGAGCCTAAGATGGACTATATAGTGTTAAAACAAAATAGCGGCGTCAAGCGCTGTTATTCAAGCGGAGATATTGTTACTTTCAACTCTAATGATACTGTTGAAATTATTGATGCTAAGACTAATGTCAATAAAAATGACGGGATAAACTACAGTTTTGAAAAAGCTTCACCCCAATATAACGCTTCAATTGTAAAAAAGCTGCTTCCGGGTGATTCCTTTCAGTTAAGTGGGTTAGCTCTTGATAAAGGCTCTCACTATAATATTATCGTTAGCCGGGATGGAATAGTTTTGGGTAAAACGCAAGTTAGAGTTGACGAAAAGATTGCTGCTTTAGAACCATAAAGGGGCTGTTTCAATAGCCCCTTTATGTCAAGAATTTAGATCACAGGAGGTAACTTGCTTTATTTAGACTCTTTCTGTAGAAGGTCCTCTATTTTTACGCCAATCTGAGAGCCATGACCACCAAAGACGGAGCCATCCATTCTTTTTGTAAATCTGTTAAGTCCTAAAGGATAGGCAGTTTTAGGAAGAGCAATATAACCGACCTCTTTTACAATCTTCTCGGCGTTATTCATATAAAATTCTACAAATTTCTTAACCTCAGGTTTGTCGGCAGATTTTATGCTGACATATATAAAAATTGGTCTTGAAAGCGGCTGATAAACTCCCTTAAGCACATTATCATAGGTTGGAAGCACAGCGTCTGTACTCCCCTTCTTGTCATTAATCACAGGTACTAATGTCAGCTTATCCTTGTTGTTTTCGTAATAGGCAACGCCAAAAAATCCAGTTGCGTTAGCATCGGATGATATACCCTGCACTAATACGTTTGGGTCGGCGCTTGATGTGTAATCGCCCCTGCTTGAGTGTTCCTTACCTACAGTTGCTTCCGTGAAGTAATCGTATGTGCCTGAGTCCACGCCCATACCAAACAGGTGAATTTCCTTATCCGGCCAGCTGGATCTTACCTGATTCCATTTTGTAATTTTTCCCTGTGCCTCCGGTTCCCAGATTTTCTTAAGCTCACTGACCGTAATATCCTTCACCCACGTGTTTTTAGGGTTTACGAGAACTGCTAATCCGTCATATGCTACAGGAATTTCTATGTATTTTATATTGTTGGATTTGCAAAGCTCAGCCTCTGTCTCTTTGATTGGTCTTGAGGCGTCGCTTATGTCTGTCTCTCCTCTACAGAACTTTTTGAAACCGCCGCCTGTGCCGGATAATCCAACGGTCACTCTAATCTTTCCCTTCTCGGCTTTCTGAAACTCCTCTGCCATTGCAGACGTTATAGGAAACACTGTTGATGAGCCGTCTGCCTTAACGGTTGCAGTTTCCGCATAAACTTTGACTGTGAGCCCCACCAAAAAAAGGAATATCAAAAAACTTGCTAATTTTGTCCTCATAGATTAATTCTCCTTGTTGTTTTAATTTTATCACCATGCGATGAGACATTCTAACAGTTCAATTGTTACAACAGAGTGACATTTGTGTTACATTTAGATTAAAGAAAATGATGGCTGCCGGTGATACTCTAAACTAAATCAGTCAAATTTAAATCTTTCCTCAGTAAGCAGTGCAGAAGCAGCGTCAACTACATCGGGGTCAAAGAGGGTGCCCCGTCCTTTTTGTATCTCCTCGATGGCTTTTCCAATGCCGAGTCCGGCTCTGTACGGCCTGTGGAATGATATTGCCTCAATTACATCTGAAACACATATTATTCGTGCCTCAAGCAATATATCAGTGCCCTTAAGTCCAAGTGGGTAGCCGCTGCCATCCCATTTCTCATGATGCTCAAGCACAATACGAGCCACAGGCCACGGAAAATCTATGGTTTTTAATATGTCAAAACCTACCTCAGAGTGCATTTTTATTAGGCTGAATTCTATATCGCTAAGTTTCCCGGGTTTACTAAGAATCTCCGCAGGCACATAGATTTTCCCTATGTCATGTATCGTGCCAGCCATTCGTATGGCATCTATCATATCCTCATCAAGTTTCATCTCGGTGGCTATTGCCCGAGCAAGATTAGCCACACGCCGCTGATGTCCAGCCGTATAGGGGTCTCTGACCTCAACAGTCATTGCTATAGTCTGAATTATTCCGCCTATTACTTTTCTTAATTTCTCAACACTGTGCTGAAGCTCTGTCTGTGCGTTTTTTCTCCTGCTTATGTCTCTTATTATTCCGGTAAAGAAAGGTTCCTTTTGATCTTTCCACATAGCCAAAGATAATTCTACAGGGAATTCAAATCCTTGTCTGTTAAGGGCTTCAAGCTCAAAGGTCTTACCTATAAACTCAGACTCCCCTGTGGATACTACTCGTTTGATGCCCTCGTAGTGTCTGTGTCTGAATCTTTCAGGAATTATAAAATCAAGAGGAATGCCAACAACCTCGTCAGTACTGTAACCAAATGTTCTTCCAGCGCCGTCATTCCAAAACAAAACGATGCCCTCACTGTTAATAGTAATTATAGCATCCTGTGTTGACTGAACTATGGAGCGGAGAAACTCCTTCTGATCTCTTAAAACCTCCTCTGCTTTTTTACGCTCAATGACATTAGCAATCGTGTTTGCCACAGTTGCCAGAAACTCCTCCTCGTCAGTGTCTCTCTTATGATTGCGGCCAATATAGAGGTTAAGAACTCCAAGCAGTTTTTGGCCGGAAATGATTGGTACACAGTAGTGACCGTGAGCAGGCATTGACTCATAACTGATGTCGTGATGCTCGTCTATATCTGGAGCATATATTGACTCCCTGCTTTGAGCTACCCTGCCGCAGATGCACTTGTTATAGGGCAGTTCATTACAAGTGCTCAAAATAGGTTCAGGTAACCCCCTCTGTGCTTTTATCTTGAGTCTCTTATTTTCCTCGTCGGCTAAAAACACGCAGCCCTTTGATTCAAGAGCGAGTTTTGGTATTGTAAATATAAAATCAAGGATACGCTCCAGTTGTTCCTTTAAGTCTATAGGCTCAAGAGAGATTTGAAGTATTAAGTCAACCACCGACTGCATCTGAGAGTTTGAGACTATCTTTTGCTCAGTCTCAAGTTGGGATGTAATATCCTCGATTACTTCAAGATATTGAGATACCTCTCCATCGGAGTCAAACTGAGGAATGAGTGTTACTTTAATATGTTTTTCGCCAAAAGACCTTTCTACAACGGCAGGAGTTTTTGTTGCGAGACAATGTTGAACTCTACAGAAACTGCATACCTCAGGTTTTTTGTCACTGCTTTGCCCATCTACTTTCTCAGCAATTACTTCATAACACGGTCTGCCGGTCAGTTCTAAGTTTGTCTTGCCGGTTAGTTTTTCTATAAAACTATTGACTTTCATAACTTTCATTTTGTTATCTATATAAATAACGCCTATAGGGATTGTGTCAAGGAGTATTTGTAAATCAGATGAGAAATTTTTGTTGGTCACAGGCCACCACTTTGAGAGGATGAGTAAGGGCTTGGATCACAGCCTTTATATGATATTTGTAATAAATCCATCTATCAGATACTATAATAACAAAATATTGAGACTTTGAACAATATATTTTATTGCCTATGCAGTTAACTCCTGTTGATTTTTTTTTCAGTCAGCAAATGATACAGTTAAAAGGACTGGATTCCCGCTCGTAGGCGGGAATGACAAAGGTGGGACATTTCTTTTTTTTGTCATTTTTTTTTTTCTTGTCATTCCTGCGAAGGCAGGAATCCATTTTTTTGTTTACGGAGCTAACTGCATAGGCATTTATATTTTTAAATTAAAAACAGTTATTGACAACAGTGAAATAAAAGTGTTAACTTGTAGTAGTGTGTTGTAAGAGTTGCATGACAACAAAGATGTTGCAGGCTGTGATGGTTTTACTACCAGCAGGGGGGCCTAAGAGATGTCAGATAAGCAGGTTTTAGAGGAGCCGGTAATAACCGGTAACAATGGCGGCAACAAAAAGGGTAGGAAGAAGGCCGCTACTGTAACAAAAGTTAAGAAGCTAAAGATTAGCGATGAGCCGCAAATCACTGAGGAGCTAAAAGTTTCTGAGGAACCACAAATCACAGAGCAGCCAAAAGTTAGCGAGGATCTCAAAGTTACCGAGGAACTAAAAGTCGCTGAGGGGCCAAAAGTCAGTGAAACCACAAAAGTTAGTAAGAAGTTGAATTGTTGGGAATTTCACAATTGCGGAAGACAACCTGGTGGTGCACATGTAGAGAGGTTTGGGTTGTGTCCGGTAGCAACGGCGACATCTTTTAACGGCCTCCATGGGGGAGTAAACGCAGGCAGGGCGTGTTGGGCTGTTTTGCCCTCTGTCGGTAAAAAGAAGGAATCATATGCTGCTAAGATAAGAAGATGCACTAAATGCGAGTTCCATCAGCTTGTTATCAAAGAAGAGGAAAAGTATCAAAGTGCAGTAACGCATTTAAAAAAGCATAAAGAAGAGGTAAAGGCAAAGGCATTTAAGGAGCCTGGGTTTATTAAACACATATATGAAAAGAGCAAACACACAGCGTATGAGGATGATAACGAGGTAGAGTCAATAATTATCTCATTGCTGATAGGCTGGGTGAGTCTGTGTCCATCGGTAAGTATGCTTGAGGGCAGTAAGAGGCTCTGTAAGGAGGACTTGGTAGATGAGTTGATGATTATTGACGCTATTGCTGATCACCCCAGAAGCAGAGCGGCAACAGTCGTTGCTAAAACTATGTTTAAGGCCCTGAGAAAGCAGGTTGGCGGTTATTTCGCCCCACTAATAGATAAAGTTAAACCCAAAGGTGATAAGTAGAATTAGTGGAAGGGGTTTTAACTTTTATAGTATTGAGATATAGAGGCTGTATAGACCATAGAGTATAAAAATAAGAGCAGCTATCCATTTAACAATTTTTTCAGGGATACTTTTACCCATTACAACCCCAACTATAATACCAAAGGCATCAGCTATCATCATTCCAAGGGTGGTACCAAGCCACACAGCCATCATAGAGTTATATTTTGCTGCAAGAGTGATGGCAGCAAGTTGTGTTTTATCGCCCATCTCAGCCAGAAAAAATGCCACTGCTACAGTCCAAAACGGACTCATCTCAGATTTTTTGTCCTCGCAGTCTAAGTCGTCTCCTTTGATAGTCCAAAGTCCAAAAATAATAAACGCTACAGCTGCCGCCACATTTACATAAGACATCGGGACAACACGTGTGACATATGTGCCTGCAAGCGCCGCTAACAGATGATTGGCAAGGGTTGCCACAAAAACTCCCCACATAACCGTTTGCCACTTGTACCTTGCCGCCATGCACATGGCCAGAAGCTGGGTCTTATCTCCCATCTCGGCAATTACCACTACAATTACTGATGCTAAAAATGCTGTCATATCGGGATTTTCCTATTTTAACATAGTTCGGCTGTATTTTTGAAATTAAGTTTCGTCAATTTGCCGGTATTGTAACGGTAAAAGTGGTACCCTTGCCAACAATGCTTTCGCAATTAATTGTGCCTTTAAATGTTTGGGTGATAAGATTGTAAAGTATGTGCAATCCAAGACCGGTGCCACCTCCTGCCCTGTTTGTCGTGAAAAACGGATTAAATATCTTGCTGAGATTTTCCTCTGGGATTCCCTTTCCGTCATCACTGTATTTTAGAGTAAATGAGTCATCGCTTTTTGATATTTCTATGGTGATTGCCCCTTTGCCGGTTTCGTTATAAGCGTGCATCAAAGAGTTCATGATAAAATTTGTGATTATTTGTGCCAATGCTCCCGGATAACTGTTTATTTCTATATCAGGCGGACACTCAAGTTTAATTTCTACTGAGGTATGTTTTAATTTAGGACTCAGGCTTGTTATCACCTTTTCAATGTAATCTCTGACGTTAAACAAACGCATTTCATGCGATGTCTGATCGGCTGAAACCAGCTTAAAACTCTTGACAAGCTCGGAGGTTCGCTCAAGATTAGTCAGTATCAGTTCACTGGACTTTGTGGCATGAGTGAAATAGTTAAAGAGTTCATCTTTTTTGGCGGTTTTGTTGTTTATTGCTTCTGAGAGCTTGCTTGTCACATCCTGCAGGTGTGAGGCTGCGGTAACTGCAATGCCAACAGGCGTGTTTATCTCGTGGGCAACACCAGCAACCAACCCGCCAAGGGCTGCCATTTTTTCAGACTCAACCAACTGCTGATGGGCATTTTTTAACTCACGTGTGCGCTCCGTTACGAGGTCCTCCAAATGATTCTGATACTTTACCAACTCATTCTGAGCTTTGATTCGCTGTTGAATGTTCACAAGAAGAACCACTATAAAGATAACCAGTCCGGCTATAAGTACTGTGACTGCCCATATAATGCGTTTGTATTTAAAGTAAAACGTTTCCGGTTTGTTTATAACTGTGGCTCCTGCCGGCAAAGATGAGGCGTCTATATCAAATCTCTGAAGCACATTGTAATCAAACATAAACTTATTAGGGCTTTTCATGATTACAGGAATATCGTCAGCTTTCTCGCCGTTTAATATTTTTAGCGCAAGTTTTCCGGCAGTCTCACCCTGATAAAAACTGTTTTTTAGCATACCGCCAATTATCCCATACCGAAGCATGTAGTCAACCCCGCCATAGACAGGCACTAACGAAGCCTCTGTTATCTGAGTCACAGCCGTTGACGGTGAAAAGTCCTCCCCGTTTCTGTCTTTGAAAAAAGAAAGATAAAACACAGCCGTGTCGGGTGTTAATTTGCTGACATATTGCTTAACCTCATCCATTGTTGAGTTGTCAAGGTATGTAAAATTAATCGTCTGTTTATACTTGCCAATTGAATCATTAAATGATTTCTTTTCTAAAATCCCTGTTGTCATCATGTCGCTTATAACAACAGCATGTTTTAACCCTGGATTTAACTTCAAGGCAACCTCCAATGTTGCCTCATAGTCTGCTCCTTCATTGACACCGGTGAAATTCTTAAAACCTTCAGTTTTTGCCGGTGTGTAATCATTTATGCCGCAAAAAACAAAAGGTATGTCTTTAAAAAGCTCTTCTCTATATTCTTTAACAAAATCAAGCGCATCGTCATCAGTTATTATTATCACTTCAAAATGAATTCTTTTGTACTTATGACTAAATAACTCACTTAGTATCTTATAGTACTCAGCACTTTTAATGCGTTTTGTATCCATGTATTCAACATGCAGGGTAAAGTCATCTTTTTCTTTAAACAAAGACTCAACTCCCATCACTTGATTGTCAGTCCAAAGGTAGCCTTTATTGTAGGAGTTTAGCAATAACACGTGTTTTTCATACTGACCGCTTCTGGTGGAGGCATGAGTTTTTCCTTGCAACACTACAAGAAACAAACAAATCGCAAGCAGCGCTGTTATCTTATTATATGTTTTCATTTATAGAAATGGTTGCTCGCTCTTGCGCTTGCCTCATACACCTTTGGCAGATCAAAATGATATTCTTTGACTTTTGAATCATTAATAGAAACCACAAACTGTGAGGTTACTGCAATGGGAATATTTTTAGGAAGTGTTTTGTTATCAAGAATATCTACAGCCATTTTAGCTGCTACCTCACCCTGTTCAAAAGGAGACGTAGCAATTGCAATCATCCCACCGTCATCTCCAAAAAAAGCATTTGTGCCTATAATAGGCACTTTTGAGTGCTTTATGGTAAAGTCAATCAGCTCTTTAGGCGGCACAAGGTCAGTGGTGCCCTTAGAACGCAAAATTTTCCTATAGTTTGAAACCATTATGTAATCTGCGCTCTTAGAAGCATTATCTATTACCTCCTTCCACTCATCCAGTGTGCTGACCAAACTTGTACCTGTAAGCTCTAAGGGGCTCCAGTTGTATTGTCTTATCCACTTCTCATCTCCCATGACAGTTTCTGATTTGTCACCAATGAAAAACACCTTAATAATACCAGTCTTACCAGCTCTGGATGAAAATGTCTCCAATGCCTCCTTGACCGCCTCTAAGGGAAGACGTTCCAGTATGCCGGTAACATTTTGAGCCTTATCAAATTGATAATCCTCGATTTCATTATTAACGCCTGAAAACACAACACTCACCTTTGGTTTATTATTGTAGTATTTAGCAACATACTCCTGTGCGTCATCATCCACCGCTATAATAACATCGGGCTGCCACTTGTCAATCATATTTCTTGCGATTTTCCCGGCACTTTCTTTAAATTCCCGCCATGGGTGGCGTTTTGTATCAAGATAATGCCACCTTACATAATAGTGCGTCTTATTTTTTAATACACGATTAATTCCAACATTAACATCTTTTACCCACCCATAGCTATCGTCATAACTGTGCAAGATGAGCACACGCTTTTTGCTAAGGTTAAACGGCAGCAGCATTAACACAATTTCTGCAATGAAACAAATAATCAATATATAATAAATTTTCTGTCTCATAGCAGTCCTCGCATTTTCCAGTACGGGATAGTGACATAAATCGCTGCCAATTTCAGGATATTAACCAACATGTTAAGTCTCAGAAACGATTTCTCATCATATGTTTTATCTTTTACATTCATATCATGAAACTGCATGTAGTAGGAACATTGATAAGGAAACACCCACATCTCGCCAAGAACTAAAATTATAAACCCAACAAGCCATGAGTTAAGTCCGGCAATATCAGCTAACGGCATAAACACGGCTGCTATTAGAACAATCGCAGCGTTAATTGGCATAACTATACGCATAACAAACATAATGACAGTCAGAATAAGGACGAAAACACCAAAATTATAGTGCATGTAAGGAATCAACATTGAAAGGTGTTTGGCTATCAAGCTGTTAATTCCTACAGCTTTCATCGTTTGGATTATTCCAACAACTGAGGCAAGGTAAATCAAAAACGGCCAGTCAACCTTCTCCCTGAAATCTTTCTTTTTAAGACACCCAAAAAGCAGCAACCCGTAGAGAATTGACAATCCAATCCACGGAGGTTGTATCTTATGCAAAGAGTACGTTAAAATCCCCAGCATGAAAAAAAGTATTCCTGCTATGGCCGACCACTCCTGTAGGGACAGAGAGCCAAGGAGTCTGAGCTGCATTCGAATCTGTTCGGTGGAAACAGTTATTTTTTCTTGATTTCTGTAAGTTAATTGAGCGGCAGCATAGACGAGGGTAAGCATGATTATTCCGGTTACAAAAGAGGCAACAAGCCATGACATCCACTGAAACTCCTCCTGTACTTGAGCCGGCATCATACCCAAAACCACAAAATTAACCGACTTGCTGGTCAGAAACATACCTGAAAGCAGGGTAGCTCCCGTAAATGTTGAAAATGCAAGTTTTGATGAGGCATGTTCCCCGTTCATTAATTTACAGGTTTCAATAATGTTCTTAAGAAACGGGCTTAACAGAGCAATTCTGCCGTTAGCGGTTGGTATAATAGGCGTCAGCACAATTCCTGTGAATATTAAAATTAAGTTCATGACAAATTGAGTTTTAGGCAGTTTCAATATAAGCCAAAGTATAATGCGGTAACTTAGACCTGATATTACAATAACAGTGCCTAAACCAAGAACGCTCATAGCAAGAAAAAAACCATCGGAGGTGAAACCAGACAGGACAACCTCTGGAGGCGCTACCCCTATACACAAAAAAGCCAATAATGCAAAAATCCCTGGAACAAACTCATCAACCAACTTGAAGATCCACATAAATATGGTTGCAGTTAATGTTCCGACAACAAAGATTGCATTTAAATCCAGACCTTGTACATAAGACTGCCACAGAGCTAAAGGAGAAAATATAACGACACAAACCCAACCGACAACTTTACTCAGTGGTACTTTGTCCTTATCTTTTGTGACAACAGCTTTTACACTTGACGGTTGTGCATCCTCCTCTACAGCTACACTGTTACCTGCAAAATTCTCTAACAGGTAAAGGATAAAAGCACCTTTAATCTCCTTGTTGACTTTAAGGGCATCAATTTTGTCCCTCGGAATCATTAAAACCGTCGCATCGGAAAGTACAGTTGCACACGTGACATAGTGAGTGAGGTCTGAGCAGCTCTCTACACCTATTTTCCCATTACTGCCAATTGTCATAGAGGAAACATCAGAGAAAACCTTTATATCACCAGTAACTACCATATAAAGGTACTGGGCATGCTGCCTTTGGGTATAAATAGTCTGTCCGCTTTTGAAAGATTTAACTACAATGTGGGGCAACAGCCGGGCAAGTTCTTTATTGTCAACCTTTGAGAATATCTCATCGTTAAGCAAATACGAACATATCCACTCACTTTGATACTCAGATATATTTAAAGAGTTGAAATCAGCTGATGAAAAAAAATTTTCCAACAGTCAGCTTCCTCTAATCAACTTTTTCAATTATATAGTGGTCTATTTCTTTACCATCAATATTAAACACATGCATAGTTACAAACATATCATAAACATTAACTACAACAAAACTAAATTGACTGCTAATCTCTGGCGGAGTATCAAACGTGATGCATTTTTCGCTGTCAGTCATGCAGCCCTCGGAGTTTCCCAGAGGGGCGCCGCCGCCGCCTGCTATGACTTGAAGAATATTGTTTTTCCAACCCGGGTCTATATCCTTATTGATTAGCTTTCTTGCATAAAAATGATCATGCCCCGCAAAGTAGGCATCTATGTGCCGATAAGTTTTATCACCATCTGAGTTATCAAGTGTCTGCCACATTTTTTGCAAACTGCTATTGAAAGTTCCGCCATACGCCATCTGACCTTTTGTAAGAGGATGATACTGATTATATACGGTAAAAAGCGGAGTGTGGGCAAATGCAAAAATAAATTTAGCTTTATTATGTGAGACTAACTGTTTTTTTATGAAATCCATTTGCTCCTCATCCATCCACCCACTTATGTCATACTTTTTATTTTCAAGCAGTTCATGAGGGAACAGGTATGTATCCATAAAAAGAAACAAAGTATTATTCCACATAAACGAATATGCAGCATTATCATGCCACCCTTTAATACATCCTTTTACAGGGAATTTGCGTAGTCCCTCAGAGTTAAAGGCTAAAAAATCCTCCTGCTTATGCAAATAGCCCTCAACAGTGTTGGCATCGTAAAGCTCGTGGTTACCAATTGATATGGCAATAGGCAGCTCATCGTATAGCGGCTGCATTATTTTTTTCCAGGTTGCATAGTTTTCCTTACTAGCTCTTACTGCAAGGTCCCCGTTAAATAAGATAAATGACGGCCTAATACCGTTTCTATAATATTTTTTAGGATTATCTATATAGTCTTTAATAGTTGCAACTAAAGGCGCAAGTGATGGACTTACCGCAGCGTCAATTTTCCTGTCGGCTCTGCTGTCGCCAAAGACTATAAAACTAAACGGCTGCTTTGAACTGGAACAATCCTTGCCATATACTATATTGTAAAGTGATAATAACAAAGTTAATATAAGTAGTAAGTATCTGATAAACGCTTTCATTATCTACCTCCAGAAAATATTGTATTTATCGTAAGTTGCAAATGTAACATAAAAAAAATTGGAAAGTCAAACCTCGGAAATATTCAATAAACTGTGTCAATTGTGAAATCACCTTAAACGGTAATAGCCAATTCTTTCGCTATTTTTGCACTTCTCTGTAAATTGAGCCTTAAAGTTGGTACAGTTTGAATTGGATTTGTATCATTCACGCTGAATATATAGTTTTACCTATAAGTTGACTTTTGAGAAAATAAACCGGCAAAATAATTTTGACAAACTAAACTTTGAGATTTTCTAAAAGCAGATGCTATCTTAACAAAATGACTGGGAGGAAAAGGCTATAATTTTGCGAGAAATCAACTTTGGGAGCATTTTTGCAGCTTCTGGAGCTTTGAACTTTTTTGGCGACGGTTGGAGATTCCACACGATTCTCAAAACACTGTTCAGTTTGGACTTTAGCTCGGTTACATTTGTTTCAAAAACTACAACCCTCAACTACCGAAAGGGTAATATGGAGTTGGACGCAAATTTTCAGCCTAAGTCTCTTTGCCCAGACTGCATACGTGTTTATCCCCTAAAAGGGGTGGTTTTAAATTCTGTTGGTCTAAGCGGCCCTGGCGCAGAGCAACTGTTTTCGCAAGGGTTATGGCAAAAAAGAACTGATCCATTTCTTATCTCTTTTATGTCTGTAAGTGAAACTAAAGAGGAACGCGTTGAGGAGGCAAAGAGGTTTGCTAAAATTCTTACAAGAGAGATTCCCGGTTTCCGCTCTAAAATTGGGCTTGAACTAAACATCTCCTGCCCAAACACTCAGCATGAAACGTCAGTGCTTATTGACGATGCTATAGACCAGCTTCAGGAATTTGCCAATCTGGACATCCCTGTGGTTCTAAAAATCAATGCTTTAACCCCGGTAGATGCGGTTACACGAATCGCAGATTCAGGATTGTGCGACGCCATTACTGTGTCCAACACGATTCCATGGGGGCAGCTACCTGAAAAAATTGACTGGCAAGGGATTTTCGGAAAGCTGGAGTCTCCTCTTAAACATCTGGGAGGAGGCGGGCTTTCAGGTTATCCACTGTTATCTGTAGTTGCTGATTGGATATCTGAAGCAAAAAAAAGCGGAATTACCATTCCAATCATTGGTGGCGGCGGAATTCTCAAAGAGGCCGATGTGGATTTTTTATATCAGCACGGAGCTGACGCCATTGCACTGGGTAGTGTTATAATCCTTCGCCCATGGCGCGTGAAGGGTATCATAAAACGAGCTAAACAGATTTACGACAAGTGAGGAGGTTGCGTGTGGCCATGGAGATAAAGGACAGGATTATAGTGGCTCTGGATGTGGATAGTTTGGAGCAGGCAAAAGCTCTTGTAGAAAGCCTTGCTCCACACGTAGGATGTTTCAAAGTAGGGCTTGAATTGCTCACAGCTATTGGCGCTCCGCAGGTCTTGGAGTTCGTCCATTCGCTGGGTGGTCAGGTTTTCTATGACGGCAAGTTTGCCGACATCCCAAATACCGTAGGCGCTGCGGCTAAGGCAGTCGCCGGATTACAAGTAAAAATGTTCACTGTCCATGCCTCCTCAGGTGTTGAAGCAATGATGTCTGCTGTTGCCAACAGAGGTACTTCTCTCGTTTTGGCAGTGACAGTGCTTACCTCACTTGATGAGAGCAACGCCCACCTGATTTTTGGCGCTCCGACCAAGTCAAAGGTGTTACAGCTGGCGCGTGATGCAAAGCTGGCTGGTTGTGACGGAATCATTTGCTCACCGCAGGAGCTGGAGCTTATAGGCTCACAGAAAGAGCTTAGCGGTTTGATGAAAATCACGCCGGGCATTCGTCCTAAATGGGCTGCTGTCGGAGACCAGAAAAGAATTATGACTCCCTCTGAGGCAATAAAGGCTGGAGCAACGGCTTTGGTCATTGGCCGCCCCATAACCAAACCGCCTGCTGTGGTCGGTTCACCCATAAATGCAGTTAAGCGAATTGCCGAGGAAATCTCAGCGGTTTTATAAAGAGGGAGGCGAAATAATGACAGTATCTGATGAAAATTTGCAGCTGCTTAGAAAAATCGGAGCAGTGATTGAAAATAGCCACATTGTTTACACATCGGGAAGACATGGTAGAGTCTATATTAACAAGGATGCTATTTATCCTCACACAAATCTGATCTCGAGTTTGTGTAAACTGTTTGCAGAGCATTTTGCGAATGACGGCGTAGAAGTAGTGATTGCTCCGGCTATTGGAGGCGTCATCCTTTCGCAGTGGACGGCACATCACTTGTCGGAAATAACAGGACGTGAAGTCTTCAGTGTCTATGCTGAGAAGACCGAAGAGGACGGTTTTGTTATCAAGCGCGGCTATGACAAAATCGTCGCTGGAAAGAAAGTGCTTGTGATGGAGGATGTGCTTACTACAGGCGGTTCTGTTAAGAAGGTGATTGAGGCGGTTGCCAATCTCGGTGGCGAAGTTATCGGTCTTGGAGTCCTTTGTAACCGCGGCGGTATCAAGCCTGGTGAAGTGGCAAATCCTCCAAAACTCTTTACGCTTATCAACGTGACGCTTGAGTCGTGGGATGAGGCAACCTGCCCGCTATGTGTCCAAAACGTTCCAGTAAACACAGACGTAGGCAAAGGCAGGGAATTTCTCGTTAAGAAATCAAGTTGAAAGTACTGGCAAGAACCAAGTGAACTGTGCTCTTTTTGACAACTGGCACCCCTTACTTATTCTGAATTCTGACAGCATCTGACTCTGAATCGCGAACCTGTCATGCCGTCGTCAATGTACCCTATCCCCTTACAAACCTCTGGAAGGGTACGGTCGGCCTTTTCGGTTTTATCATAGTATAAATAGCATGTTCCATTTGTTTTATTGTATAGTGCCGGATTGTAGTAACCGCCTTCTTTTTCAAGTACGTACTTATAAAAGCGAATGTATGTGAAAAACTCATCATTAACCAAATTTAACTTTTTAGGATTATAGTCTATCCCCTTTTTAAAGGCATACTTAAACCCATAGCCGATAAATGCCTCAATGGTTTTAGGAGGATAGACGAAAAAATACACAAAGACAAATAATGAGGCCTGCGCAATTAGTGTGATAAACACCGTAGTTGTTATAAGTTTCCTTGCCTTATAGTTTTTTAGCTCATCAAAAGCATATGCTGACAATATAAGAGAAAAAAGTCCGATAAGAATCCCCCTCAGAGACTGTGGACACTCTTTAGTCATAGCACCAGCCACAGGGGATATGATAAGAAAGGCCAATATCAGTTTAACAAACTTATTTTCTAAAACGTGTCTTTTCCTTACAGCAAGATATATCCAAAAAATAAAAAGACCAAAGACCGCTGCATACAGAAGTCCGAAATTTCCGATTCCCATTCTGTAATTAGTATCACCTTTTATAAGTAAATACTGCGGAGTAAAGTAGGAAATATAATTTTTGACAAAAAGCAGTGCTTTTCCTAAATAAGACAATGCAGGATCATACAAATATGTGGTCTCCTTAAATCTGACAGTTAGAGCGTTGGGGTGTCTTTTTATGAAGATGGCATACGGAATCAGTGAGGTCATAAATGAAAGTATGAAACAGATATTTCTTAAAAGGTATCTCCTTGCTCTGTATATTAAAACAACTGTAAGCGCCATGAGGAACGCTAAAAGCCTTGAGCTTGTGTAGGAATATACGGAAAGCCCGAGAAAAAATCCGGTAGCAGTTGGAAGCAAGAGCTTTTTACTATTGGGGTAGGGGGAGGAGGGGAAATCCTCTTCATAGGTTCTATAAATATACAGCAATAAAAACGCAATAACTGTTAACTGCGAAATAACCTCAAAGGATATCCTTGAAACAGTGAAAAACCAGGGTAGAGTGCCAGCGCTTATGAGAGCATAGACCCGTGCATAGTAGTTGTCAGGAAAAATCCGCTTTATTAAAAAATAAAACACTATTATAAATATCGCAAAAAATAGAAAACTTGTGGACCTGAGATAAAACTCTGAAAATCCCAGTACTTTGAACACCACCGCATTTACGTATATGTACAGGGGATTTTTGTACTCACCGAATGCTTTGAAAAACAAAGGATACGGTAGTTTGTTTTCATCAAATCCGTACTTTGCAATTAAATATGCGTTGTTTCCAATAGATGTTTCATCTACAAAAAACCCCATTGGAATTTCATCCAGTTTGATTACATGCAAAAATAAAACAAGTGAAAAAACAACAGGAATCAATATTTTTTTCAGCATTTTTAGCGTACCGGATGATACATATTACAACTAATCAAAGAGTCTGCCTTTTTTTCTCTTATACTCATTAAGAAGCAGTTCAATCGCCTCTTCAAACAACTGATTCATACGCTTGTTTTCCTCAACACAGAGGAATTTCATTTTCTTAATAAGCTCTGGTCGCACCCTTGTAGAAAGTATTTCCCTGACAACCGGCTCTTTTTTCATGACCACAAGATAATTATAGCATAAAAATGTAAGATTTCAATAAAAATATGTTGACATTTTATATTGAAAGAATGTAATCTTATTGTAAGCAAGTAATCATTTTGTACTGGGGGGTACATGAAATGGACAACAAGCATGAGAATTTCAAACATTTTGTAGAAGACAGCGGCATGAACGCTTCAAACTCAGGCTTTTCAAAGGTAACATCAACATTGGATTTGTTAAACCGCCTTGCAAGCCGGACAGTAGCTGAGGATGCCGTTGAACACTCCATCAACTGGCTAATGCTTACAGCATGGGCAAATCTTGAAAAAATGAAGAAACTGAAAGAAGATATGTTACACCGCATTACAGAGGCTAAGAAAATTGCCGGTATTATGAACTAATAGTTATATCTTTTTTTTTGTGATGTTATGATACAATAATATTTGGTAAACTAAAATTTCAGGAGGATTGTATTCATGAGAAGAAAGATAGTAGTTTTGTGGGTTGTTATGTTGGCTATTCTTTTAAGCACAGGGTTGGCTGCAGCCGAGGGAGCAAAGAAAAAGGGTGCTTCTAAAAAAGGTGTATCTAATGTGCTTTACGTCTGTTCTTGTGGGGCTGAGTGCACATGTAATCATGTTTCAACAAAACCTGGCAAGTGCTCCTGCGGCAAGAAAGCAGTTGCTATGCACATACTAAAAATTGAAGGCGATGAGGCACTTTTGTGCACATGCGGAAAAGGCTGCACATGCAAACTTAACCCAGACGATCCTACAAAGTGCGGATGCGGCAAAGATGTTAAAAGGGTAAGTCTGAAGGGGCTTTATGTTTGTGGCTGCACTGATAATTGCGGATGTAACACGGTGTCTGATAAGCCCGGCAAGTGTAAATGCGGTGCTGATTTAAGAAAAGTAGAGTAATATATATCAGTTTTAAAAAGGGTAGGGCGCACCCGTTAAGGATGGGGGCGCCTTTCCCCCTCTCATCTCAAATTCTAAACTTCAAAAACGTGTCTTAAAATTGAAGTCACTATAGTTAAAACAATTCCGTAAAGTATTGCCCAGAAAAACCCATCCACCTTGAACTTCTCAACCATCTTGTCAATAATAACGATTATAAAGGCGTTTATAATAAAGGTGAATAATCCAAGGGTCAGGATATTAATAGGAAGAGTCAGGATAATCAGAATTGGTTTTAGTATCAGGTTTAAAACTGCAAGCAGAAAAGACACTATCAATGACGTCGTAATGCCGCGTATTCTGACCCCCGGCGTTATATAAGCTGCTAACAATATGGCGCCTGACAACACAAGCCATAGACCCAAAATACTCATGTTGAGGATGTCACGGTGGATGTTTCCACCTTTATTATAGTCTTAACATTACCTCTGGGATTAAAATCTCCGATAACTTGAAGGTAGCGCGGCGCTAGTTTTTCCTTAATAGTGTCAAATATCAAATTAGACGATTTCTCATGCGAAATAGCCATATTTCTAAATGAATTAAGGTATAGCTTTAGTGATTTTAACTCAACAATGAACTTATCCGGCACATAGACTATATTAATAGTGGCAAAATCAGGATACCCTGAACGAGGACACAGGCACGTAAACTCATTAAAGGATATTGATATTTCATAGTCTTTCTCGGGGTTTGGGTTTTCCCATATCTCAAGCTCTGCCTCAGTTATTGCCTTCTCACCATACAACACAATATATTGTACCTGAAAATCAGAGCATTTGTCAAAAATACGAATTTATGTGGAAATCTATATACCAAGCGGCAGTCAGAAGCATAAAAAGGCGGTAAGGAGAAAGCGACGCAGGCGTACTTTTAGTACGTTGAGGAGCTTTTGACGCATTCCAACGAAGTTAGGCGATTGAATGCTGCTTGGTATTAGAAAAGCCTGAGCAGCGTAATGCTAACTCAGGCTTTTCGGTATCTTTAATCCGGCGACGACCTACTTTCCCAGGACCTCGCGATCCAAGTATCATCGGCCCTGGAGGGCTTAACTTCCGTGTTCGGGATGGGAACGGGTGGAACCCCTCCGGTATAGCCACCGGAAACTTAATTACACATACTTTAACTATTTTAAAGAACAATACAACAATATCGTTAAACAAATTCAGCTTAACTGAAATTATTTTGACAACGAGAAATTTAAAAAGGGTCAAGTCTCACGACCGATTAGTACTGGTCAGCTCAATGCATTACTACACTTACACCTCCAGCCTATCAACGTGGTGGTCTACCACAGGTCTTTAGGGGGATTACTCCCCGGGAGACCTAATCTTGAGGTGGGTTTCCCACTTAGATGCTTTCAGCGGTTATCCCATCCGAACATAGCTACCCGGCAATGCCACTGGCATGACAACCGGAACACCAGAGGTTCGTCCATCCCGGTCCTCTCGTACTAAGGACAGAGCCTCTCAAGTCTCCTACGCCCACAACAGATAGGGACCGAACTGTCTCACGACGTTCTGAACCCAACTCTCGTACCGCTTTAATCGGCGAACAGCCGAACCCTTGGGACCTACTTCAGCCCCAGGATGCGATGAGTCGACATCGAGGTGCCAAACCGCGTCGTCGATGTGAACTCTTGGACGCGATAAGCCTGTTATCCCCGGCGTACCTTTTATCCGTTGAGCGATGGCCCTTCCACTCAGAGCCACCGGATCACTAAGCCCAACTTTCGTTCCTGCTCGAGATGTCTCTCTCGCAGTCAAGCTCCCTTCTGCCTTTGCACTCTACGGCTGATTTCCGTCCAGCCTGAGGGAACCTTTGGACGCCTCCGTTACCTTTTAGGAGGCGACCGCCCCAGTCAAACTGCCCGCCAGACAATGTCCCACACCTGGATGACAGGTGTTGGTTAGAGTCTCAATATAATAAGGGTGGTATTTCAAGGTTGGCTCCACGAAAACTAGCGTCTCCGCTTCATAGCCTCCCACCTATCCTACACGTACCACACCAAAACTCAATGTCAAGCTGCAGTAAAGGTGCACAGGGTCTTTCCGTCTAGTTGCGGGAAACCGGCGTCTTCACCGGTAACTTAAGTTCGCCGAGTACCTCGCTGAGACAGTGCCCAAATCGTTACGCCATTCGTGCAGGTCGGAACTTACCCGACAAGGAATTTCGCTACCTTAGGACCGTTATAGTTACGGCCGCCGTTTACCGGGGCTTCAGTTCAATGCCTCGCATTGCTGCTAACATCTCCCATTAACCTTCCGGCACCGGGCAGGCGTCAGTGCCTATACTTCCTCTTGCGAGTTTGCAGACACCTGTGTTTTTGGTAAACAGTCGCCTGGGCCATTTCACTGCGCCCTGCTTTCACAGGGACCCCTTCTCCCGAAGTTACGGGGTTATTTTGCCGAGTTCCTTAGCGAGGTTTCTCTCGAACGCCTTGGTATCTTCTACCCACCTACCTTTGTCGGTTTGCGGTACGGTCATCCTGCAATCTACCCCCGAGGATTTTCTAGTCAGTGTGGAATCACACGAGTTCACCGTTTTACTGGCTTCCCCATCACGCCTCAGCCTTAACTGTGTGCGGATTTGCCAACACACAAGCCTAAACGCTTGGACCTGAACCATCACCAGGCTCGTACTATCCTACTGCGTCCCCTCTGGTATCAAACGACTACAAGATGGTGCAGGAATATTAACCTGCTGTCCATCGGCTACGCCTCGCGGCCTCGTCTTAGGACCGACTAACCCTGGGCGGATTTACCTTCCCCAGGAAACCTTAGGTTTACGGCGGACTGACTTCCCATCAGTCTTTACGCTACTTATGCCGACATACTCTCTTCTGATACCTCCAGCAACCCTCGCAGGTCACCTTCAAAGGCCTACAGAATGCTCCCCTACCAACGCACTTGCGCGCGTTCCGTAGCTTCGGTAATGTGCTTGAGCCCCGTTAAATTTTCGGCGCAGCCCCGCTTGACCAGTGAGCTATTACGCTTTCTTTAAATGATGGCTGCTTCTAAGCCAACATCCTGGTTGTCTACGTAGGACTACAACCTTATCCACTTAGCACATCTTTAGGGACCTTAGCTGACGGTCTGGGCTGTTTCCCTCTCGACTACGAATCTTAGCACCCGCAGTCTCACTCCCTGGAAACATCTGACAGGTATTCGTGGTTTGGTTGGGTTTGGTACCTCTTGCGAAGCCCTAGCCCATCCAGTGCCCTACCCCCTGCAGACTATTACCAAAGGCTGCACCTAAATGCATTTCGGGGAGTACCAGCTATCACCAGTTTTGATTGGTCTTTCGCTCCTACCCACAGTTCATCCGAGCTTTTTGCAACAAACACCGGTTCGGGCCTCCACGAGATCTTACTCCCGCTTCACCCTGACCATGGGTAGATCAACTGGCTTCGGGTCTACCGATTGCAACTAGACGCCCTATTCAGACTCGGTTTCCCTACGGCTCCTCTCATTGATGAGATTAACCTCGCTGCAACCGGTAACTCGCCGGCTCATTAATCAAAAGGCACACCATCACACAGATTGCTCTGTGCTCTGATTCATTGTAGGCATACGGTTTCAGGTTCTATTTCACTCCCTTCGCCAGGGTTCTTTTCACCTTTCCCTCACGGTACTATGCGCTATCGGTCATCAGAACGTATTTAGCCTTGGAGGGTGGTCCCCCCAGATTCCCACAGGGTTCCACGTGACCTGTGGTACTCAGGATACCGCTTCCCCCTTCATTTATTTTCGCCTACAGGACTATCACCTTCTACGGCTCAGCGTTCCATCTGAATTCGACTAATAAATAAAGGTAGTACTATTGCGGTCCTACAACCCCCGGAAAGACACTCAACCTGCAAATCTCAGCACAATAAAATATGTATTAACTGATATTGTAGGCTCAATGTCTTCCCGGGTTTGGGCTCTTCCCCGTTCGCTCGCCGCTACTGAGGGAATCTCGTTTGATTTCTTGTCCTCCAGGTACTGAGATGTTTCACTTCCCCGGGTTCGCTTCTTACACCTATGTATTCAGTATAAGATGACAGGGCATTACCCCTGCCGGGTTTCCCCATTCGGACGTCCACGGATCTATGCATGCTCGCTGCTCCCCGTGGCTTTTCGCAGCCTGCCGCGTCCTTCTTCGCCGTCTGATGCCTAGGCATCCACCATATGCCCTTACTAACTTGACCCTTTTATTTCTCGTTGTCAAAGACCAAAAATCTTAATTACTCTTTCTCTTATGGAGGTGAACGGGATCGAACCGATGACCTCCTGCTTGCAAAGCAGGCGCTCTCCCAATTGAGCTACACCCCCGGACTACCTCATCTATAGCAGATTATAAATACATCCGCTATACACGACGTAACCCCTGCGGCGACAACCATCAATCGCCGCAATAAAAGCAAGGGTAATGGGCCTAAGTGGAGTTGAACCACTGACCTCGCGCTTATCAGGCGCGCGCTCTAACCAACTGAGCTATAGGCCCTTAGACTTACTATAATCTTATCAACTATAGTAAATTGTCAGTAGGACAATCCACTTATGCCGTAATTTATCTAAAAAATGTGTAGTGCTCAAATCAAATATTTCGCAATATTGATTCAGGATGTTATCCTGACCGTCTAATCGTTCCTTAGAAAGGAGGTGATCCAGCCGCAGGTTCCCCTACGGCTACCTTGTTACGACTTCACCCCAATCACCTACCATACCTTCGTGAGCTGCCTCCTTTGCAGGTTGGCTCACCCCCTTCGGGTACAACAGACTTTCGTGGTGTGACGGGCGGTGTGTACAAGGCCCGGGAACGTATTCACCGCAGCGTAGCTGATCTGCGATTACTAGCGATTCCACGTTCACGAAGTCGAGTTGCAGACTTCGATCCCAACTACGACTACTTTTAGGGATTAGCTCCACCTCACGATATTGCGACCCTCTGTAGTAGCCATTGTAGCACGTGTGTAGCCCTGGATATAAGGGCCATGATGACTTGACGTCGTCCCCACCTTCCTCCAACTCATCGCCGGCAGTTTCCTTAGAGTGCCCAGCATAACCTGATGGCAACAAAGGATAGGGGTTGCGCTCGTTGCGGGACTTAACCCAACACCTCACGGCACGAGCTGACGACAGCCATGCAGCACCTGTACAAGCTCCCGATATTGCTACCGGGTCGTTTTCCTTTCGGAATTCTACCACTCACATGTCAAACCCAGGTAAGGTTCTTCGCGTTGCGTCGAATTAAACCACATGCTCCACCGCTTGTGCGGGCCCCCGTCAATTCCTTTGAGTTTCAACCTTGCGGCCGTACTTCCCAGGCGGGGTACTTATTGGTTTCCCTTCGGCACAGAGCCCTAAAGAGCCCTACACCTAGTACCCACCGTTTAGGGCGTGGACTACCAGGGTATCTAATCCTGTTTGATCCCCACGCTTTCGCGCCTCAGCGTCAGTTAAGCGCCTGATGGCCGCCTTCGCCACCGGCCTTCCTCCAGATATCTACGCATTTCACCGCTACACCTGGAATTCCGCCATCCCCTCGCTCACTCAAGTTGACCAGTTTTCAGGGCAATTCCCGGGTTAAGCCCAGGTATTCCACCCCAAACTTGATCAACCGCCTACGCGCCCTTTAAGCCCAGTAATTCCGAGCAACGCTTGCCACCTCTGTCTTACCGCGGCTGCTGGCACAGAGTTAGCCGTGGCTTATTCGTGGGGTACCGTCATCATCTTCCCCCACAAAAGCGGTTTACGACCCGAGGGCCTTCTTCCCGCACGCGGCGTCGCTGCGTCAGGGTTTCCCCCATTGCGCAAAATTCCTCACTGCTGCCTCCCGTAGGAGTCTGGGCCGTGTCTCAGTCCCAGTGTGGCCGTTCATCCTCTCAGACCGGCTACCCGTCTAAGGCTTGGTAGGCCGTTACCCCACCAACAACCTGATAGGACGCAGGCTCATCCTTCGGCGAATTACTCCTTTTACCGCAAGCATTACCTGCTCGTGGTCTTATCCAGTATTAGCCGCCGTTTCCAGCGGTTGTCCCAAACCGAAGGGCAGATCACCTACGCGTTACTCACCCGTGCGCCACTATGTATGTGTATTGCTACACATACACCGTTCGACTTGCATGTGTTAGGCACGCCGCCAGCGTTCGCTCTGAGCCAGGATCAAACTCTCAGTTTAAACTTAAATATCTTGCAATATCTAATTCAACCTTAGTTTTTCTTGGCTGTTTTTTTTATTTGTTAACTTGACTACTTGTTTTCTCTCTCGAGAATTTTATGACAGGAGCACTACACATCTCTTAGGCTTGTCAAAGAACATACAACTAAATCTACTATAACCTATACAATTTCATTTGTCAAGTGTTTTTTTAGAAAAATAAAAAAAATTTTTAAGATTTATTTTTCAGCTTTAAAAAACCCGACAAAATGCTCTCCTGTCTTGATTTTTTTCACTGACTCAGGCTACATTAACATTAGTGCAGTTAACTGATAAATTGAATGCGGCTGTTACGGGCGGGGTTGTTGTTCTGATACCCGCTTATAATCCTGATGTAACACTTTTAACTGTAGTGACTGAGCTTGCGGATTTTGGTTTTGAGCATCTGATTGTAGTTGATGACGGCAGCAGCCCTGAGTGTGCCGGTGTTTTTGATAAATTAAAAACTCTACAGCAATGCAGTATTTTAAGACACGCAAAGAATCTCGGAAAAGGACGCGCTCTTAAAACCGGATTTAATTATTTTTGTCTGAATTACCCTGATTCAATCGGCATCGTTACGGCAGACGCAGACGGTCAACATCTGCCTGCGGATATTGTCAAAGTAAGCACATCACTTTGTGAGCACCAAAATAAGCTGATTCTTGGCGCAAGAGCATTTACTAAAGACATACCTTTTAGAAGCTACATGGGTAACGTTATAACAAGGTATGTGTTTTGGCTGCTTATAGGCAAAAAATTTTCTGACACTCAAACCGGTCTCAGAGGGATTCCGCTGGAAATGGTTAAAGGGATTTTAGACCTTGGCGGTGAACGATACGAGTACGAGGTCAACATGCTTATCTACACCAAAATCAAGCATGTGCCGATAGTTGAAGAGCCAATATCTACCGTCTATATTGAAAATAACCGATCATCACACTTTAACCCGCTTTATGATTCTATGAAAATCTATTTTTTGCTGATAAGATTTGCTTTCTCATCACTCTTTGCAAGTCTATTAGATTTTATTTTATTCACTATATTGTACAAATTAACCGCAAGTATTTTAATAAGTTTTTGGACGGCAAGATTTTCGGCAGGCACTTTAAACTTCTTTATTAATAAACAAATTGTCTTTAAAAACAGTTCTTCTGCGGCAGTTACTTTGGTAAAATATATCACATTGACTCTTACTCTTGGAACGGTTTCATTTTTGTTGATTAATTTTTTGGCAGGTAATTTAGGGATTAACGTGTTTATTGCTAAAGTGACTGTTGAGGTTGTATTGTTTTTGGTGAGTTTTTCCGCCCAGCGGGATTTTATTTTCTATGAAGAGGCAGACCTTTGATTACTGTAACAATATAGTCAGACAAATACTGTGTGAGTAAAATTGCAATAGGAGGTAAATATGAAGAAATTATTTCTTGCAATGTTTTTTGTTTTAACAGTGGCTGGGTGTGCAGCTACAGTGACAATACCTGGTCCTCCGGTGGTAGTAGAGCCGTATCCGCCGGCTCCACATCCAGCACCTTGGCATCCGCCTGCCCCTGCGCCATATCCGCCTCCACCGTGGTGGTAAGATGTAATGAACCATCGTACATCCGGCACTCAGACGGATACGCAGAAGCATAGAGGCGCTTACTATGCGATTTTACTCCTCTGCGCCTTTTTGCTTCGCTCCGTGCTGGCTGTTTTGGTTGAAGGGTACCCTAATGATATAGCATGTTTCAAGGGCTGGGCAATACATAGCGCAAGCGCTGGTCTGTCGGATTTCTACTCAGGCATGGTCTTTGCCGATTATCCACCTGGTTATATCTATGTATTGTATGTGGTTGGAAAAATTCGTGAGTTTTTTTCACTTGACTACAGCTCAGCATGGTTTCTGTTTATTGTCAAACTGCCACAGTTAGTGTCGGATATTGTTTTAACTCACATTGTGTTTGTTTTATCAAGAAAGTATTTGTCGCTTAAGTCCTCGTATGCGTTAGCCGCCATTTATGCCTTTAATCCGGCTATTGTTATAAACTCCGCTCCATGGGGACAGGTCGATAGTTTCTACACTCTTACGGTTGTGATTTTTGTTTTGTTAGCTGTCCAAAAAAGGTTTCTACCGGCATCCCTTGCATGTGCATTTGCAGTGCTTGTAAAACCTCAGGCTCTGATGTTTGCTCCGCTTTGGCTGTTTGCTCACCTAAATAAACCGGTTAAAGTAAAAACACTTATTCTTAATGCTGTGTATGCTTTTGCGTTTTTTGTTGCCCTTGTCATACCGTTTTCCTTGCATAAGGAACCACTGTGGATAGTGCATCATTATGCAGCAACCCTGTCATCGTATCCGTATGCCACATTTAATGCTTTTAACCTGTTTGCACTGACTGGCGGAAATCTCAGCCCTGTAACAGATAGTTTTTTTCTGCTCTCTTACAACACCTGGGGGCTTATTTTTATTACACTGACTGTAATATTCACTTTCTTTATTTACACTAAAAGGAAAGATTCAGCCGCCCTTATTTGTTGTGCATTATTAATTGTGTCGTCAACATACGTGCTTGGCCCTAAAATGCACGAAAGATACCTCTACCCCGCACTTGCGCTGGCTCTCCTTACATATGTCTATCTAAAAGACAAAAGATTCCTATTTATTTTTGCAGGATTCAGTGTCACGTTATTTATTAATGAGGCATCTGTGCTTGATTACGGCATAAGGGAAATATTTTTTATTCCAGCGGACGATCCGGTTCTCATGATAATCTCGGCGGCAAATGTCCTCTTGCTGCTATATCTGTTTAAAATAGGTTATGAATTAATCAGAGAGCCCGCTGAAAAATCACTTTCTCCACTGCTGCCTCTTCAGGTTGAAAAACAATATAACGGATTTACAAAAAAAGACTATATTTTAGCTGGCATTCTGGTTTTGGTTAATGCTGTCTTACTTATTTATAACCTTGGCTCCATGTCAACACCTCAGACATACTGGAAACCAAAAACAGCCGGTGAGGGAGTATATTTTGATTTTGGCAGTGAAAAGGAAATTGCTAAAACGTGTTTTTTTTCAGGACTTGGCGATGGGAAATATGCGCTTAAATACTCAAACGATTTAACCTCATGGCGTAGTGCCCCTG
Organism: Nitrospirales bacterium LBB_01; assembly: GCA_004376055.2. Classification (GTDB taxonomy): domain Bacteria; phylum Nitrospirota; class Thermodesulfovibrionia; order Thermodesulfovibrionales; family Magnetobacteriaceae; genus Magnetomonas; species Magnetomonas plexicatena. The sequence goes on from CP049016.1 coordinate 1,146,067, forward strand.
ATTTAGAACAGAAGGCGGTTTTTGAATGGCGCTGTGCTGACACGCATGTTAAGGCAAGATATATGAAGCTTACAGTAAAAAATCCCGGCTCACAGTTTTATGAAATAGCTTTTGTAAGCTTAAAAACTGGTAAGGTAATCCCAATTAAAAACGTAATCCCGTTTAAGTTAAATTCGGAATCCTCCAACATGGCTTTAAACATTGCCGATGAGCAGGACAAAGTTACTGAGAAGCCTTCATATTTTAACAGCACATATTTTGATGAGATTTATCACGCAAGAACTGCCTATGAGCACCTGCACGGCATTAACTACTATGAAACCACACACCCGCCGCTTGGCAAACTGTTTATAGCTCTTGGCATATGGGCTTTTGGAATGAACCCGTTTGGATGGCGGATTGTCGGCGCTCTGTTTGGCATTGCCACTATATTTGTTATATATGCCTTTGGTCTTAGGCTTTTTAAAAGCTCAAGATATGCCTTTATCTCTACTTTTCTAATGACCTTTGACTTTATGCACTTTACATTGTCGCGTATTGCCACTATTGACGTCTATGCGGTGTTTTTCATTGCTCTGATGTATTACTTTATGTACATTTACATATCTGAAAGTTCTGGTTCCGGTAAAAATTTATTAATACCGCTTGCTTTAAGCGGATTGTCATTTGCTTTTGGGATTTCTGTTAAGTGGATTTGTGTGTATGCGGGCGTTGGGCTTGCTGTTTTGTTTTTTTATTCGCTGTTTTTGAGATATAAGGACTTTGGTATTAAAAACGGTATGATATTTAAAACAATCGGTTTTGCAATGGTGTTTTTCGTAATAATTCCCCTAATAATCTACTCGTTGAGTTATTTGCCTGTTAAGTCAGAGGGCAGAACATGGCCTGCCACTGCGATTTTAAATCAAAAGGATATGTATGACTATCACACAAATCTAAAGGCAGCTCATCCATACTCATCACAGTGGTACTCGTGGCCGCTAATGATGCGTCCGCTTTGGGCATACTCCGGTGGGGATTATCTGCCAAAGGATGAGGTTAAAACCATAACGATAATGGGAAATCCTGCTGTTTGGTGGCTCTCAATTCCTGCATTTTCACTTATGCTTTTGATGGTTTATCGGCAAAGGAGAATATCTATCGGTGTAATTGTAGTTACAGTTGGATTTTTAGCTCAGTACCTGCCTTGGATTTTAGTTCCGAGGCTAACATTTATCTATCATTTTTATGCATCGGTTCCGTTTTTAATTTTCTCCATAACGTACGTAATCATGTGGTTAGAGGAGCAAAGCCCAAAGAGATATAAGCTACTCACATACAGTTATCTTATTATAGTGTTTGTACTGTTTGTCATGTTTTATCCGGTACTCACCGGCGTCACAGTCAGTAGAGCATATGTTGATACGTGGTTAAGATGGTTTAATAGCTGGGTGTTTTTTAGTTAATGTAAAACCGAGTGTTCTTCTGATATGTCACAACCCTCAATAAACCGAGTCACTGACTTAGAGCGTCAGTTTATTGCTTAGAAACTCTTATTAAGGGAATTAATTGGTATTTTTTTGCCGCAACTTTACAAATGAGCTGACTAGTATTGAAAATGATACATAATTGATAAACCACCACAAAAAAAGCGTAAGATTAACTATTTCACACGTGTAAGATAACCATAATTTTTCTTTTATATATCCAGCTTCAGCAACAATATGTTTTGCTTCATAAAATAGGAATATAGAATTATTATCATTTTTGTTATTATCAATAAGTACCAGTCTTGCATAATTTGTAAGTTTAAAACCAATTGGTTCATGATAATCTTTATTTCCTGCTTCAAATGTAAAAAATGTGTAAAAAGGAATATATAAAAAAAACATAACAATAAATATTATTGTAAATTTAAGAAACATTTTTTTGTATTTTTCTTTTGGAAACTTAGTTAAATAAATATATATAGCTGGTAAACTTAAAGCTATATTAATCAAAGATGTTATGAGTATTTCCTGTTTTGTTATATCAAAACATGGTGGGGTATAATACTTAAAAAATTTATAAAAGAGTACTCCTAAACCTTCCCCTCCTATTATCATTGCACTAACAGAATAAATAGATTTGAAATATTTTTTTAATCCTTCCATCACAAAATCAATTACTAATATAAGGGATAGTTAACACAGAACCGTTATTTATTACCGTACTCATAGTAAAATCGCCTGTGTGTATTTTTTCTATACCTTCTAATTTATATTTTAACATATACACATATTCTCCTACATCTCTCATATCAACATCTAAAATGTTCCCTTCTTGACTTTTCATTATTGTATTAATGTTTTTCCATTCAGGATTAATTCGAAGTATTTGAGAAACCCGTACACTAAATTTATCCAAATAAAAAAGCTGTATATCTCTTGCTTTTTTCATGTCAATAGTTAACCTTATCTTCATACTAATGGCCGCTTTAGCTTCAGCAGGCGCCATCATTTTATAAAAAAGAATCTCTCGTTTTTTTAATCCTTTATCTCTCATAAAACTTGCTATAGCCTTTTCTAAACTTGTTTTAAATTTGAGTATCAAATCCTTGTCTGCTTCACTCCAATTATCCTTTGACCATATCTGCTCAATAGTATTAATCTTTTCTAAATGCACTCTTATAATCTCCTCAAGTTCATTGCCATCCTTATATTTATTTTCAAGAGGATTCATGTCTAAATATTTTTCCATATTTTTAATAAGAAGATAGGTGCAGATTATAGTGGACCCCATTGTCAAGACCACTTTTTAGTGGACTTAAGGTATAGCCCTCTAAGAGGGTATTTAGTCTGTTAGTATAAGGGTAAGGGATAGGGTAATGCATCCTTACGCCGCCATCGCAAAAGAGGGCTATACCTTAAGTCCACTAAAAAGTGGTCTTGACAATGGGGTCCACTATAGACTATTGCAACTACCAGTCCACTTATAAGACCTGAAAAAAAATTAGTATCAGCAGGCATAACGAAGACCCTCCCTTAACTTATAACAATAAGTTATATTTAGAATCTAATACTAACATAAGCTTAAACATAAATCAAATAGAAATTTTCTTGCAGTATTATTCTACAGTTGTCATAGCACAAAGAATTAAGTTACACTTATTGTAACTTTTGTAATGCACACATTAAGCATTTGTGCTGTAGGAGCTTAGAGCTGTTATTAAAAAAAATGAAGCGGAAATAATCGTCTCTTAGTGGAGGTCTTAATAGAATATGGAATCAGATATTTCAACATACATGCATCGGCTTTCAGAAATCTTTTCAGCTATAGACGCCGACTACAAGGCGGCTCAGGAGCATTACGGAGGTTTTAACTGCGCAGGGTGCACCGACAACTGTTGCACCACAGTGTTTAACCATTACACACTGCTTGAGTATTTTTATCTAAGCGCCGGGCTTGCTCAGATAACCGATCAGGCGCTTTTGAAAGTGATTTTTATGCGGGCCGAGATGTACTATAAAGAAGTTGCAAAGAAACCCTTTAATATGGAGTCGTTACGGATAATGTGCCCTCTTAACTTTAACGACAAATGTATCGTGTATGAAAACAGACCACTAATCTGCCGCTCACACGGCGTTCCCTCGGTGTTACAGGTAAACACTGCCCCAAAACAGCAATGGCCTGGCTGCAATAAATTTAAAGAAAACTACGCCAAAGACGCTGACGGCACATTTAACCCTGACCACTTCGTTGACAGAACCCCACACTACTCGATGCTTGCCGCTCTGGAAAAAAAACTAAGGGAGGAGTTTACATTTTTTCACAAGATCAAAAAAACCATAGCCGAAATGGTGCTTGATTATTTTAACGAGGAAATGATTAATATCTCCACTGATGGCTGTTTCAAAGCTAAGAATGAGCGTGATAGTTTATGAGCATACAAGAGGTAAGAGCAGCCCTATGGGGAGATGAGAAAAACCCTCATGGACATATAACTCACGTGCTTTTAGACATGGACGGCACTCTCATTGACAAATACTTTGACGATTATTTTTGGAAACACCTGGTGCCTCAGATATACTCCGAAAAACAAGATATTAGTTTTGGCAAAGCAACAGAGCAAATCTTAGCTCTTTACAAACATCACGAGGGAACCCTCAATTGGACTGATATTGACTTTTGGTCAGAGCAGCTGGGGCTTGATATCCCTGCCCTTAAGGAACAAGTTCGTCATCTTGTCGATGTGCACCCGCATGTTGAGGATTTCCTCAAAGTGCTTATTAAGCGTAAGAAGCAGGTGGTGCTGACAACAAATGCGCACTATAAGACAATAGCGTTCAAAATGAAAAAGACCGCCCTCGGTAAGTATTTTGATAAAGTAATAACCTCTGTTGATATGGGTGTTCCAAAGGAATATGAGGGATTTTGGATAAATGCACAGCAAACGCTTGGGTTTAATAAAAAAGACGTACTCTTTATTGATGACACTCTTGAGGTAGCCCGTAGTGCAGCAAGCTATGGTCTTAGGTATGTGCTGTTAAAAAACATGGCAAGCTCAAGGGAGATAACAACTAACAACAGCGAACTGCTCTCCATTGACAACTTTAGCGAACTCTTACCGGAGTAAGAGTGATTGTACAAGAGCGGGTTGATTATCTAATAATAGGAAGCGGTGTGGCTGGGCTTAGGGCTGCCATAGAGTTAGCTCCTCACGGAAGCGTTTGCGTTATAACAAAAGACATTGTCAGTGAGTCTTGCACAGAGTACGCTCAGGGCGGGGTAGCAGTAGCTTTAAGCGATGAGGACACGATAGGGATTCACTTTGAGGATACGATAAAGGCAGGGGATGGGCTTTGTCGGGATGAGGCGGTAATGGTGTTAGTGGAGGAGGGGCCAGAGAGGATTGTAGAGCTGATGTCGTGGGGAATGGAGTTTGACAAAAGCGGCTCCAAACTTGAGTTTACCCTTGAGGCAGCACATTCAAGACGACGGGTGTTACACGCTCACGGGGATTCAACCGGCAAAGAGATAGAGCGGGTTTTAATAAATAAGGCACGTAGTTTTGACTCTGTGAAGAAATATTCGTTTTCGTATGTTTTGGATTTAATAGTGCATGACGGCGTCTGTTATGGTGCTTATATTATAAAAGACAACAACATCGTGGCAGTCCTTGCAAAAGCCACAATTTTATCAACAGGCGGTACCGGTCAGATATTTTCACGCACAACAAACCCAGCCGTTGCTACAGGGGATGGCATAGCTATGGCTTTCAGAGCGGGGGCTGCTATAGAAGATATGGAGTTTGTCCAGTTTCATCCAACCACACTGTATGCGCCCTCTGCTCCGCAGTTTCTGTTAACTGAGGCATTGCGCGGCGAAGGAGCGTTTATAAAAAATATACACAAGGAGCGATTTTTAGGGCTTTATCACACTTCGGCTGAGCTTGCTCCTCGCGATGTCGTATCCCGCGCTATAGTGTCTGAGCTTGTGCGAACCAATAGCCAATTCGTTTATCTTGACGCTACACATCTTGATAAAGACTACATCAAGGTGCGTTTTCCAATGATATACACAACCTGCCTAAAATATGACATAGATATAACCTCAGAGCTTGTGCCGATTTCCCCTGCGGCACACTACATGATGGGAGGAGTAAAAACTGACACCTTTGGACGGACTAACATAAAGAGACTTTTTGCTGCCGGAGAGGTGGCAGGAACGGGAGTCCATGGCGCTAACAGGCTTGCCAGCAACAGTTTGCTTGAAGGGCTTGTGTTTGGCCAAAGGGCTGGAAAAACTGCGCTTAATGAAAACGTCAATTACTCGCTAATTAAACCCGCAGATATAAAATTATCCACTGAGACTGTTACAATTGAGGAGCCGGCTGAACTGAGAAGTCTTTTAAGGAAACTAATGTGGGAAAAGGCTGGGATTATCCGCTGTAACATATCTCTAAACGAGGCTGTCGTTATCTTAGAAAAATGGGGATACATTTTAACATCACACTATATGACCCGCTACGAAAACGAAATAAAGAACATGTTTCAAACATCGTTTCTTATAGTAACAGCAGCCCTTTACAGAAAAAACAGTATCGGAGCACATTTCAGATCAGATTTTCCCGAAAAAGCAGATACCAGCTCTCATCATATAGCTCTTAGTAAAACTCAAAGCAACGGCATAGAAATCACCTACAAGGGTTAAATCACAACAGGTTCGCAATAGTAACAGCGTCTCCGCCGTCTTCTGTTTCCCCTTTTCTAAAAGATTTCACAAGCTGATGGCTGCTTAGATGCTCTCGAATCGCTTTAGAAAGGGCGCCAGTGCCAAGACCATGGATTATCTTCACACTCTTAAGATTTCCTAAAACAGCGTCATTTAAGTACCTTTCAAGCTCAGAAACAGCAGGGTCAACCCGCATCCCTATAAAATTGATTTGCGTTGGCACATCCCTATCTATGGTCTCATCAATGTTTCTGTAGTGTTGAGAACGTTGTTCCTCATGCGTACTTTTCTCATCCATCTCGGTAAGGGCAGTTATCGAGATTTCTATTTCACGGCCGTTGGCTAAAACACAGCAACGCCCTTTGCTCTCATTTACAGAGACCACCTCTCCAACCACCTTTAGTCCGCTTAAAAAGACCTTTTTCCCGGGAAACACTTTTAGTTTTGGAATAAGCGGCTGACATGATTGTGACTCATTAATTTCTTTTATTTCTCTTATATTATGTTCTAATTTCTTAACTAATTCTTTAGCTTTATCTGCCTCAGCGGTTTTAATCTCTTTAAGAATTTCAAGAGCCTCTGACTTTGCCGTAAGAAGCAGCTTTTCAGCCTCAGCAGAGGCGCGTTTCATAGCCTGTTTTTTTGATGACCGGACAGACTGTATTTCTGTCATTAATGTACTTTTAAGCGCACGGAGTTCCTCTTTGAGAGCATCCACCTCTTTTGTCTTCTCTTTGTTGAGAGCAAGCTCGGAGTGCAAATCAGAAAGAAGCGATTCCAGTTTTGAATCAGAGCCGCTAAGAATATTTCTTGCATCGGCAATTATCTCATCAGACAGTCCGTAGTTAGAGGCAATGTCAAAGGCATGTGATTGACCAAACTGCCCTAAGGTCAGTTTATATGTGGGTTTGAAGGTTTTTTTGCCTTTTTCGTCTATCAGGCTCTCTATTTCCATAGAGCCAACCATTACAGCAGGGTCAGAGTAAGCAAAGAGTTTAAGCGCTCTTAGGTGAGTTGTTACGGCAACCAGCGAGCCTTTTTTCATGAGCGCTTTTACAATTGCAGAAGCCAAAGAGCCCCCCTCATCGGGGTCAGTTCCAGTGCCAAGCTCATCTAAAAGCACAAGAGTCCGGTTGTCGCTCTCTGATAGTATTCTGGATATTCGGCTAAGATGACCGGAAAACGTAGAAAGATTGTCCTCTATGGACTGATCATCACCAATGTCAACAAAAATATTTCGCAAAAACGGTATATTGGTACCGGATTTGGCCGCTACGTGCATCCCGGAAAGTGCCATAAGATGAATCACTCCGATGGTTTTAAGGGCTACAGTCTTACCTCCAGCATTGGAGCCTGTTATCACTATGGAGCTGACCGAGTTACTCATGGTAACATCAAGGGGCACAAGTTGAGCGGATTTATGCTGCTTTAAAAGAGTGTGCTCTAAGATTGGATGCCGACCGCCTATAATATTTACGTATCCGCTTGTGTTAATTTCAGGGGCGGTCATAGCGCCAGCCTCAGAATATCGTGCAAGAGCCGACACTGTGTCTATTTTTACGGTTATCAGGTAGTCTTTCTCTATATCGGGGAGGTGCGCTCTAATTAGTGTTGAGAGGTGCTTTATAATTTTAAACTCCTCAATTTTTTCTTCACCCTTAAGCGATTCAATTTCATTTCCAAGCGTTTGAGCCTCATATGGTTCTACAAATATGGTCTCGCCGGTTTTGGATATATCGTGGATAACGCCCGGAATCTGCCCTTTAGATTCCTTTTTAACCGGGATAACCGAGCGGTTGTTTCTTATGGTTATAAAGAAATCCTGAAGATGGTGAGCATAGTCTTTTCGCTGCAAAATCCCATCAAGAAGTTTTCGTAGTTTTACATCCAGAGATTTCACTCTGCGCCTTATTTGATATAGCTCGTTTGATGCGGTATCAACAATCAGCCCGTCTTTGTCTATAGAGTTTTCAATCGTCTTTTTAACAAACGGATGGGTTGTAAGATTTGAGACAAGCTCAGATGTTATCACGTATTGGCGCTGTGTTGCAAACCGCTTAAGATTATACGTTGAGTCAAAAAGTGGGATAAACTCCCTTATTTCAATGGGTTCAATTATGGAGTTTTCCGGTTTAAGCGTATTAAAGTGCAGGGATAAATCAGAAATCGGCTCAATGCCGGTTTGATTATTTTCGGCAAAAAGATTGCGCCACTCGGATATGAAATCTGTCTCTTTTTGAATCTCATCAGGGCTTAAAAGGGGTCTAAGTTGTAAAATATTCTCTCTGCCAGCTGATGTAACTGCATAAGAAGCTGCAATTTCAAGTATCTTAGAAAACTCTAAAGCTCTAACCGTGTTGTCGTCTATCATTTAACCCGTATTAATGGTAACATATTTGGTGTGGTTTGTGCTCTTGTAGGTATATAGTGGACCCCATTGTCAAGACCACTTTTTAGTGGACTTAAGGTATAGCCCTCTAAGAGGGTATTTAGTCTGTTAGTATAAGGGTAAGGGATAGGGTAATGCATCCTTACGCCGCCATCGCAAAATCAGAGCTTTTATAAACCTCGGCAGGTGTTTTGCCTCTAAGCGTAGAATGCGGACGCTCATTGTTATAAAAATCAAAATAGCTCCTTAGCGCTTTAATCAACTCATCAACAGTTTCATAATCTTTTATATAAACCTCCTCATACTTGACACTGCGCCACAGCCGCTCAATCATGATATTATCCATAGCCCGTCCTCTGCCATCCATACTTATCCGAATCCCATTGCTCTGAAGCACATTGATAAACGCTGCCCCTGTATACTGGCTGCCTTGATCTGTGTTGAATATCTCAGGACTGCCATAGAGCCTAAGGGCTCGCTCAAGGCTACTTACGCAAAAACCATCATCCATTGTCACTGACACCTCCCATGACAGCACATAGCGGCTATACCAGTCCATTACTGCTGTCAGATACACAAAGCCATGTCTCATTCGAATATACGTTATATCACTGCACCAGACTTGGTTGATGATAGTAATATCTAATAATCGCAGTAGATAAGGGTAAACTTTATGTTGCTTATTCCGTACTGTCGTTCTTTTTCTGGGTGCTATAGATACAAGACCCATCAACATCATCAAACGCTTTACTCGCTTGCGATTTACTTTATATCCTGCTCGGAAAAGAATGTAAACCATTGTGCGGCTTCCATACCATGGATGCATTGTGTACTGCTCATCTATTGCCCTCATCACCTTCAAATTCTCCTCGCTCTCCGGTACTGCCTGACGATAATAACTGGAGCGTGGAAGGCTTAGCAGGTTACACTGCTGACGAATACTCAATTCCTTATTTGCTGGCTCTATCATCGCTCGTTTCTCACTTACCGTTGCGCAAGTAACAGGCTCTTTTTTTTTAGCCAGTCCACTTCTACTTGCAACTTCCCTATTTGACTATATAACCGCTCTCGCTCTGATTCATATGCCGCCTGAGAATTTTCTTGCACTCCATTAAATAACGTTGACGCCCCTTCTACTAAATGCTTTTTCCATTCATTCACCTGGTTCACATGAATATCAAATTCCTGCGCTATCTCATTGGCTGTCCTCTGACCTTTGAGCGCTTCTATTGCTACTTTTGCTTTGTACTCTTTGCCAAACTTCCGTCTGTTTTTCATTTTATCCTCCCATTCATTACAACCAGCTCTATCTTAACTGATTGTCTCATATTTGGGATCCACTATATTAATAGCAATCTGATTTCTGACATGAAATGAATTATATGGTCTAATAGGTAATATTAGGCGGAATTTTTTATCTGCAAAGATTGTAAGCAGTAACGAACAGGCTTTTAATTGATCTGCTATTTCATAATTATCAATATTGTCTATAATCAAGTTAAAATTGTCATTTGGAGATTTTAATACCTCTTCTGATAAATACTTTATCCTTTTTAAATTCCACATTTCTTTTTTATCAAAAACACTATCGCACATTTTCTTTATTCTTTCCTTTATTTCACTATCTGTAGGGTCTTCATTGCTTTTATTTTTAAAGGCTTTTTTCAAAGCAGTGATTTCCTTTCTCAATACCTGCCATACAGTTAAGTCAGAATAATAATGGTTCAAAATTTCATCAAGTTGTCTGTGCACCGCTTCTGCAATATCAGCTTTTATCATCCCTGTCCTTATTAGGTTAATTATTCCCCATTTTATATCTTCATTTTTACTAAATTTTATTTTCATACACCAGTGCAAAAAACATGATTTGCCGGCGCCACACGGAGCTATTACAAAAATATTTCTATAGGGAAATTTTGTAAAAAGATTAATAAAAGATTCCTCATCTTTTCCCAATCTATCTTTTTCATAGTATATTTTCAAAAGATTTAATTCTGACTGTTTCTTTGTATCTCTATGAAAAAAATCCATATTTGAATAGATATCATCTAAGTATGGAAAGTTTGCGTTTTAAAAATTTTTGATAACAGTCCGGTGTTTGGATTTCTTAGGTCACCACCAGATTGTTGCATTATTCCGGGTAAGTTCACTTGCATAATTCGCCTCCGTTATTATGTAAAATAAGAAAAACATATATTTTGCGTTTTGTTTTTCAGTCTATTCTGCTTAATGTAAGTGTAATTTATTGTAAATGATATTTTATTATTCTTTATATTTAGATTATTGCTGTTAACAGCCTCAACATTGACATTTACTACGTGTGTAGCGCCTTTTTGCAAAATAACAGGAATATTTGATTCATTCAAAGCAAAGGTGAAGATATCATCTTTTATCTTATTAGTGCTGATTTTTATATTTGTTAAAAAATTACCATAAGAGCCGACATTTATAAAATATATTGGTATTTCAAAACGGGATAGTTTCCTAATTTCAATTTTGTTATAATACATCTCAATTTCATTGTAATAGGCGTTACGATATAATACTGTGCATGAGATAAGCAGTGAAATTATCGAAATAGTTATTGTTGATATCTCAATAACCCTTATAGTGTAATCAAATTTCATTAACAATACCTACCTGTTTCAAACAATCAAATATATACCATGATATACACATATCATGGTATTTTATACATAAACATCAAAACAAAAGTCAAGTATTTTTTATTGTAGAATACTAATTGCAGCTATTTTGAGTTGTTGCAGCGTTTTAACAACAACGCTATGCTTTACACGAACGAATGAACTCGGCAAGCTCATTAACCGTTGAAATCTCTGACGGAAATGTGGTGTAGTATTTACCTAAAACAGCGGTTGCATGGGCGTCGCTTGAGGTCAGTTGAAATAGTCTCCTTTCGTTTGCCAGCCTCACAGCCAGCCACCCTGCTTCATTCCCTGTGTTGCCGCTTGAGACTTCAACCCCGTCAATATCAAGTTCATAGCAGCGCTGCCCGTCCTCCCGGCTAAATCTAAACGGGTGGGCAACGACAACTGCAGCTCCATTTACATGGGCATGACTAATCAGCTCCTCAGAGGGCATGTTAAAAGAAATCCCCCTCATGTCTTTCAGTCCATAGACCAAAAAATGCCCGTCAAGACAAGACACTTCAACTCCTGCAAATATCTTAAGTCCGCCTATACACTTTAGCCTCAATGCGTTTAGCTCCTCCCCACTCCATAGATAATCGTGCTCAGTGATAACTATCGCCTCAATGCCTGAGTCCATCGAAGCTTTCACCAGAGTATCCGGTGACATTGTGCTGCAGGATGACTTTGGATATGTGTGGACGTGGCAGTCAAACTTCATCTTCTTTTCCCGTTTGACTTTAAATCAAACAACAAGGGCTGTTTGTACTTTGAGTATGTCAGGCAGCTGGTTGAATGCCTGCAGTGCTTGCATACTTCTATATACTTGTAACAACCCTTCTTATCACAATAAACCTTCTCGTTATTTATCGGCATACTCTTTACTCCAATAACTTACGTTACTATAGCATAAGAGCGCCGATATTTTCTTTTTAAAATGTTTAATTTACGCCACTTTTGACAACCAAAACCGAACACATAGAAAGCGCTATCACTCGCTCCGCCACGCTCCCCATAAAAACCCCTGCAAACCCTGTGCTGCCATAATTGCCCATGATAATTATATCGGCTGCCATTTCTAATGAGGCATTAACCAGTGTCTTGTATGGCTGCCCGACAAGCGGAAAGGTCTCTACTTTCACACCTTTTGCGCTGGCCCTGTAGGATATTTTGTCCAAAATGTCTTTTGCTTGATCTAACTTACTTTTGTCAGACACTACCGACACCGCTAAAAGTGCTTTAACGACAGGACAGCGGCTTGCCATATCTATAGCCTCATCAACAGCAGCTTCACTGTTTTTAGAACCGTCTGAGGCTACCATCAAAGTCTCCCCTCTAAGCTGGGCTTCTTTAGGAACTACCAGCACTTTTGACGATGTGCTTGCGATTACCTTTGACGTCACACTGCCCAGTATGAATTTCTTTAAACCAGTCATTCCGCGCCGGCCCATTATGATTATGTCAATTTTTTGCTTTTCTGCCTCCTCTGTTATTGCCTCATACACCCGCTCCGCCCGCCTTACCATTGTTGTACATTCCACATTGTTTAAAGCTGCCTCCTCTCGTACCTGTTCAAGTTCCTCCTCCACCATTTTCACCATCTCCCCGGAATACTCAAACCCCATGCTCTCATACGCAGGATTTATCTCAAGCACCCTTAAAAGTCTAAGCGTTGTGTTACACTCCCGTGAAAATGCTATTGCCTCTTTTACCGCACCCTTGCTGTAGTCTGAACCGTCTGTTGCTAAAAGTATTGATCTGACCGGTCCCATCAATTTCATCCTGTATCTTTCCTTAATATCTATGTTGTCCATTTCACTCTCCCTTGTTTGGATTAAATGTTATTATTTTACACTCTCAACTGACATCCTAAGTACTGCTGCTTGAGAAAATTGCCGTTAATGCCGCAAAAACTCTCCTCGGTAACACAATAGCTATAAGCATTACCCTTCTTGCAACCGCTATTGCAGGCGTTACTACGTAACCGGTTATGAGGGCAATCAGTACAGCAAGAAGCCCATAAACGCCGCCGTGTGTCATTGCCATATCGGATATTTTACGACCAATCCCCACCAGCCGGATTTTAACTGACCCTGTTACCCTCTGCGTAATGAGACCATCCTTGACAGCGTAAACATCGACGTTGTAGCTGCCCATCGGCACCTGATACGGAAACTTGACAGTCACACTGTAGTTGTTTTTGCCTTCACTTGAAGGCGTAAGAGTGACGCTATGCCCGGAAACTACATAGAGTTTACCTTTCTCTTTCAGTTTTATAAATTCCGAAAATAGTGTATCCTTATCGTCTTCAGTATCATCGCCTTTGATGTCAACACTTTTTTTAATGGCATCATATCCAAGTGAGTATTTACTTTTCTCAGCTGCAGGTAAGACGTCATCAATGCCCTTAGAACTCAAAAGCATGTATGTGTTATGGACTTTTGTGACATTTACCTTGTACTTATTCATCCAAAAGAGGTGTATGGACTTCTCCTTAACCATAAACGACTCGTTTTCACGAGGCGATGTTACTCTCACCACTACGTCATGTCCGCTCTCCACACTACCGGTTACTGTCAGAGTGTTCCCTTTATAAAAGGCGTCTATCGGAATCACGCTTTTATCCATATTCAAAGTAAGCTCAGCATTTACATGATTTACGCTTACTATCAGTGTAAGTACAAGTACCGTGAGTGTCAACTGTAAAAATCTTGTGGTTTTACTCATTTCTATTTACCTCCTGTTATAGTGTAAGCTAAAAGTAGAGACGGCTTTGTCATAAGCTCAAACAATATTTTGAACCCTACTGAGAGTATCAAGAGCGCAAGGAGCACCTTAAGCTGCTCTGTATTGAGTTTTTCACTAAACATAGATCCCACGTATGCGCCCACACTTGAGCCTATCAGCATGACCAGAGCCAGTACGAAGTCAACCGTGTGATTGGTGTAGGACTGTAAAAATGTGACCTCTATTACAGTAAAGAGTATCTGAAACACGCTTGTGCCAATTATAACTTTCATCGGCATCCTCAGTACGTAGAGCATAATAGGAACCATGATAAACCCGCCGCCTACTCCCATTATGGCAGCCAATATGCCTACAAGGATTCCGATAAGTACGGGCAAAATTGCCGAGTGCTGCACTCCTGATTTCTCAAATTCAATCTGAAGAGGAAGCCGCCCCATTAACCTAAAAAACATAGACGGCTTTACACTTACCTCTGTCCCCTTATTTGCTTTCTTTAAACTCTCACCAAGCATAAGTCCGCCCACCGCGAAGGGTAACAGAATATAGGTAACTTTGATAACAAAATCAATATTTCCAAGTGCATTTAAGATTTTAACAGCCTGCACGCCAAGTCCGCCTCCGAGGAAACTGCCGATTAGTAAATATAGTCCCATTTTCATGTCAACATTGCCAAGTTTCCAGTGTGTCAGTGTTGCAGATGTTGAGGCAGCCACCATCTGATTAGCGCCGCTTGCCGCAGCCACTGTTGGCGGTATTCCAAACATCATAAGCACGGGTGTTATCAAAAACCCGCCCCCTACCCCAAAAAGCCCCGAAAGCATACCTATCCCTATCCCTATGCAGAGCATTAAACCCAGATTTATCGAGGTGTGTGCCACCGGTAAGTATATATTTATCATTTTACCTCCTTTAAGTAAAATCAGCATTAACTGTTTGAATAGAGTTTTTTATCTGTCATCACAGACATAGAGAGAGATTCCTCATCAAATGAAAACATACTCGGTCTGGCAAATTTCCTGCGAACACGGGTTCCCTCCCCTACAGTTTCATCGTTAAGAAGGGTTTCTCTTGCCTTATCAATCCGCATCTCGGCAATTGCAGCAGCTTCAAGTTGTTTGTTAATCTCGTTTAATATTTTTCTTAATTTACCCATGTTGTGCCTCCGGTTCGGCGCCTGCCCTTACATGCTGGAACCTTTGCATCTTAAACCAAGGCGCATTCAATCGCCTAACATCGTTGGCATCGTCAAAAGCTCCTCAACGTACTAAATAGTACGCCTGCGTCGCTTTTTTCCTTGCCGCCTTGTTATGCTTCAGACTGCTGCCTGGTTTGGATATGGCAAGTACAGGCACCGGAATTTCTTTAAGTATTTTTCTAAGGTCAAGGACCTTGTTGTTATTGACTGAGGGGCCAAGTAAAATCATACTTAACCCCTTCTTTTTACTCAAATTGTCTTTTAACCTGAAAATATTTGAAGTTGAGCAAAGCTCTACCGCAAGATCCAGACTGTATCTCTTACCAGTTTCCATAATGCTGTCAACTGCTGAGGTAATATCAGGTTCACCCTCCATATACTGATTTATTGAGCGGTCATTACACATCATCACGATGTCAATAGCAGTTGATATACTGACTGCAAAACCAATCATATAAGTTAGCGAGTTATCCATAGCTGCCCGTTCGCTTGTTATTATCACAACCCTTTGGTTTAGTGTGTTTTGCGTTTTCATCATGTAACTATAGAGTCATAAATCATGCCAAACGGTAAGGTATTGATTTATATGAATATTTAAACCTTATAAATGGCTGTCATTGTTTCATATTGAAACACGACTGAAACAGTGGGGATATTTACACTGAAGAGGTCATAAAGTTTGTGGTTTATTAGTAGATAAATTGTATATAATACTAATCTATGTGGTTTTTAAATGAGAGGGCAACGGCCAAGTGAAATTAAAAGGCAAAAAAATAGCATTTTTTAATGCGCTTCCCCATCACGGCCGTTTTTTGTTTCCGGTAGCAGAGGCAGCGGAGCGTGAGGGAGCAGAAATCCTGTTTTTCACTACCCTCGTTGATTACCCTTATGAGCTTGATGTTATGAAGAGGCGTTTTAAATGTAAATTCCTTGTTGAATATATCAATGAAGAGACTAAGGAAAAAATCTCAAGGGTGCATAATCAACTTCTCAGTGAGTGGATGAAAATAAATTTCACCTGGCATGGGTTTCGTCATTGGTCGTTATTTCAGCAGCACCGCTCTTTAACCCGGAATGTGGAGGATTATTTTTGTCTTGAACAGTTGATATTAAAGGAAAAACCCAGTTTGTTTATAACTTTGCACGAGATGAATCCATGGGGCAAACAAATAGGGCATCTTACCAAAAAATATGATATACCGTTTATAACCCTGCAAGAGGGTGACTATTACAATCCTATGATTAATTTTACAACCCATACGGAGTATTCCCTGATTAACCTGCTTTGGGGAAACCTCACAAGAAACACCCTTGTCGGTCATAACTGCAGCTTCTACAAGCTGGCCATAATCGGTAACACGCACATAGACGAGGCTGTTAAAACTTATACCACTCCGACTTATGTGCGTAAGATAAAGGAGGAGTTGTCAATTCCTAAAGGTAAAAAGGTCTTATCTTTTCTCTTAAACATATTCTGGGGAGCTACGGCTGAGAAAGCCGTGTGGGAATCCCTCATTTCAGGGTTAAAGGATAAAGAGATATTTTGCATTTTTAAGTGGCATCCGCAAGTGACATACGCCGCTTATGAGGAAATCAAAAAGATTATTCTTTCTATAATGCCTGATGCCTCTGTGGTTTTCTCCTATGACCCATACAAAGTGCTTGCCGTGTCGGACTACTGTGTCGTCATGGGTAAAACCACTCTTGGAGTGGAGGCGCTTGCGTTTGGTAAGCCGCTGTTTGATCTATATAACATAATAGACGGTGAGGAGTATTACAGAAACCTCGGGGTAGCACAACCGGTCTCCCCTGCCGGCAACTGGGAGGCACTGTTTAACACCATAAAAGACGGCGTCCCCGATAATATAAAAGAAACTGCCCAAAAGTACGTAGAAAATGTGTTTTACCGTCTTGACGGTAAATCCACACACAGGGCCCTTGAGGTTGTTAAGCACATATTTGATGTACGAGCAGAGAGAGATATAAACACAGGAAAATATCTGACTTTTGACAACAGGCACGTCTCAGGAAAAGTATCTTTCATTATTCCCTCAGGGCAGGACCTTTTCCCGCTGCTTGCCACTGTTAAATCCATAGCTGAAAACACGGCTTTTACCGACTACGAAATGATAATAGCTGCAAACTCTGCGGAGATAAAACTTAACATTGAAAACACCTTTGAAGGACTTAAAACTGTTTTCATAGAGTCAAACAATGTTGCAGTGCTCTATAACACAGGAGCGGCGATAAGTGAGGGGGAGTTTCTTATTTTTCTGTTGCCGGGAGTGCTTTATTTAAAAGACGGTTCGGTGCTTGATTGCATTAAAAGAGTGGGAATTGCAGGATTTCCCCTTTATAATTCTGACCTAACCCCATTTAATCTTGGCACTGGTATAGATTTCAATTTCACACCATATCCTGTCACAAAAGCTGGCGGCGAGGTATTGTTTATAAGTTCCATGCTCTTTGGTATCAGCAGGGCGGCGCTTGAGGTTTTAGGCGGATTTGATGACAACATTGCCTATTTTATTATTGACGCCTGTTTAAGGGCTAAAGAGCTGGGATTTTCCACTGAATATCTTACCGAATCCATGGGTATTGTCCTAAAGCCGCCTTCGTTTATATCTCTTGCTGATTTCCGCTTTGATGCCGGACAGTGGAAAGCTCCGCTTAAATTCTTTGCCAAATGGTACAGAAAACTTGAGAAAAATGACGACTACATGGAATATGCAAAGGAAATGCTAAACACTTAAGTTAGCATCAAACCTTTGTGAAAACACTAACAACAATTGACGAAATACCGAAAAACCATAGAGTTTGCATTTATGGTTCAGGGCAGTCCGGCAGCTTGCTTAAAAAACTGCTGGAGGAGTTGAGACCAGATATAAGAATCGTTTGTTTTTTAGATAGTTTCAATTCCGGAGAAAAAGAGGGACTACGGGTAGTAAATATAAAAGATGTAATTCTCACAAAGCTCCAGTATGATATTATATTAATCGCCTCCGATTTCTGGAAAGACATTGTTTCAATTCTTACCCAGCACAAAATCACCGAAAACTATAAAGTCGTCAACTGTCATAAGCTCAATAAATATAAAACACACTTTCTTTCTGACAAACCCCAAAGACCATGTCATTATTATGAAATGTTTATCAAACACGACGGAAACGTTTATCCATGTTGTGTAGTGAGAGATAACAGCGATATGATAATTGGGCATGTTACGGATGATAACCTGGCACAGATGATAGAGAGTTTTGATGGCTGCTGTGTTTGTGACCGCAGCAGGTTTAGAAAGTCTGTAGCTGGAGACATTAAAAAGTATGTCATGTTAAATTTAGAGTTAGACCTCACCTGCCACTCAAAATGCGCTATGTGTTGTGTAGGCGCCCCATCGTGGCATGGTCAATATGACCAATACGAGTCACTGACGAAACTTGTAGATATCACTTTGCCAAAAGTCATTAAGGTACAAGGTGGAGAGGTATTGATACAAAAAAAGTCTCTTCAGTGGATTGACTCCATAAAACAGAAATATCCCAATATACTGTTTTCCCTGATTACAAACGGTAACTACCGGCTCAGTATGATAGAGGCGGTTGAGAAGAGATTTAGTAAAGTGGGCATCTCTACAATAGTAGGATTTCAAAGTGAAACATACAAAACGATAACCGGACTTGACCTTAAAAGAACTATTCGTTTTGCCGAGGAACTTGTAAAGAGGAAACGTTTAGTGGTTACCCTTGCGTATCTCATAACACCTCTCAATGTGCATGAAGTTACTCTTTTTATAAAATGGGCGGTTAAAACAGCTCCCGATATTATCCATGTATATGATTCTGAAATTCATCAATATATCAACTCCAATACTTTTGACAGTTTTTGGGAAAAGATTTTTGAAAGAACTGCCGAAACATTCAAAACCGAACTTCTCGCTTTAAAACCGGAAATTTTGGCAAAAGGCACAGTCATCTGGATTTCCAGACGGAGTATGGAGCTGCTTAAAATTGACGCTGTTTTTCTGAAAAACAACCATCTTGATAAGAATGTGTTTCTATCAAACGAGGCCTTTTCGGTAATTTTCGATAACGCTCTTGCAGATAAAGATAATTGGGCACAGGGTAAAAGTTTTCTATAAATAGCACTGTACACTAAACTCAGTATAAGAGAAATTGCTTATGCCCTTAGCTCCGCAAAGAAAAAACTGGATTCCTGCCTTCGCAGGAATGACAAGAAAAAAAAGGAATGACAGAAAAAAGAAGCGCACGCCCCTTTGTCATTCCCGCCCCCGAGCGGGAATCCAGTCCTTTTTAATGTTTCTTTAACTGACATAAAACCATGTACCTGAGTTAAGTATATAAGAGAATAAAAAAAATCATTTTTACCGCCACCGCCAATTACAAAGTAGGGTATATGAGACGCCACTCTCAAAAACAATCTTAAATTGACAAAGCTTATTCTATTTTAATATAATTGTCTTACGCAGTGAGGATTCACTATTGTAAAATCCTAAATAGCATCAGGGGGTATGTATATGGAAAACACTAATACTGAGGGTAAAAAAACTCTGACTTTAGCAGACGTTAATGCAAGACTTACCGAGACTGACAAGTTAATCAAAAATCATTCTCTGTACTCTATAGGAGTTGGTCTAATACCGATGCCTATTGTGGATTTTGTTGCTTTAAACGCCCTGCAATTAAACTTGATTCGCAAGCTCTCTGACCTATATGATGTACCATTTTTAAAAGATAAAGGCAAAAAACTGATTGGTACCATGCTTGGCAGTGGTGTCCCTGTAGTGCTCTCCAGCACTATTGCAAGTTTGCTTAAGTTTGTTCCTATTGTGGGTTACACTACAGCATCTCTTAGCACCTCAATAATAGGCGGAGCTTCCACTTATGCGCTCGGTAAGGTTTTCGTGCAGCACTTTGAATCTGGCGGCACTTTTCTTGACTTTGATCCTATGGCAGTTAAAGAGTACTTCGCTAAGGAATTCAAAGAAGGGCAGAGTCTTTTGAAAGAATTAAGCGGGAGTGCAGCTCGTTAAAAAAGTTCCCCTGTCAAAGTCCGGCGAAAATATATCGGTTAACGGCGGCAGGGTTGATGTCTCAGTAATTGTCAAGGACTGTATTGCAAGTGTCCTTGACAAAAAAGGTGGGGTGTGGGTGGGGGTGGGGTTAGGCGGATTTTCAGAAGACGCCTCCTTTAGTGAGATTGGTGTTGATTCTCTGGGACTTACCGAGATAAGCTCCAAACTGGGTCAGCAATTAGGTGTTGATATTGATGAAACCGCATTTTTCCAATACTCTACACCTTCAGCCATGTCAGATTACCTGAGTTCAAAGATTTCTCCTGACGATGTAAATCCGTGTGACGCATCTGATAGCTCCGACACTGCCGCAGCCGTTGATGTACAATCAATAGCTGTCATAGGCGTGGCTTGCCGATTCCCTGGTAATGTTAATACTGCCGAGGATTTCCTGACACTCCTTAAAAACGGCGTTGATGCAATTACTGATGTGCCAAAGAGCCGATGGGACGCAGAGTCTTACTATAATCAGGGAAAGATTATCAGCAAGTGCGGCGGGTTCATTGACGGCGCTGATATGTTTGATGCCGATTTTTTCAATATCTCTCCGCGAGAGGCGGCACGCATGGATCCACAACAGGCGCTTTTGCTTGAGACCACATGGGAGGCGCTTGAAACAGCCGCTATCGTGCCGGGAATGCTTACGGGAACACGTACGGGTGTGTTTGTCGGCGCATTTACCAATAACTTCAAACATTCTGACGCAGATGACCTTGACATGTATTATGCTACAGGGAACTCGGTCTCTATGCTTGCCGGACGTATCTCATATGTGTTTGGACTAAAAGGCCCCTCTATGGCAATTGACACGGCGTGTTCGTCCTCTTTGGTAGCCGTCCATCTTGCTGCAAGAAGCATCATAGACGGCGAAAGTGATATGGCACTGGCACTTGGAGTCAACCTTATTCTTTCTCCAGAGTTGACAATTGCTTTTTCAAACGCTGGGATGCTTGCTCCAGACGGCAGATGTAAAACTTTTGACGCATCGGCTGACGGCTATGTAAGAGCTGAGGGCTGTGCCGCTATAGTGCTTAAGCCTCTGTCAAAGGCAATAGCGGACGGCAATCAAGTGTTAGCTGTAATCCGTGGCACTGCCGTAAATCAGGACGGCGCAAGTAATGGTCTGACCGCTCCCGATATTGGCGCTCAGGAGAGTGTCATAAGAAATGCCCTAAGGAAAGCCGGAGTTGCCCCTCATGATGTCTCTTATGTGGAAGCTCACGGAACGGGCACTCCGCTCGGTGATCCAATTGAAATAAAAGCAATAGAAAACGTGTATGGTAAAGGCAGAGGTGATGACAATCCACTTGTAATAGGCTCGGTAAAGACAAATATCGGTCATGCTGAGGCAGCATCGGGAATCGCAGGACTCATAAAAGTAGTACTGTCATTAAAATATGGCTTTATACCACAGCATTTGCACTTTAGCGCTCCCAATCCAAACATTCATCTGCATAAAATTCCGGCAGTTATTCCAGTCAAAGAAATTCCATGGGAAAGAGCCGATACAAAAAGACGAATTGCAGGCGTAAGTTCCTTTGGATTTAGCGGAACAAACGCTCATGTCATAGTTGAAGAGGCGCCTCCTATTTTATCATCATCAAATGTAGTCAAGCCGTATAATTTGCTAATACTCTCAGCCATAACTGATACCGCTTTAAAAGAGACGGCCGAAAGATATGCCTCATACATTAATTCACACCCAGAAATTCCTATAGAAGATATTTGTTATACAGCCAATACCGGACGAACGATATTTGGAAAACGTGCAGCAATACTCGCAGACTCCGGCAAATCGTTGACTGAAAAACTTATTGCTTACAAAAACGGCGAGGAAAGAAGCGGCGTATTAACTGAGCGCAAGCTGATTGATAACCCCGCTGCGGCGTTTCTTTTTACCGGACAGGGTTCACAATATAAGGATATGGGACGGATGCTTTATGAGTCTGAACCAGTGTTCAGGGATACTCTAAACACCTGTAGTGAAATCCTATCTGAACGTCTCAATCCAACAATCGTTGAGCTGCTTTACGGCAAAGACATTGACAGTGCGCTGCTTGATGAGACGATATTTACGCAGCCAGTAATCTTTGCGGTTGAGTATGCCCTGTGTGAGTTGTGGAAATCGTGGGGAGTTAATCCCGCCTGCGTTATGGGGCACAGCGTTGGAGAGTATGTGGCGGCATGTGTTGCTGGAGTGTTTAGTCTTGAAGATGCCCTAAAGTTAATCAGTGTGCGAGGCGCTCTGATGCAGAAAATCTCAAAGCCCGGCGCTATGGCAGCCGTGTTTGCTGATGAGATAACAGTTCTGGGATTTATTGAAAAATATGCCGACAGTGTGTCATTGGCTGCCTTAAACGGCGCTGATAACACAGTAATATCCGGCAAGAAGGAAACGGTTGATGCTCTTTGCCAAACCTTTGAACAGAACTCCATACCCACCCGCAATCTAAAAGTCTCACATGCCTTTCACTCTCCGCTTATGGCGGCTATGCTTGAAGAGTTTCGCTCAGTCCTGCAAACTGTCAGTTTTTCCAAGCCTAAAATAAATATCATATCCAACGTGACCGGAGATTTTATAACCGATGAGATCACAACCCCAGACTACTGGATAAATCACGTAATGAAACCGGTTCGCTTTGCCGATGGGATGAGAGCGATTGCCGACGCCTCATACAAATTGTTTTTAGAAATTGGCGCAAAACCAATACTAACCGGTATGGCAATGAGAACACTTAAAGGAGACGACTATATCTGGTGTCCCAGTCTTAAAGAGGGTAAACACGATATTCAAGTGATGACGGAATCTTTGGGCACTATGAGTTTATGCGGTGTTGACGTTAACTTTGAGAGTTTTTATCATAACGCAAAAAAAGTGATGCTCCCGACATATCCTTTTCAAAGACGCCAATATGCGATTAATTATGAACCAGCGGTGCGCATTACCGATGATTCATGGAAACAACTACTATATAACGTAGTGTGGCAAAAATCAGACTCACATCAATTTTCGCTTGACAAGATTGAATTGCCCGATATTGGGGCAAAAAAATACGGCAAACTTGTTTCTGAGCTTGAAAAGCTAAGTCTTGAATTTATAATAGACGCCCTTAGAAAGCTTAACTATTCATTCCGTGAAGAGGGGTTTTTTACAATAGATGAGCTTGCAAATCGTCTTGGAATAACAGAGCGTCACAAGCGCCTCTTAAACCGCCTCTTTGAAATTATTGAAGAGGAGGGTATCGTTGTTAATAAAAACGGAGCGTGGGCAAACAAAGCCGTTCCTGATTCTGTCAATTGTCTGTCACATGCTAAAGCTATCGGTGAGGCTTATACTGCGGCTGAAAACGAGCTTTCAATTCTTACCCTATGCGGAGCAAGTCTTTCTGAGGTCTTAATCGGTAAAACCGACCCGCTCCATCTTCTTTTTCCTGATGCCGATACATCAAAAATTTCCGGACTCTACCAAAACTCTCCGACCTTTGGTCAGTTAAATACACTTCTTACGCATTTCGTTTCAAAACTCTTATCGCATGGTACTGACATCAGCGTTCTTGAAATTGGGGCAGGGACAGGTGGCACTACGGCTCATCTACTTCCCGCCCTGCCCTCTGATTTATCTAAATACATGTTTACAGATGTAGGCGCTCTTTTTATAAACAAAGCACGACAGCGCTTCAGTGAAAAATATCCGTTTATGCAGTATCGTGTGCTTGACATGGAAAAACCGATAGAGTCTCAGGGGTTTGCCGGAGAAAAATATAACATCATTGTTGCCGCTAATGTTTTACATGCTACGAGAAATTTACGCACAACACTTGAGCGTATAAAGGCGATGTTATCGCCGGGCGGAATCCTTATTGCCGTAGAGGGTGTGGCAAAGAGGCGGTGGATAGATTTGATTTTTGGTCTCATTGAGGGCTGGTGGAGATTTGATGATTTTGACCTGCGCCCTTCACATCCCCTCATATCAAAAGAGCAGTGGGAAACAACGCTTATAGAATGCGGATTTAAAGATGCGGCAACTTATGCGGCTGTTGACGATGAGGCGGAGGAGTTGTTTCCCCAACGGCTTGTCGTTGCGGTTAATGATGACTATATACTTGACAATCACAGCGTTATGATACTTGGTGATTCATCCGGCGTAAGCGTTGAACTTGCCACTGCGCTAAACAGTAAAAACGTCTCCACAATTATGGTGACCTGCGGTGAAACTTATGAAAAACACAACGACACCCTATATACGATTAATTATGAAGACGTAGATAATTTTAAAACTCTTATTCAAGATGTAAAATCCTCCGGTGTAACACTTAAAAGTATTGTTCATACGTGGAGTATTGGCTTAAATCTTACAGAAGATATGACTATGTCAGACATAAACCGAACAATATCAAGAAGCTGCCTTAGCGCTCTTAATCTGTTAAAAGCACTTGTCTCAGAGGGCGGCAACGATTATCCACGCCTTATGTTTGTAACCGATGGAGCACAGGCGGTTGACGACATTACACCATCGGTTTTACATCCGGCACAGTCGGCATTGTGGGGACTTGTCCGCACGATGGCCTCAGAACATCCTGAGTTTCATCCTAAACTGATAGACCTTGAGCCGGGTAATCATTCGGCTGATATTTTGCTTAATGAGCTTATTGATGTTAGCGCTGAAAGCGCTGTGGCTTACCGCAATTCGGAGCGGTATCTGCCAAGACTTAAGGAGTCGCATAATCCTATAGAAGAGCCTTTGAGTTTTGAACCATCCGGCACATACCTTATAACCGGCGGCACAGGAGGCATTGGGCTGACACTTGCTAAGTGGATGGCTCAACAAGGCGCAGGGGAGATTATTCTAACCAGCCGCAGCGCTCCTAATCCTCAAACGCTTGCTGAACTTGGACATAAAGTAAGACACGTCCGCACGGATGTTTCAAAACTGGAAGAGCTTCGCTCACTTTTTGACAAAATAGAACATTCCGGGGCAAAGATGAAAGGGGTTATTCATGCTGCCGGTGTCTTTGACGACCAGCTTCTAATTAACCACAGATGGGAACTATTTGAAAAAGTGTTTGCCCCAAAGATAACCGGAGCATGGAATCTCCACTGTCTTACTAAGAACATGAATTTGGATTTTTTTGTATTGTTCTCATCGGTAACATCAATTATAAACACCTCAGGAGTTGCCAACTATGCTGCTGCCAATGCCTTTATGGATACCATGGCTCACAGAAGGCGCTCAATGGGGTTATGCGCTTTAAGTATCAACTGGGGCCCGTGGACAGATACCGGTATGGCTCAGGCGGTTAGTGACCGCAGCAGCAAACAATGGAGCGCTGATGGAATTGAAACTATCTCACCTCACGACGCTATTAATATTCTTAAACATCATCTTAATTATAGCGGTGCTGGTATATGTGCGGCAAAGATAGACTGGATGAGGTTTTCTAAAAAGCTGTCCAATGTTGAAGTTAAAACTGAGACAGCTGTTGCTATTACTGAAAAGTTAAAATTATCAGAACCATCAAAACGCAGAGAACTCATCACAGATTATGTAACCCACGTTGCAGCGGCAGTTCTGGGTTTTGACGATACTAAGATAATTGATTCAACAAAAGGGTTTTTCCAAATGGGTATGGATTCGCTCACATCTGTTGAATTAAGAAATAGATTGCAGGCGGATTTAAACATTCCGCTTTCTACGACATTTACATTTAAGTACCCAAACATAGATGCAGTTACGGACTATCTTCTCAATGTGCTTTTTAAAGACGACAGCACAGTTAAACTTACTGAAATACTCCATGAAATTCACATACCTCTTAAAGACGACAAGCCTGAGCCTATAGCTATAGTGGGTATGGGCTGTCGTTTTCCTGGAGGATGTGACAGCATAGACGCTTATTGGCGGTTTCTTAGAGACGGAGGGGACGGGATTGTAGAAATCCCATCCTACAAGTGGCCTATCTATGAGCATTATAATGTTGACCGTAACGCTCCTGGGAAAATATATATTACCCGCGGAGGATTTTTAACTGATATAGACCAGTTTGACGCTGCCTTTTTTAGAATATCACCGAGAGAAGCAGTAAGCCTTGATCCGCAGCAAAGGCTGCTTCTTGAGGTGGCATGGGAGGCGCTTGAAAACGCAGCTATTGCTCCCGATAGTCTATATGGCAGCGACACCGGAGTTTTTATAGGAATTGGACAGAATGATTATGCAAGGCGTGGGTTAACATCGGGCGACCTCAGCCGGATAAACACTTATGACGGCACCGGAAATCTTCTTTGTTTTGCCTCAGGACGGCTGTCTTATGTGCTTGGGCTTCATGGGCCTGCTGTTTCAATAGACACAGCGTGTTCATCCTCCCTGGTCGCTATACATATGGCTTGCACGGCTCTCAGACAAAGAGAGTGCTCGATGGCTTTAGCCGGAGGCGTTCACTTAGTGTTATCGCCTGAGATGACGATATTTCTTTCCAGAGCTAATGTGCTCTCTCCTGATGGCAGATGTAAAACCTTTGATGCACAAGCTGATGGGTTTTCACGCGGCGAGGGCTGCGGCATCATAGCGCTTAAGCGTCTGTCCGATGCTATATCAGATGGGGATAACGTGCTTGCCCTGATACGGGGATCGGCAGTTAATCAGGATGGCTCTGGCAGTGGACTTACCGTACCTAATGAGGCCGCTCAGGAGCGTGTGATAAGAAGTGCCATTCTGAACGGCGGAGTTGAGCCATCAGAGGTCAGTTTCATTGAGGCTCACGGCACAGGCACTGCGCTTGGCGACCCCATAGAGGTGGGCGCTCTGGGAGCGGTATTTAAACCGGTAAAAAGTAAGTCAAATCCGCTTGTCATAGGCTCGGTTAAGACAAACTTCGGACACCTTGAGGCAGCTGCAGGGGTGGCGGGACTAATAAAAGTAGTGCTTTCAATGGTGCACAGTAAAATCCCTCCGCATCTGCATTTTAAAACCCCCAATCCGCATATTGATTGGGATTCTTTACCTATAGAGGTTGCTTCAGACGGACGCACTTGGAGCGGAAAAAAAATCGCCGGAGTTAGTTCGTTTGGCTTTAGCGGAACAAACGCTCACATTGTGTTAGAGGAGGCGCCTTTGTCTCAGAGTGTAACGTCGGAACTCAAACGCCCGCTTCATATCCTGACACTCTCTGCAAAAACCGATGAGGCACTAATTGAACTGACCACCCGATATAGAGCAATGCTGCTCACATCATCCGATATTGAAGTATCTGACCTCTGTTACACGACAAACGTTGGACGCACTCATTTTGCTATGCGCAAATTCGTAATTGGTAAGACCACTGAGGAGTTTTTAAAGGGACTTGCTGGAACGCGTGATTTTCAGCTGTCAGAGGAGACGGTGGAAAGCGACTTGAGACATACATTAATAAACCTTGGCGAACTCTACGTATCCGGCAAAGACGTTGATTGGAGAAGTTTTCATGCTCCCTACAGTTACAGAAAGCTTACGACACTGCCAACATACCCGTTTGAGCGGAAGAGCTACTGGTTAGATACGTCTGAGGTGACTGAAAAATGGAAAACCCCGGGAGAGCGTATCAGGCTCCCTATGAGTAAAGAGGTGCGGTTTGAGTCACTATTTAGCGCACACTCTCCCTCTTATATTTCTGACCATCGTGTATTTGACAGACTTGTTGTGGCTGGTGCGTCTCACCTCTCTATGGTGTTACAGGGTTTAATGGAGGCGTATGGTTTTAATTCATGCATGATTTATGACGTTTTTTTTAGTGCGCCTCTTGTCATTGATGAGACACAATCACGCCTTGTTCAATTAATAATAGAGCCTCATGAAAACAACACATACCTTTTTAAACTTATAAGCCAAAATGAAAAAGACAGCAACGATTCATGGGTAACACACGTAACTGGAAAGGCTGCCCCATTACGCGGGCATTTGTCTGAGTTTAATATAAAAATAGAAGAGATTCGTTTAAGGTGTCCTAACGTAACAGACGGCGATAATTTTTACGACAAACTTCAAAAAGCTGGTTTTGATTTGGGACAGACGTTTAGATGGAACAGCGAAATATGGTCTAATAAAGATGAGGTCTTATGCGCCATTAAAGATGCCTCAAGCTATGACCGGCAATACGAGCAATATCAACTGTACCCTGGTCTTATGGACAGCGCCTTTCAGCTTCTAAGTAATTTCTGGAACACTGCTCATGGAGAGTCGGAGGGTGAGAGCTTTTTGTACGTTCCTTTCAGAATACCGGATATATCGTTTTATAGTAAGCCAAACCCTGATGATAAACTGCTGTGTTATGCGGCGGTTACCGGTAAAAACGATGACGAAAGCAAATTTCCACCTACAAAGCTCCTAATTATGACAACATCAGGCAAACTGATTGCTTTGATAAACGGCTTTGAATTCCGCAAGGCCGACACAAAGACACTTTTTAAGGCTAAGGCAGACAGCACTAATATACGTAATGACTGGCTTTATGAAATTAAATGGATAGAGACCGAGCTTAAAACAGTTATTCAAAATCGGCTCGATAGACGGCATTTTTTAATATTTGCCAATGACTCAGACTTTATTACCGCACTGTCGGATATGCTTAGAAAATTGGAAGCAACAGTCAGTCTTGTATCTAATATTGAAAAACAAGAGGACTATATTGAACTCATTAATGGCATTGTAAACATTACCGATGTTCTGTTTTTTGCGGGCATTGATATAAACGCTGTCTTTGATATAGAGAGGGCACAAACTGATGGGGTTATATCGTTAGCATATCTTGTGTCGGCGCTATTAAAGTCAAATCTGCCAAAAACACCGCACCTTTATGTGATTACCAGAGGTGCTCAGTTTGTAAACGAAATTTTTTCAGAAAATGCCCTCAGATTTTCCACTATATGGGGTATGGCGCATGTGATTGACCTAGAGGCTCCAGCTCTAAGAGCACAATTTATTGATCTTGATCCAGTAATAAGGGATAGCGAAATATCTGACCTGTTTTATCACATTACCAATGACACGGCGGAGTCACAGGTATCATTTAGAGGTGGAGTGCGGTATGCTGCAAGAATCTCAAAAACTAAAGCAATCAGCTGCGCTCTGAAACTTGACGGCAATTCTTCTTATGTGATAACTGGCGGACTGGGCGCTTTGGGTATGGAACTCTCCATGTGGCTTGCGGAAAAGGGAGCGCATCACATAGCGCTTATAGGCAGGCATGAAGCAGGGTTAGAGGCTCGCAAAAAAATCTCTCAACTTGAAACTCAGGGAGTTTCCGTTAAGGTGATTTCAGCCGATGTCTCGGTTAAAGAAGATGTAGAGCGCCTCTTTGGCACAATAGCCGAGACAATGCCGCCTGTACGCGGAATAATCCATGCCGCCGGAGTTTTGGATGACAGTGTGATATTAAACCTAAATGCCGAGAAATTTAGAAACGTTATGAAACCAAAAGTCTATGGCAGTTGGAATCTCCATAATAAAACGATAGATATGAATCTTGATTTCTTTGTATGCTTCTCATCGTTAGCCGCAATGACAGGCTCTAAGGGGCAGGGCAATTACGCCGCAGCCAATGCTTTTATGGATGCGTTGATACGCTACAGAAGGTCATCAGGGCTTACAGGTCTTAGCGTCAACTGGGGAGCATGGGGCGATGTCGGTATGGCCTCAAGGCTAAGTGATGTGGAAAAGGCACGATTGCTGCAAAGGGGTGTTGGCACTATTTCCCTAAACGATGGTTTCAAGCTGCTTGAGGATTTAATCACAGAGGGCGCAACAAATGTCGGCGTGTTCCCTGTCAACTGGAGCAAGTATGAGACGGAGGTCTATAGCGGAAAAATGCCGCCATTTTTTGAGCTTGTAAAAATCAGCGATGTGGTAAAACCCTCCGCAAATGTTATTAGTCTTTCATCAGAGGAGCTAAACAAGTTGCCGCTTGAGGAACATAGGCAGCAGATAACAAATCATATAAGAGGTCATGTAGCGTCGGTGCTGGGTATGAAGTCGCCGCAAGATATTGGATTGCGGGTACGTCTATTTGATGCAGGGATTGATTCTCTTATGGCAATAGAGCTAAAGAATCGCCTTGAGACTGGTTTTAAACTCTCGCTCCCTGCCACTATCGTATTTGACTATCCCACAGTAGAGGCCCTTACAGAGTATATCTGCCGAGAGCTTGGAATTTTAAAACAACCAGACACCGTGGATAGTGAATCTTCTAAAGATATCGAACTGG
Source organism: Nitrospirales bacterium LBB_01 (assembly GCA_004376055.2). GTDB lineage: Bacteria > Nitrospirota > Thermodesulfovibrionia > Thermodesulfovibrionales > Magnetobacteriaceae > Magnetomonas > Magnetomonas plexicatena. The sequence continues at coordinate 1,176,563 of CP049016.1, forward strand.
ATTCATTACTTGATGATATAGACACTATGAGCGATGAGGAATTGATGAGGAAATTTAAAAAATGAGTGATTTATCAAAACGAATACAGGGGATGTCCTCTGTTAAACTTGCCTTTGCGGCGGAGCAGTTGGCATCCAAGTATGAAATTCTTAATGCCGAACCTATAGCTATAATTGGTATTGGGTGCAGGTTTCCGGGGGGCGCTGATAACCCTGAGTCGTACTGGAAATTTCTTGAATCGGCAACGGAGGTAAGAACGGAGGTTCCCGCAAGCAGGTGGGATATAAATGACTACTACGCCTCAGACCCAGATGCGCCCGGCAAAATGTACTGCCGATACGGCGCTTTTCTTGATAATGTTTACAATACCGATGCACATTTTTTTGGAATTTCACCAAGAGAGGCTGTTACAATAGACCCTCAGCACAGACTGCTTCTGGAGGTCGCATGGGAGGCTCTGGAACACGCTGGAATTCCTGCCGAGGGGCTGTATGGAACTCCGGTCGGAGTTTTTGCCGGAATCAGCACGTTTGAATATGCGGCGGTAAAGATAGGACTAAATAACCCGGCAAAAATAGACGCCTACTACAGCACCGGAGGCTATCTCAGTATGTGCGCCGGGAGGCTGTCTTATACGTTTGGTTTTACCGGGCCATGTATGTCAATTGACACTGCCTGTTCCTCCTCTCTAGTGGCGGTGCATCTTGCCGGCCAAAGCCTCAGACGCAGGGAGTGTTCACTTGCTCTTGCCGGAGGAGTTAATCTGTTACTGTCGCCGGAGTTAAGCATTAGTTTTTCAAAAGCTCGGATGCTCTCCCCCGAAGGACGGTGCAAGACTTTTGACGCCGGAGCGGATGGTTATGTGCGCGGCGAGGGCTGCGGCGTTGTAGTGCTAAAGCGGCTTTCCGATGCGCTTTCTGACGGGGATAACGTGCTTGCTCTAATACGCTGCAGCGCTGTTAATCAGGACGGACCAAGCGGCGGGCTAACAGTACCAAGCGGCCCGTCTCAGGAACGTATAATACGCCGAGCGCTTTCTGACAGCGGCATTGAACCCACAGAGGTCAGCTATATAGAGGCTCACGGCACAGGGACATCACTTGGCGACCCCATAGAAGTAGGAGCTTTAGGAGCAGTTTTTAAAAACGTAAAAACAAAATCCGATCCCCTTTTGATTGGTTCAGTCAAAACTAACTTTGGACATACGGAGGCAGCCTCCGGTGTCGCAGGGCTGATAAAAGTTGTTCTTTCCATGCAGCATGGGAAAATTCCACCACACCTGCACTTTAAGTCCCCAAGCCCGCACATCGACTGGGCGGCTCTACCAATTGAGGTGACAGCTGACGGACACATTTGGAGCGACAAGAAAAAAATTGCCGGAGTAAGTTCCTTTGGGGCAAGTGGAACAAATGCGCATGTGGTGCTGGAGGAGGCGCCTCAACACAAAAAGGTTGACTCCGAACTCAACCGCACGGTTCACATTCTAACACTTTCCGCTAAGACCGACGAATCCCTTAGTAATCTTAGCAATCGATACAAAGAAATATTGCCATCCTCAGACGTTACAATTAGAGACCTCTGTTACACTGCAAACATTGGACGGAATCATTTTGCTAAGCGCAGATTTGCTATAGGAGAGACAGCAGATGAGTTTATTAACGGGCTGTCTGAAACTCAGGAGTTCCAATTACATGAGGGACACACAAAGATAGCCTTTCTTTTTACTGGACAAGGCGGGCTTACTTCAAGCATGGGACGCAGCCTTTATGAAAGCAGTCCAATTTTCAGAGATACCCTTACCGAATGCGACAAGATACTGCGAAAATATATTGATGTGCCGCTTTTGGAACTGATGTACGGCGGGGTGTCGGCGGCGGTTATCAATGAAACACGATATACTCAACCTGTGTTATTTTGTCTTGAATACAGTTTATACAAGTTGTGGCAATCGTGGGGAATTGAGCCGGGAGCGTTGCTTGGTCACAGTATAGGTGAATACACTGCCGCGTGTGTCTCAGGGGTGTTTTCGCTTGAGGATGCGTTAATGCTTGTAGCAAAGCGTGGACACCTGATGTGGGAGGCTCCCGGAGAGGGCACAATGGCAGCGGTGTTTGCAAGTGAAACTCTGGTGCTGAAAGAGTTGACCTCTGATAATGTTTCCATAGCGGCTGTTAATGGAATTGACAGCGTTGTAATTTCAGGGCTGCGAAATAGTGTAATGGAAACTTGCAAACATCTTTCAGGGCGTGGCATAAAGAGCAAAGAACTTGTGGTTTCACACGGGTTTCACTCACATCTTATGGAGCCTGTATTAGATAGTTTTGCTAAGACCGCTGACACAGTTGTCTATAACAAGGGCAAAATCCCTGTTGTATCAAACGTAAACGGGGAGTACTATAGTGGTGAGAAATTAAGCGCTGATTATTGGGTAAAACATATCAGAGGAACTGTGAGGTTTTTCTCAGGCATTGAGACACTGTATAATGACGGCTACAGAGTATTTGTGGAACTTGGCCCTGCCTCTGTACTTCTTGGCATGGGTAAAAGGTGCATCAATGATAAAGCCACCGCATGGTTTCCATCTCTAAGAACAGGTCAAAATGATTGGCGGCAGATGTTAAAATCACTTGGCGAACTATACGTCTGCGGCATGGATATAAACTGGAGAAACTTTAATGAGCCGTATGGCTATAGAAAAGTTGCAGCGCTTCCAACATATCCATTTGCACGCAAGCATTATCAAATAGACATGTCAAAAGCCCAAAATGTGACAGAGTTAAAGTGGAAATCTCCCGGCAAACGCATGATGCTTCCTATGAGCACTGAGATCAGGTTTGAATCTGTTTTTAGAGCCGACTCACCATCCTATATCCCTGACCATCGCATCTTTGGCAGACTCATAGTGGCTGGGGCATCTCACATCTCTATGGTGATTCAGGCCGCAAAAGAAGTCTTTGGAGGTGGACACTGTAAGCTTGAGGATTTTGTTTTTCAGCAGCCTGTTGTAGTTCCAGAGGATGGCTCAGTAAATCTTCAGCTTATTCTTACTCCTTTACAGAAAGATAGTTACACGTTTCAGTTGGTAAGCGCCTCAACGAGTGACAGTAATAACGAGACATGGAGCACGCATATAAGCGGTAAACTTGAAAAATCAAACCCTGAAGTGAGTAACTCACATGAGGTGATGCAGATTGAAAAAACAATTGAAGGCTGGCAGGAAATTAATATAGAGGAGTTTTACGAGGAAATAAATAAATCAGGTCATCACCTTGGCGCATCTTTTTTATGGAACAAGCGCATTTGGTATAACAAGTTGGAGGCTTTCAATAAAATGCAGTGTCCTCAGTTTGATGGCAATGCTTATGAATATCTCCTTTACCCGGGACTTATAGATTCCTGTGTGCACTACTTTTGTGTAAAGGGACCTGAGGCTGTATTTGGCAAAGAAATATCGGATACCTTAAAACATGAGTACATTTACATACCTTTTTCTATTGAACGTGTGGATTTCTATCAGCCGCCCGTATCCAGGCATACACTATGGTGTCATACGATATTTAAAGACAGCGACAAATCCATTAAAAGCATAACCGGCGATATCAGGCTTATAGATGAAACCGGAGTGGTTATAGCGCAATTTATGGGTTTCACTGCAAGACAGTTTAGCCGCGCCTCTATAGCTCTCAATGATTCACACGATAATTTTATTTACGAGACAGATTGGGAGAAAAAAGAGATTGAGCAGAGCGCAGAGTTACCCGACAGCACATGGGCGATATTTACCGGCAAAGATGGAGTTGGCAAGCAGCTGTCATCTCTCTTTAAGGAAAACGGGATAAAGAGTATCATTGTACAACCCGGAACTGCATACAGTGAGCTTTCCGATGGTAAAGGCTATGAGATAAACGCTCAGTCTGTTGGCGATTTTGAAAAACTCTTTGCCACATGCGGCAAACTCTCAGGTGTTGTTTATTTATGGAGCGCCAGAGTTTCTGGCTCTGAGTACGACGCTGACCACGTAGGAGTCATCGGTCTTCTTCATACCGTACAAATGCTTGTAAAACATGGCAATGCAAAACTTATGATAGTAACCCGAGGAGTGTGGTCAGTAGGGGAAAATGAAGACAATAAAAGTATAAATCCTGCACAGGCGCCGGTGTGGGGCTTTGGACGGGTAATGTTTCTTGAACACCCGGAGCTTAACGGCAAACTGGTGGATTTAGCGACAATTGCAGGGCAAGACGAAAGCCTGTTTTTTTACAATGAATTGTTTTATGGCGGCAAAGAACAACAGGTGGCTATGAGAGATGGCAGTAGATTTGTCTGCCGCCTCAAAAGACGCAAGTCTAAAACTGTCGGTAGAGTGTCTGTGTCTGAAAACACAGTGCTAAGACTAAGTGACTACGGCAGACTGGATAAATTGGAATTAAAGCCTGTGGAGAGAAAAAATCCTTCTGAAAATGAGGTAGAGATAGAGGTAAAGTCAGCGGGGCTAAATTTCCGTGATGTGCTGAATGCTCTTGGAATGCTCATAGAGTACACCGGCATTAAAGTGGCAGAGGATATGTCATTGGGTTTTGAGTGCTGTGGAGTAGTCAGCCGTATAGGTAAAGACGTAAAAGGCATAAAACCCGGTGACTCAGTGATTGCAGCTCCGGTAAAAGGAGCGTTTTCAACTTATACGACAGCCTCATCATCATTTACAGTGCCTATGCCTGAAAACATATCATACGATGAGGCTGCCACTATACCGACATATCTGACCGCATGGTATGCTCTGATAGAGCTATGCAGACTTAAATCCGGCGACAGAATATTGATTCATTCTGCGGCAGGGGGCGTGGGACTTGCTGCCGTAAACATTGCAAAGATGGTTGGAGCAGAGATTTATGCTACCGCAAGCCGCGGCAAGTGGGATTTTTTAAGAGCGCAGGGTGTCAGTAACATAATGGATTCCCGAAGTCTTGATTTCTCAGATGAGATAATGGCTTTAACTCATGGCAATGGCGTAAATGTCGTGCTAAACAGTCTTAACGGCGACTACATCTCAAAAAGTCTGAGGGTGCTGTCTAATGGCGGGTGTTTCATAGAAATCGGCAAACTTGGCATATGGACAGAGGAGGATGTAAAACGCCATCGGCCTGATGTTTCATACTATAGCTTTGATATGGGTGAAGTATCCCAGAGAAATCCATCAGCTATACGAGACATGTTAATGCAAATATCATCGCATGTCAGTACAGGGAAACTAAAACCACTATTTCACAAAGTGTTTCCAATAACTGATGCGGAATCGGCATTCAGATACATGGCTGCAGCCAAACACACCGGAAAAGTGGTAATCAACATGAGTAATGCTTCGCTAAACGAAGGGATTATACATAGTGATGCAACCTATTTGATTACAGGCGGACTGGGTGCACTGGGTCTTGAGTTATCCCATTGGCTTGTGGAACACGGAGCGCGTCACATAGCGCTGACAGGCAGAAGTAACGCAAATGAAAAGGCGCGTGAGAAAATCTCACAGCTTAAAGCACAAGGGGTCACTGTGATGACAATTTCAGCCGATGTCTCCGTTATGGAGGACGTTGTGCGGCTCTTTAGTGTGATAAGTGAGACGATGCCTCCAGTACGGGGAATAATACACGCCGCCGGAGTTTTGGATGACAGTATGATTTTAAATCAGAGTGTGGAGAAATTCCAAAAAGTGATGAAACCAAAAGTTTCAGGCACATGGAATCTGCACCTTAAGACAATTGACATGAACCTTGATTTCTTCGTGTGTTTTTCTTCGGTAGCTGCTTTGATAGGTTCAAAGGGGCAGAGCAATTATGCTGCTGCCAATGTCTTTATGGATGCACTGATGCGATACAGAAGGAGTTTGGGGTATCCTGGTTTAAGCATTAACTGGGGAGCATGGGGCGATGTCGGCATGGCCTCACAGCTTGGCGAGACTGAAAAAGCTCGGTTAGAGCGGCAGGGGATAGGGAGCATTGCGCTTAAAGAGGGCTTAAAAGCTCTTGAGAGTTTAATTACAGAAAACGCCATTAATGCCGCAGTGATTCCGATAGATTGGGGCAAATATGAGACAGAAGTTTACGCAGGGGAAATGCCGCCATTTTTTGATTCTGTAAGAAAGGTCAGTAATGCAGTAAAACCAACCGTCAATGTTTTGAGTTTTTCGGATGAGCTTATCAAACTGCCAACGTATCAGCATTTACAGCGGATAACCGCTTACGTAAGGCAACAGGTATCGGCGGTGCTGGCGCTGGACTCATCGCAAGAGATAGGTCTAAGGGAGCGACTTTTTGATGCAGGGATTGACTCACTGATGGCTATCGAGCTAAGGAATCGTCTTGAGGCAGGATTTAAACGCACACTTTCAGCGACCCTTGTGTTTGATTATCCCACAGTTGAGGCTCTTGTAAAGTATCTGCATGATAGTTTCTCCGCTGTTTCGGATAAACCCGTTATAAAACCAAACGAGCCACAGCCTGAAGAAATATCCTCAGACATATCCGATGACGATATAGCTCGGCAATTAGCAGAGGAACTTAAAGACATTGACAATAAGAGGACTAATTATTAGAAAAATCGCCTATGCAGTTAGCTCCGCAAACAAAAAAATGGATTCCTGCCTTCGCAGGAATGACAAGAAAAAGAAATTGCCCCCCTTTGTCATTCCCGCCTACGAGCGGGAATCCAGTCCTTTTAACTGTATCATTTGCTGACTGAAAAAAATTTACAGGAGTTAAATCAATAAGCATTTTAAAAAATAGTATAGCACACTAATCCTGTGCCTTTAAAAAAGTCCTGATGAAAAACAGCAGAACGAGTGAATATATTAAATTGGTAACAGTAAAAGTCACAACGGAGTTCACTCGTTTGACTCTTGTCTCAAACAGATGTTGAATGGAAAAAACAACCTCGTTAGCCACATTCCAGCAGTCTTCACTTTTTCTAACTACATCTTGCTCTGTTGCATTAGGCATATTGTTTCTATGATTAACAAGAAGGGTTTTAAGTTCATTCCATGATTTGCTAAGTTTTAATATGCCCTTGTCGTACTCTATTTTGCTATTGTCGCTTAAGTGGATGCTGTCTTTGTCTGAGAGGGCAGTAATAATCCAGTCCACATCAGTAAGATGTTTCTGGTAATCATCCTCATTCATCTCAAGTTTGACTATTCTCTGTATCGTTCCTCTTGCCATACCAGCATAATTTATAATTCTGTTTTGATTTTCAATTTCGCCTATTTTCATAAATACAAACATGGCATTAGAGGTCAACATAAGAAATAAGATAACAGCAAAGAGCCAGAGTCTTTTAGATGTAGTAGTCATTTAGCCTCCAATTCGGGACAGAGTTTTAAGGTTAAACTTAGTGTCATGTTTTTCTGGTTTCAAATGTGCAGCGTTAAGGATAAGCAATTTGAGCGTCTCTTTTGAAGCGCCGTTTCTGATTAGAGTTTTGAAATCCACCTCTATATCGGAAAAAAGACATGGCCTGAGTTTGCCGTCTGAGGTAAACCGAAGCCTGTTACAGTCGCTGCAAAACTGGCATGTTACGCCGCTTATTATGCCTATTACTCCAGATGAATTCTCAAACGTGTAGTATCTTGCCGGACCGTGTTTTCTTAACTTTAGCGGAACAAGTGTTCCCATAGCGTTTAAACGGTACATGATTGTCTCCATCGACACAAGCCGTCCTCCATCATCGCTCTCACCGGTTATGCAAACAGGCATAAGCTCTATGAATCTGACCTGATAGTCGGTTGTCATGGCAACACGAGCAAAATCTTCGATTTCGTCATCATTTACTCCCCTAAGCGGCACCATGTTTAGTTTAATTGGCAAGAGGCCGAACTCCTCAGCTTTCTTAATTCCGTTTAGTACGCTCTCAAGCGAGCCGCCTCGGGTAATGTCAGAGTACCTTTGAGCGTTTAACGTATCAAGACTTACATTTACACGGTTTAGACCGCTTTCTGCGAGACTTTGAGCGTATTTTCCCAGTAGTTGCCCGTTTGTAGTCAGGCTAATATCATTTATTGTTCCGATGGCTTTTATTGATTTTATAAAATCAGGCAAACCACGCCTTAATAACGGCTCTCCGCCTGTTATTCGTATTTTTTTTATTCCAACCTCTGAGGCAGCCTCTATGAATTTAAGAATTTCCTCAAATGAGAGAATATCCGGCAATGATGCCAATGCTCTGCCATCCGGCATACAGTATATGCACCTTAGATTACATCTGTCAGTTATGGATATTCTGATGTAATCAATAACCCTGCCAAAGGTATCTCTGAGAAGCACACTGTTTTCCATCATTTTCCAAAAGGACACACAGGATATTTACACTCTGGGCAGGACAGGCAAAAGCCGCCGTGTGCCATCTCTGCAAGTTGACGTCTATCTATGAGTTCTCCGGAAAGTACGCGCGGCAGTAATAAATCAAAAACCGTCGTCTTATTATACATTCCACATGCAGGCATACACATTACTGGAATGTCGTTACCGGAAAGATTTTTACACTTAGCGCCATCAACATAAGCTACTAAAAACATGGCCCCCGGCAGCACCGACGTCCCATAGTTATAATGACTAACGGGCAGTTTTTTAACAGCTATTGGCGTTACGTCATCTGGGTCCACTGACATCCCACCGGTTGTTATTAATAGGTCTGCCCCTCTACTGAGCAGATATATAAGTTTGTCGTAAATGTAGTCAATATCATCAGGAGCGTAGAATTGTTCAATAATTTCGCCCCCAAAGGCGACAACTTTACGTTGTATTACGGGCAAAAAGGCGTCTTTTATGCGGCCATGAAACACCTCGTTTCCAGTTATAACTACGCCTACCCTCGGTTTTCTTATTTCCTTTATCCTAAGCACTGTACCATTTTGAGCGGTTTTAGCCTCATTAACTGCACTTTCTACATTGGCACGCTTTATGACAAGCGGTATTGCCCTAACGCCGCCCAATTTGCAGCCTTTTGTTACAACCGTGTTTGTGTGAACTGTGGCACACATAACATCCTCAGTCATATTAAATCTTGTAAGAGCATCTTTATCCACTATAAGGAGACCGTCGCAACCGGCTATAAAATCTATTTTACCCTCTTTAGGCTCACCGGAGGGATAAACTCCGGTTTCTGCAGAGTTTCCCATAATGGCATTAGCTAGTACATGAGCGGCATCGTCTTCATGAAGCTCATCGTCCGCAATTTTAAGCAGATATATGTTGTCTTTGCCAAGCCTTTGAAGGTGTTCTATGTCAGCCTTTGTAATTACATGACCCTTTTTAAACGCTCGACCTTTAAACTCACCCGGTCTTACCTCAGTTATATCATGGGCTAATACACAGCCCTCTGACATTTCCACAGGCAGTGTTGTAAAGCCTTTTTGGGTCTTAACCGTACATTCTTTATCCATACTCATGACACACAATTATATCATTTATGTCATGTAATATGTTACAAAAACAACTTTTGTCACATCAAAACTTTTATCAATGCCGTCTTTTTGTTTTAGGATTAGTATGTACTCATCAGAGGATGGATTATAAATCTTTGCATCCTCGCCCAGCACATAGAGATATTTACCATTTTCAAGATAATTGAATACCGCTATTTTTTCATATTGGCGAAACATATTTTTCTGAAGCCACTCAAATATATACATAGGGGAGTTGTTACGCGGGGCCCATGATTTATACATATGGCAAAACACTATAAGTTTCGGGGGATTTGCAATTAGCTCCATTATTAGTTCTTTTTGCATACTGAGGTTTCCGGGGTGAATTTCCATAAGCCCGTAGGTATAAATGTAACCGGTAACCGATATTCTGTCAGCTAAAAACAGGATTTCTGGTTCTGAACCTAATACCGCAATCTTGTCATTTTTAGCTGTGTTAGTTTTGATAATATCTGCAATCATCGGCGCTTCATTAAAGGGATTTTTGTTATAAATTGTATGACTGATTGTTGGGAGCGGGAGTTTAAAAAAATAATTTCTGTCTGACCAAAATCCGGTAGCAGCAATGATTAAAAAAATAATCAGGGCGGTACTCGGAAGTTTTAGTTTATTGGTTAATAGTGTGCTTAGGGCTTCAATGGCAATAGCAATAAAGATGGCTGCTACTGGAAGCAGCATTATAAAGTAGTGGGGCGCAAAGTATAGACCAGCTGATACCGCAAGAATAGCAAAAAACAAAAGCATATTGATAAAGACTTTTTTCCACATCGGTAATTTGGTAAGGAACAGCAAAAACAATCCCAATAAAGCCGTTATCCAAAGCAGTTGGAAACCTCTCAGAACATTTGGAATTGTGATTTTAAGCCGTGGAATTGAGGAACTGATAGTTTCATTGGATACGTAAGTGTAGGCATAGACAAACGTCCAGTTGAAAAAGTTTTTGAAATCTCCATGAGCATGTACCCATGCGGCAACTAAAATTAGCGGGAGCAAAAACGCCGCAATGAGAGTGCATAGTCTTATAACTATGAACTTGGCGTTTTGTTTGGCGTATAACAACGAATGATATAGAAAAAAAGTTATGGCAAATATGAAGAAATACATTCCGTGCTGCTTCATTAGAAATCCGATGCCAAGTGAAAATCCGGCAGCAAGGAATAATGCTGGGGTTTTCTTTTCTAATGCAATAAGCAAAAAATATAGTCCTAATGTGCAAAATAAGACAACAAGATGGGTAGCGTGAAAAGCAAACCCATAAAATGAATAGTGAAGAGTTAAAAACCCATACGACATGGCAGAAATTGCTGCAACTGTTGGATTAAACAAGCGTTTAACCAGCGCATAGACAGCAGCAATAGCGGCAAGATTAGATATTAGGAGTCCTATGTGGATACCCCTTACGGTTTGACCAAACATGGACATGAAGAGGGCATAGACTAAAGCTGTGCCGGGGAGCTTCATTGTGTAAGCATATTTATACGGCTCAAGTCCATGAAGAATGAGCTTTGCTATATAAGCATACTCTCCCTCATCACGCTCTAACGGAAAATCCAGAAATCTGATTCTTACTGTGGTTATAAGGGCTATTGCTATAAGGAGCAAGAGAAATGAGTAAATATGGGAATGGGAACCACGAAAATTTAAAGACAATTTACACATTAAACTCTAATGTAAATACGGCCCCGTCCTCTACACTCTTTGCATACACGCTGCCGCCTAAACTTTCCTCTACGATTACTTTAGACATATAAAGACCAATACCAGTGCCTTTATCTTCTTTGGTTGTAAAATAAGGCTCAAAAATTCTATCTATTATCTCTTCAGGGATTCCACCACCGTTGTCAGTTATCTCTAACTTTAGTAAGTTATTATCTCTGAAACAATCGACCGCTATAATGCCCTCTGTGCTCAACAGCCCTTTCTGTCTCCTTTCTATAATGGCATCAGTTGAATTACTTATTAAATTTAACAACACATGGGCTAATTGGTGTTTGTATGTTGTAATTGGTGTTCTGTCACATGGTATTACTTCTGAATAGTGCCTAAATATATTATTATGGCAATGACATTTGATTTTATAGGATATTAAGTTGCTTTTTAGCTGCGCTGAAAGCAGTGAAAAAACTTCTTTTAAAAGAGTCATTATGTCAAATGTTTCTTTTTCTTTTGATGGCTTAAGGAAGTTTCTGAATTCATCTGCTGTCTTTGACATAAAAATAACTTGTTCCATTGTACTTTTTACAAGGTTGTCAATATAATCAGTATCAAGCTCTCCATATTCATGAACATCTTTCAGATCCTGGACAATAAGACCGAGAACATTCAAGGGCTGTTTCCATTGGTGAGTTATTACCCCTATCATCTCACCCATAGCCGCCATCTTTGACTGTTGAATTAATAACTGCTCCTGCCTGTGAAGTCTCTCTTGTGCAAGCTTACGCTCTGTTATATCACGAAATATGCCCTGCATAAGTTTTTTACCATTAATCACTATAAGGCTGCAGGAGATTTCAACAGAAATCTTACCTCCGTCTTTTTTTAATACCTGTGTTTCTATGTAATCTGGGATGGCTTTTTCGACACAGCGCTGGAAACCATCAATAACACTCTCAAGCATATCCTGTGGATGAATGTCTGTGATTTTCAAACAAAGGAGCTCAGACCTATCATATCCAAGTAACTCTACAGCCTTTTTGTTAGCCTTAAGTATATTTCCCTCTGTATCGGCTATCAATATGGCATCACTAGCGTTTTCCAACAACGCATGTGATATCTTTTCCGACTCAAAAAGCGCCTTCTCTATACGTTTTTTCTCGGTAATATCTTTAATAATACCGCCTGAACCTAAAAAATCATCTTTTTTACATCTTATAACACCCAATGTGCCTTCAAGGTCTGAGATGTGTTTATCAGAGTCGAACCTATATATTCCATAGCTGAATACCTCTGTAATGATTGACTTGTTTGGTAAGTCAGGATTCTTTACTTTTAAATGAACCTCAAGACCGGAGGTTTTTCTGTCAACGTCCCTTCTTTCGTCAAAGAGCTTGGGCGCTTCTAAATTACCGGTGTGTTTTCCGATAAAATTCGGTAGAACCTTTACTCTGCTTATATTTTCTACGTCATCAGGGTGGATAATTTTACTAAAATGCTCTCCTATCAGCTCCTCAGGTTCATATCCATAGTTGCGTATGCTGTTATTTATAAAGGTAAATCTGCCTTCGCAATCAATTTTATAAATTACGTCTGGTATGGTTTGAACAAAAAACTTAAACATATTCTCGGATTGTTGAATTATGTGTTTCTGTTCAATAAGTTCGTTGTTAATTTTTTTAAGAGAGTCTCTGGAGTCCATGAGTTCTTGATATTGTTGAATGGAGTTTTCATAAGTGGCAATAAGAAGATTGAATACTTTCTTATAATTTGAGTAAACCATATGGGTTATCCCCTCGTAAGTTATCTCAAATTCCCCACTGTCTGTCGCATCATCGCACGGAATAGTGGTATTAATATATAATTCAATTTTAGAAATAAGATTTTTCTCATTATACGGCTTAGTTATGTAATCATCGGATAGTGATTCCAGCCCCTCCAATATGCTTGTGAAGGATTTTAGCTCGGTAAGCAATATTACCGGTATTCGAGCGGTATCTTTATTATTCTTAATCTCACGGCAAAGCTCATAGCCGTTCATCTCAGGCATAATAACATCGCTTATTACAAGGTCAGGTTTGTTATTTAAAGCAAGCTCAAGACCAAGTTTGCCATTTGATGCGGTAATGACACCGTAGCCGTGCTCCTGGAGAATGCGCTTTAGCGCTACCGCCTGTGTCATCGAATCTTCAACAACTAAAATTGTTCGTTTATCCGTCATTGAAAATCCCTCTATATATAATTATTTAACTACCTTATTCTCATTATAATATCAAGAATAGTTTTTTGCAAGAGTTAAAACTACAATTTAGAATTATTGCTTAATACTTAACTCAAGTACATGGCTTTATGTCAGCCAAAGATACATTAAAAAAGACTGGATTCCCGCTCGGAGGCGGGAATGACAGAGGAGGGAATTTTTCTTTTCTGTCATTCCTTTACAGGGGAATCCCCTTTAGGGGACTGTCATTCCTGCGAAGGCAGGGATCCAGTTTTTTCTTTGCGGAGCTAAGGGCATAGGCAATTAGAATTATTGCTATAAATTTTACAAACCCAGCTCATCAAATAGCCGGCTTACCAGAGTATCAGCAAGTTTATGGTCATGGGTTCTGCTAAAATAAGCCGTAAAGAGTTTTTCCTTAATGTCTTTTACATAGAGTTCATAACTGGTTACAGCGTTTACGATTGCCGACGCATCTTTGGGTATTTTTATTATAAATGAATTAGGTTTTTGACTATAGATTATAAACTTTGCCTCGGATGTGCTCTTGGAGCAGTATTTAAAACCATCCTCCGTTATAACATCCTGATGTCCCATAAAATAGTCGCCCAATTTTAATTTCTCATTTGGTACTGAAATCTCAATTGAATCCTTAAGATACTTTGAATCAATAAACTCCTCTGGGAATTTTTTTATCCCATCAGGGATTATCTCATCTGAAACCTGTTCAAATAATTTATCAACGTCTCTTTGAGTTTTTGTTTTCTTTGCTTTTTTGCGGGATTTGGCAAGATCAATCCGTTCTCTTACAAGCGTTGTCAAACCCTCATATAGCGGTTTCAGATATTTTGTGGGGTCAAGACCAAGTGCTTCAAGCACTACGCTGTCAAGCGCCTGTCTGTCTTTTAACTTGACCTCGTCAAAGATAGGCTTAATCGGACGTGTGAGTAGTTTATTGAAAGCCTTTAGTATTGTTTTGTTGTAAGTAGTCGGAACATCAGGTATAAACAATTCTTCAAACTCGTAAACAGTCAAATCAAGTGCGCCATCTCCAAGCATTGTTCTTCCAGTTACCTCTATAAATAATGTAGTTAAAGTTGAATTTAACAATGCTGATAATAACACTTTGTCAGCTCTTGCTTTTATCTCATACAAACGCTTATCTGCTAAAAAAGAACCCTCATTTAACGGCATAAAAAATCTTGTATTCCAATGTTCCTGTACAAAAATATCCCAGGGCTCACGGTGGGCAACATCATACCAAAGTTTTCTGTTCTTTACAGACTGTATGTCTGGATATGAAATGCCTGTCTCTGTTATTGTTTTTTCTCCATGCTTGATATATTTTAGTGCATTTGTGCCTCTTAATGCCCTCTTTTCTTTATCACAAGTAAAAAGAAAAAGATTTATTTTTTGGGATTTATCCAATACAATCTTATCAATTTCTTTAAAAGATTTAATTATCGGAATTAAAAACTCCTCTTCTATCCCCCAGTGTTTTATCTTTTTGTCGTCAAGATAGAAAAACTCGTTTATGCCTGTCGTATATCCTCTTCTAACATCAGCAAGCTCCTTTAAAGTAATAAGTTTATCCTTACACGTCTCCATTATTTCAAAATAAATCTCCGGCGCCCTCATGTATTTGCCCCATTTTACCGTTTTACCTGAGGTCTCAATCTGTTCAAGCAGCGTGTCCTGTTTTAAAACGTTTATTCTGAAATTGTCGGTTTCATAGCTTGCACGGCCTTGTAAGTTATTCTCTATCGTCTCGTCTTTAATCTTGTAGTGCTCCGAACCTGACTTCTCAATTGCATGGGTCAGCTTGTAAAGATTAAACCATCTGTCCATTGGCAGTTTTATATCTGTGGGAATCAACTCTTTAAGGCGTTTTTTGATTTTTACAAATTTTACGTTATTTTCGTTTCTTTGTTTCAGGTCTTTACAAAGCTCCAGTATTATAAAAACCGTGTTTACGGCGGCATCGTCAAACCATGCCTCACATCGGGATTCTACTATTGCAATTATCTTGAATTTTCTCAGAAAGAATTTTTGAAGCTCATACCCATACGCCACATCAAGCCACGAGTTAGAAGTGACAATGCCCATCCGACCACCATCTTTTAGCAGCCTTGCAGCATGAAAAAACAGGTACGCATAAATATCCGCCTGCCCGGAAAGCTTTGTGCCTCCATTGTTAAAAAGCTCAGGGTACTCCGCTCTCCAATCCGCTATGAGAGTTTTTTCAATAACTCCCTTATAGCCCTGGATGCGCTTTTCAATAAGCTCCTGCCGTATATATGGGAAATTCCCGACAATTGCGTCAAATTGAGGGATTACCTCGTCAATCGTGAAATCAGTGCCGGCTGTAGGCTTTGGAGGCGGAAACTTAAAAACATCTCCAGATTTTACTTCAAAAAAGTCTCTTGATTGTATTCTTGGAAAATTAGCGTAGTCCTCTATGTTTTGCCGATAAAGGTTTATTGTAGCTAATTCGGCTGGGAAACGCGCTATATCAAATCCCCATATCTGGGAAATCAATTCTTTGTGGCTTTTAGCGCCCTCGTGTCTCAGCTTGTCATAAGCCCTGATGAGAAAAGTGCCGGTTCCGCAGGCCGGATCCAAAACCCTGACAGATTTTGATGTGACACAAAAAGATATGATTAAATCCACAAGCTCTTCGTTGGTAAAATACTGTCCAAGCGTATGTCTTTCATGCGGCGGAATTAGTTTTTCAAACACGTTTCCAATAACGTCCTGCGGCATATTGGAAAAATTGTATCTGTTAAGGTTATCAATAAGTTTAATAAGCGGGGCAACGGCATTTTCTGGAAAAGGCACTTTGTCAGGAAAATCCTCTTCAAACACGGCCTGATAGTCTATCTGCCGGGCTCTCTGAAAATATTCTCTTATTTTACTATCTATACCAGCAGGATTTAAGCCGTTTAAATCAAATTTGGGAATATCTGTGCAAAACCGCCTTAGAGTCAGATAAAATAGAATTTTTCCAAGCAGCCTATAAACAATCTGTCTTGAGACGGTTTCATAAAAAGGCTCCCCTGCATCATACGAGGCTATTCCCTGCTTTACCGCCCAATCGAAAAGTCCGTCCTTAAACTGAACGCTCTTTCCTGTCTTTGTTATAAGCGATTCATGTATGAATGGCCAAAGTGTCTTTACTGCCTCATAAAGCTCGTGCACAAAAAAAGTGGTATCAGCATCGCTAAGGTAAAGGTGTCCTTCTCTGTGCAGAGTTGACAGGTCGTTTAAAATCTCTTTTGCCTTTGCCTTTAGTAACTCCCGTTTAGAGGCAACCCAGAGGTCATCAGGTACAGATACCTGAAAGACCGGTTCGTATGTCTTTAATCTGTGGACTTTTGATACCGGTTCAAGTGCGTACGGAGTTCTCCAGATAACGGCGTCTTTCATATTCCATGTTACGAAATAATCGGCAGACATAGAGCGTGCCTTTTCTGCGGCATTATTAAGCAGCTCATTGTTATCAACCGGAGTTGTTGGAGTTTTTAACTCCCACCCGCAAAATCCCTGATTACCCTGTCTGTTTAACCATATCTGAATATCGGGGAATCTTGTTTTACCATCAGACACCTGTATAGAGGTCTCTGATGTTGCCACTTCAAATGGAGACGTTACGTCTGTTAGAAATTCATTAAGCCACGACGCTACCTGGGCTGCAAACTCTCTTTCGTTAGATTTAATATCGGTCATTGATAACGTATTTTATCATTAAGGAGCATGGCATGTAAAATAAACGGAAAAGTGCTTTCATAAGAATATCGTCAAGAAAAAAATATCACATTTGTTTAAAACAACACACTCCCTCAGGACGCAACACACCCTTTGGGCTGTTAAGGCTGTAATATATATGACCTGCTGGCTCTTACTTTGGCGCTACAACCATTATTATGCTCTTTCCATCAAGTTTGGGTTTAACCTCAATGTTGTAGTTACCCTGAAGTTTTTCAACGATATTATCAAAAATAGCCATTCCGTGTTCTGGTCTTATGATTTCCCTGCCTCTGAAATACATTGACACTTTCGCTTTGTCACCCTCACCCAAAAATCCCATCATCTGGTTAACTTTCCTCTCCAGATCATGGTCGGAGATGCGAGGCCGGATTTTTACCTCTTTAACGTCCGTTGTTTTGCGGTGTGAGTGTTTCTTACTAATCTGATACTTATACTTACCAAAATCCATGATGCGACACACCGGCGGATTTGCTCCGGGTGCTACCTCCACAAGATCAAGCCCTTTTTCCTTTGCCGATCTTATAGCATCCCTTACCGCTACGATACCAAGCTGCCCTCCCTCGACATCTATCAGTCTTATCTGAGGGGATTTAATCTGCTCGTTTACTTTAACCTTGTTGTTTATAGAACACCTCCTTAAATTTTGCCTTTTATTTCTTTCAGCAAAAAGGACAGAAATTCCTCTTTACTCTGAAAAGACATATTGTCTCCATTTCTTTTCCTGACAGAAATAGTACCGCTCTCTGCCTCCTTGTCCCCTATTATAACTGCATACGGTATCTTTTTTACAGTTGACTGCCGCACCTTGTAGTTAATTTTTTCATTTGCAGTGTCCTTTTCAACCCTTATACCCTCAGACTTTAAGTATTTGGACATCTCATCTGCAAACCCACTGTGCCGCTCCGATATTGTTAAAACTGACACCTGTACCGGCGAAAGCCATACCGGAAATGCTCCGCCATAGTGCTCTATCAAAACCCCAAAAAATCTCTCAAGTGAGCCCATAAGTGCACGGTGAATCATTATAGGCATATGTTCCTTATCATCCGCTCCACGGTATGATATGTCAAACCTCTCAGGATTATTAAAATCCACCTGTATCGTGCTGCACTGCCATTGCCTGTTAAGTGAGTCCTTAACCTTTATATCAATCTTAGGGCCATAAAACACACCCTCACCCGGGTCTGTCTCATACTTTAAACCCATAGTCTCAAGCGCCTTTCTGAGCGCATTTGTTGAAATCTCCCAATTGTCAAGAGTTCCCACATATTTTTCCGGCCTTGTCGAAAGATACACATCGTAGTCTTTAAAACCAAACGTGTTAAGCACAAAAATCGTAAAGTTAAGAACTGTTAATATCTCATCCTCAATTTGCTCAGTCGTGCAAAATATATGAGCGTCATCCTGAGTAAACCCACGCACTCGCATAAGGCCGTGAAGGACGCCTGAGCGCTCATACCGATAAACCGTGCCAAGCTCGGCATACCGAATCGGCAAGTCTCTGTAACTTCTAAGAGCGCTCTTATAAATAGCCAGATGAAACGGACAATTCATCGGCTTTAGCTCAAAATCCACGCCATCTATATCCATCGGGGTGTACATGTTTTCTTTATAGAAATCAAGATGCCCGCTTTTTTCCCACAGATTTATGCGCGCTATGTGCGGCGTATAGAGGAGTTTGTAGTCAGCTTTGATGTGCTCGTCTTTCCAGAAATCCTCTATTGTTTTTCTTATTATTGCACCATTAGGGTGCCAAAGAATCAACCCTGAACCAATCTCATCATTTATACTGAAGAGATCAAGCTCCTTACCAAGCCTCCTGTGGTCACGCTTTTTAACCTCTTCAAGGAAATCAAGATAATTTTTAAGCTCATCAGGTTTCGCAAAAGACGTACCGTAGAGTCGCTGCAGCATTTTGTTTTTCTCATCGCCTCTCCAGTAAGCGCCAGCAGTTTTCAGAAGTTTAGAGGCGGTTATAAATCCGGTTGAAGGCACATGAGGGCCAAGACACAAATCTGTAAATCCGCCCTCTTCATACAAACTCACCTCATCCACATCAAGAGCCTCAATTATCTCTACCTTATAGTTTTCACCCAGATTTTTGAAAAACTCTACAGCCTGCGCCTTTTTCATGAGTTTGCGGACAAAAGGGGTATTGCGCCTTATCAGCTCTGACATCTTTTTTTCTATCTTTACAAGGTCATCCTCTGTTATAGGTTTTTCTGTATCAAAATCGTAGTAAAACCCCTCTTCTGTAGCAGGCCCTATGGTTACTTTAACATCAGGAAACAACTCCTTTACTGCATGTGCCATTATGTGGGAAGCGCTATGACGGTTTATCCTTAATCCATCGGCGCTACAAACATCAATCGGGATTAACTCCGTGGACACGTCTAAATTCTTTATCTCATTGACATCTATTAAGCTATCACCAATTTTAAAAGCAAGAGTCTTGTTCTTTTTAGCCCTTTTAAAAATCTCATCTGTGCTAAGCTCTAACGTTTCTTCTTCTAATATAAGTTTAATACTGTACCTCCGTGCTAAATAATAACTTATTCATATGCAGTATTTCAATAATTTTTTTGAATTTGGTCAACATAACTGCATGACTGAATTGGACAGCGCTCAGTGCTGTTGTCTAAAGGCATACCGTCTGGAACCTTATTGCATACCACCTGAGACGGTGTATTGGCATAGTTTAAGCGCCATATATCGGCTATCTGTGTAAGTGTCATCCACTGTACTTTACCAACACTTACATATGGCTCTAAGGTTAAAATATAATCCGAGACTGTACTTATAACTAAAGGATCCAACATCTTCTGGGGAACAAAGATAGAGGCCGTATAAAAACCACTGGGATTTAAAACTCCATTGTCTTTAACATTAATCAGATCAGCTATCCCGTACATGCTGCCGCAGCCGCCTCCAATATAAAGCAGCCTCTGAGACGGGTCGTGTTCATAAAAACCATATCCAGTTTTCGGTTTCCAAACCCCGAAACTTGTGTCATCCATTAAGCCATGTTCATACGTAGCTGCTCCCCAGAGGTTATCAGCCTGCCAGAAATACAGCGGAAACTGCAGACCGTATATCCCAAACGTGTGCTTTTCCCATGACCCAGTTTCTGGAGGATAATACATAAACCCTCCAACATTTCTTGAGGGTGTAACGCCAAGCTGAGAAATCAAATAAGCCACATCTGCATAATTATAAACGGTCTCATGTGTATGTGGGTCAACCTCAAATCCCAAATCCTCAACCAGCCACCTAACTATATTCTTACCATTTGTATCACTTACCACATCCCCAACATCATAATATGCCACAGCAAGCAGATAGTTCCAATCAGCCTGAAGATTCAACACAGCCCCGTTTGATTTTATCATTAAGGCAAACTCTCTAAGCGCTGCCCTATTATTATAATAGTACAACGGATTATTAAGATAATCTGGGTGACTATCATCCGGCTCCTCATTATGAACGACGATATTTACATAGACAGGCGTATAAGCACCTGCCCCATATACAGGCGCTGCTATTACAAATAAGATTAAAACTACGTAAAGCGCTCTTAACACTAACTAAACCTGTCCGTCTTAAACCCTGGCATCAGTTATGTTGATAGCACATTTGCATGAATTGACGACTTTATAACCACACCCCATCCTATTTCTTCAGATTGTCAGTGTCGTTTTTTTTGCTAACATCATCATTAGGAGAGCACGTCTCCTGGTGGCTGGTCGCTCAGGTTCGTATCCCAAACTTAGGGAAGATAAAAACCTGAAGCACTATCCAGAGTACCAAAAAACCCAACAAAAGCCACGCATCAGACATTAACTCTTTTCCTTTGCAGCTTTTGAAGACTTACTTGCAGTCTCGTAATCAACAAACTCAATGACTGCCATCTCTGCCTGATCTTTCAACCTACGGCGCGTCCTTACTATCCTCAAATAGCCGCCGTTTCTATCGCTGAAGCGTGGGGCTATGTCTGAAAACAACTTAGCTACCGTCTTTCTGCATGGAACATCTGAAAAAGCTATACGCTTTGCGTGTAAATCCCCACGCTTACCCAAAGTTACCATTTTCTCAGCCATACCCCTTATTGCTTTTGCCTTCGTAATCGTCGTCTCTATTCTTTCGTATTCTATCAAAGCAACCAGCAGACTTCTAAACAATGCCTTGCGCTGATTTGCTGTTCTGTTAAAATGCCTTGTAGCTATTTTGTGGCGCATCACTTCCCTCCATTTTTAGCCAATAATTCCTTCTTTACCGTATCCATATCTATTTTCATGTTAAAATCCAGTCCCAGACTCAAAAGCACATCCCTGATTTCATCCAGTGATTTCTTGCCAAAGTTCTTCATCTTCAGCATTTCGTTGTCACTCCTTTGGACAAGATCATAGATGTACTTTACATCAGCATTTTTTAAACAATTCTGACTCCTTACTGAAAACTCAAGCTCATCAACTGTCTTTACAAGATTTTTGTATAAATCTCTTGTTGCAGACGATGTTGACTGCTCATGACTCTGATGGTTCGCTGCAGAATCATCATCCACTGCCTTCTCAGAAGCCGACTCATCCTCGGGCACATTCGCAATCTCTGTTGAGTCATCAACATCCGAAACAAAGTTAAAATATCCCATATGCTTGGTCAAAATTGCTGTTGCCGTACTTACTGCTTCTTTTGGACTTAAATTCCCATCTGTCCATATCTCAAGAATCAGCTTATCATAATCAGTGGCTTTGCCGACCCTTGTCTTTTCAACATTAAGCACCACCTTTTTAATTGGTGTAAACACTGCATCTACTGCTATGAAACCAATCGGCGCTCCTTCTTTTTTTAAATCCTCGGCTTGCTTATACCCGCGTCCTTTGTTTATTGTAAGCTCTGCTGTGAACTCAGCATCATTGTCCAGGGTAGCTATATGAGCTTCAGGGTTTAAAAGCTCCAAAACCGAATCAGCCTCTATATCCTTTGCCGTTACCTCCCCTTTACCTGAAACATTTATCCTCGCTGTTATCTCAGTGTCAGCGTGCAGTTTAAATCTCAACTTTTTCAGATTGAGAATTATCTCTACAACATCCTCTTTAACGCCCTTTACGGTAGAGAACTCATGAAACACACCATCTATCTTAACAGAAGTTATGGCGGCACCTTCTATTGAAGACAGCAACACTCTTCTTAAGGCATTGCCAATTGTTATGCCATAACCTCGTTCCAATGGTTCAGCAATCAATTTGCCATACGTCTGAGAATATGTTTCCTCTTCCAAGTAAACATTTTCCGGCAGCTGAAAACCACTATTTTCAAGAAACATATTGCCTCCGTTCATCTATCTTGAATAAAACTCTACTATTAATTGTTCCTTGGCGACAAGCGGAATATCATCTCTCTGTGGCACATGCAGTACCTTGCCGCTTAACGACGCTCCATCTAATTGCAGCCATGTCGGCACACCAGCGTGTTGCGCCTTTGACACATTTTCCTCAAACATTGCTACAGTCTTACTCTTTTCAAAAACCGCTACAGTGTCCCCTGCCTTCAATCTGTATGAAGGAATGTTGACCTTCCTGCCATTTACGACAAAATGCCCATGGTTAACCATCTGTCTTGCCTGATTTCTGTTTGAAGCAAAACCAAGCCGGAAAGTTATGTTATCCAAACGAAGCTCAAGTAGTTGAAGTAAAAGCTCACCGGTTATTCCGCGCTTTTTCCCTGCTTCTTTGAAATACCTCCTAAACTGCCGCTCCAAGAGGCCGTAAGCTAACCTGACCTTCTGCTTTTCCCTTAACTGAATAGCATAGTCAGAGAGTTTACCCCTTCTTAAGCCGTGCTGCCCAGGTGCCGTCTTTCTCCTTTCCATTGAGCACTTATCTGTGGTACACCTGTCTCCTTTAAGAAACAGTTTCTCATTGTCCCTGCGGCATAGTCTGCAAAGTGGTCCTGTGTATCTGGCCATATTACACTCGCCTCCTTTTTGGAGGTTTACATCCGTTATGAGGCACCGGAGTTACGTCCTTTATTAAATTAACATCAATGCCTGCCGCCTGTATGGCTCTTATAGCTGATTCACGACCAGCTCCCGGTCCCTTTATAAAGACGTCTATCTGTTTCATTCCCATCTCTATGGCCTTTTTTGCCGCCGTCTCCGCCGCTATCTGAGCCGCATAGGGCGTTCCCTTTCTTGATCCCTTAAAACCCAGACTGCCTGCAGATGACCACACCAACACATTGCCCGAGGTATCGCTTATCGTAACCAGAGTGTTGTTGAACGTTGTCTGCACATGTGCTATTCCGCTGGCTACGCGCTTTTTTTCTTTCTTTGGCCCTTTACGCTTTCTCGGCGGCATTATTTACCTCCTTTTTTCTTGATTGCTGATTTAGTAGGACCACGTCTTGTTCTTGCATTTGTCTTAGTTCTCTGCCCCCTCACAGGCAGTCCCAGTTTGTGTCTTAACCCTCGGTAGCAGCCTATATCCATTAGCCTTTTGATGCTCATAGAGACTTCTTTTTTTAAATCCCCTTCTACCTTATAGTCTCTGTCTATCACTGCCCTAAGTTTAGCCACGTCATCTGGTGTCAGGTCATTTACCCTCGTGTCGGGGTTTACGCCGGACTCTTTAAGTATCTTTCTGGAGGTTGGTCTCCCTATTCCAAATATTCTGGTTAAACCAATCTCCACTCGCTCTTTTCTGGGTAAATCCACTCCTGCTATTCTTGCCATCTTATTCCCTCACACTTAACCTTGCCGTTGTTTGTGCTTTGGTATCTCACATATCACCCGCAACACACCCTTGCGCTTTATCAACTTGCACTTTGAACATATTGGCTTAACCGATGCCCTGACTTTCACTATATATCCCTCCTTAACGACGTCTGACATGACCTATCACTCATAAGCTCACTGTCCTTTACGCCTGTAAATTATTTGTACCTGTACGTAATCCTGCCCTTTGTCAAATCATACGGTGACAATTCCACTAAAACCTTATCACCGGGAAGTATCTTTATGTAGTGTATCCTCATTTTACCGGAAACATATGCTATCACAACCTGTTTATTTTCTAATTCCACCCTAAACATTGCATTTGGCAACGCCT
This sequence comes from Nitrospirales bacterium LBB_01, assembly GCA_004376055.2. Classification (GTDB taxonomy): domain Bacteria; phylum Nitrospirota; class Thermodesulfovibrionia; order Thermodesulfovibrionales; family Magnetobacteriaceae; genus Magnetomonas; species Magnetomonas plexicatena. The sequence goes on from CP049016.1 coordinate 1,200,783, forward strand.
CCTGTATTGTGCCCTGCACCTCAATACTATCCTCTCTGGTTGATTCCTTTACCTCATCAGTTGCCTTTTTATGCTTATCGCTTCTTGATTTTTTATAAAATTTCAATTTTCCAGCACCGTTAATACCTCCGGTTCTCCTTCGGTAACCAGTACCGTGTGTTCAAAATGTGCAGACAGTGTACCGTCACCAGTAACTGCTGTCCAACCGTCCTCAAGTACCTTTACCTCGTACCCGCCGATGTTTACCATAGGTTCTATTGCTAAAACCATCCCACGCTTAAGCCTGGGTCCCTTATGCGGCGCACCGTAGTTGGGTATCTGAGGCTCTTCATGAAGATCTCTGCCAACCCCATGCCCTACAAATGTCCTTACCACTGAGTATCCGTTACCTTCAACATAACTCTGAATCGCATGTGATATGTCTGACACCCTTTTGCCAGGTACTGCCTCTTTGATTCCCTTATAAAGAGACTCCTCTGTAACCGCTAACAGTCTTACTGCCTCCTGTTTAATCTTTCCAACAGCATAGGTCTTAGCTGCGTCCCCAATGAAGCCCCTATAAACGACTCCGATGTCAATACTAACTATATCGCCATCCTTAACCGTTCGCTTATGAGACGGAATGCCGTGCACTACCTCATCGTTTATAGAAACACAGAGACTCGATGGATACCCCCTGTAGCCTTTAAACGCAGGAATTGCCCCGTGTTTTTTTATTAAACTCTCTGAAAACAATTCCAAATCCTTAGTTGTTATTCCCGGTTTTATAAAATCTCCAATGTTTGCCAATATCTCAGCTACGATTTTAGATGCCTTTGATATTTTTCTAATTTCATCATCTGACTTTATTATTATCACTTAAGCCTTGCTTCAGCTATCCTCTTCGTCCTTTTAGCTTGCCCTTTTTAAGAAGGCCGTCGTACGATCTGGTAAGAAGGTGCGACTCTATCTGTGATACCGTATCAAGCGCTACTCCTACCACAATCAGAAGCGACGTGCCGCCAAAATAAAACGGTACCCTAAACTTGCTTATCAGTATGCTGGGCAGCACACACACTACAGACAGATATATGGCGCCCACAAATGTCAGTCGTGAAAGCACCCTGAATATATAATCAGATGTGTTTTTACCTGGACGTATTCCTGGAATGTAACCTCCATACTTTTTCAGATTATCAGATATATCCACAGGATTAAACACTATTGCCGTATAAAAATAGCAGAAAAACACTATCATCATCACATAAATTAAGTCATGGAGGGCGGAACCAGGTGTCAGCTGCTTAGCAAACGCCTGCACCCAAGGCACTGCAATAAACCCTGCTATTGTCGCTGGAAACATTATTATCGAGGATGCAAATATCGGAGGAATAACCCCTGATGTGTTAATTTTCAGAGGCAGGTGGGTACTTTGACCACCATAAACTTTGCGTCCAACTACCCGTTTTGCATATTGAACCGGTAGTTTCCTCTGTCCTCTTTCCATATAAATTATGCCAGCTATTACGGCTACCATCATGGCAACCACAATCAAGAGCAGTATAATTGACAGCTCTCCAGCCTTTATAAGCCTGCCTGTGGTTATAATTGCATTGGGAAGCCTTGCGACAATTCCTGCAAATATAATCAGGGAAATCCCGTTACCTATGCCTCTTTCAGTTATCTGCTCTCCTAACCACATGATAAAGGCCGTGCCTGCGGTAAGCGTCAGCATGGTTAAAATCCTGAAGGCCCATCCCGGATGCTGTATGAACTGTCCGTTAGCCATAGTTTCAAGCCCCACGGATATTCCAAACGACTGCACCATGCTGATTAAAACTGTGCCGTAACGAGTGTATTGCGTGATTTTCTTTCGCCCCTCCTCGCCCTCCTTTGCAAGCTTTGCAATGGCAGGGATTACTACCGTAAGGAGCTGAAAAATGATGGAGGCGCTGATGTATGGCATTATACCAAGAGCAAAAATCGTAACTCTGGAAAGGGCGCCGCCTGAAAACATATCAAAAAATCCCATAAGGGCGCCGCCCTTATCGGTGAGAAATTTGCTTAACTGTTCGCCATTTATACCTGGTGTGGGCACATGTGCGCCAATTCTATAAACTATAAGAAGAGCAAAGGTAAATAGTACCCGCTTTTTTAACTCCTCTATTCTGAGTATGTTTTTGAAACTTGAAAGTGCTCCCAATATCTATTCCTCTGACGGGGCTATAGCTGTACGGCCTGTCCGCCGGCTTGTGTTATTTTTTCTTGCGCTGTTTTACTAAAAACATTAGCCACTACCTTCACTGGCCGTGTCAACTCACCTCTACCTAACACCTTTAAACCGCTGTGGAATTTCTTTATAATCCCCCGCTCAAAGAGCACCTCTGGAGTTATCTCGTTTAAATCCACAATCGAATCAATATCGTCAACATTTATGATTCCGTACTCTGTCTTAAAAGGAATATTCTTAAATCCTCTCTTAGGAAGTCTTCTCTGAAGCGGCATCTGACCGCCTTCAAAGCCTAATCTTTTACCAGCTCCGGCACGAGCCTTCTGTCCCTTATGCCCCTTACCCGAGGTCTTGCCACGCCCAGAGCCCGTACCGCGTCCTATCCGCTTTACGTTCTTTGTGCTGCCCTCAGCCGGGCTTAACTCATTTATATTCACTCTATAGCCTCCAAATGTCTCTTTCTTACACCAACGAACAGGTTTTTTCCCTGCTGCCGATAACTTTAACCCTTCAATACCTCTACCGAAAGCAGATGCGACACTTTGCGAATCATCCCTCTTATGGAAGGAATATCCTCTTTAACAACAACCATGCCGGGCTTTCTTAACCCAAGCGCTGCCAGTGTTCTTCTCATTTGCTCAGTTAATCCGGCATAACCCCTCTTTTGCGTTATCTTGTACATCACTTACCTGCCTCTTTAGCATGATAATTTTCGTCATTACGCCCACGCAACTTCAACACCGCCTCGGTATCTTTTAACTTTGTCAGTCCATCTACAGTTGCTCCGACAGCGTTAAAAGCATTTGTGCTGCCAATCGACTTAGCCACCACGTTATGAACACCTGCTACCTCTAAAACCGCTCTCACCGGGCCTCCTGCTATTAACCCAGTTCCCTCTTTGCCAGGATTTAACACAACCATCCCCGAGCCGCAATACCCGATTATTCTGTGCGGTATAGTGCCGTCTTTAACAGGAAACTTAAGGAGTCCCTTTTTTGCCTTCTCAACCGCTTTCCGTATAGCCTCAGGCACTTCATTAGCCTTACCCTTGCCTACTCCCACGATTCCGTTACCATCTCCCACAACAACAAGAGCGCTAAATGAAAACCTGCGACCACCCTTTACGACCTTTGCCACTCGGTTTATAAAGACCACCTTTTCTTGTAAGTCCAAATCCTCGTGCTCTATTCTACCCACTATACCTCCAGTTTAATTTTGGCGGTTCAATTTTGAATTAAAACTCAAGTCCTGCCTCTCTTGCCGCCTTTGCCACAGCCTCAACCCTGCCATGATACTTAAATCCACCTTTATCAAACACTACCTTTTGGATTCCCTTGTCTTTAGCCCGTTTGGCTATGATGTCTCCTACAAGCCCAGCAGATTTAACATTGCCCTTGTGGTTTGGCAACTGTCTAATTTCCTTCTCCAACGTTGAGGCACTGACAAGCGTGCGCCCTGCTGTGTCATCTATTATCTGGGCATACATATGGTTTAGGCTTTTATAGACGGTAAGCCTCGGCCTTTCTTGGGTTCCAGTCACCTTCTTTCTTACCCTTAAATGCCTTCTTTCTCTTAATTCTATCTTATCTCTGTTCAATTTCTGCCTAAGCCTCCTTTGTAACCCATCACTTCGTACCAGTCTTACCAGGTTTTACCTTTATAACCTCTTCAGCATACCGTATGCCCTTACCCTTATACGCATCAGGCGGTCTTATACTTCTTATATCTGCCGCAAACTGTCCCAGCAATTCCTTATCTATTCCCATCAGAACCAGTTTAGTCTGCTTTTTATCGACCTCGGCAGTAACTCCAGTTGGCAGCGTCATCTCCACAGGATGCGAATACCCAACAGCAAACTCTATCTTATCACCTTTAACCTGCGCTCTGTACCCAACGCCAACAAGCTCCATATTTCGTACAAACCCTGCGGAAACACCCGTGCACATGTTGCTGATGAGGGTCCTTGTAAGCCCGTGAAGCGATCTGTGGTCTTTGCTGTCGCTTTGACGCTCTACAGTCAGAGTGCTGCCAGATAGTGTTAACGTTACCCCCTCAGGCCGCCGCCAGTTTAGTTTCCCCTTTGGACCGGTCACAGCCACATTGGCACCATCTATCTTAACCACTACACCTGATGGTATATCTATCGGTTTCCTTCCTACTCTTGACATCTTCTCATGTTCTCCCTGTCAAATTCTCCATGTAAAACCTAGGGCTTTACTATCCCCGTTGGTATTTACCAGATATGGGCAATGACCTCACCGCCCACCTTCTCCTGCCTGCTTGTGTTATCAGTTACAATTCCCTTAGGCGTACTGAGTATTGCTATTCCTACGCCTCCCATAACACTTTCCACGTCCTTGTAACCCCTATATACTCTGCGACCTGGGGTGCTGACTTTCTGAAGCCCTGTTATTACGCTTTTGTTTTCCACATACTTCAAAGACACTCGCAACACGCCCTGTTTTTTATCTTTTAATATCTTATAAGCCCTTATAAAACCCTCTTCTTTTAATAATTTTGCTATTTCCAGCTTGATTCTGGACGCCGGTATATCCACCTTTTCCGCCCGTATCATTATGGCGTTTCTAACTCTGGTCAGCATGTCTGCTATCGGATCTGTCATCATGATCTAATTACCCCTACCAACTTGATTTTATCACACCGGGAACTTTGCCCTGTAGTGCCAACATTCTAAAACATATACGGCAAAGGCCGAATTTCCTTAAATACCCGCGAGGCCTACCACACACCTGGCATCTATTGTATGCCCTCACTTTAAACTTAGACGGCCTCTTGCACTTTTCTCTCATACACGTCTTTGCCATTTACCCTCCAATTCCATCATCTCACACATGCCCTCACTCATCAGTCTCTAAAGGGCATTCCAAACTCTTTAAGCAGTGCCTTACACTCCTTGTCGTTTCTTGCTGTTGAACACACTACAACGTTAAGTCCATGCACTGTGTTGACCTTATCGTAATCTATCTCAGGAAATATAAACTGCTCTCTGACTCCTGTTGAAAAATTACCCCTGCCGTCAAAAGACTTACCGGAAATGCCCTTAAAATCCCTGATTCTTGGTAACGAGAGCGTTATAAACCTGTCCAGAAATTCATACATCATAACCCCGCGCAGTGTTACCATACAGCCTATCGGCATACCTTTTCTTAACTTAAACCCTGCTATAGACTTCTTAGCCTTCGTTACAACCGACTTTTGCCCTGAAATTGCCTCAAGCTCTTTCTGTGCTGCATCAAGCAGTTTTATATCCTGTATCGCCTCGCCAAGCCCGACATTCAACACCACCTTAGTAAGACGCGGCACCTGCATTATGTTTTTATATGAAAAGTCCTTCATTAACTTAGGCACTATTTCCTTTTTGTATTTATCCCTCATCCGAACATCCATAACGTTTAATCCATAACCTCCTTGCATTTCTTACAAACCCTGACCTTCTTACCACCCTCAAGCTCTATTGTACCTATTCTGGTTGGTTTGCTGCAACGGCTGCACAAGAGCATCACTTTTGATATGTGCAGCGGGTATTCCTTTTCAATTATTCCACCCTGTGAGTACTTTTTATTGGGCTTCATGTGCTTTTTTACTATATTGACATTTTCTATAAGCACACTGTCCTTATCGGGCAGACTCTTTATGACGCGGCCTCTTTTGCCCTTTTCCTTGCCCGTCAGCACAATCACAGTATCTTCTTTTTTTATACTAAGTCCCATTATCTCACCACCTTTAAAGCACCTCTGGTGCAAGTGATATTATTTTAGTAAACTCTTTCCACCTTAACTCCCTTGCCACAGGACCAAATATACGAGTACCTACAGGTTCAAGTGCCGCATTGATTAAAACCGCTGCATTTTGTTGGAACCTGATATATGTGCCGTCTGCCCGTCTTGTCTCTTTACGTGTTCTGACGACAACCGCTTTGGCAACCGATCCCTTTTTCACGTTACTTAGAGGTATTGCCTCCTTAACGCTTACAACAATTATGTCGCCAATACGGGCATACCGCTTCTTATATCCGCCAAGCACCTTTATACACTGGACTTTTTTGGCACCTGAATTATCAGCGACATCCAAAACCGTTTCAACCTGTATCATCAGCGTGCTCCTTTTTGTCTTGTTTATTCACTACTACCCAGCGTTTTGTCTTACTGACTGGCTTTCCCTCCATCACCGACACTCTGTCGCCAATCTTACACATGTTCTGTTCATCATGCGCTTTGACCTTTAACGTGTGTTTCATCGTCTTTTTATAGCGCGGATGCTGGTAGAGGGACGTTATGGCAACTGTAACAGTTTTGTCCATCTTATCACTAATCACATCTCCGGTATAAAGCTTCTTAGGCATTTCCTTTTCCCGCCTTAAGTTGTGTTTTTATTGTCAACACCCTTGCAATGTCCTTTCGTACGGCTCTGCAGCGCATCGGGTTTTGTATCTCGCCTGTTGCGCTTTGAAACCTGAGATTAAATAGCTCTTTCCTCAGTTCCCTTTCCTTTGTAATAAGCTCCGTTTCTGTCAAGGATTTTAATTCTGCCGCTTTTTTCAAACCACAGCCTCCTCTCTACGCACAAACTTTGTTGATATTGGAAGCTTAAACGAGGCAAGCCGCATGGCTTCTTTAGCCGTCTCCTCGGTTACACCAGATAATTCATAGAGCATCCTGCCTGGTTTTACCACTGCTACCCAGTACTCAAGGTTACCCTTTCCCTTACCCATTCTTGTCTCAGCAGGTTTTTTAGTTATAGGCTTATCAGGAAAAATCCTTATCCAAAGCTTACAGCCTCTCTTTGCGTATCTCGTAATGGCAATTCTTGCAGATTCAATCTGTCTGCTGGTTATCCAGCCCGGTTCAAGAGCTTTAAGACCAAACTCACCGAATGAGACATCGCAACCGCGGTAAGCCTTACCATTCATGTTACCTTTCATCATTTTTCTGTATTTTACCTTTTTAGGCATCAACATGTCGTTTACTCCTTACCTCTCATTATCCCCATCAGGCTGCACCCTTTGTCTCAGGGAGCACATCTCCTTTATATATCCAAACCTTTACGCCGATTATTCCATAAGTTGTTTTTGCGCGTGCCGTGCCATAGTCTATATCAGCTCTGAATGTGTGAAGCGGCACCCGCCCTTCTTTATACCATTCAGTGCGTGCTATTTCTGCTCCTGAAAGCCGCCCTGCACACGCTATCTTTACCCCCAGAGCGCCAAACCTCATAGAGGACAGCACAGATTTTTTCATTGCTCTTCTGTATGCCACACGCTTTTCTATCTGCATCCCAATATTTTCAGCTACCAGTTGAGCGTCAAGCTCTGGTTTTCTAATTTCCTTTATATCAATGCTGACTTGCTTTGTTATAGATGATTCGATGGCTTTTTTAAGGTTTTCAACCTCTGCACCCTTCTTTCCTATGATTATACCAGGACGTGCTGTGTGTATTATTATCTTTATCTTTTGCCCTGCACGCTCTATCTCAACCTTACTTATTCCCGAATGATACAACTTTTCCTTTATATACTGTTGCAACTTTAAATCCTCATGCAACTGCTGGGCATAAGCACTTTTACTGTACCACTTAGAGTCCCACGTCTTTATAATTCCAAGTCTGTTACCTATGGGATGTGTCTTCTGGCCCAAAAGCCACCTCCATCACTCTGATAGAACCACTGTTATGTGGCTCGTTTTTTTCTTTATTACATTTGCCCTGCCCATAGCCCGTGGCATAATGCGCCTCATCATTGGTCCCTCATCGACATACACACGTTGAAGCTTCATGTTTTCCGGATCGGCAACGTCGCTCTGCTCAGCATTTGCCATTGCAGATTTCAGCAGTTTCTTAATAAGCACTGCCCCTCTGTAGGGCATATACTCTAACATCGTCATAGCCTCACTTGCCTTCTTTCCAGCTATCAGCCTAACAACCCGCCGTGCCTTCTGAGGTGTAATACGCGCATACCGTAATAGTGCTTTTGATTCCATATTATCTATTTACCCTTCACCGATGTAGATTTTGCTGTTTTTGCGGATTTATCCGCTCCGGAGTGTCCCTTAAATGTACGCGTCGGGGAAAACTCTCCTAGCTTATGTCCTATCATATTTTCAGTTACATATACCGGTATAAACTTTTTGCCGTTATAGACGGCAAACGTGTAACCGATAAAGTCAGGCACTATAGTTGAGCGCCTTGACCATGTTTTGACAATCTTCTTTTCGCCGCTTTCCTGCAGCTTGGTTATTTTAAGCAACAGCTTTTCCTCTACAAACGGACCTTTTTTAACTGACCTGGGCATACCTGCTCCCTCTTATTTCCTTCTCCTGACTACAAACTTGTCAGTGCGCTTGTTTTTCCTTGTTTTAATTCCCTCTGGCGTACCCCATGGTGTACATGGTGGTCTGCCGCCGGAACTCTTACCCTCGCCACCACCCAGCGGGTGATCTACCGGGTTCATGGCAACACCTCTGACTGTCGGTCTTTTACCTTTCAGCCTGTTTCGCCCTGCCTTTCCAATCGATATATTCTCATGCTCGGCATTGCCAACCTGCCCTATAGTTGCCATACACTCCATAGGTACGAGTCTTACCTCACCACTGGTTAACTTCACCTGAGCATACCCTCTGTCCTTAGCTACTAACTGCGCCTGTCCTCCTGCCCCTCTTACTAACTTACCGCCCTGGCCAGGTTTTAACTCAACATTGTGAATTACCGTACCTACTGGAATATCCTTTAGTTTCAGTGCATTACCTGGCTTTATCTCAGCCTCAGAGCCGCTCATTACGTCATCGTTGACATTTAAACCCATGGGCAAAATTATGTAGCGTCTCTCACCATCTCTATACTTTAACAAAGCGATTCTTGCCGTTCTATTAGGATCATACTCAATGGTCTCTACCTTTGCAGCAATACCGGCCTTGTCTCTTTTAAAATCAATTATCCTGTACTGTCTCTTTGTCCCGCCGCCTCTGTGCCATGCAGTTACGCGGCCAGTGTTATTTCTGCCGCCGGTCTTTTTTATCGGCTCTGTCAGCGGCTTAAAGGGCTTATCTACAGTTACATTGTCAAAATCTGAGACAGTCTGAAAACGTCTGCCTGCCGATGTTGGTTTATATCTTCTTACTCCCATTTAAACACCTTCTATGAAGTCTAACTTTTCGCCCTTACCAAGTGTAACTATGGCCTTTTTTATCGTCTGCGTCATACCGATAGACTTACCATACTTTTTCCACTTGCCAGGCTGTGTTATTGTTGACACTTTAACCACCTTAACCTTAAAAATCTCCTCAAATGCTCTCTTTATCTCTATCTTATTTGAAGACATATCTACCTCTATCAGGAGTTTACCGTTTAGCTCCTTTATAAAGGTGCCCTTTTCCGTAAACATTGGCCTCTTAATTATTGTGTATGCGTCCTTCATCGTTTAACCCTTTTACTGTATTTAGTGCGTCTTTTGTTAATAACAAAAATTCGTGATTTATTATATCGTAAGTGTTGATGTCCTGTACTCTAACCACTTTAACTCCCACTATGTTTCTTGAGGAAAGCACAAGCGAGTTGTCTTTTTCGGGCACAACTATCAGCACCTTTTTATCCACAAGTCCTATGTTTTTTAAAATCTCCACGACATCCTTCGTTTTAGGTTTCGTTATCTGAAAAGCGTCGAGTATAAAGATATTACCTGAGCTGCTTTTTTCTGACAAAGCAAGTCTTACTGCAAGACGACGCAGCTTCTTATTAACTTTGTAGGAATAATCCCTTGGTTGCGGGCCAAAAACAGTTCCACCGCCTTTCCAAAGCGGAGACCTTATACTGCCATGCCTTGCTCGCCCCGTATGTTTCTGTTTCCACGGCTTTTTTCCACCGCCTCTTACCATGCCTCTGGTCTTTGTCGCATGAGTTCCCTGCCTCTGATTTGCTAGATAATTCTTCACAACATCATGCAAAATATCGGGTCTGGATTCAAGGCCAAAAACATCTTCAGGCAATGCCGTACTTTCCAGTTTATTATTACTTCTGTCTCTTATTTCAATCTCTAACATATCCGTTTAGCCCTTGTCATCTTAAGTTGCAGGCTTTAAAAACCCTTCCTTATTTCCACTATATCACCCTTTGCTCCGGGCACTGCACCCTTTATTATCAACACATTCTGCTCAGCTCTCACACCCACTATCGTAAGGTTTCTGACCGTTACCCTCTCTGAGCCCATGTGTCCAGGCATTCCCTTATTTTTCCACACTCTTGATGGAAATGAACTGGCGCCGATTGAGCCAGGTGCTCTGTTAAACATCGAGCCGTGACCGCCAGGACCTCCTGCATAATTATGTCTTTTCATTACTCCTTGAAAGCCTTTCCCTTTGGACACTCCTGCTATCTTTACCAAATCTCCTGCTGCAAATCTCTCCACTGTTACAAAATCTCCAACTTTTAGCCCATCTATTGGAAACTCTCTGATTATCTGCATAGGTTTTAAACCTGTTTTCTCAAAAATTCCCCTCATAGGTTTGTTAGCCTTTCTTGTCTCTATAAAGCCAACCTTTACAGAATCATAACCATCCCTTTCAGCGGTTTTTATCTGGATAACACTACATGGACCAGCCTCTATCAAGGTTACCGGTACAACATTACCTGTCTCTGTAAATATCTGAGTCATTCCCAGCTTTCTGCCTATTATACCAGTCTTTTCAGTGCTCATAGTTTTATCTCCACATCTACACCGGCTGCTAACTCTAACTGCATAAGGGCATCCACTGTCTGTTGAGTGGGGTCGTGAATATCAATCAACCGTTTATGCGTCCTTATCTCAAACTGCTCTCTGGACTTTTTATCCACATGAGGCGATCTCAACACAGTGAATTTCTGAATATGTGTCGGCAACGGTACCGGTCCTGCTATTCTTGCGCCAGTCCTGTGCACCGTGTCAACAATTTCCTTCACAGACTGATCCAACAGTCTGTGGTCAAATGCCCTTAGTTTTATTCTGATTTTTTCGTTCAAGTTCCTACTCCAAAACCTCTGTAACAACGCCGGCACCAACCGTTCTGCCACCCTCTCGGATTGCAAATCGTAGTTCCTTCTCCATTGCTATCGGCGCTATCAACTCTACTCTTATGCTTATGTTATCACCAGGCATTACCATCTCCACTCCCTCAGGCAACTCACACACTCCAGTCACATCTGTCGTTCTGAAGTAAAACTGCGGCCTGTACCCTTTAAAAAACGGCGTATGCCTGCCGCCCTCTTCCTTTGTTAACACATACGCTTCTGCCTTAAACTTTGTGTGCGGCGTTATGCTGCCAGGTTTTGCCAACACCTGACCTCTTTCCACCTCATCCTTACCAACTCCTCTTAAAAGCGCCCCTATGTTATCTCCGGCTCGTCCCTCATCAAGAAGTTTTCTAAACATCTCAACTCCGGTTACCACAGACTTTCTCGTTGCCGATATTCCCACTATCTCTACATCTTCGCCCACTTTGACTATCCCGCGCTCCACTCTGCCCGTTACCACTGTCCCTCTGCCGCTTATTGAAAACACATCCTCTATCGGCATTAAAAACGGTTTGTCAAGCGGTCTCTGTGGCTGCGGTACGTACGAATCCACTGCATCCATCAGCTCTGCTATACACTTATACTCAGGCGCTGTCGGATCCGTTGCCGTGCTCTCTATTGCCTTTAACGCACTGCCCTTCACTATCGGTATCTCATCCCCAGGGAATCCATACTTGCTCAAAAGCTCTCGGATCTCAAGCTCCACCAACTCTATCAGCTCAGGATCATCCACCATATCAGTCTTATTCATAAACACCACAATGCAGGGCACTCCTACCTGACGTGCCAACAGTATGTGTTCTCTCGTCTGAGGCATAGGGCCGTCTGCGGCACTAACCACTAGGATTGCACCATCCATCTGTGCCGCTCCTGTTATCATATTCTTTACGTAATCGGCGTGCCCCGGACAGTCCACATGCGCATAGTGCCGGTTATCGGTCTCGTACTCCACATGTGCCGTTGCTATCGTGATTCCTCTTGCCTTTTCCTCCGGCGCATTATCTATCTGATCGTAGGCCGTAAACTTCGCCTGCCCCTTCATTGCCAACACCTTGGTTATCGTTGCTGTCAGTGTTGTCTTACCGTGGTCAACGTGCCCTATCGTGCCAACATTGACGTGCGGCTTTGTCCTTTCAAACTTGGCCTTTGCCATCTCTCTCTACCTCCTTAGTTTCGTGTCTTCAACAAGACAGCCGAATCTGAAGTTTATCTTAATATAATTTTAATAGTTCACAATTTCACTGACAAAATAGGTATCTTAGCAGATATTTTACTGTTTGTCAAGTAAAATATTTAGAGTCCCTTAATTTTTTTTATTACCTCATCAGCAACACTTTTAGGGAGCTCTTCGTACAGGGCAAGCTGCATTGTGTAGCTTGCCCTGCCCTGACTATTTGACCTTAAATCGGTTGCATATCCAAACATCTCAGACAGAGGCACATGTGCCTCAATTACCTGTGTCTTACCTCTTTTATTTATCTGGTGTATCTTTCCACGTCGTGAGTTTAGGTCTCCAATAACGTCCCCCATGTAGTCTTCGGGGGTCACAACCTCAACACTCATAATCGGCTCCAAAAGCACAGGTTTTGCCCTGGCTACAGCTTCCTTTAACGCCATAGAGCCGGCAATTTTGAAAGCCATCTCAGATGAGTCCACCTCATGATAAGAGCCGTCGTATAATGTGGCCTTTACGTCCACTATCGGATACCCTGCCACAACACCAACATTTACTGCCTCCCTCATGCCTGCCTCTACAGCTGATATATACTCTCTCGGAACCGATCCGCCGATTATCTTATTTTCAAACTCAAACCCTGTTCCTCTCCCAAGAGGCTCTATCCTTATCTTAACATGGCCGTACTGCCCTCTGCCTCCAGTTTGCCTAATGTACTTACCCTCGGCTTCGGCGCTGTCCTTTATGGCCTCTCTGTATGCAACCTGTGGTTTTCCCACATTTGCTCCTACCTTAAATTCTCTTATCAAACGGTCTGTTATAATCTCAAGATGAAGCTCACCCATACCGGATATAAGTGTTTGACCGGTCTCCTCATTATATGACATCTTAAAAGATGGGTCTTCTTGTGTAAGTTTTCCTAATGACTGAAACAATTTATCCCTGTCGTCTTTTGTCTTAGGTTCAATCGCTACTGAGATAACAGGCTCAGGGAATTTCATAGACTCCAGAATGACCGGACTCTTCTCAAAACATAGAGTGTCGCCGGTAAGTGTATTTTTAAGCCCAACAATTGCCGCTATATCGCCAACACATACCTCGTCTATCTCTTCTCTCTTATTAGCGTGTATTCGTAAAAGTCTGCTGATTCTTTCTTTTTTTAGTTTTGATGAATTATAAACGTATGAGCCGCTAGCTAAAACTCCCGAATAAACCCTGATAAAAGATAACTGTCCGACATAAGGGTCGGTCATTATCTTAAAAGCAAGCGCTGCAAACGGCTCATCATATGAGGCCATGCGAATCGCTTCGCTGTTGTCATCAGGATTAATTCCCTTAATAGCTTCAACGTCAAGCGGCGATGGCAGGTATTTTATTATGCCGTCAAGGAGCATCTGCACTCCTTTGTTTTTAAATGCTGCTCCGCACAGCACTGGTGTTATCAGTCTGGCTGCTACACCTTTTCTTATTGCCTCAGTTATCTCCAGCTCAGTTATCTCAATTCCACCCAGATACTTTTCCATTATCGCATCGTCAAGCTCAGAAACTGACTCAAGGAGTTTTTCTCTGTACTTAAGGGCTAACTCCATTAACTCGGTGGGAATCTCGTCCTCTACATAGCTTGAACCTAATGCCTCGTCATCAAAGTAATAGGCCTTCATCCTAACAAGATCAATTGGCCCTCTGAATTTTTCCTCAGAACCCATTGGTATTTGTAAAGGAACCGGATTTGCTCCTAGTTTTTCCACCATAGAATCAACTGACATATAAAAATCCGAGCCCACTCTGTCCATCTTGTTAAGAAACGCTATCCTTGGCACTTCATATCGCTCCGCCTGTCTCCATACGGTTTCAGTTTGAGGCTCCACACCTGAAACAGAGTCAAGCAGTATCACTGCCCCGTCAAGAACTCGCAGCGACCTTTCCACCTCTATGGTGAAATCCACGTGGCCGGGCGTATCTATTATATTAATCTTGTTGTCTTTCCAATAACAGGTAGTTGCAGCCGACGTTATAGTAATCCCACGCTCCTGCTCCTGTGGCATCCAGTCCATTACGGCAGTGCCATCATGAACCTCGCCTATCTTATAGGTAACTCCAGTGTAGTAGAGAATCCTCTCCGTAGTTGTCGTTTTACCAGCGTCAATATGAGCCATAATACCGATATTGCGGGTTTTTTCCAGTGAGAATCGTTCAGACATTTATCAGGACTACCATCTGTAGTGAGCGAACGCTTTGTTAGCTTCTGCCATTTTGTGCGTATCTTCCTTCTTTTTAATAGAACTTCCAACATTGTTAAAAGCATCAACGAGCTCTCCGGCAAGCCGGTCCGTCATCGTTTTTTCATTACGGCCTCGTGCATAGTTTATTATCCATCTGAAAGCCAGAGCAAGCCTTCTTTGTGGCCTTATCTCCACAGGCACCTGATATGTTGCTCCTCCAACCCTGCGCGGTTTTACTTCTATAAGCGGCTTAACATTTTCAATCGATGTCTTAAACACCTTTAGAGGATCCTCGCTTGTTTTGGTTTTGATAACTTCAAAGGCACCGTAACAGATACGCTCTGCTATCGCCTTTTTGCCATCCTCAACCAGGATGTTAATGAACTTTCCGACCAGCTTGCTGTTATACAAGGGGTCGGGCAATATTTCTTTTTTCTCAGCTACTCTTCTTCTTGGCATTTCCTATGTCCTCATCATTTAGGCTTTTTGGCTCCATACTTAGAGCGCCCGCGTCTTCTGTCGGCAACACCTGTTGTATCAAGTGTTCCTCTTATAATATGATAACGTACGCCGGGAAGGTCTTTTACACGCCCTCCCCTTATCAACACTATCGAGTGCTCCTGTAGGTTGTGACCAACCCCAGGTATATAGGCCGTTACTTCAAAGCCGTTTGTCAATCTCACTCTGGCAACCTTTCTCAATGCCGAGTTCGGTTTCTTGGGCGTAGTTGTATAAACTCTCACACACACACCCCTTCTCTGAGGACACTCCTCCAATGCGGGGCTCTTGGTCTTTTTAATGACCTGTTCTCTACCTTTCCTGACTAACTGCGATATAGTCGGCAATGTTCCTCCAAACTAAATTTGTATTAGTATTTTTCACAAAGGTGAATTGTAAAACAGACGTTTTAGCTTTGTCAAGTGTAAATTTACTTTTTTTTACTGCTTAATTTCCTGGCATCTCCTAAACACATTAATATCATACAATTGTATCATGATTTGTATTGTAAATCATTAGATATTAAAAAGTAAAGCTATCCTAAAAAAAAATTTCCCATAATCATTTATTTATGATGAGGTACTAGTCAACGCTTAAAAATCGCCCTAAGAGAACACGAGCCATCCTCGTCGTATCTTTCTATGGTAGCATCCAGTGACTTAAATAAGGCAATCATTGAATGGTTTTCTGACATGGTTTCTGCAATAAAACCAAGAAGTCCCTGTTTTAGTGCTATAAATGTCAGATATTTAATCAACTCCTTCCCTATTCCCTTTCCCTGATAGTCATCTCTGACTACAAAGGCAACTTCAGCCATAAAATTATCCTTAGAAAGTGCATACTGGGCAACTCCGACAATACTCTCCACATTACCCGTTTGCATAATAGCAACAATAACAATTTTAGACCTGTAATCAACAGCAATAAACTCCTGAAGTCTCTCATGGGGCATGTCTTTTCTTACTGAAGTAAAGCGCCTATAGAGCGTATCGTCAGAGAGAGAATAAAAAAACTCCTTCATAAGCGGCTCATCGCTTATCTTAACCGGTCTGACAAAAATCTCCATGCCGGAGCTAAGTCTCTTGTGCGTTTCAAGCTCTGATGGATAGTTGCCTGTAACAGTAGCTTGATCTTTATAGATTAAGTTAAGTCTCTTAGCCTCCTCAATAAGCCACGGTCTGAACTCTGGATGAGATATGGATATAAGCTGCATTGCCCGTTCTCTGATATTTTTGCCGTGAAGATAGCTGATTCCATACTCTGTTACAACATACTGAATATCGCCACGATTAAGTGTTACCCCTGCCCCCTTGCTAAGCAGGGGAACTATCCGTGAAACTGTTTGTGCTGCTCCATTTTTATCAATAACATCGGCAGTTGACTGGAGAGTTAAAATGGTCTTACCACCTTTGGATAAAACCGCTCCACGCATGAAATCAGCCTGCCCCCCTATGCCGCTGTAAAAAATCTTTCCTATGGATTCAGAGGAGGCCTGTCCTGTTAAATCCAACTGTAATGTACTGTTTATTGCCACCATATTGTCGTGCGAGGCTATCACCATTGGATCATTCGTATAATCTATGGTTCTGAACTCTATTGATGGATTGTTGTTAATAAAATCGTAAGTGGTCTGAGCGCCCATTGCAAAAGACGCAACGGTTTTGCTGCGGTTTATGTTTTTTTTAATATTGTTAACATTGCCGTTTTTTATTAAGTCAACTATTCCGTCTGAAATCAGCTCTGTGTGAATTCCTAAGTTATTTTTTCCAGACAGATGGACCATCACAGCATTTGGAATACTCCCGTAACCAACCTGTAGAGTATCGCCGTCCTGAATCAATGTTGATACGTATCGTCCGATGGCTTGTACAGTGTCACAGTCAGCATCTGACTGGTATTGCAGTATGGGCTCATCTGCCTCCACAATGAAATCAATGTCATTAAGGTGAATGAAGCCGTCACCGTGCACAATGGGGCTTTGACTATTTATCTGAACAACAACCATAGAGGCTACCTCAAGAGCAGCTTTGACTATATCGACACTGACACCAAGATTCATGTAGCCGTGTGTATCCGGTGGTGAACACTGTATCAGAGCCACATCAACAGGAATAATCCTCCGTATAAACAGCCCGGGCACCTTAGAGAGGAACACTGGGGTATAGTCGGCCATTCCCTCATTCACCGCCGCTCTGACACTGCCGCCAATAAAAAATGAATTGTATCTGAAGTTATTTTTAAACTTTTCATTGGTGTAAGGGGTTACTCCAAGTGACCAAACATGAAAAATCTCAGTGTCAGAAAAAGCCTTCGGGTGAGTCTCGGCATATTTTATCAGCGCTCTTACCAGATACTGCGGTTCGGCACACCCGGTGCCGATAAAAATCCTCGAGCCTCGCCTAATGTGACTGAAAATCGCCTCCTCAGCTGCACATTTTTTGCGGTAGAGTTCATCCTGGTTCATTAATTTATATGCACGTCTCTTTGCGGATATGGGATTTTTATATTGTTAGAGTTGAATCTGTCCAGTATTCCAAGGTTAATCTCGCTTTTTACGTTAGCAATGCCGTTTTGCGGATCACTTATCCATGCTCTCAGTGAGAGATTTAAGGAGCTGTCTGCAAACTCTGTAAATCTGCACACAGGCTCAGGGTCCTTGAGCACTCGCTGCACACTCTTTGCCGCATCCACGGCTAAATTCATTGCCAGCCTTACATCAGAGTCATACGATATACCCACCGGCAGCACAATTCTTATACGATTGTCGGAGTGCGACCAACTGACAACTCTATGGGTTATTAATTCCTCGTTTGGGATTATATACTCCTTGCCATCCCTTGTCCTTAGAGAAACGTATCTTGCCCTTAAATCGGTTATCCATCCAAATCTGTCACCAACCTCGATTACGTCTCCAGGCTTTATGGATTTATCAATTAGCAGTATTATTCCACTTATATAATTGGAAAATATATTTTTTAGACCAAAACCTATACCTATACCCAGAGCACCGCTAAAGTAATGAAGCGACTTAAGACTAAATCCTGCCATCTCAAGCCCAGCAGCCGCTGAGATGATAACAACCAGAGTTTTTGACAGCTTTAGAAACAACACCTCAAGTGTCGGGTTTAGCCCTGATGTTTTTGAAATCTTTACCGAAATACTATCTACAATAAAGTTTCCGACAGAGAACACCAGTGCGGTTAATGCAACCCCTTCTATGAGGGTCAATACACTGATTTTTGTGCCTGTAAACATAAAACCTATACCGTCCAGCAGTGCCATTAGAGGAGCGAGTAAACCCAGAATATTAAGACAGGTAAGTATCAAAACTACAATTTTTACAGCCTTTGCAATTTCTTTTTTCTTTATAGCTGTTGACACAATGCTTATAGCTATACATGCAATATAGATGTTAGCTGCCAGTTGTAAAATTTTGGTTTGATGGTGTAACTCCACTGATACATGACGGGCAAAAAGAAGCAGCAGAGCAATTATAATGCCGCTTATATGATCTAATATATTTCTGATAACCAGCGAATAACCGCTTTCAGCAAAGCTAAACCTGTCTGTGGACTTCTTAGCAAAGGATTTTATCGGCTTTTTAAAAATACTTACTAAAACTATAATAGCAGCTACCAACAAAATCTGAATCAAGGAGCTAAGGACAAAGATATTACCCTTTAACCATATAAGGTGAGAGTCAACAGACCTCAAGAGCATATCGTACGACAGAACGCTCATGATGTTACTCCTGATTTTTTACCGGTTCTGATTCTGTGTCTTTTGTCGCATCAGGTTTGGTTTCAGCTGCAGGCACTGGTTTGACATTGGACTCAGGCTGCGGTTTCACATCATTTGATGGTTCTGTTTTTTTCTCCGGTTCAGGCTTAGTATCGGCTGGTGGTTCTGGCTTTCTTTCGGGTTCAGACTCTTTCTTAGGCTCAGATTTTTTCTCTGCTGCGACATCAGGTTTTGTAGCAGCTGGTGGTTCCGATTTTTTCTCAGACTCAGGTTTTATGTTTTTTGCGGGATCCTCGGGCGTACAAGAAATCCTTTCGTCTTTTGAATAACAAGAGCCCCACAGACCATACACCATACACCGTCCGCTGCACCCTCTGACTTCTTTGTCACATATATTGGCTATCTCAGTGTAATCGTAACAAAACTGGCAGGTCATAAATAAGTTTTCACAAAGAGGCACCATGACAGAACCCTTAAGGACAAATGGCTTTTGATAACCAAAACATGAAACTCTTGTAGCTACACATACTGGTGTACATGCAGAAGCTAAAAATAACAGTAAGACGCACGCCGCCAAAATCTCTATTTTTTTCATCTTTCCTCTCAAGTGCTCTCCTGTACCATTATACAGTTTTTAACCACTTTTAAGTATCTTACAGATGGCATCGGCAACACCGGAGGTACCCACAGCAGTTTTGTCATCTGGGCTGGGCTTCATGTCATAGGTTACATCTTTGCCTTCTCTGATTATTTTAGCAATAGCGCTGTCAAGCGCAGATGCGGCATCTTTCTCTCCAAGGTAGTTAAGCATCATTATGGCGGAGAGCATCATAGCGATAGGGTTTACCTTGTTTAGCCCCTTATACTTGGGGGCGCTGCCATGAGTGGCTTCAAACACTGCCATTTCTGTTCCAATGTTGGCTCCAGGCGCAAGCCCCAGCCCGCCTATTAAACCAGCAGCTAAATCCGACACCACATCGCCGTAGAGATTTGGCAGCACCAGCACGTCATACTGCTCCGGCTTTTGCACAAGCTGCATACACATGTTATCTATGATTCTGTCTTCAAACTCTATGTCAGGGTACGACTCCGCTACTTTTTTTGATACCTCAAGAAACAGACCATCGGAAAACTTCATTATATTAGCCTTATGCACCGACGTCACCTTCCGTCTGCCATTAGCTCGTGCGTAGTCAAAGGCAAACCGCACAATACGTTCCGTACCAAACACGGAAATCGGCTTTATGCTTATTCCTGAATCACTTCTTATAGTTTTGCCGATTTTTGACTTTATAAAATCAATCAGTGACAGGGTGTTCTCATCGTCTTTCTTAAACTCAATCCCTGCGTAGAGGTCCTCGGTGTTTTCTCTAACTATTACAATATCCACTTCAGGAAACCTTGTGCGCGCCCCTTCATAAGCCTTACATGGTCTTAGACAGGCATAAAGGTCAAGCTCCTGCCGCAAAGTTACATTGACGCTTCTAAACCCTCCGCCAACAGGGGTTGTTACCGGGCCCTTTATTGCCACTTTGTTTTTCTTTATGCTTTCTATAACTCTTTGAGGAAGGGGATTTCCCTCAGCCTCAAACACGTCAATTCCTGCATTTTGCACATCCCAGTTAAACTTTACTCCGGCAGCCTCAACAACCCTTACCACTGCTTCAGTTATCTCAGGGCCTGTACCGTCCCCGGGAATTAACGTTACATTGTGCGTCATAGGGTAACCCTCAGAATCTCTCTTACCTCATCGGGGTTGCTGGCTATGAATTTTAACTCGTCATCGGTCAGCGGCTTTTGCGTGTGCAGGTTAGCGTACTGAACAAGCTCAAGTATGTCGCGTGCCTCATCATCGTTAGCAAAATAAACGCCAAGGTTATCGTAAACGTGGCGAAATCCCTTTATGCCGCCGTAGGCTCCAGTGGTTATAACGCGCCCTGTGCCAAGCAAATCAGAGTGCCCGCGTCCTACGTCCTCAGGGTCGTAGAGTTCATAGTTTCTTCTGTCTTTAAGAGCGCCGTCAGCGTGAATCCCTGACTCGTGAGCAAACACGTTAGCTCCGACTCCGGGCTGATTTATCGGCAGCGGCAAACCAAACGCATACGAGGCGTACTTAGCGATTCTCCACGAATGCTTTAAGTTCACATTGTCCATGAGATAAACCTTGTCGGCAAAATGGTTAGAGTACTTAAGCGCAAGCAAAATGGATACGAGATCGGCATTGCCTGAGCGCTCTCCATAACCGTTGACTGTTGTGTTTATGTATGTATCCAAACCGCACATGGTTGCTGCCCTTGCTCCGGCAATTGAGATTGCCTCTGCCATTCCTAAATCGTTGTGACAGTGCATTTCTATCGGGAAATTTGTTTTTTCTGACAGTTCTTTTATTTTTTCATAAATAGAGATTGGCCCCTCAGCGCCCAGCGTGTCGCAGTACCGGAAACGGTCAGCTCCTGCCTCTTTGCCGGCAATAATAAACTCCTCTATAGCGCCCAAATCCGTCCGAGAGGCATCCTCAGCGTTAACTCCGAGGGTCTCTACCCCAAGGTCACGCGCAGCCTTTACTGCCTTTACCATTTGATCTATAACGTCTTTAAAGGTTTTTTTGCCCATAAACTTGCCCCGAATCAAAATATCCGACGTAGAGGCCGAAATGTTTAAGTGCTTTATATCCGGGCAGTTCTTAAATGTTAACTCTACATCTTCTGTGACAGCCCTGCACCACCCTTCAAGATGAATCTGCTTGATAACCCCTTTTTTGAACAGTTTGAGATTGGCGTTAATGTAGCCTATTTCGTGCTTAAGTGTTGGGAACCCTACCTCGCTCTGGTAAATTCCCATCTCATCCAAATAGAGATTAAGCATGGTTTTGGAGAGCTTTGGCAGAAGTATCCTTGATGTTTGAACGCCATCTCTGTTGGTCACGTCAATTATATGGACTGTGCTGTTTTGTTTCTTACTTTCCATGTTTTATCCCTCAAATTCTAATTTTTTTTGACACATAGCATAACATTTAACAAAGAACAATATCAAGCGTTAAAAAAATGCTCTTGACACAAGAAAAACACAATAGCTATTATGTCATGGTGGGGGGTGTGCGTTTGATTTGAAGCAACCCTTAAGTATGTAACGGCTTGATATGAACCAATTAACCTAAATAAGGAGGAGTACACGATGAGAGAAGTGGTAATAGTGGGTGGAGTGAGGACGCCTGTTGGAGCATTTGGCGGCACGCTTAAGGATGTATCGGCGATAGATTTGGGGGCGCTGGTAATCAAAGAAGCCTTTAAAAGAGCAGGGCTTAGGCCGGTAGTAAGCGATGAGATGAGAGCCAATGCACCTGATAAGTTAAAAGAGCAGGGCACAATAGAGCTTGAAAAAAAGGCTCAGGATTGGGACTCTTCTCTTAAAGCCGTAACCGTTGACGATGTGATAATAGGCAATGTTGTACAGGCAGGGCAAGGGCAAAATCCCGGCAGACAGGCAATGATAAGGGGCGGAATACCTAAAGAGACTCCCGCCATGACTATCAACAAGGTATGCTCCTCCGGTTTAAAAGCTATAGCGCTGGGAGCAACGTCCATCATGGCAGGCGAGGCGGATGTTATCGTAGCTGGCGGTATGGAAAGCATGAGCAATATTCCGTTTGCCTCGCTTCAGGCACGGTGGGGTTATCGTATGGCTTTGACCGGTGTTGGCGAGCTTCATGATTTAATGGTATTTGATGGACTTTATGAGATATTTTATGGCTACCACATGGGGATAACTGCTGAGAATATAGTTGACCTCTACGGCATAAGCCGTCAGGAGCAGGATGAGCTTAGTCTCCTTAGCCACAACAGAGCCATGAAAGCTATCAAAGACGGCACATTTGCCAAAGAAATCGTACCCGTTGTGATAAAGGGCAGAAAAGGCGACACTATTATAGATACGGATGAGCGCCCTATGGAAACCAACATGGAAAAGCTGGGCAAAATGAAACCAGCATTTAAAAAAGACGGCTCAGTAACAGCCGGTAACGCCTCTGGAATTAATGACGGCGCCGCCGCTGTTATCATGATGTCGGCTGACAAAGCTAAAGAGCTTGGTCTTAAGCCTTATCTGAAAGTGAAAGGATTTGCCGCCGGCGGCCTTGACCCTGCATACATGGGACTAGGACCCATTCCAGCTATCAGAAAACTCCTTAAGGCTAATAAACTGACAGTAAAAGACATTGACATGTGGGAATTAAACGAGGCTTTTGCTGCTCAGGCAATAGGCTGTCTAAGGGAGCTTGGTTTACCCAATGATAAGCCCAATGAACTTGGAAGCGGTATATCAATAGGGCATCCAATTGGCTGTACCGGAGCAAGACAGATGGTAACCGGCATGAACCTCATGCAGCGCAATGGTTACAAACACGGCATTATCAGCATGTGCATAGGCGGTGGTATGGGCTTTGCTATGCTCGTTGAAAACGCCGGTTAATGTTAATTTAGTATAGAAATAGGGGAAGGACTCTGTCCTTCCCCTTAAACCCCATCCTGCACGGGGAATGATTCCCCGTGACCCCCAGTTTTGTGGTCAGCGTTATCCTAAATTAAACAGTTTGTTATTATGTTTAAATAATTTATAATGCTTATTGAGTTAACTCCTGTAGATTTTTTTCAGTCAGCAAATGATACAGTTAAAAGGACTGGATTCCCGCTCGTAGGCGGGAATGACAAAGGGGGGCCATTTTACAGGGGAATCCCCTTTAGGGGAGGTCATTCCTTTTTTTCTTGTCATTCCTGCGAAGGCAGGAATCCATTTTTTTGTTTGCGGAGCTAACTGCATAGGCAATTTTTTTTATTATTGACAAACTGTGAGTATTAGTGGTTTAATATGCCCATGAAAATAACTAATACCTCCTTAACAGTCATATTTGTATTCATTGTCAGCATATTAATAGCTGAAGTCTGTGCTGCTGATAATAGGTCTGAAAGACCCCTATCTGAAGTAGTATCTGAATTATCTCAAAAAAACCTTATTAACTCTTCTCCTCCTTCATTTAAATTTTCCTCTCGAAGAAAGTGTGATAACTGTACTGACTATGATGATTATTTAAATTACTCGATAGGTAAGGTTTATTTTTCGAAAACAAACATATCTTTACCCAATGACATCCATGAGGCTATCTATAGTGGACCCCATTGTCAAGACCACTTTTTAGTGGACTTAAGGTATAGCCCTCTAAGAGGGTATTTAGTCTGTTAGTATAAGGGTAAGGGATAGGGTAATGCATCCTTACGCCGCCATCGCAAAATCAGAGCTTTTATAAACCTCGGCAGGTGTTTTGCCTCTAAGCGTAGAATGCGGACGCTCATTGTTATAAAAATCAAAATAGCTCCTTAGCGCTTTAATCAACTCATCAACAGTTTCATAATCTTTTATATAAACCTCCTCATACTTGACACTGCGCCACAGCCGCTCAATCATGATATTATCCATAGCCCGTCCTCTGCCATCCATACTTATCCGAATCCCATTGCTCTGAAGCACATTGATAAACGCTGCCCCTGTATACTGGCTGCCTTGATCTGTGTTGAATATCTCAGGACTGCCATAGAGCCTAAGGGCTCGCTCAAGGCTACTTACGCAAAAACCATCATCCATTGTCACTGACACCTCCCATGACAGCACATAGCGGCTATACCAGTCCATTACTGCTGTCAGATACACAAAGCCATGTCTCATTCGAATATACGTTATATCACTGCACCAGACTTGGTTGATGATAGTAATATCTAATAATCGCAGTAGATAAGGGTAAACTTTATGTTGCTTATTCCGTACTGTCGTTCTTTTTCTGGGTGCTATAGATACAAGACCCATCAACATCATCAAACGCTTTACTCGCTTGCGATTTACTTTATATCCTGCTCGGAAAAGAATGTAAACCATTGTGCGGCTTCCATACCATGGATGCATTGTGTACTGCTCATCTATTGCCCTCATCACCTTCAAATTCTCCTCGCTCTCCGGTACTGCCTGACGATAATAACTGGAGCGTGGAAGGCTTAGCAGGTTACACTGCTGACGAATACTCAATTCCTTATTTGCTGGCTCTATCATCGCTCGTTTCTCACTTACCGTTGCGCAAGTAACAGGCTCTTTTTTTTTAGCCAGTCCACTTCTACTTGCAACTTCCCTATTTGACTATATAACCGCTCTCGCTCTGATTCATATGCCGCCTGAGAATTTTCTTGCACTCCATTAAATAACGTTGACGCCCCTTCTACTAAATGCTTTTTCCATTCATTCACCTGGTTCACATGAATATCAAATTCCTGCGCTATCTCATTGGCTGTCCTCTGACCTTTGAGCGCTTCTATTGCTACTTTTGCTTTGTACTCTTTGCCAAACTTCCGTCTGTTTTTCATTTTATCCTCCCATTCATTACAACCAGCTCTATCTTAACTGATTGTCTCATATTTGGGATCCACTATACTCTATATGAAATGTCCAAAAGGAGAACAGGGAGCGGCATGCCGGTAAATATACTTAGTAAAACACCTGATTTGTCAAAATAGCTATTTATATATTTTTGAAGATTTTTAATACTTTCTGTTTGCTGTATTATGTTGATTAAAATTTTCGTCTCAATTGGTTTCCCCAAAACACGAAAAACCTCAGGCATATTGTTAAGATATTCTGCTTCTTCAGGATAACCCGTAAGAATAATGATGTGTGTAGTTATAAAACCATTTTCATCTGTCTTTGATAGCTTTTTGATTGTTTCTTCTGGAGCACCTCTTATTATGGAATAATCAAGAATTATAAAATCATCATTTTTCACCTCATTAAAGGCATCATCAGGGTGACTATATGCAAGCGCCTCATAACCTTTTGCCTTAAGTAATCTCACTAAACTTTCACGTGTATTGTTGTCTCTCTGAATTACACGAATCATCTCATTGACCAAGAATAAGCGGTATTTTTATTTGAAATATTGTACCGCTATACATATAGCTGCTTTTTAATTCAATGGCTATGCCATTGTTAAGAGCCAGGTTGTACACTATGTATAAACCTAAGCCGACGCCGTCTTTGACTTTTGTAGTAACAAAAGGCTCAAATATCTTTTTGTAATCTTTTCTGTGTATCCCCTTTCCTGTATCTTCAACGGTAATAATGATAGGTAACTCCTGCTCCGGAAAATAGTCTAAGCTAATTTTTACAAGTCCGTATGCTTTATCATTATGGTGTATTGAATTTAAAACAAGATTTGTTAATATCTGACCTAACACTATTGATGGAAAAGTAATGGACTTTAAAATATCTCTTTCCGGTAATTCAATAACTATATGGACATCATTTGATTTAGCAGCAGGTTGCAGCATTGCTGTATATTTTTTGATTATTTCAACAACAGGCAGAGATGTGTCCCCCCAGCGCTTTATCAAAGATGAAAAAAGATATGTTAGATCGGACATATTTTTAGTATAGTTTCTCATCTTTGTTAAGTCATTTGAAAATTCGCTTATGAATTTATAGTCATATATCGGGTTTTTCTTTTCAGTAAGTTCTTTCCAGTTTGCATCAAGAAGACCTCTTGTGCTTTCCAGCGATTGTAGTCTGTTCCTGATTTCATGAATTAAACCGCTTGCAAGTCTGCCGGAGAGACTGAAAACAAGTTCTTTTTCCAATATGTCTTTATATAAGCTCTTTTCAAAATTAAAGAAAGCTTTTCTGGAAATATTTCTCCTTTTTCAAACTCCTCTTTTGTGAATAACCGCCCATCAGTCCTAAATAACGCAATGACATATTTGGTCTCACCTTGAATATACACTGGATAGCCAATCATAGAGGTAACATTGGGAATAAAATCGTGAAAGTATCTGAACTGATTTGTCTCATCCCTCTGCATAAAAACAGCCTCTCCTTCTTTAAAAATGTCTGCAACAGGCGAATAAGCAATATTTTTAATATGTATGTTGTCTCCAGGCAGAGACACTCCATCATAGAACGACAACACAATATTCTTAACTGTCTCTTCATACGAAAATATCACTATGGCATCACATCTAATCAGTCTCTTAATTTCTTCAAATAAAATCTTTATTTGCTCTTTAATGTCAAATTGAAATAGCCTGATTTCACTTTTAACCCTTTGGAAAACAGCATTGCTTAAGCGCTCTTTGATTTCATCTGAATGTACCTTCGTAAGCGCACTCTTATAGTTTCCCATTAAAATATCTCTTAAAGTGGTGCTATGTATCGGTTTTAAAAGAATATCAGTTACTTTCATGTTAATTAATTCTTTAATATCAAGATTGCTGTTCTCCTCACCGGTTATCAGAAAAATTCCTTTTTGTGGATATTTACCCTCTTGATGTAAAATCCGTATAAGGTCAATTCCGTTTTTCTTTTCGTCAAGATACTTATCAATAAAAATAAAATCGTATTGTTCAGTTTTAATATAATTTTCAGCTTTAGCAAACGTATCTGCTTTATCTATAACCGTTCCAAAAGAACGTAAATAATCAGCCAACGAATTTAACACTGTGTTTTGGCCATCCACTACTAATATCCTGTAAGGAGGCAGTTTTAATTTCTTTTCACGCTCAATTTTTATAACCGCTAAGTTGCCAATCGTTGTTTTATTCTCTTCTTTTATTCTGTCCTTTTTTTCTTCTTCCTTAATAGTAGCGTTATAATCTTTAATGCTCAAGCACACATCATATTTTTTGAAGCCTACTTCAGTAATTACCCCTCTTACAGAGTCACCCACTTCAAGAAAATCATTCATCTTACTTGAATGTGAAATGGTAAAATCTCTTAGAGGAATAAAGCCTTGTATATAACTGTCATCTAAGCGTAGGAAAGCCGCTCTTTCATCTAACGCAATAACAACACCAGTTACAACAGTATTTCTCAATAAAGGAAATGGGTTTTGCAGCCACGGGTTATTATGTGTTAACGCCTCGCTGCCGTATTTATCTTTTTGATGCATTCCTTTTTCGTCAAATACGAAGACATCAATCTGCTGTCCAATTACCAGCTTTTTACGCAAATCGTCCCAGAGTGTGCATCCTCGTACATCAAAATTAGAAAGATTTATTTTATTGTTAGATTCGTCAACTAAGAGAGCGCCGTCAAACTCGACATTTACAACTCTTGCAGAAACAGTTTTCCCTAAGAGTGAGCCATCAGTTTTTTTACTGCCTCTATCCTGCCCGTCCATTATTTAAGCTGTCCTCCAACGCACTTAAAACTTTGTTGCAAACTTTACCATACATTAGTAAGCACGGTCAATACTTTTGTCAATAAAAAAAATCATATTTAAGTTAAAGACGAAAAAAAACAGTTGACTAAACTATTCAATAAAATATTTAATATAGGTGTGTTGAAATTAAAGACAGTGATAATGATGATTGTGATTTCGTTGATTGTATCCTCTTGCTCAAAAAAGACGGTCAAACCAACATACACCGAGCCTAAAGAGACTTATGCAAGCGCTCGGAAGCTAATAGATGACAAAGACTACGAAGAAGGGCGCAAACTCCTTACTGAGATAACCAACCGCGGCAGCGCTACTGACTATGCCCCCGAGGCTCAGTTACAAATTGCTGAGTCATACACAAGAGAAGATGAGACGGAGCTTGCCATCGCTGAATACAGAAAATTTCTCCGCCTATACCCAAACAACAAGTACGCCCCATACGCTCAGTACATGATTGCAACTCTAACGTTTAACCAGATTGAAGGAGCTGACAGAGGGTTCAGAGCAGCTGATAACGCCATCAAGGAATTTAATAAGCTTACGGAATTGTTCCCACGAAACCCATATCGTGAGGTCATCGCCCTGAGAATTCAAAAGTGCAGAAACATCCTGGCTGAACACGAATTCTATGTCGGCGCTTTTTATCTTAAAAAAGAATCGTATCAAGCAGCTCTAGGACGTTTTAACGTTGTACTTAAAGAGTACCCGGATTTTCATAATATGCCCGCACTGTATTACAATTTGGCATTAACAAACATGGGACTTAAAGACATCCCTTTGGCTAAAGAGTATTTTCAGAAAGCATTAGATACCGCTACTGATAAGAAAATCCTAAAAGACGCAAGAGCAAAACTCAATTCGCTTAAATGAAGTGGATTTCTATCCTGTTTTTGTTTCTATAAAAGGTAAAAAGTGTATAGTCTTAGGCGGTGGTAACGTTGCTCAAAGGAAGGTGTTGACGCTTTTAGAGGCTGGGGCAGATGTAACAGTTATAAGCCCGGTTTTGACGCCAGTTTTGGAATTTCTAAGGGCTGAGGGTAAAATTCACCACATTGCAAGATGCTATCAAGACGGAGACCTTGCGGAGGCTTTCATTGTGATAGATGCTACTGATGACATAAACCTTAATAAAGCAGTTTCTACATCCTTTGGCGGCCTTATAAATACTGCTGGGGGCGGCGGTAATTTCATTGTGCCCTCATCTTTTCAGAGCGGAAGCTTAACGTTTGCAATATCAACAGATGCTATAAGTCCTGCCCTTGCTAAAACCATCAGAGAGGAACTGCAAGACCTCTACAGCGGAGACTTTGCCGCCTATCTTGATTTCTTAAAGGAATTCCGTCAAAAGGTTCTTACATCTATTTCAGATAATTCCGCAAGACAAGAAGTTTTACGTATTGCTGGAGGAATAGACTCGGTTAAAAAAGTACGTGCCGGAGAAATTGAAAAATTGAAAGAGGAACTATGCACAAATTTAAAAAATATATTGCCACTCAAAAACCATGAGTGATTTAACCCATTTTGATGAAAACGGGGCAGCCCGCATGGTTGATGTGACCTCAAAAGGGGTTACCGATCGTTTTGCTCGTGCTGCGGCTTCTGTCAGGATGCACCCTGAAACACTAAACCTTATCGTAAATAAGGCGTTGGCTAAGGGTGATGTGCTTGCTGTGGCAAGACTTGCCGGCATAATGGCTTCAAAGCAAACCCCTCATCTCATACCACTGTGCCACCCTCTTATGATAACATCAGTGACTGTGGATTTTAAGATAGAGACGGCAGAGTCGCTGGTGCAAATCAGTGCTGAAGTAAAAACATCAGGACAGACAGGGGTTGAGATGGAGGCACTGACTGCAGCTACCGTAGCAGCCCTCACCATATATGACATGTGTAAGGCTGTGGACAAAGGTATGGTCATCTCAGATGTAATGCTTATAGAAAAACGCGGGGGTAAGAGCGGAATTTTTAGAAGGGAGACCCAAAGTGACGCTAAAAGTTAAAATATGCGGCATTACAAATATTGAAGACGCACTTTTAGCTTGTAAATTCGGCGCTGACGCTCTTGGTTTCGTTTTTTACGAAAAAAGTCCGCGAAATGTGACTATTGCTAAGGCAAAGACAATTATAGAAGCGCTGCCTCCTTTTGTAATAACCGTGGGGGTGTTTGTTGACGAGAGACTGGATACAATCCTACATACGTGTAAGGAGACAGGCATTGACACTGTTCAGCTTCACGGGGATGAACCGCCTCAGATGTGCAGCGATCTGAAACCTCACGTAAGGCGGGTTGTGAAAGCCTTTAGAGTAAGAAACTTTACTGACCTTAATGCACTTAAGGCTTTTAGCGGAGCCGATGCCTTTTTATTGGATACATACTCAGAGAAACTATATGGCGGCAGTGGTACCGTCTTTAACTGGGACATCGCACAGGAGGCTGGAGAGTTTGGTAATATAATCCTTGCCGGAGGTCTTACACCTGAAAATATAGAAGAAGCCGTCAGACGGGTTAATCCATACGCAGTTGACGTAAGTTCAGGGGTAGAAGAGAAAAGGGGCAAGAAAGACCGAGAAAAGTTGCGCTTATTTATAGAAAAAGCAAAATCCGTTTTATTTTAAAAATAATTCATACTTGTAACCTATGCTGAGAGAGAGCACACAAAACCCTCTCTCAGGTTTCTTAGCTAGTCCTTAAACAAAAACCGCCCTGTGCCATCATCAGTAGTCAACACCTCACCGCTGAATTTAAGCTCTGTAAACTTATTGGAGATTAAATCTATCTCGCTCACAGGCGTTATTGAGGCCTTTAAAAGCTCAAGCTCACAGCTACGCCTGTTGACTCTGTCCAGCCCTATAAATCGTACAAAAGCCTCTATACGCTTATTGGTTGATATACTGGTTATGCTGGCTGTTAGTGCATCATAGGAGTAATCCACTTTTAACTTTTGAGCATCACCGATGCCGCCCTCTTCAATCGTATATATGCGGCCTGTTTCATAATCCACCTCGTAATCTGTACCGGCTACATACGTAACTGACGGATCTGTTGCTGCGGTTACTACCGCATCCATCGGAGTACTCTTTACATTTCTGTACGCTAACTTTGTGTATTTACCCATATAAGCCGTTATTTCCTCGTTAGTTACCGAGCCCGATAGCTGGACTAAGTTTTCATTGTCACCCAAAAATGCAAGACGCAGAGTTTCCTTTGTATAGTCTGAAAGGGTAAACTCAAGCGACTGCTTATACCCTGTTATTACTGATTTTATAACATTACCGTAGGAGCCCCTCGTTTTGGATTTCATATCCACTTTGGTTATCTTTGGCACCGTAAGTTTAAACTCTGTGACATTACCAAGCAGTATTTCACCCGTTTTTGCACCTGTGGTGTTATCCAAAATGTCTATATACAGATTTCCTGAGCCGATAAACGCCCCTTGTACATAACTCTTTAAACTATCTCCCATTTTTCATACCCCGTCATTTCTCCCCGTCTTTTGCTGCTAACAACCCTGCTGCCGACATTACTCCGATAACGGAAAGCGCCGTGTCCTTATCAATTTTCCCCATAAGCAATGCCGCCACTGTCATCAAAATAACCGCTCCGGTCAGTGACGTCCTCGGGTGTTGAGTTATTGCCTCTATAAGCTTATCCATATATTGCCTCCTTGTGTTTTTTGTAGGGGCGAATAATTATTCGCCCCTACTTATTCCACGAACATTAAGGGCTATACCTTAAGTCCACTAAAAAGTGGTCTTGACAATGGGGTCCACTATAAGGAGTAGTCACCTGCCAATACCCTCAAGTTATTAATTTGCGATTGATTTTATAAAGCGCATGGGTTATTATAGCTGTCATGTTATCAGATGAAATCTTAAAGAGTTTCTACAGAAAAAACGTGTTGGTTACCGGCGGCACAGGGCTTATCGGGCGCAAAGTGGTGCGGATACTGGAACAGGCGCAGGCGCATATAAAAATCGTCTCACTGGATACGCTAAAAGTCTCAGATTCTGCCCAATACGTCTATGGCGATCTCTCTGATTTTAACTTATGCAAAGAACTCACCAAAGACATGGACTACGTGTTTCATCTTGCCGGCGTTCAGGGGAATGCCTACACGTCAAAGGCAAAACCTGCCAGCCATTTTGTTCCCATTCTGATGGTCAACACTAATGTGCTTGAAGCAGCACGGATAAACAAGGTCGGTAAGGTTGTCTATGTCAGCACAATTGGTATATACGAGGAGGCCGGCGTTTTACGTGAGTCCGATTTCAGATGCGATTCCGCTCCAATGGACTTTGCCGGATGGGCAAAACGAATGGGAGAGCTTCAGATTGGCGCTTATAAGACTCAGTACGGCTATGATAATTTTTCTATCGTCTGCCCTGCTCATGTCTATGGGGAGGGGGATAATTTTGACCCTAAAGTGAGTCTGGTCATTCCGGCACTGCTTTATAGATTGAGCGAGGGACAGGAAAATCCGCTTGTCGTGTGGGGAGATGGGAGCGCTGTGCGCGATTTCGTCTATAGCGGCGATGTGGCCGAGGGCATTGTGCTTGCCATGTATCACGGTACGCATGGAGAGCTTGTTAATCTGGGCAGCGGTATAGGCACATCCATACGAGAGCTTATTGAAACTCTGCACACATTTATCCCGTTTGAGTACCGCTTTGACAGCTCTAAACCAACCGGCGTCGCTAAACGAGTAATGGATATTTCCCGCGCCAAAACCATGATTGGGTACAATCCACAAACGTCCCTTTATGAGGGACTTAAGATAACCTGGGACTGGTATATTAATAACCCCGATGAACACCTAAAAAAGAAAAACCACTACGCTGATGATTAAAGAGCGTGTGGGTCTGGTTCAGATAAACAACAGTTTCTCTAATCAAAACTATTTTCCTCTTTCAGTAGGATTGCTCCAATCGTATGCGATGGCGTATTTAAAAAATCCCTCAGATTTTCAATTCCTTCTGCCAATATATAAAAACGTAGCACCAGAGCAGGCAGTCGGCATTCTTAAGGATGCCTCCATTGTGGCATTCAGCGTATATGTCTGGAATGAGCGACTGTCGTTAGAGATAGCTGCTGCGCTCAAACAGCGATCGCCAAAAACCCTTATAATTATAGGAGGCCCAAGCGTCCATGAAGACAGAGGCAAGGCTCAGGCTTTCCTTCGCACACACCCTTACGTGGATATCCTCTGTCACGGAGCCGGCGAGGAGGTGTTTGTAAGCATTCTTGAGAATTTTAAAACCAAACGCTGGCAGAAAGTCTCCTCAATCAGCTTTATAGACAAAGAAGGTAAATTTATAAGCACACCGTGTATACAATCTAAAACCTTTGACATTAACGCTATCCCATCGCCATACCTGAGCGGCGTATTTGATCCTCTTATGGCGGCAAATCCCGATGAGACATGGTTAGCCCTTTGGGAAACTAACCGCGGCTGCCCGTTTTCCTGTGCGTACTGTCAATGGGGATATAACACCAATAAAAAGATATATTCCTTTGATACGTCAAAGGCAAAACCTGCCAGCCATTTTGTTCCCATTCTGATGGTCAACACTAATGTGCTTGAAGCAGCACGGATAAACAAGGTCGGTAAGGTTGTCTATGTCAGCACAATTGGTATATACGAGGAGGCCGGCGTTTTACGTGAGTCCGATTTCAGATGCGATTCCGCTCCAATGGACTTTGCCGGATGGGCAAAACGAATGGGAGAGCTTCAGATTGGCGCTTATAAGACTCAGTACGGCTATGATAATTTTTCTATCGTCTGCCCTGCTCATGTCTATGGGGAGGGGGATAATTTTGACCCTAAAGTGAGTCTGGTCATTCCGGCACTGCTTTATAGATTGAGCGAGGGACAGGAAAATCCGCTTGTCGTGTGGGGAGATGGGAGCGCTGTGCGCGATTTCGTCTATAGCGGCGATGTGGCCGAGGGCATTGTGCTTGCCATGTATCACGGTACGCATGGAGAGCTTGTTAATCTGGGCAGCGGTATAGGCACATCCATACGAGAGCTTATTGAAACTCTGCACACATTTATCCCGTTTGAGTACCGCTTTGACAGCTCTAAACCAACCGGCGTCGCTAAACGAGTAATGGATATTTCCCGCGCCAAAACCATGATTGGGTACAATCCACAAACGTCCCTTTATGAGGGACTTAAGATAACCTGGGACTGGTATATTAATAACCCCGATGAACACCTAAAAAAGAAAAACCACTACGCTGATGATTAAAGAGCGTGTGGGTCTGGTTCAGATAAACAACAGTTTCTCTAATCAAAACTATTTTCCTCTTTCAGTAGGATTGCTCCAATCGTATGCGATGGCGTATTTAAAAAATCCCTCAGATTTTCAATTCCTTCTGCCAATATATAAAAACGTAGCACCAGAGCAGGCAGTCGGCATTCTTAAGGAT
Organism: Nitrospirales bacterium LBB_01; assembly: GCA_004376055.2. Lineage (GTDB taxonomy): Bacteria > Nitrospirota > Thermodesulfovibrionia > Thermodesulfovibrionales > Magnetobacteriaceae > Magnetomonas > Magnetomonas plexicatena. Next base: position 1,235,358 of record CP049016.1, read on the forward strand.
GCCTCCATTGTGGCATTCAGCGTATATGTCTGGAATGAGCGACTGTCGTTAGAGATAGCTGCTGCGCTCAAACAGCGATCGCCAAAAACCCTTATAATTATAGGAGGCCCAAGCGTCCATGAAGACAGAGGCAAGGCTCAGGCTTTCCTTCGCACACACCCTTACGTGGATATCCTCTGTCACGGAGCCGGCGAGGAGGTGTTTGTAAGCATTCTTGAGAATTTTAAAACCAAACGCTGGCAGAAAGTCTCCTCAATCAGCTTTATAGACAAAGAAGGTAAATTTATAAGCACACCGTGTATACAATCTAAAACCTTTGACATTAACGCTATCCCATCGCCATACCTGAGCGGCGTATTTGATCCTCTTATGGCGGCAAATCCCGATGAGACATGGTTAGCCCTTTGGGAAACTAACCGCGGCTGCCCGTTTTCCTGTGCGTACTGTCAATGGGGATATAACACCAATAAAAAGATATATTCCTTTGATACAGAGCGGCTGCATAGAGAGATTGACTGGTTTAGCGGTAAACGCATTGAGTTTATATACTGTTGTGATGCTAATTATGGAATATTGCCACGTGATATTGACATTGTTAATTATGTCGTAAAAAATAAGATAAAATACGGCTATCCAAAGGCGTTTTCTGTACAAAACACTAAAAACTCCACCGAAAAGACGTATAAAATCCAAAAAACCCTCTCTGACGCTGGAATGAACAAAGGGGTCACGATGTCTTTGCAATCCCTAAACCCTGCCACGTTAAAGGCGGTTAACCGGCAAAACATCTCAACAGGAGTTTTTCAGGAGCTGCAAAACAGATTCACTGCCGACAAAATTGAAACCTACACCGATGTCATACTTGGGCTGCCCGAGGAAACTATTGAAAGCTTTACCAGAGGGGTAGCCGAGATAATCGAAAAAGGCCAACATAACCGGATACAGTTTAATATCCTCGTTATTTTAGATAACTCTGAAATGGGACAAGAGACATACCATGAGCGCTACGGTTTTGTTGTAAGAGAAACGCAGATTATAAATTTTCACGGGGGGTTGACGACTGATAGCGTAACAGAGCGTGCCGAGACTCAGAAAATCGTTGTAGGCACAAATACGATGCCCCCGGCAGATTGGTTGAAAGTGCGGGCATTTGGATGGATTACAGCTCTTATCTATTTTGATAAACTTCTACAGATACCGCTTCTAATGCTTCACAAGCGCTATGGCGTCAGGTTTAAGGACATATTAGAGGGGTTTGTTAGAGGTCAGTTAAACACACCTGTGATAAATGAAATAAATGCGTTTTTTATCAACAAGGCGCTGGAGATTCAAAACGGCGGCGCTGAGTACTGCGCTTCAAAGGAATGGCTTGGGATATGGTGGCCGGCAGATGAGTATATATTTATAAAGCTATGCAAAGAGGGAACACTTGAAAAGTTTTATGAAGAAAGCAAAATCCTACTTTTTTCGCTTTTAAAACAATATGGGATTATACCGGAGACAAATCTTCTTGATGAGGCCATTTTGCTAAACCATGAATTAATAAAGCGTCCGTTTCAGGATGCTGATTACGATATTGAATTAAGCTATAACGTGTGGGACTACTACCGCGCCGTACTTGCCGGCGATACCTCATCACGCCTCATCCGCGGCAGTTACACATACCGGATAGACCGCACAACCGAGCGCTGGAGCAGCTGGGAGCAGTGGTATAAAGAGGTGGTCTGGTACGGTAATAAAAAAGGCGCTTACCTTTATACATGCTCACAGGAGGTTCACAGATAAAATGAAAATCCCTTTTGGTACTATATCGGTAACAGAGAAATCAAAAGAGTTAATCCGTGAGATACTGGAGAAAAACAGACTCTCAAGCGGTAAGTATGTGAGGGAGTTTGAGAATAAGTTTGCGGCTCTAACAGGAGTTAAAGAAAGTGTGACCGTAAGCACGGGCACTGATGCTCTTGCGCTTGCGCTTGCGGTGCTCTACGATTATGGTGCAAAGAGAGGCGATGAGATAATAGTCCCTGCCCTGTCTTTTGTAGCAACAGCAAATGCGGTGCTTCAGGCTGGGTTTACGCCGGTCTTTGTCGATGTTCAGAAAGAGACCTTAAACATTGATACGAATAAAATAGAGACTGCTATAACAGAGAAAACCCGAGCCATCCTGCCCGTGCACCTTATGGGAAAACCAGCCGAGATGGATACAATTATAAAAATCGCAAAAGCCCATAGATTACTCGTAATAGAGGACGCTGCAGAGGCACACGGAGCAGTATATAAGGGTAAAAAGGCCGGAGCTATGGCCGATATGGGATGCTTTAGTCTCTATGTGGCACACATTATCACAACGGTTGAGGGAGGCATTGTTACTACCGACAATGAGGACTACGCTGAAATCTTGAGATCGTTAAGGAGTCACGGCAGAGCGTGTAAATGCAAAAGCTGCGTGCTTAATACCGCCTCAGCCTATTGTTCAAAACGGTTTGAACACGGAGAAGACATCAGGTTTTATTTTGAACGGGTGGGGTTTTCCTCAAAAATGAATGAGCTTGAGGCCGCAATAGGAATTGGAAATCTTGATATATATGATGAGATTCTTACAAAAAGACGAGAAAATCTTTACTATTTAATGAATGCACTGAAAGCACATTTTTCCTCATACATTTATACGATAACGAAAGAGGAGTACGAGGAAATAGGCCCGCACGCGCTCCCAATTATAATCAAAGAGGGAGCCAAATTTGTGAGACAGCAGTTGATAGATTTTTTTGAGAAAAAAGAAATAGACACACGCACGCTATTTTCCTCAATGCCAACCCAGTGCCGCGGATATGAGTATTTGGGGTACAAAACGGGCGATTTCCCAGTTGCCGAATATGTTGGATTAAACGGTATTCACATCGGCGTACATCAGGACATCACTCTGGCCCACTGTGAGTACATAATAGAGACGCTAAATGAATTTCTCAGTCAATATAGTTAGATAGAGGCCCTGATAGCCTTATTTTCAGATAGCTGTTGTGAAGTGGGCGATAGACTTTAAAGTGAGCTCTGACCCTAAAACACTCTTTGACTTAACAAAAGTGAATCAGCTAAAATAATCACTCAGCAGAGAGTTCAAATAAATAAGCACTGGGAGGCGGCAAATTTTAGAAAATTACCTCAGTAAGATGAAAAGCAAAACTGCTGCACCTGCAAGGGTAAGCGTTTCAGAGGTCGTCTGGTCGTGGATAGGGGCGTTATTAGGTATAATGGCAGTAGCGTATATCAGCTATAATATTTTAGACGGCACTGGTTTTACGATAATAATAGGCTCATTCGGCGCCTCTGCGGTGTTAATCTACGGAGCGATAAAAAGCCCGCTTGCTCAGCCCAGAAATCTGATAGGCGGTCATATACTTTCAGCCATAATCGGCGTTACTTGTTATAAATTGTTTCACAATCACATGTGGTTTGCTGCCCCGCTTGCAGTTGCAACCGCTATAGCCGTCATGCACCTGACTCGCACGCTGCATCCGCCGGGTGGCGCAACTTCTCTGATAGCGGTAATCGGCGGTAAAACCATCCACGACCTCGGTTATGTGTATGCCATCGTGCCTGCTGGAGCTGGGGCTGTCATTATGCTTATCGTTGCACTCATAGTTAATAATATTCCCAAAAATAGAAGCTACCCAGAATACTGGTTTTAGCATAGTTGTTTTCTTACCGGTGGTAAAAGTGTTAAAATACTGTGTAAATTGAGTGAGCTTAGGCATGTACAGGATTTGGGGGACTTAAGGATGCAGTCATTTGATAAGCAGCCATCAGAGGAGGATGTAGTGCGTCTTGTTAAAAAGCTTCAGGAGCAGTTTGAAAAAAGTACGAGCCTTGATGCTGTTATCAAGAAAAACCTGGAGGAGCTTATAAAAAACTACACTGAGGCTGGTCAATAAAATTGACTAACCAAAGTATAGCTATATAACTATATTATTTTTTTCTCTATAATAAACAAGCGGGAATACCCGCACTGAGGAACACCTGGAGGAACTTTGATGGAAAGAATACCGATGACGCCAGACGGCTACAAGAAGATGAAAGATGAGCTAGACAGGCTGCTCAAGGTGGACAGGCCGCAAAACATAAAAGACATCGCAACGGCAAGAGCACACGGCGATTTGTCTGAAAATGCAGAGTACCATGCAGCTCGTGAAAAGCAGTCTTTTATAGAGGGCAGAATTCAGGAGCTCCAGTCAAAAACCGCTAAAGCACAGGTAATTGATCCGTCAAAACTCAAACACAGCAAGGTTGCCTTTGGCGCAAAGGTTAAACTTTTTGATCTTGAAACAGATGAGGAAAAGGAATACTTTCTTGTAGGACCTGATGAGGCAGATGTTAAAGACGGTAAGATATCCATCACGTCTCCGGTTGCTAAAGCTCTGCTTGGTAAAGAGGTCGGCGATGAGGTCACAATACAGGCCCCGTCAAAGATTTTCAAGTATGAGGTGATTGAAATCGTCTTTGAGTAGGTATCATGAGATTATAGAGAAATCGTGTTTAAGATGGGGGTTATGGTAAGGGTCACTGAAAGACCTTACATTCCATCTGCTTTGAAGTAAATCCACCTCATAGACAAATAAGGACTTACTTCTGTGTGTCTCATCCAGAGTTCCAACCGATATGGACTCATGATGGTATAGCTTAGCGTGCGGTGTGTAAATGTTAGCGTATCCGGCTTTCCATATCTTTAAACAAAAATCAATGTCATTAAAGGCAATCTTAAATTCAGGGTCAAAACCGTTAACCTCTTCATATACCTTTCTTCTGACCATAAGACAAGCCCCCGTTACTGCCGTTACATTTCTTACTAAGTCTTTAGCGTGATGAAACGGAGAGCCCATAAGAATTTTATCACTGTAGTGTTTACAAATATGGGCAGCACCTCCGGATAGCCCAACTACAACCCCAATGTGCTGAATTGTGTCATCCGGATATAATAGCTTAGAGCCAACCACACCAACTTGTTCCATAGCTGCATATCCAACCATTTGCTCTAACCAATCGCCGTTTATTACCTCCGTGTCGTTGTTTAAAAATAGGATGACATCGCCTGTTGAGTTATTAACTCCGAAATTGTTAGCATCCGAGTAATTAAACTCAGGTCTATGGAATTCCACTATCCTAACTTTTGGATTGTGTTTTACACTGTCGTAAAAGTGAAAAGTCTTCTCATCTTTACTACCCGTATCAACAATGATAATCTCATAGTTTTCATACGTGGTTTTCTCTAAAATTGAATTGATACATACGGTTATATAATCAACCTTGTCCTTTGTGGGAATTATGATAGAAATCTGCGGTTTTATACTTAGATGATGTCTCAGGCGGTAGCAGCCTAAAATATCTGTAAATTCCACATCAGCTTCAATAGCGTTTCTTTGCAGATATTGAGTCAACGCTGTTTTTGCATTTTCGTATGCATAGTGTTTACTTTCAGAGGCGCTGGCAATAGAGCCTTGTATCATTCTCCAGTGGTACAGAATCTCAGGAATATGAGCAATTTTCGCAGGTGATGTATGCTCTATAAACCTTAAGGTCATATCGTAGTCCTGAGAGCCAAAGAATCCCTCTCTGTAGCCTCCGATTTTTTCGACAATAGATTTCCTATAAACACTCAGATGCCCTGTAAACATCATACTGAGAAATAAAAACAAAGACCAATCTGGCTTAAAAAAAGGCACATCACGTTTGCCGTCCTCATCAAGCTTATCCTCGTCGCTGTATATGAAATCAAGGGCGGGGTTAGCGTTAAGGAGTTTTGCAAATTCTAAAAGAGCATGGGGTGCAAGCTCATCGTCGTTATCTAAAGGAGCGATAAAGTCTCCGGTTGCAAGTTTTAGCGCTTCATTAGAGGCCCCTGCTATGTGCAGATTATTCTTTCCGTAGGAGATTTTTATCCGCGTATCTTCTCCCTCCCAACCTCTTAAGCATTCTAACGTCTCAGCAGAAGTTGAGGCGTCGTCATAAAGACACAGCTCCCAGTTTTCGTAAAGTTGATTTAAAACAGACTCTATGCACTTGTTAAGCCACTGCGGCTCCACATTGTAAACAGGAGTTATTATTGAAAACTTTGGTTTATAAGTAAATTTCTTTATTTCCTTCTGAGCTGCTGCAACGGTTGGAATTTCCAGTTTAGAGAGATACTCAAAATAGGAATCACTTCTCGTTGCGCAGCGCTTTTCGTTTATGAGCCCATCCTTTGATTTTGCTCTAACTGTAACCGTGTGATTAATGTCGTCAAGAGGACTCAGGAGTCCTATATCAAAAGAAAAACCACAATTCATCACATCTTTATAGCCCTGAAAGCTCCTTGCAACATCTGGTCTTGAAATCACCGGAACTACATGTCCATAAACAGTGTCATCTACTAATATCTCCACCTCTGACACCCCATCGGGAAACACAGCCCACCCGGAGACGTGCAGATGTCTGCTTGTAACATTAGCAGAGTCAATATATGATAGTCTTTCAAACAAATTCTCTTTGAGGTATTGCTCAAAAGTTTGTGAGACTTCTATTATCTGTGAAAACTCTTTTACAAACCCGCCGTTTGTCAGCACCTTTAGTGTTGCCGTGTGCTTACCCCTAAGCAGCCTCTCCTTCGGTTCTTTTAACAGATACATCCCTGATTTCAAAGTGTTTGTTTTGCAGGGAAAGTGCATTGCTACATCCATTCTTTCCATTCCATAAATGAGCCTGTCTATAAAGGTACCATCTATATAAAGTTCCACATCTTTAATCCTGTCATCAGAAAAAGCCCAACCACTTACATACACTTTATCAGTGTATAAGTCAGAGTCAAAATGTATATTTATGGATGGAGTACTTTTAGGTGATAAAACGTACTGTTGAAAAGTTAAGGACACTTCTTTAAACTGTGAAATCTCCTTTATATGTCCGGCATTTGTATGTATCTTTACAGTTATGCAGTGGCTGCCTTTTGAAAGATTATGAGTCAGATCTTTCAAAATACACATTCCGGACTTTAGTGAATCTGCCTTGCATGGCAAGATAGCCTCTACATCCGGTCTTTCTATTCCAAGAATAAGTTTATCTATAAATTCATTGTCTATATATAGTTCCACTTTTTTAATGCCATCGTCAGAAAAAGCCCAGCCATTTACATACACCTTATCCAGACAAAGGTTAGAATCAAAATCAGCATATATTTCTTTTGCAAACCCTGGGATTAAGTGATAATACTGTTTAGCTGCCAACGTTTCTATCTCAATTTCCTTTATAAACTCAAAGCTGCTAACTGCCCTGAGTGTGACAACATGATTACCAGCAGAAACAGGCTTTTCAAATTCCATTGCAAAACAAAAACAACCCTTCTCTGAGTTTTCCATACACTGATATGTTGATTTCACATCTGAGCGTGTTGCGACAAACTCAGCCTCCCCTCTAAACACCTCGTCTATGTAAACCTCAAGGGTTGCTATCCCGTGTTCGGACAACGCCCAACCATAGATGTAAATAACGTCTGTGCCCAACACAAGGTTATCACAATGCAAGATAATTTCCGGCGGGGAGTTTTCCACTAAGTAGTTATCGCGTTGTCCGACAGTAACAGTTTTACTGCAGAAAGTTATGACGTCCTGCTCAGAGACAGCTCTTATTTCCACTGTGTGAGTTCCAGGCGACAGATGAGACTCAGTAGTGTCTCTGTAGCAAAATCCCGATAACAAACTGTTCTTATCCCGTGGAAACTTTCGGAGGATATCTCCCCTTGTTAATTTATATTTTGCATTTCCAACAAGTGTGTCATCAATATATATCTGAATGCTCTTAATATCAAAGTAAGAAAATGCCCATCCTGAAACACTTACATAATTGACATTAACCACAATTTTTTCACAGACAGCGTGCACCTTAAACTCTGTTTCTGACATTAGTGAGTCAATATTTTCAGTCAGTTTAAATCTGATTTTATTAGTTGTAACGTCACCAGCCTTTGATATGGCTGTGATTGCGGCAACATGCCGCTTTGGTTTCATTGGCTCATCAAGGTGCTTTAAAAAGGCAAACCCACCATTTTTACTGTCTTCCATATCAGGGTAGGCCAGTGCCAAATCCTTGCGTGGTATCCCTAACGCTGCAACACCGATTAGTTTGCCGTCTATTGAAACTTCTACCCTGTCAATGGAATCTTTGGAAAGCGCCCAGCCCGTTACCTTTATTAAATTAAAGTCAAACAGTGTCTCATCACAGTGAATAATTACCTTTTTACTCAGGAACACATCAAGAGCTTTTTCAACTGAAGGTAGCTTCTTGATTTTTTTAAGCAGCCCTCTCGTCTTTGCCATCATTGCTTTATAAGGCATAGCCGTCAGTTAAAGAAAACATATTTTCTGTTCCTCCTTGCAAAAATATCATACACATAAAAGACAAGAATGAGGAATAAGGGTCATACCCTTATTCCTCATTCTATTTGCGTTACTTTTTCTGTGTTAAAGCAGCAACACCAGGAAGCACTTTGCCCTCAAGAAGTTCAAGGGAGGCGCCGCCTCCTGTTGATATAAACGATACTTTGTCTGCTACTCCGGCACGGTTGACAGCTAAAACCGAGTCACCGCCGCCAATTATGCTGGTACCGCCTGAGGCTGCAACGGCCTTAGCTAGTTCAAAAGTTCCGGCTGAAAACGCCTCTATTTCAAACAGTCCCATAGGGCCGTTCCATACGATTGTTTTAGAGGCCTTAACGGCTTCGGCAAAAATCTTTGAAGACTCAGGGCCAATGTCAAGAATTCGCCATCCCGCCGGTACATCCTTTACGGAGACCACCTTAGTGGGTGTTCCCGGCTCTGTGTTTTGTGCGATTACGCAGTCAATGGGAAGCAGTAATTCCACATTGTTGGCTTTCATCTTAGTCATAATGCTCTTTGCCGTGTCAAGCATATCGTCTTCACAGAGTGAATCTCCGATTTCAAACCCCTGCGCTTTAAAGAAAGTGTTCGCCATACCGCCGCCAACTATAATTTTATTGACCTTATTGCTGAGATGCTCCAGTACCCCAATCTTGCCGGATACTTTAGCGCCCCCAACTATAGCGGTAAACGGTCTTGTCGGATTTTCTATTGCGTTAATCAGGTAGTCAAGCTCCTTTTTCATGAGAAATCCGGCTGCCGATTTTGAAATATGTTTTGTGATACCCTCAGTGGTGGCATGTGCTCTGTGAGCTGTACCAAAGGCGTCATTTACATAAACATCGGCAAGTTTTGCCAACGATTTTGAAAACTCAGCATCGTTTTTCTCCTCCTCAGCGTAAAATCTTACGTTTTCAAGGAGCAGCACATCGCCGTCTTTAAGGGCTGACACCATTTTCTCAACCTCAGGGCCGATACAATCCGGTGCAAATGCTACAGGTTTTCCAAGCACCTCCTGCAGGCGGACGGCTACTGGTTTGAGGCTGTACTTAGGGTTTGGTTTACCCTTTGGTCTGCCAAGATGTGAGGCAAGGATAACCCTTGCCCCCATTTCTATCGCCTTCTTTATTGTTGGAACAGCGCTCCGAATTCTTGTGTCGTCTGTAATGGCTCCGGCATCGTCAAATGGAACGTTAAAGTCCACTCTTATAAAGGTTCTTTTACCTTTCAGTTCTAAATCGTTAATTACCAGTGTTTCAAGTGCCATCGTGATTACCTCTTTGATACGAGATACATAAGCAGGTCTTTAACACGGTTGCTATAACCCCATTCGTTGTCATACCATGAGATAATCTTTACCATATTGCCGCCGATTACCTTTGTAAGAGCAGGATCAAAGATAGATGAATGCGGGTTCCCCTTGAAGTCAGCCGATACCAAAGGCTCGTCACAGTACTGAAGCACTCCCTTCATTGGGCCCTCTGCCGCTGCCTTAACAACTGCATTTATGGACTCTATTGTAGCCTCTTTTTTAAGCTCCGCAGTTAGGTCAACAACTGATACGTTAGGGGTTGGAACTCGCAGAGAAAAACCGTCCAGTTTACCCTTTAGCTCAGGTAAAACAAGTCCGATAGCCTTTGCCGCACCGGTGCTTGAGGGAATTATTGAAAGAGCAGCCGCACGAGCTCTTCTCAGGTCTTTGTGCGGAAGGTCAAGCAGTCTCTGGTCGTTTGTGTATGAGTGAACTGTGGTCATAAGACCTTTAACAATTCCAAACTCCAAATGGATTGCCTTAGCTACAGGCGAAAGACAGTTGGTGGTACAGGATGCGTTAGAGATAATCTTGTGCTTTGCTGGGTCAAGAAGCTCGTTGTTAACGCCCATACATATGGTGATGTCCTCATCGGAGGCAGGGGCAGAGATAATAACCCAGCCGGCTCCAGCTGCCAGATGTTTTGAAGCGCCGTCTCTCTTTGTAAATAGACCGGTTGACTCCACTACAATTTCTACTCCGAAGCTCTTCCAAGGGATGTTCGCTGGGTCTCTTTCAGCGGTGATTTTAGTGGCTTTGCCGTTTACCACAATAGAGTCATCCTTGACCGATACGTCTGCTGTGAGATTTCCCACAACTGAGTCATATTTCAACAAGTGGGCAAGTGTTTTTGTGTCGGTTATGTCGTTTACTGCCACTATTTCTATATCAGGGTTACCCATACACGCCCTGTAGAAATTTCTACCAATTCTACCAAAACCGTTTACGCCTACTTTAACTGCCATAAGTAAACCTCCAGATGTGTACATAAATTATCAGGAGACGAAGTCTCCTCACCTTTTATATCCGGTGCAAACACTGTTTAGCGTCCACCCAGATTATTGATAACTATTCCAGTAGGAATTTTTGGGTAAAAATAAGTTGATTTAGGTGGCATTCGCACTCCCTGTTTTGCTGAGAGCTCCACATCCTCAACCCTCGTGGGGTTTAAAAATATGGCTGCGTCAAACTTTCCGCCTCTTACGCTTTCCACAGTCTTTTCAACACTCATCTCGTACCCAAACTCACTGATATTATAGAGCCTCCCAAACACTATGTCATGCAGCACCATAACGTCTATACCATTTACGCCATCCGGTCTGACGCCCCTATATGTAAGAGTATAGAAGCTGCCGCCAAGATACAGACCAAATGAGAGAGTTTTGCTTCTTATATGAGCTGTTATGTCAGCATTCTGACCGATGTGTTGTACGTCAAAATACTCTTTAAGACGTTCCAGATTATCAGCCGTTATCCCATTGACCATCCTGTGCGTTGGTAAAATAGAGATACCGCCGTCACGAATATTTGTTATAAGCATAAGCACGTAGTCATAGCCCTGTGGCGTGTCAGCGCCATTTTCTGCTCTCATTAGTCTTTGGTATTCCAGAGCGGTCTCATATCTGTGATGCCCGTCTGCAATAAAAAAGCTCTCACCCTCAAGTGCATCGGTTATTTTTGCGACATCCGCACTGTTATCTATAATCCAGCACCGGTGAAACGTTTTATCGGAGTCTGTGTATTCAAAGTATGGAGCTGTTGAATTATAGGCGTCAAGAACGCCGATAAGGGTATCATTGTTGCTGTTATATAGAGAAAATATCGGGCTTGTGTTAGCTCCTGAGGAGCGCATCAGGTTAAGCCTGTCTTGTTTAGGTTTAGAGTGGGTCATCTCATGCGGATAAACGCCACACCCGGGTTTAACCAGTTTAACGGCGGCAAAAATCCCCCGCATTTTGTTTACTGAACCATTACATTCATATAAAACCTCATACAGAAAAAAGGCAGGTTTATCTTTGAATTTCATAGTGCCGTTGTCAATCCATTCGTTGAGGGTTTTAGCGGCACGAACGTACTTATTTTCTTTATCGTTGTCTCCTGGTCTTTCCATAGCCCAGTCGACTCTAACAATATTATAAGGACTTTTACTGTGCAAATTTGCCTGCATCTCAGGCGTTATGATGTCATATGGGGGTGCTGTGACATCAGAAAGCGACACCCTCTGCGGGTCATACATAAGTCCTTTAAATGGAGCGGCTCCCGTCATTTACCATCCTAAAGCTATAATCATGTCGTGAGATTGTAACATTTTTACTTTTAATAATTCAATGTGTGTTACGGTTATTCATTGAAAAATTTATGTATTGCCTATGCAGTTAACTCCACTAATGGAGGAACTGGATTCCTGCCTCCGCAGGAATGACAAGAAAAGAAAGTCACCCCCTCTGTCATTCCCGCCTCCGAGCAGGAATCCAGTTCTTTTTCCAATTAAAAAAAAATAGAAACCTACCTCCTTAGAATCCTGAAAAACCTCTACCGGAGTTAACTCAATAAGCATTTAAAAAATTTTTTAAAAAATTAGATGAAATTTATTTACAAGTTGTGATAAACTCAATTGCGGAGGGTGTAGATTGAATAATACTTATAAGAATATATTTGTGTGGCTCTTAATAGGGTCGCTTATGATAGTGCTGTTTAACATGTTGAGTTTTCAAAAGCCTCAGCAAGAGGAGATGATTTTCTCGGAATTTCTCGAAAAGGTTGACGGCTCATTAGTAGAAGAGGTGTCTATCAGAGAAAACGAGATAAACGGCAAACTCAAAGACGGCAAGACTTTCCGTACATACACTATGGAGTTCCCTGATCTGGTAAAAGAGCTAAGGGCTAAAAATGTTAAGATTACAGTAAAACCCCCAACTCAAAGCCCGTGGTACGTGAACTTCTTTTTTTCGTGGGGGCCTATAATTTTCCTTGCGCTTATATGGGTGTTTTTCATGAGACAGATGCAGATGGGTGGCAATAAAGCAATGTCGTTTGGTAAGTCACGAGCGCGGCTTGTCTCTGATAAGTCTAACAAGGTGACCTTTAAAGATGTTGCAGGTGTTGAGGAGGCTAAAAACGAGGTACTGGAAATAATAGAGTTTTTAAGAGACCCACAAAAGTTTACGAAACTGGGCGGCAGAATTCCACGAGGTGTACTGCTTGTGGGGCCTCCCGGAACCGGCAAAACCCTCCTTGCAAAAGCCATTGCCGGAGAAGCTGACGTCCCCTTTTATTCCATATCGGGATCAGATTTTGTAGAAATGTTTGTCGGAGTTGGTGCATCACGAGTAAGGGATTTATTTGAACAGGCTAAGAAAAATGCACCGTGTCTTATATTTATAGATGAAATAGATGCCGTAGGACGTCATCGTGGAGCAGGGTTAGGAGGTGGTCATGATGAAAGAGAGCAGACCCTTAACCAGCTGCTTGTTGAGATGGACGGCTTTGAAGGAAAAGAGGGACGCATTGTTATAGCTGCAACAAATAGACCTGATGTACTTGACCCAGCGCTATTAAGACCTGGCAGATTTGACAGACAGGTGATAGTCTCACATCCCGATGTGCGGGGGCGTGAGGAGATTTTAAAAGTGCACACAAAGGCTATTCCCATGTCTGAGGATGTTGTGTTAGCAGTGATAGCAAGAGGCACTCCTGGCTTTACCGGCGCAGACCTTGCAAATCTCGTAAATGAGGCGGCACTTGTTGCGGCAAGAGAGTCAAAAGAAACTGTAGATATGGTTGACTTTGACCACGCTAAGGATAAAGTGCTGATGGGCGTGGAGCGAAAAAGCATGATAATTAATGACGAGGAAAAGCGCAACACCGCCTATCATGAGTCAGGACATGCGCTTGTAGCTAAACTAACTCCAGGAACCGACCCTGTGCACAAGGTCAGCATAATCCCGCGCGGACGCGCTCTTGGCGTTACCCAACAGCTTCCGATTGACGACCGATACACGTACTCAAAGGAGTTTTTAGTGAACACCCTTAAGGTGCTTTTAGGCGGGCGGGCTGCAGAGGAGCTGGCGCTTAATCACATGACTACAGGTGCCGGAAATGATCTTGAAAGGGCTACCGATCTCTCCAGAAAAATGGTGACCGAATGGGGCATGTCGGACAAACTTGGGCCACTAACCTTTGGTAAGAAAGAGGAGCAGATTTTCCTCGGCCGTGAAATTGCCAAACACAGGGACTACAGCGAAAGAACCGCCGAGTTAATAGACGAAGAGGTTCAGTCCCTTGTTTTTAACGCTTATCAGGAAAGCAAAGAAATCCTCAGGGCAAATTACGATATGCTTGAGGCTATGGCAAAGTTGCTGCTGGATAAAGAAACTATAGAAAATACTGACATAGAACAACTTATAGAAGAGGTCAAACTTAAAAGAAATCCCGGCCTTGAAACTAGTTCTTAAAAACTACACACTGAACTTATCACATAAAACCCTCATTATGGGGGTGCTAAATATAACCCCTGATTCATTTTCCGATGGCGGCGTCTATTTTGAAAAAAACCGCGCAATAGAGGGCGCAATTCAAATGGTAGAAGACGGCGCTGATATTATTGATGTTGGAGGGGAGTCAACCCGGCCGGGCGCTAAAGAAGTCACAGCAGATGAGGAAATAAGTCGCGTAATTCCGGTTATAGAGGCAATCGCTCAACACATAAACGTGCCGATTTCAGTTGATACGTATAAGGCACAGGTGGCGCACGAGGCGTTAAGCTCAGGGGCATCTATGGTTAATGATATAAGCGGCCTCAGATTTGACAAAGATATGCCTAAGACCATTGCAGAAGCTCATGGAGCGGTATGTATTATGCACATACTGGGCACACCGCAAAACATGCAAAATAACCCGCACTATGACGATTTATTCGCTGAGATTGGCAACTACCTAAATGAGGGAATAAATATTGCACTGTCTGCCGGAATCTCTGAGGCAAGCATTGTGATTGACCCGGGGTTAGGCTTTGGTAAAACTATTAACCATAATCTCCAGATTTTAAGAGGACTCCATAGATTTAAACAGCTTGGAAAACTGCTTTTGATTGGCACCTCCCGCAAATCCTTTATCGGGCATATTCTCGGTGGCCGTTCTGTTGACAAAAGACTGATGGGAACCGCTGCAACTGTTGCAATTTCTATTCTTAACGGGGCGTCAATTGTGCGGGTGCATGATGTTAAGGAGATAGCCGATGTGGTGCGTGTTTCGGATGCGATAGTGAGAATACCAAATGCCTAAAAAACTTTATCCGCAGATGACACAGATGAACGCAGATAGAAAAATCTTTAAATCTGCGAAAATCTGCGCAATCTGCGGAGTGAATTCTTATTCTGTATTTGTAGTTTCTTATAAGGAGAATCTTTAATTTGACCGCATACGTTTTAATGGGGCCCACCTGTGTGGGCAAGACAGAATCATCGCTTTTACTTGCCGGGGCGCTAAAGAGCGAAATCATAAGCGCCGATTCCATGCAGGTCTATAAGTATATGGATATAGGTACAGCAAAACCCTCTTTGGATAAACTCCGTGCAGTGCCGCATCATATGATTGACGTGGCATTACCGAGTGAGGAGTTTAGCGCTGGCAGGTTTGTATCGGAGGCGTCGCCGATAGTTAATACCCTTTGTGCACGAGTGAAACATCCGGTTATAGCCGGAGGCACGGGGCTATATATCCGAGCGCTTTCTGAGGGACTTTTTGAAGGCCCTGCGGCTGATTGGAAATTGAGGCAGCAGTTAGAGTCTGATGAGGTAAATTGTGAGGGGTTTCTCTATAATCTTCTTTGTCAACTTGATCCCGTTACAGCTTCAAAAGTAACACGAGGCGACACAAGGCGGATAATCCGAGCGCTTGAGGTGATACTTAAGCTTGGCGTGCCAATGTCAGAGGCTCAAAAAAATACTACTCCTTCTGTTGACTGTGATTTTGTAAAAATCTGTCTAACTAGGGAGCGCACGGAGCTTTATCGGATGATAGAGGATAGAGTGGATGTGATGGTACACGATGGGCTTTTTGAAGAGGCGAGGGAGCTTTTTGATATGCCGCTGTCTAAGACCACATCAAGAGCAATCGGGTACAGGGAGGCGTTTTCGCATTTTAGGGGAGAGGTTACATTTGATGAGGCCGTATTAAACATAAAACAGGCCACACGGCGTTATGCTAAGCGCCAGATGACGTGGTTTCGGGCTGAAAGGGACATCAATTGGATTGATATAACAGGCATTTTTGATCCCCCAAAAATTTATGATAAAATAATTTCGCTTATAGGTACTAATTAGCTTGAATTACTTAGGTGAAATTCTTTATTGTATATAGGATAAACCACATAAAGGAGACATATAGATGGGTGGCGTAAAAACGACAAGCCTGCAGGATACTTTCCTAAATCAACTGAGGAAAGACAAGATGCCGGTTGTTGTATATTTGACAAACGGCGTGAGGCTAAAGGGAACAGTGAGAGCGTTTGACAACTTTGTTATAATTTTGAAAGATGCCAAACAGCAGTTGATTTACAAACATTCCATCTCGTCCATAGTGCCTGAGGATGACGTAAACGTTAAATATGACGAGCCTCAGCAAGAGCAATAAGGCGGAGAAATCCCCGCTGCCTACGGTTGACATAATCATAAGGTATCGGGAGGGTGTGGTGCTGATTAAACGAAAAAATGAACCTCACGGGTGGGCTATCCCCGGCGGGTTTGTGGATTATGGGGAATCACTTGAAACGGCAGCGTGCAGAGAGGCTAAAGAAGAGACCGGTCTTGATGTAAGACTTATCAGGCAGTTTCATACGTATTCCGACCCGGAAAGAGACAAGCGGATGCACACGATAACGACCGTGTATCTGGCAGAAGCAGATGGGGAGGCGGTGGCCGGAGACGACGCCGCAGAGTATGGCGTGTTTACACCAACAACTCTGCCAAACCCAATAGTGTTTGACCACAGGAGTATTCTTGAGGACTATTTCAATCAGATATATTAACTTTAGGAGGGTTTTTTAGATGATAAAGTTTATGCACAAACATGCCAAGTTTTTTTATGTATTTTTCTTTTTGATAATTATATCGTTTATATTTTTCTATGTGGGGCCGATAGATAAGTCCTCATCGGTTGCGCTTATTGAAATCGGCGATAAAAAGGTCTATTCAGAGGATTACTGGCGGGTGTATGACAATATAAAGAACTACTACTCAAGCGTCCTTAAGGATAAATTTACCTCTGAAATGGAAAAAACGTTGAATCTTAAGAAAGTGGCGCTGGATGCAATCGTTGATCATGAGCTTATGCTTGAGGCGGCAAAGCGTCTTGAAATCAAAGTGTCAGACAAAGAGGTAAGCGAAACGATTCTCCATGATCCGACCTTTATTCGGGATGGCGCATTCAGGCAAGAGATATACATGAGATTTATAGAGCTAAACCGTATGACGCCTACATACTTTGAAGCTAAAAGACGAGAGGATATCATAGTGAACAAAGTAAGGGCGCTTATTGAGCTAACTGCTGGGCAGCTTGAGAAGCCTGCCATAGATATAAAGGCTAAGGACAAGGAAAAAATCCTTGAAACGCTCTATGCCAACATGGACAGAGAACGTAAAGCAAGACTTGTTAAGTCCTACATTGACGGCCTTAAGAAAGCGATACATTTTAAAGTCAGAGAAGATTTAATCGGGTAAGGGGAGTTTCGTCTGTTTCTCAACAGGGATGAAAGAGGTTTACATGATAGCAGGCCCAAATGGATGCGGTAAGACAACAATTGCACATAAGCTACTGGGTTCATTAGCTCTGCCTTTTATAAACGCTGATGAGATAGAAAAGGATATACGCAGCGAAAAATCAGAAAGTGTCAGATTTCAAGCCGGTAAGCTGTTTTTTCAGCAGATGGATGAATATATCAGGCACAACCGGTCTTTTGTTATTGAAACAACATTCTCCGGCAAAAATTTATCAAGGATTAGTAAACTCAAAGCGAATGGTTACAAGATAAAAACAATATTTGTTTTTGTAGAGACTCCTGAGATAGCCAAACAGAGAATTAAGGAAAGAGTCAGGCTTGGCGGACATAACATCCCTGATGATGATGTAACCAGAAGATTTTATAGAAGTAAGAATAATTTTTGGCATATTTACAAAATTTATCTGATGAATGGCAAATAGTTTGTAATACAGAGCATAATCACTTACTTGTTGCACAAGGAAGCAACGATAAATATATCATTATGGATCCAGAATATTTTACAATATTCAAGGAGGGCATATATGAGCATGTTTGATGAAGAAACGCTTAAAGGATTTCAATTTATTGACAAAATAATAGGAGAAGCGGTTAAGGAGGCACAGGAGAGAAACTGGCAAAACGGACTGCCGAATATTTATTCAAAAAACAAAAAAATATATTATGAGCTTCCTGACGGGCGGATTATGAACCACGAGGAACTTTGCAATTACGCTGAAACTACCGACCCCAATCTGCTGTTCCTTTGCCGGTAAATAAGTAGTGATTACAACATATAATGACAACGTTGCCTGACTGATGGTTGCTCCTTGTAGGCTGGTTTTTTCTTGATATCATTACCCACACTAAATGGAAAAATCACCATGTTTTCATTGACATATTATCGTCATATGCCTATAATACCAATAGGTTATATTTTATGAGGTTGTTAGCCTTTGTCAAAGGCAGAATATTTACATTAGTACGGGGAGGATTATCAGTTGTGAATGAACATGTAAGGCGTAAGGTATTTATCAGTTATTATCATAAAGAAGATGAGCGTTATCGTGAACTTTTTGAAATACAATTTGGTCATTTATTCATTAACAAATCAGTTCCAAAAGATGAAATAAGCGATGATAATAGTACGAATTATATTAAGCGGTTAATACAGACAGATTATTTAAAGGATACATCTGTTGTAGTAGTTTTGGTAGGGCAAAATACTTATACAAGAAAACATGTTGATTGGGAGATTTCTGCTGGATTAAGCAATAAGGTAGGTGGACCCAGGTCTTATAGGTTTAAAATTACCTACATATTCTGGCACTTTACCTCCAAGATTATCTGATAATATCTGTTCAGGTTATGCATCTATTTACAGAATGACTACAGATGAGACAGAAATTAAAAACTATATAGAAGAAGCTTTTAACAGAAAAAATACTTTATCAGATAAGATTGATAATAGCAGATTGCAAATGCAGATAAATAAGAGTTTGAAATAAGAGCTTATGATGAATAATGAATTTAACATAATAAAAATATATTTTGATTCAATGTATAATTTACAAATATTCGTAAATAAATGGTTTCTTATCTTGGTGATAGTTCTTATTTTGGTAATTTTTAGGACAACATTTAAAAAACTGGTGAAAAAATACACAGCTAACGGCAGTTATGAAATAGACCATGCAAAAATTGGAATATCTTCAAAAGGGCCCGAGGCGATAATTCAACTGAAACCCAACTATGACGATATGCAGATAGCATATAAATTGTGGGTTGAGGTATGCACAAGAAAAATAGGATTGCCTATAGATTTCAAAAATGACGTTATTGTTGAAGTTTATAATTCATGGTATGAGTTCTTTAAAATAACAAGGGAGTTAATAAAAACCGTTCCTGTACAAAAGATTCAACAACATAAGAGTACGAAAGACATTGTGCAAATTGCCATAGATGTTTTAAACGAGTGTGTCAGACCTCATTTAACAATGTGGCAAGCAAAATTTAGAAAGTGGTATAACGAGGAAATGAAGAAAGACGAGAATAATAATGCCGATGCTGCTATAAAAAGCCTTTCACCTCAGTAAATTCAAGAGAAGTATCCTGAATTCAAAAAACTAACTGGTGATATGAATGATGTCAATATTAAGTTAATATATTACAGGGACAAATTAAAAGAAATATCATTTGGAAAGAATAATTGCTGATGGATTTTCATGGTTGCTTATACTATAAATAAGGATGTTTGCATCTATAAATAGTTTTGAAAATTGCTATACTGATGATTCTGAAATAGCTCTCAAAAAAGGGTTTATTCTGCAAATCTTTTAACAGATTGAAATCATAATTCCACAGCGTTTTGGTAGTGTTTAAGTCAGGTAGTCTGTTATAATAATCACTGTGCTTAAGTAATAAGCGCTCTGAACACTTATAGATGAACATATTTCTGGAAATAAGAGAAGACTTTAGGTCGCTTTTGCAAAAAGACCCTGCCGTTAAGGGTGTTTTAGACATAATTTTGAATCACTCAGGATTCCATGCAGTTGTTATCTACAGGATAGTCCACGGGTTGTATAACATAGGGCTTGTGCTGTTAGCGAGGTTTATATCTACGGCAGGAAGGTTTCTGACGGGAGTGGAAATTCATCCTGCTGCTCGTATTGCTCCCGGATTTGTAATAGATCACGGCATGGGGGTTGTGATAGGGGAGACAACTGAGATTGGACAGGGGTGTCTGATTTATCAGGGGGTGACACTGGGAGGAACCGGTAAGGAGCGTGGAAAGCGCCATCCGACACTTGGCAAATACGTGGTGGTAGGGGCCGGAGCAAAAGTGCTTGGGCCAATTGAGATAGGGGATTTTGTTAAAATCGGAGCAAACTCCGTTGTGCTGAACTCTGTCCCTGCGCATAGTATTGTGGTTGGAGTGCCCGGAAAAGTTGTTAAAGATAAGCAACATATTGAAAGTGAATTAACGGATGCCCTTGACCACAACTATTTACCTGATCCGGTAGAAAGGAGACTTTACGCTATGGAGCAGTTAATCTATGAACTCCAAAAAAAACTTGAATCAAAAAAAGATGGGATTGGTGAAAAATGAAACTCTATAACACAAAAACCGGTAAAAAAGAACCACTCATACCGTTAGACGGAAACCGGATAAACATATACGTTTGCGGGGTTACGGTCTATGACCTTTGTCATGCCGGACACGCTCGGAGCGCCATTGTGTTTGACGTTCTCAACCGATATTTAAAGTACAGGGGATTTAGTGTTACGTTTGTTAAAAACTTTACCGATATAGATGATAAAATCATAAACAGAGCAAAAGAGCTTGGCATTCCCTGGCAAGAAGTAACCGAGAGATTCACAAGAGCTTACTATGAGGATATGTCGGCACTAGGGGTTGGGAGCGCCGATATTGAACCAAAAGCGACAGAGCACATTGAGGAGATTAAGACAATAATCGCTGGATTGATAGACAAAGGGTTTGCCTATGAGATGGAAGGGGATGTTTATTTTGAAGTAGATAAGTTTTCGGGGTATGGTAATTTGTCAAAACGGGATTTAGACTCAATGGAGGCAGGGGCGCGTGTTGCCGTAAACGAAAAGAAGCGAAGTCCGAACGATTTTGCCCTGTGGAAAGCCTCTAAACCTGATGAGCCCTCGTGGGAGAGTCCGTGGGGGCCGGGGCGCCCCGGTTGGCATATTGAATGCAGCGCCATGTCTATGAAGTACCTTGGAACAACTTTTGATATTCACGGAGGCGGCGCAGATTTGATTTTTCCTCACCATGAAAACGAAATTGCCCAATCAGAGGCTTATAGCGGAAAACCGTTTGTTAACTGCTGGGTTCACAACGGTTTTATAACTATTGACAAAGAAAAAATGTCAAAATCACTCAATAACTTTTTTACAATCCGCGACATACTTACCGACTTTGACGCCGAGGTTTTAAGGGTATTTATGATTTCAACCCATTACAGAAGCCCGATAGAGTTTTCACCGGCTCAGCTTACCCAAACCGAGGCCTCCATAGACAGATACTATTGTACAGTGTCACGAATTACAGAATTTCTAAATTCTCCTTCAAAAAAGGAAAAACCATCTGGAATTGAAGAAGAGTTTAATAGTTTTATCTTAGCAACGAAAACCAATTTTAATGAGGCTATGGACGATGACCTTAACAGCGCCCTTGCTGTTGGTCACGTGTTTGAGCTGATTCGTGAAATTAACCGCTATCTTGATAAGAAACCATCGGGCAGCCAGGCTAATGAGCTTGTGACCTTTGCCCTTAATACACTCAATGAGATAAAGGGCGTTTTGAACATCTTTCAAAAGACGCCGCAAGAGTGGTATCGCTCCCTTATAAGGACAAGGAAAATAGAAATTACAGAGGACTCAATAAGTAATTTAATAAATGAGCGGCAAAAAGTCAGAAAAGACAAGGATTTTGCCAAAGCAGATGAGATACGAAAAGAGCTTGAGGAAAAGGGCATAATACTTGAGGATAAACCTGACGGCACCAACTGGAGAGTTAAAATTTAAGGAGAGAGCTATCACCTCCGCAGCCGAAACGCTTGACTAAATGAAAGACTTATAATTAGAATAATTCCATGTCTGAAGTGACTAATGAGGCGGAACTTTATGATGCCTGCAGGGTACTTTTCGGTACGGAGATAAAGGTTGACAGGAATTTCTTGGAGTATATCCAACCCTCTGGGGTAAAAAGCGCATACAGAAAAATGGCTCTTCTGACTCACCCGGACAGGGTAGAGGCTTTGGGAAAAGATTATCTAAGAAATCTCAACGTGGATTTTCGAAGTGTTGCAGAGGCTTATGAAAAACTCAGTAAGTATTTAAAGTTAAGAGAAAACGGCTACCAGTTAAGAGGCATTTATACTTCAACAGCAGCTAACTATAACAGCAGCTCATGGCAGCCAAAGGAGCGTACGGGCAGCACAGCCTCAGCTTCAGGCAGCGGCAGTCAATACGGCAGCGCATGGCAAAATAAAAACAGCCAATACAGCAGACATGGGGGTGGTGCAACATCCTCAGCCTCAAGCGAAAAGTACTCATGGAATACAAAGGCAACAGGTGATCGTTTCACATTGGGTTCAAAAAATACCGGTCACTGTACAGGCCAAACACAGCAGCAACAAACCAACCTTCCAAGACGAGTGCTGCGAATAGGTGAGTACTTATACTACAACGGGCTGGTATCGTGGAAAGACCTGATAGCAGCCATCGTGTGGCAGACTAAGCAGCGGCATCGGGTTGGAGAAATAGCCTCACGCTGGGGTTGGCTCAGTGAGGATAAGGTTGCGGAATTAGTAAGGGCCAGAAACAAAGGCGAAAAAATCGGAGAAGCCTTAGTACGCCTTAAAATAATAACTCCGTTTCAATGTAATATGCTTCTTTGGCAGCAGCAAAAAAGCCAAAAGCCTATCGGTGAATACTTCCTACAAGAACGCCTCTTAAAGGACAATGATTTAAGTAAATATCTTAAATTTTTAAAAGACCATAACTCTAACTTTAAATAATGCTAAAGTTTTGTAAATTGATGCCGATAAGTAGAAATAACGACAAAGCGGGTGAGTTCAATAAAATTGTATAGAATAACGTTTAAATAGGAGGAAAACATGTCAGTTGACAGCATAAGCAGCAGTTTTTCGTACACAAGCATCCAAATATCGATATCAGAGCAGAGTTCTCAACGCTCGGGTGTTGCTCAAAGTAAAGATAATGGTAATGATAGTGCAAAAGTGGATGGCGCCAGAGGTGGCGGCGGTCAAATTCATGCTTTTATGCAAAGTGTAATGCAGACTTTGTCTCAGCTGGGATTTACGCCTCCCGGAGTACCCCCTTCAGGAGCACCAACAGGCACACCAGCCGCCGCATCAACCGGCACACCGGCAGCCGATACGGACGGTGATAAGGATGGCAGCAAATCCAGCGCAAACAGCGGTGTTAAAGAAGCCCTTCACTCCTTCATGCACAGTCTGTTTCAAGCCCTTAAACAAGGCACATCCGGCACTCAGACATCCTCTACAGATAACAGCACAAATACTAATAGCGCGGGGACAAACCCTTTAAGTAACTACAGTGACCTTACATCGAAACTTCAAAATCTTTTGAAGAGCCTAACCTCTAACGCAACTGGGACAAACGGCTCCTCATCTGATTTAAATAGCTCTTTCCAGAATCTGATACAGGCACTAAATGGCGACAACTCAGGAACTGCCTCAGCTAATCAACCGACTCTTCAGACGTTCTTACAGACATTGATTCAAAATCTGACCGGTCAGCAAGGTTCCTCAGCTCCACTTGCTTCTGTAGGCAATATAGTTAACACAGCTACTTAAGAAATTTAAATTAAAGTCAGAATAAGATTTTAACTACAGACAGACACAGATTCAATAACTTTAATCTGTGTCTGTTTGTGGTTTAGCATAAACTGGGCAAATCCTTTCCGTTGTTAAAAGTTCTGCTTCTTTCAACGCATTATACTTAGCTTTTTTAGTGGCCACTAACTATCAATTCGGAAGCATAATCATACCAATTTGCGCTCAAAGATATAAATAAAAAACTGGATTCCTGCCTTCGCAGGAATGACAAGAAGATAAGGAATGGCAAGAGAGAGGAGTTACGCCACTTAGTCACCGACCCTCCTCTTTTCTTACCGCCTTTCCTCTTTTGTCATTCCCGCCTACGAGCGGGAATCCAGTCCTTTTTCTCCACCATCATATTACCTTTTTGGAAGCAACTCAAATTAATCGTCTAAGAGCACTATTATTTTCAAATGATAAGAAAAGTTCTTGACATCTTTACTGATATTGTGTACAATACGCCATATTTATAAACTTGTTTGGCCGCATATGATGTTAAAACAACAATGGAGGAGGAAATGGATACTTTTGATGAGAGAAGTGATGTCCCTATAATTGCTTTTTTTGGTACGAAAGGCGGTGTTGGTAAAACAACTATTACTTCACGCTTTGCAGAATTTGTCTCGTATAGTGTTAACAGTCCAAACATTTTAATGATAGACTTTGACGTTGATCATCGTGGATTGACAGTTTTATGTAGTCGTGGGCGTGGCTTTTCTTGTAAAACCATTCATGAATATGTAAAGGACGGGATAACCTCCTTAGACAGTGCAATAGACGTAACAGAAGAAAAAAGATTAACCTCCGGAGGTAAGTTATATCTTATTCCTTCAGCACACGCTGATTCTAAATTAACTTTCAGAGTAACAGCAGATTTAAATTATAATGATTTGGTAAATACAATAATAGAACTTATAAAGGAGGCAGTAAGTAGATATGATATTGGTTGTGTTGTCATTGATTGTGGTCCGGTAATAAATCCATATACCGCAGCAGCAGCACATATTGCTGACCATGCCTTTATAATAGGCCAAAATGAGCCTATCTCCTATGAAGCACTTTCCAACTACTCACACAAAATTCGCGAGTTCTTTGACGAATTTAATTCTTCTAAGATGGCAGTTATTTTAAACAAGGTTAGAGGCTCTGTAAAAGAAGGACATGGTATATTTGCAGTTATTCCTTTCACATTAGAAGTTGTTGATATATCAGAGGGATTGGACAATGTTGATACTATAAGGGTGGTTCTTTTTGAAAGTTATATCCAGGCTATAGTTGTAAAAATATTTCACAAAATATATAGTGGACCCCATTGTCAAGACCACTTTTTAGTGGACTTAAGGTATAGCCCTCTAAGAGGGTATTTAGTCTGTTAGTATAAGGGTAAGGGATAGGGTAATGCATCCTTACGCCGCCATCGCAAATACTACGTGAAAAGGGTCGGAACTCAAAAGACATTGCCGCATCAAGCCGCTGTGTTGGCAAACACGAAAACTATGTGCCCGCCGTTAAATATCTTACGGAAAATGGGTACCACGTTGTTGGCACAGGGGAGACTGACCACAGAGTGTTTTCAGGGATAAAGGGTTATTATTCATTTGAAAATTTAAAGATATCATACGATATGATTAATCTGTTCTCTTTGATGTCCTGTTTCTTATTTATAGGCCAGAATTCAGGTCCGTTTTTTTTGTCAACCAGTTGCACAATCCCATGTCTTTTAACCGATACTGCTCCACACTGTGAGGGTCCTGTAGAGGCCGATGATATCATTTTATACAAGACACTGTGTCTCAACGGCAAACCACTGTCCCTTGTTGAGATATATCGTAAACATGAGGATTTAGCTTTTTGGCGTTATCAGGGTAATGATGGCCTTACATTAGAGTCAAACACGGAAACGGAAATCCTTGAGGCAGTGAAAGAAACAATAGCCCGAATCAACGGTACGCTGGTAATGAGTGAGGAGGATGAGCTTCTTTGTGAAAAATTCAGGGAGCTGCCCTCAAAGGAAATGCCTCTGTCATATACCGGCAACAGGACGTCGTTACATATTTTGCGGCAGATAAAAGAGGAGCTTTTAGCCGTACCGCCAAAATAATAAAGATTTGACAAAAATATATGTAATGCTTTAGCATATCAAAAATAAGGAGGGCACTGTGAGTAACTCTTTGGAGAATGTAAAGGATTCGGATTTTTGGAAAACAATTAAGAATACGCCTTTCTTTCAGAAATACAAACCACAGTATCAACTGTTTAGGGCCTACCATACAACCCGTATGGCTTACAAGCAGTATATTGAGCAAAGGTACCGGATGCTGACAGCCTCCTCATCCGCCTCTCCAACAATCTTTGCCGCTTTTTTATATAAATCTGCAAGCCAAAGCATTGCACATGCGCTTATAGACACGTTAAAACTTGCCCTGCTGTATCATGTTGACGGCTATCTATATATGCCTGGCCGCGGGATGCCTTTAACGAGTTCATTGCATCCAAGATTGTTTTTACAGCCTAAAACCGGCTGTTTTGTGTCGGCACATTTTCCTGCTAGTGATATAAATATTGAAAATTTTAAAAAATATAACCAGAAGTGCCTTGTTCACATCAGAGACCCGCGGGATTCTATCATTTCCTTATGCAATCACATTTTAACCAGACATAGGGACAGGTATGCATTGAGAGGTTACAATGGAACTGTTGTGGAGGTAAAAGAGGCGCTTATGGAGATGCTTCCGAATGTATTTCCTGATCAAAGTGTATACAACTCATTTTGGGATTCCATCCCCGTGATGCCTGAAGCTACGCTTGAGTCAGACTCTGAAACCCTTGAGTGGTTTATAAGGAATCAGTATGAGATGTTTGTAAATTGGATAAGAGATTGGATTGCCGCCAGTAAAGAGCTAAAGGGATTAATCCATCTCACATCATATGAAGACTTTGTAATCGATCCGGAGTTGTACTATAGAAAAATTTACGACTTTTATGAAGTCCCGAAGTCTTATAGCTTGCCGCCCGTACTAAAAAAGCATTTTGTTACCGGTAAGTCCCGAAATTTTGAAAAAGTAATGACTAAAGAGCAAATTGATTTTACAACGAAACTGATCCCCGATATTATTTACGAAAATACCTTGATTAAACCGTAGAAGGGTATGGATAGTCGTTTATCGTTACATCACATTGGAGCAAGAGCAGGCTCTCAGGTGTTTCCGGTCAGTGGCTGCTTTGCAAAAGATATGGTAAGTGTGCTTTACGATGCAGATGCTGAGTGTCTTTCCCAGGTCAGTAAAAGTAACAAAGAAACCGATGCTGAAGTATATATAATGCCGTTTTGTATTGGGGATCAGTGTAAACAGACAATATTTAATCTGAAATATGCCTTGTTTGGAAGTACATTAAAAACAACAAATCCAGCTTATAAAAATTTTTATACTTTTCATTGTATGGATAAGATTCGTTCAGAGATTATGGAAACTATGGAACAGCGCTCTGTTGAACTTGTGACGCTGGATTCTCTGTATTATGAAAACTCGGCGGAAACTATACCGCCCCCGGATTTTCTTTCTATTGATGCAGAGGGAGCCGCCTATGATATTTTATCGGGGGCAACGCACGTTTTACAAAACACGTTGGCAATAGAAGTAGAGGCGGAGTTTCACTGTTTGCATAAAGATCAAAAACTCTTTGGCGATATTGCCGGCTTGTTAAACGGCCACGGTTTTTATTTTGTAAAGTTCACATCCTTGCATGGCCCCTTCTCACCTTTCAGAGCGCCTGTTGGACTAAGAGGCGATGGATTTACTGTGGTTTCCGACTCCCTGTTTCTAAAAAACAAAGACACACTGATAGATCCGGTAAAGCCCATCGATTCAATTGTTGCACTCTATAAACTTGCGTTTATATCCATATCCTATAACCAGTTTGAATATGCGCTTTCGTGTCTTAACACTATAAAAACTCTGAATTGTAAAGACTTGCCGGAGAGTTTAACCACAACAAATTACTACCGGTTTTTGAAACACCTTGAGGAGCAGGCAGAAAAAATGCCATTGTCATATCCACACACATACAGGGATATTTATCCTTCTTTTGCGGCAAGCAAAGCTCGTTTTGAAGTTAAGACCGAACGTAGTAAAGGGGAGACTGACAGCTTGAGTGCTCAGGCGTCTGTAGCAAAATCCGGTAATGCCGTTAAATCTTCTTTGTTGCGCTTAAGAAAACCAATCTTAAATATTATACTGAGTCCTATGTTTTTAAAGGTTAGATTTTTTCTCTGCAAGCTGTTTGGGATGTATTCGCCTGTTGAAAAAGTTTTGTTAAATTATGGCTTAATGGAGCAGTCTGATCTTATTATGAAAAAGAGAATCGAACAGTCCTTTTTTATAGCTACAGATGTAAACAGGTTAGAGACGGTATTGTCTAAACTCGGATTTCCAAAAAAATTGACATCTAAAATTAAAAACTATTTCTCCCCGTATTAACGATTGTATATCTTTTCATCTGCGGACATCTGCGGATAAATCCTTTCCGTTTATATTGTAGTTATCTGCGGATAGATACCTTCCCCTACACAAACCCAAGGTGTTCCATGTTAGCCTCAAGGTAATCGTGCACGAGCAGGTTTTTCTCGTTTGCGACACAGTGATGATTGCAGACTTTTGACGGGTTTATTTTAAAAAAGTTCGCTTTAGCAGCACACCAAAAATCGCTAAAGCGAGCAGATCCTCCAATAGAGCCAATCAGCCCCTCTTGAAGGTTATAAGCCTTATCCTGACAGGAATAGACGTTACAGTCGGCCCCTATTACCGGCAGTAACTGAAGATACGGACACCATGAATAATCTTTTTTAAACTTTTCGTCAAGGGCGTGATAGGAGTCAAATATCTCAAAGGTTTCGTTACAGAAATCCTCCTTGGCTCTGGCAACCTGTTCCTTAACTAATTCAAAAAACGGCTTATGATAGGCGTTGTTCTCAGCGCCCTCGTTGCTGACAATACAGGGGGATACTTTAACGCTGTCAACTCCAACCTCCCTGAGTTTTTCCGTAAACGCATAGACTTTGCTGCAGTTGTCTTTATCTACGATAAAACTTACACCAAGGTAGCATTTGCCACCAAGTTTTTTGAAATCTCGCAGATTTCTCATAATTTTTGTAAACTCACCGTGTTTAACGCCTCGGTAGCGGCTGTAACTTTCGTCGTCGTAGCCGTCCATTGACACCCGCACCCAGGTAGCCGATTGAGCAAACACCTCGGCAGTCTCTCCCATTAGATTTGCTCCGTTTGTCAAAGTGGCAATTTTAACTCCGGAGGCTGCAAGCGTCAGCGCCGCCTCTGTAATGTATGGATAGACCAGAGGCTCACCTCCTCCGCTAAAAGTAACTGCCTTAACTCCCATATCTATGATGTCGTGTATGATTTCAAGCATTTTGTCACGGGCGATAAAATCCCTCCGGTTCATATCCTTACCGAGTTGAAGATTATCGGCCTTGTAGGCGCAGTATCGGCAGTTGTGATTGCAGACATTTGTAGGCTTTATTCGTATATGAATTGGAGGTAGAATCTCAGGACGCTCAATGGGCAGCGAGTCCAGTTTTTCCTTAAAGTGGAAAATCTTCATTTTGGTGTATAGCCGGCTCATGTGTGGTTTAGAGGCAATGCGTCAGCCTGTTTGTATTTAACAATTGTAATAGTATATTTTATAATTCCGTGTGAGATAGTTATAGGCGGTTGTATATCAAGACTGAGACCTGCCGATGTTAAGGATTTTATTGCTGTCTCTGTATCGCCGGGGATATGGGACAAGATTGCAATTATTCCCTTTTGGGGTATTACCTCCAGATACGATTTTGGAAAGTGGTCAAACGCTGACCCAAGCCGGCCATATTTTAAATGCTTATTCAGATCCTCAGGCTCTAAGATTTTATAATTTTGCCATGGTCTTATATACGGAACCAGAACTTTGACCAGAGAAATATTGACCAAACTACTGTATATGTCCTCCATGTTAATAGACACAGGTTCGTCAAATATAAATTTTATTTTTTGTTGTTCGCAATTTTTTAACGGATTAGGAACTATGTTAGTCTCACTGTTTTGAAACCATATAAATAAATCGTTGGATACGCTAAGATATTTCAGCGCCTTGTATGCAGCTATATATGTATGCCACGAGTCCTTCCTGTAACCACAGGTGTAGTTTCTATTATAAATATCAAGAGGCGCAGGGGTTATATACAAATTCAAACCGCAGAGAAATATAATATAAGCTACAGTCAGATTAAGCCAAACGTAGTACTTCTTGTAAAATACTTTAGCAATTATAAGAAAGAATAAACTAAACAAGATAATAAGCAACAGTAGTTTTGAAAAGAAATTGATGGTTATACTCTTAAACGAGTTATATCCTCCGAAAGCAAGGGAGGATATAAAGTCAAGAAATTTTAAAACCAAATCAGAACATGTCAATGAGAAAGCAAACAATATAAGAGCGAACATAACGACAATGACACGGCCTGTTTGGATGTTTGCCTTTCTAAAGCAATACGATAAAAAACCAGATAGGGCAAACATACAAACGATAGAAATATACAATAGCGGTTGGTAAAATTGAAAAAAATACTCCTTCATATTGTGCATATAGTAATAGGTTGAAAATGCAAGGATAAACGGAAGCTGCAGAAATAGCATCTCTTCTGTTACAAAACTAGTAGCATTCCGCCGCAATGTTCCAATCACATATATGCTTATTAAATATAGTGACAGGAGAAGCGTTATGAAATAAAATACCAGAAGTCTGGTGTGAGTCAATAAACCAAACACTGACAGGCGTGACCCACAATATGGGAAATTGCCCATTTGATTCATCATCGGCCGCCAGAACATAAAATCTCCGCCGGTAAGATAATTAATAAGCGCAAATATTAAATTTATAATTATTGTGCCAAAAATAAAAAACATAATGCTTTTCATTATTGGGTTTTTTCTGTTTTTGAAATTTAAATAATAATAAAACATAACTACTGCGGGAAATTGCAAAGCAACGTTAGGGTCCTGCACAGACGTAGCATAGAAGCAGCCTGAGAGGATGAGCCATAATTTCCAGTACTGCCCTTTTGAAGCAAATATGAGAAACATAAGAGCAAGCACAAAATAAAGGATATAGATATGAATATGAAAATCCCACTCAGCGGTGGGCGTATTTAGAAACGGTGTGCAATAACCAAAAATTATACATGTTATTATTGCAGTATATTTGTCGTTAAGTATGGCTTTAACACTGTAGTAGAACACGTAAAGAATCAAATAGTATATTCCCAGATTGTATGTATAATATGCAGCGGAGGGACTGAGTATTTTGTAAAAAATGAACGGTACTATGTTCCATCCTATGCGGGTTGTCTTGTAAAGGACATCTGGAGGTAAAGAAAAATGCTTTGTATAGTCAAAAAAGAAATTATAATAAATATACGTGCCATTACCTTGAGGAAATCCATAAAACCATTCCGTGTTTGATAAGAACAAAAGAATAGGGATTACAAAGATTAACAGGTGGACGTCAAACAGTTTGAAACTATCTTGTTGTGTAAATTCATCCGTTAATCTCATCGTCCCTATCCTATCACATAACAGATATAAATGAAAACCACGTGTGTGCTTGCTTGTTGACAAGAGCTGATGCAGAGTGTTAGTATGGCAGCAGATAATGAGAGATATGATTCAAAAACTCAAGCATTTTGCATACCACGCAAAGGTAATAAAACGAAAAAAGAAGCTGATTTCTAAAATCCTGTCGGGTTATTACAAGACACTTGTGCTAAGAGAAAATGCGCTAAGGACAATAGAGTTTTCACTGCTTGCCGAGTGCAATTCAAAGTGTCAGATGTGTTATGCCTCTAAGATTAAAAAACACGACGATGAATACCTAACCGTAAAAGAGATTGCCGGCATATGGCAGCAAGCCTCCCGACTGGGAGCGTTTTCCGTGATTTTATCAGGTGGTGAGCCTACCCTAAGAAAAGACCTGTTTGATATTCTTGCGGTTATGGACCCGGAAAATACAATTATCGCCCTTGTTACAAACTCCCTTAATCTTAACAGAAGTTTCCTTTCGGATTTGAAAAAGG
Organism: Nitrospirales bacterium LBB_01; assembly: GCA_004376055.2. Taxonomy (GTDB): domain Bacteria; phylum Nitrospirota; class Thermodesulfovibrionia; order Thermodesulfovibrionales; family Magnetobacteriaceae; genus Magnetomonas; species Magnetomonas plexicatena. The sequence goes on from CP049016.1 coordinate 1,267,348, forward strand.
CCGGCATAGAAACCATTCATCTGAGTTTGGACAGCACAACAGAAGAGATAAACGACACAATAAGAGGTGCTAAGGGGCATTACAAAAAGGTAATCAATTCCATCGAGGAGGCTAAGAGTCTTGGCATTAACGTCTGTTTGAGTACTGTTATCATGCACGATGGGCTACCTAAGATGAAAGAGATGGTTACCTTTGCGAAGGAACACAAAATTGGCATAGTGTTTTCTCTGGCATGTGTCTCTGGAAACTGGACTGACGAAAAGGATGTTCTCTTAACGCCTGATGAGTGGCAGTATGTGCAGCAGTATATGAAGGAAAATCCGCATATACGCTCCGACTGGACTATAAATTTTTCAATGAAGCAGGAATGCCCAGGTGGCAGAGAAAAGGTCAGCATCTCTCCCTATGGCGAGGTTACAGGGTGTGCCATGAACTATGTCTCCTTTGGCAATGTCAGAGAACTCCCCCTTGAAACCATTTGGAAACGGATGTGTAATTTCCCTGATTTTAAACGAAGAAGCAGAGATTGTCTGATAGGCGCAGACCATCGGTATATAGATACATTCATCCGCCCACTGTCTGACTCCGTGGTCCCCGTCCGCATTGACAAACATCCTCTGAACCCGATAGAATCCACCGCTTTAGACAACCGTTGACATGGACAATGCAAAGACAGAGGTAGTGTTAATTCAGCCGAGTAACTCAGTAACCGGCTCTTTTATAAAAATGCTGCCCATCGGACTTCTCTACGCCTCAAGTGAGATAGTGAAAAAAGGCGTAAAGGTTCATATTCTTGATTTAAGATTTCAACATTTAACATGGAAAAACGCTCTGTCAAAAGTCGTAAACGACAGAACGCTGATTGTTGGAATTACGGTGATGACAGGAGTCGCTATCTCTGACAGCTTAAACATAAGCCAGTTTGTAAAAGCTAATTACCCCGGGGTTTATGTTGTCTGGGGAGGGCCGCATCCGACGTCAAATCCGCGCGGAATACTCTCTGAGCACTCGATTGATTTTCTAATCCGCGGTTATGGCTCTGAGCCTTTTTTGCAGCTATATAATAACCTGACAGAGGCGAAAGACGCTGCAGGATTAAATACGATACCCGGGCTTTCTTACAGAGATTCCCATGGCAGCGCTATTGATAACGAGCCCGCTAACACGTTTGAATTCATAGACTACCGCGATATACCGTATCACCTGATAGCGGATTTTTCCATGTACAAGCATATGGATACAAATGAGAAAGTGTTTCCGATGTACAGTGTGATGGGCTGCCCGTATAAGTGTGCGTTTTGCAGCTCTCCGGCACAGTACGCTAAAATCGGGAAAAAGTGGCAGCCATATTCCATCACTGAGGTGGTCTCTCATATCAAGATGGTGCAAGAAACATACGGGGCAACGTATATTTACTTTATAGACGACGATTCCTTTGTCGATCTCAGACACGTGGAGGCAATAATAGACGAGCTTGCGCGGCTTGATATCAAAGTAAAATTAGGGTTTCGCGGCGCCCGTATAAATGAAATAATCAAAATGAGCGACGAGTTTATTAAAAAACTGGTCGATGCCGGCACAAACTCCATGCACGTGGGAGTTGAGTCGGGCTCGGACAGGCTTCTTACGCTTATGAAGAAAAACACCACAGTTGAACAGATTCTGGAGGTGAACAGAAAACTCGCAAAACATCCGTCATTAAAGGTGTTCTATAATTTCATTGTCGGCTTTCCTACTGAGACGATAGAAGAGACCACTATGACAAGAGACCTTATCCTCAAACTAATTGAAGATAACCCATCCTGTTACATCATTCCGCTTAACAAACCTCGCCCATTGCCTGGAACAGGGCTCTATGAGCTTGCCCTCAAGCACGGCTATAAAGGCCCGGAAACTCTGCACCAATGGGCTGATTATGAGGTTGAGTCCTCTAACTACAAACCCGTTTGGTTAACAGATGAGCATAACATGTTTATACGAATGATGTTTCTTTCCATGTACTTTATAGACGACAAGATTTTTAAGCTTTCCGAAACCCACAGTTTTAAATATGCGTTGTTAAAGGGGATGGCATCACTCTATAAACCGGTGGCGATGTTTAGGTTTAGCCGCGGCGTCCACAGGTTTTTGTTTGAGGATTATTTGTACGGGCTTTATAGCAAGACGGAGGATTTAGTCAGACTTCTGTCAAAAATTCCTTCTACAGTAAAACAAGAAAAGTCCTGACTATGAATTTGTTTACAATAAGAAAGCTGGACGAAACATTAGGAGATATCATCTGTGTAGTGTTAGGCTGGCTTTTAATAATTAAGAGGGCAGTGTTTCCCCCTGCCGCATTGCCCCCCGATCAGGTTAAAACCATATTGTGCCAGAAATACTTTGGCATGGGCAGTATTTTAAATACGCTCCCTGCACTCAGCCGCTTAAAGGACCACTATCCAAATGCGAAAGTTATACTGATAACTCTAAAGGAAAATGAAGCTGCTGCCCAGCTTTGCACTATGTTTGACGAGGTGCTTATTTTAGATATCACTACTCTGACAGGTTTTCTAAAAAGCTGTACAAACATCATATATTCTCTTGTTAGAAGGAAAATTAATATCTCTTTGGATTTTGAATTTTATGCTATGTTTACTCTGATTATATCTTTTTTCTCTTTTGCCGATATCAAGGTCGGTCTGCACTTAAGGAACATCCGTCCGGAGGGGATTCTTACTCACAAAATCCATTACAATCCATACAAACATATCTCCGAGATATATTTAAACTACTGCGCTGCACTGGGAATACCCATAAAAAAGGTTGATTATAAATCACTCTTGCCGTCTTTTAAAAACACTGCACTTTTTAGTGATAAGTTTAACCTCCCCAATACTGCAAAGATAATAACAATCAATGTAAATTGTGGAGACCTGTTTCTCCACAGACGATGGCCCAGTCAACACTTTATAACACTGATACGGCTTATGATAGAGAACTATCCACAAATGTCTTATGTTGTGATAGGCGGAAAGTCTGAGGCCGGATACGTTAATGGAATAGTAGATACACTTGGGCACCATAGCAGTAAGATTATTAATTGCGCCGGTAAAACCTCAATTGAGGAGTTGTTTGCATTGATAGAAATGTCATACTTACTAATAACCAACGACAGCGGCCCACTGCATATCGGTTCGTTTTACGGCATAAATGTTGCTGCGTTTTTTGGCCCTGAAACTCCGGTAGTTTACGGTCCGGTCAATAATAATGCCCTGGTTTTTCAACCTGAAAACAAATACTGTTCTCCCTGCTTGAACGTATATGACAGTAAGAAGTGTTTGTACAGAGAGCAGTGCCATGAAAACACATGTCTTACAGAGATTAATCCTGAAACTGTTTACAAAGCGATAGAGAGCAGATTTTTACTACATCTATGATTGAAACAGCAACATTTACAGGGCTTGTAAGCCCCAAAACAGGTAAAACTCTGATTCAAAGAGAAACAGAGCTGATAACCAATGACGGTTTGGAAAAATTTCCCATAAGGCACGGAATTGCCTGCCTGCTGGATGACAACTCCATTGCCGGAAACAGCGCTCTACGCCATGAAATGGAGGTGTTTGATAAGTTACAGACAGGAGAAAGTACGCCTTTTTTTCGGGAGGTTTTTTTCAGAGACATGCTGCAAGTGCTTGAGAAAATAGGCTTTGGTAAAACAGGCAGCATGGTGGAGATGGGAGGCGGGCAGGGACACTGGGCTGGATTTGTCAAAGCAAATTTACCAGAGTCCGATATTTACGTAACAGACTTAAGCACCCAGGCACTGAGAAGGGCTCCCGGCACTCTGCACAGGGTGTTTGCCGATATGACGGGGAAAGTCTTTGAGCAGGGGTTTCTTGATATGGTCTCTTTCTGGGTCAGCCTCCATCACCTAGACAGAGGCGATATTGAAAAAACGCTCAGGGAGGCTTTTGACGCCCTGAAAACAGGCGGTTATTTACTTGTCTTTGAGCCTAACAGCGGATTCTTTCCCAGATCCGTAATGTATAAAACAAAACTGTCGCAAGACGTCTATTTTGATGAAAATGAAAAAGCAATAGATTTTGACAATTTATCCGTTATAGCAAAGGGACTTGGATTTGAGCAGCTGAAAACCACATTTTTAAATCCGCCTTATAACATAAATTTTATAAAGAAGTTGAAACGATGGTATATTTACTTTCCAGTAGTGGAGTTCCTGCATACACTTGACAGGTTGTTTTTAAACCGGATAGTTGGTACTACTAAATACACGTCTCTGTATGGTCTTGCGATATATAGAAAAGTGATATGAGATTGGGCGGCAATTCGCCCTCTTGTAACAAAAAGCTGTAACGTGATAGAATAGGAATATGAGCGGTATATTGAGTATTTAATTCACACCCAACGAACACAGATAGTTGAGGAGCTTAAGGAAAGCTTTGCAAAGCTCTCTGACAATCCTTATGCCCATTTGCCGGAGGCGCAGGTCATGGATATTGTTAACGAGGAGATTAGACTTTACAGAGAGGAAAAAAGGGCAAAGACACAGAGTAAGCCTGTTTTATAGATTTAAATAATGAGGGTTGTACTTGACTGTAACGTTATAATCTCAGCTGGACTAAATAACGGCACGTGCATGGAGTTGATAGAAGAGGTTGTTTTACATCACCAGTTGTTTCTCTCTCAAGGGATAGTTGATGAATACCATGAGGTAACTTCAAGGGTTAATACCGAGTTGCGTTCAAAGACATAAATAAAAAACTGGATTCCTGCCTTCGCAGGAATGACAGAGAGAGGGGTTACGTCCCTTTGTCATTCCCGCCTACGAGCGGGAATCCAGTCCTTTTACAGGGGAATCCCCTTTAGGGGAGGCTGATAGAAAACCCTATTTCAGAGTTAACTCAATAAGCATTTTTTAGATTTATTTTGACGATTCGTTGCGGAGCGCTGAGCACGAATTAAGTTAGAACGCGCAATTCGCTACCTTGACGCTCTTTATGTTCACTCTGTACAATAATAGAATGAAAAACGCCAAATGTCTAATCTGCGGCTCAGAGGATTTTCTTCAAAGAGGCAATATTTCAGTACATAGCCTTATGGAGTGCCGAGGCTGCCGGCTGCAGTTTCTTGACCCTGTCCCTGACAACAAATGCCTTGACAGTATTTATGCCGATTACTATAAAACATGGAACCTTGATGATTTCCAACATGAGGTTTCCGCTATGAAAGCAGAAACATTTCGCAACTATTTATCACAGATACACACTGACGGCGCTTGCGGGCGGCTGCTTGATGTGGGGTGTGCAACCGGGGAGCTTTTAAGTGTGGCCGAGAGGTTCGGTTACGATATCTTTGGCATAGAGATATCTCCTTACGGCATTAAACAATGCAGAGAACTGTTTGGTGATAACAAGATACAGGACAGTTATCTTAAGAAAGGCGATTTCCCCGATGACTACTTTGATGTAATAACCCTTTCCGACGTCTTTGAGCATATTGCAAACCCGAGAGAGTTTTTGGATATTTTATGCAGCATACTAAAGCCTGAGGGCACACTTATGATTGTCACCCCGGATACATCCTCATGGACTATGGGCATTTCAGGGCGCCTGTGGCCGCACTATAAAACAGAGCATCTGTTTTATTACAACCGCCGCAACATAAGCAAACTTCTGTCTGGGTATTTTCATGAAGTTAATGTACAACTCTCTCATAAAGCGCTAAGTGTTCAGTACGTTGCAAATGTTTTAAACGGTTATTCAAATAACCGGCTGATAAAAAGCGCAGCCGCCGGCATACTAAAATATTTACCGAAACCGTTAAGAGTCCGCACTTTTAAGATTAATATCGGCGAGATGTTTGTTCTGTGCAGTCATAAGCTAAGAGAGTAACTTACAACGAGTTGCGCTCAAAGACATAAATAAAAATGGATTCCTGCCTTCGCAGGAATGACAAGAAAATAAGGAATGACCTCCCCTAAAGGGGATTCCCCTGTAAAGGAATGACAAGAAAAAGAATTGCCTCCCTTTGTCATTCCCGCCTACGAGCGGGAATCCAGTCCTTTTTTTGTCATTCCCATGAAAATGCGAAACCAGTTTTTTATTAGCGGAGTTACCTCTATAAGCATTTTAAATAATCATAATCTGTGGTTTATTTGTTAATCTACTTTTTTGACAGCTAATTGGTATTACACCACTTTCAGAAAATGACACCCGTTACAGGGTGCCGGCGATATGTTCTTTTTGTTCATATCGGTTCTCCACCTTAAAAACTCTTTGTATTTCTCAGTATTGTTGATTTTTTTGACATCATAATCAAAATCTCGGATATTTCCCAGATTAAGCGATAAACAGGGGATAACAGAGCCATCCGGTAAAATAGTCAAAATTGACCACGGTAAAAAGCACCTGCCATAACATCCCTTTCCATCAACTGCAAGAAAACGGCTGATTTCTTCTTTCTTGAACATTTTAGGGGCTATAAGGACCTTGCAGCGCTTATTGCGCGAAAGCTCAAGAATTTTAACCAAAACCTCTGGAATTTCCTCCTTACGGTCATGGTGATAACACGAGGGCTGTCCGACGTTATTGACGTCGTCTATTGAGGCATATGTACGGAGGTCAAACTGAGCATTATCAAGCGTTCTGAGGAAACGCAGATCGAGACAGTTTGCCTGAAGGGTCTCAGAGCAAAACTTGTAAAAATCCACCAGAGAGTCTAATGAACGGTCCAGAATACAGGTTTTAATAGTTAACAGCGGGTTTTTAGAGCGGGTTTTTTTCTTAACGGAATTTAGCAGGTTAATATTGTCAACGATAGTGTTAAAAAGTCCTTTTCTCCTTCTTGTGACGTCATGCACATCGGCAAATCCGTCAATAGAAACAGACAGGTTAACGATTTTGCCGGAGGCCATGATATTACAGATCTCCTCGTCAAGTAAAATCCCATTTGTATTAACAGAGTATGGAAGGCGGTTAGTGACAAAGCGCAGGATATTTTTAAAATCCTTAAACAAGAGGGGTTCTCCGCCTGTAAAAGCGACAAAGGATAGCTTAGGAACGGTTTTGATAATATCAATCCACTGATCTGCTGTAAGCTCGTTTTTATTGGACTTTGAGTTTTCAGATTCCCAGTTGTCGGTTTCTCTTTGCCAGCAGTACTCACACGAGAGATTGCATCTGCCTGTGATGTCACAAAAATACCCCAGAGGTTTTTTCAAAATAAACGGGACAGTGCATCTGGCAAATCCATACAGTTCAAAGATATTGTCGGCAACACCTTTCAGGGCTTTTTTAATCATACAGGCACACCCCCCATCAGCATAGAGTATTAGGAAATTCTACGGCTGATACGCGCATAGTGCCACAGAGTTTGAGGCTTCAAGTCGAAGGAGTAGTTAAGTTCCATAAAGCCGAGATTAAGGCAAACTCTGCAAGAGTGTCCGTCAAGGCGTTTAATTGCCTCCCTAATGCCATGCGTGCGGTAGTTTATAGCAGCCCCGTGCATATCTCTGAAAGTCCAACAAGGGAGCACAGTGCCGTCGTCATCAATCATTACAAAACGCCGCCCAGCATGACAACGTGAGGGTGCGGCAACGGGAGTTTGAGCAAACTCCTCTTTTGTCAGAGCAGTTTTTCGCAGATCCGGCCAATTCAGACATGTCTGATAACTTGGTTTAGAGATAGCAATCGGAGCCCCTTTGTCAATTCTGCTTATTATCATTCTGATAACCTTCTCAAAGGCCTCTGTTGTGGGCACATGTTCAAGGACATCGGTGGGGAGGTTTTCGTATGAGGCGTCGGTGGTTCTTGTGGGAGCGATGTGCCAGCTTGAGGTATAAAACGGGATGATAGAAATTAGGATGTTTCTTTTTTGGCAATAATCAATTGCTTTTGCGATTTTTTCAACAACACAGATGTCACGAACAAGGACTAGGCAAATCTGGTACTTTATCCCAATTGAGCGCATCACCTCGAAGGTTTCCTTAATTTCGTCAAGGTCACAGGTGGTCCCTTTGTAAGAGAGACTGATATAATCCAGGTCTTTGAGTTCTTTAGCCCGTTTTGCAGCCAGAAGGCCGTTGCTTGCCATAGCTGAGGACATTCCGGCTTTTTTGATATGTTGGAGAATTTCACCGATATCGTCACGTATCAGCGGCTCGCCCCCTGTGAGGCTTATCCGTTGTGCACCGAGACGTTTCAGCTCATCTATCAGAAAATGTATATCCTCAAGGGAAAGCAGGTCTGTTTTTTTCTTCTGATAACAGATTGGACAACCAAGGTTACAACGCTTCGTTATTGCTATATGAGCATTTGTGATTGCAGCACCCTTTAAAACCTGCCCAACCAACAAGGACTTTGCAAATCCAGCCATTCCCATATCATGCGTCTCCTATACCGGTGTAAAGTCTGATTTTCTGTCGTCTGACCGAAACGTACTCTATCATATAACAGGATTTTTTGTCAAACTTCAAGACATAATACCCAGGGCAAACGCATTTGAGCGGGAAAGAATATATTGCCTAAGCAGCTCCACCTCCTAAGAAATCTGTCTAACTATTCGTCTTTAAAGATTTTATTTTACAGATAAGCGACACATTTTCTTAGGACGAGATTGCCCTGTATAGCTTCTTGACACACAGCATGGTTTAACTGCACAATAGTATTTAGCAGGAGGGCACATATATGCAGGCAGCAGATAAAAACGAAATAAAAAAGATAGTCGTAGAGGTTCTTGATGAGATATTAGCTCAGACTCAGCCGCCGGACAGGCTTGACAACTGTTTAATAAAAGACACATCCAATGACTGGATGGTTGGCTACATCAAATTACTTGAGAAAAACATTCGAGAAAACGTCAAAGAGGAAATTAACGAGGCTTTCCCCGCTAAAAGTAAATAAACTCGTAATCTCCGCTATAGCCAAACTCGTTAAAGAGCCATATCCACTCGGACGCCTCAAAAAAGGACTCGCATGTCAATGCCCAACACTGAAGATTAAACAGCTCCTGTTCGTTCCTGTAACTTTCCACCACTATGTATTTAGATGATTTCCCTACACGCTCTATCTCACTAAGCGCCGTCTTCAAATCAAACAGTTTAAGATTATGAAGCGTTGTCAGTGATATTACAAGGTCAAATTCGTTATCGGAAAATGGGTACGGTTCCTGTGCCTTATGGATAAACAGGTTTCCCCTGATTTCAGGTCTTGCGTCATTAATCCCATGAGCCGATATATCAAACCCCGCGACAGACGCCTCCGGCAGCAGCTTTTGCAGCTCGTATAATAGAAACGCCTTGCCGCATCCGACATCCAAAATTCGGGCGTCATCTTTTAGGTTATATGTCTCAATCAGGGCTTTGGCTACGACAGACCATCTGCCGTCATACTTGTACCCGCCGTAGCCGTACTTTCTATCGCCGTCCCAGTAGTCGGCATCATAGCGCTTAGCGACCTCCATGCAGTGGACTTTTTCGTTACACATCCGCTCGATGAAGTTGCGCTCTGTGCGTTTATGCAAAGGTGTCACTATGTTTAAGAGTTTCCCCATACACTGTATTATATGGAGGAAAAGGTAAAAAAGACAACGTCCACTGCAGGGCAAACGCATTAGAGAAAAAAGCAGCAAAAGACTTCTCTGTTGCAAGGCAGAATTTTTAGAGAAAAGGACTGGATTCCCGCTCGTAGGCGGGAATGACAAGGAAGGATATGTCTTTTTTTTGTCATTCCTGCGCAGGCAGGAATCCAGTTTTTTAGCGAAGCTACACTGCATTGGCAATATATTATTATTTCCTGTTAAATGCGGTTGCCCTGACGTCCCCTGCTTGATTTGTCTCAGCACAATGGTCTAAACTTGAGGTATCGGTGGATAACTTAAAAGACATAGCGCACAGGGTTCGGCAGCGGACATTTGACACAATCTGTAATGGCGGCGGAGGGCACATTCCGGCCTCGCTGTCAATTGTTGAGATATTAACGGCACTTTACTTTGGCGGCTGTCTTAGAGTTGACCCCAATAACCCATCAGACCCCAATCGTGACCGCTTTATTTTAAGCAAAGGGCACGCCTGTGTATCACTTTATGCAGTGCTTGCCGACAGAGGGTTTTTTGATGCCAATGAGCTAACCCGCTTTGGCAGGCGAGGCAGTATTTTGGGCGGACACCCGGATATGCGGAAAGTGCCCGGCATTGAGGCCTCAACCGGAGCGCTTGGACATGGGCTTCCGTTTGGCATAGGAGTGGCGATGGCGGCTAAACTTAATCGTGCCGGCTACAGGGTGTTTGTGCTGATTGGGGATGGCGAGTGTCAGGAGGGATCCATTTGGGAGGCCGCAATGAGTGCCCCGCAGTTTAAACTGGATAATCTTGTTGTCATCGTGGATTACAATAAAATGCAGGCTATGGACTTTCTGGATAATATCATAACGCTTGAGCCGTTTATAGATAAATGGAAAGCGTTCAATTGGACTGTAACAGAGGCTGACGGCCACGACATGGAAAAGCTGATTGAGATTTTTAATTCAACACCCATTGTAAAAGGCAAACCCACGTTAATAATCGCTCACACAACAAAAGGCAAGGGAATATCCTACATGGAAAATGTACCGATTTGGCACTTCAGAATGCCAAACGATGCAGAGATGACAATTGCTAAAGCGGAGCTTGGGATTGTTTGATGAAAGAACTCTTAAAGAGATTTATCCGCAGATTGCGCAGATGAACGCAGATAAAAGCAATAATTCGTATTAGTTATAGTGTATATTCCAAAGAAATCATAGTCCGTCATTTAATCAGTGTAATCATGGTTCGGATTGCCTCGCTTGCAGCCATTTTTTTAAAGAAGCCTGACTCTCACCTGATGGCTTGCCGGATAATAACCCCTCAACGCTAATGTCCTCGTCGATATCAGCCCAGTGGATACCATACCCTTTGCTTATCAACCTCCAGTTGTTACGTTGAGCTTCAGAGGCATAACACAAACGCGGAAACCACTCTAAAGGAACAAAAATTGTCCTACCATCGCTCAAGTCCACGCTTAATGTGTCCTCTGTTACAGTTATGTTCTCAGCATACGGGATTTTCATTTCAACTGCCAAAGAAAAACTCATTCCATGCCTCCAATAATGCTAAATGATTCTCGGTTATAATTTTATGTATATTATTTATCTCTACCCTGCTAAACCCACCGCTAATCTGAAGCCTTACAGGGTCAAGCCAAAACTTAGCGATATTGTCATCACGCTCTACGTGGATATGCTTAGGTTCAGCGCTGTCACCACAATAAAAGAACAAGCGGTACGACCCAACTCTTAATACTGTTGGCATCTTCTCTATCCGATATACCTTTCCTGTACTTTAGCGAAACTCCCAAGCATGGCAGTATTGTAACGATTTTGGCGGGAGGTTGTCAAATTAAGGGGGATTGTCTGAACTGTGATTAATATCATTACAGGAATACTATGATTAAAGGACAAAGAATTTTATCCGCAGATTGCGCAGATGAACGCAATAATTCGTGTTAGTTATAGTGTGTATTCCCTAAGAAATCATAGTCCATCATTTAATCAGTGTAATCATAGTTCAGATAATCTTTTAACAGTGCTCCACAGTGCGGACACAGTGTCCGCATGTTTACCGCACACATAAAAAGCTCTGCCGCCATCGGCAACCGTCCGTACAAGCATGGTTTTCCACGGCCGGAAATAGTACGGCGGGGAGTCTTTCGGCGCCTCTTTGGTAAAATCAGCCGGCAATTGATGTAAATCGCACACAAGGGTTGTAAAATCGTTGATTCGTTCGCCGCTCTGATGCGCCCGGTTTCGCACCATACTGAGCGCCTTTAAAAACACCTCTGGAGCCATCACGGCACTCCCAAAATTCATTACTACCCCGCCCTCAAGAGCACTGACCACCTGCGTAAATCTCAAAAAATCCATATACGACAGCGCTCCTGCTGCCGCCCCGTCATAATTGGGAAACTCATTTATGATGTCATACCCAATCCCCACATGCACTGTGGCAGGAATATTTAGGCGATACGCCGCCGCATAGAGGCTTATATCCTTATGCGGAAAGTCTCCCTCATAAATTGCCTTCCCTATTGCCCCCCCATAACCGGAGGAATTGTTGTCTCTATACGCTGCATTGATTATATCGTTTATATATCCAGTTTCTTTCCAAAGTCCAAATTCTCCGCATTTGATGTATTTGGCGACACTTTCCGTAGTGGCTCCTATCAGTGCAAATTCGTAATCGTGAATGACACATGAGCCGTTTCCGGCAATGCACGTTATATAGCCCCGCTCCATTAAGTCTATGATGAAGCGCTGAACCCCTGAGCGGATTACATGCCCTCCCATCATAAGAATTACGGCGGCTCCGCGCTCCTTTGTGCTTATTATATGAGAGGCGGCCTCTGAAATAGCAGGAATAGGAGGGTTATCATTGGCGGTAAGAGGCAGTATGACGTCAATGTTCAAATCATGCACACGCTCCGAAAGCGCCTGAAGTTTTAGGTATTCTCTGTTAAAATACATTATAAGTGTCCTCCCTTGTCAAAAGATTTTATCCGCAGATTTATCTTTTCTTTGGATTTCGGGCAGGAACACCGTGCAGCATACCATCAACACTAATGTCCTCGTCAATATCCGGCCAATGAACACCCTGTCCGTCTCCAATAATTTCGTATCTATCCCGTTGTTGCTGCGTAGCCTCGGACAAACGCCAGGACCATGCAATGGGTACGCTTATTATTCTACCATCGATAAGAAAAGCCATAATCTCGTCATCGATGATTTTGATGTCTTTAATGCGTGCCTCTAAAATATCAACTGCAATGCTCATCCCATGCCTCCTTTATGTTGTCGTGAGTTTCTTCTATAATTTTCTGTATTGAATTTAATTCCTTTGGCGAAAAACCAGAATTTCTACTGACAATAACAGGCTCTAACCAGAATTTACAAACCATATTTTCTCTCTGGACATGCACATGCTTTGGTTCATTACAGTCAAAACTGTAGAAAAAAAAGCGGTACTGCCCTTGTATGTTTTTAATCGTTGGCATTATAGCATTTTACGATTTTATTGTAGCCAAGACTGTTAAAGAAAAACAAGAATAGCGAAAAGATTTTATCTGCAGATTTATCATTAATAAAGTACCTTAAAAGATTTTATCCGCAGATTGCGCAGATGTTCGCAGATGAAGGACTAATCGTTTGAATTGTAGTTTGTCAGTGCCAAAATTTAACAATAATGCTTTATTTAACCCAGTTGCTTTAAGATAATTGATTACCTGCGATTCTTCAACAGAGGATAATTTATTTAATGCTTTTAATTCTACAACAATATGTTCAAAACAAATAAAATCGGCTTTATATAAAACATTCAATTGTTTGTTTTTGTAGTAAACAGGTATTTCTTTTTCTCTTGAAAATATAATGTTACTATTTTTGAATTCTATTTCTAATGCCTCCAAAAAACCGCCTCCAAGCTCTGAATGTACTCTCATCGCAGCACCTATAATGTTATAAGTATCCTCATCTCTTTCATCTGTATCTCTCATTTTTATCTTTCATCTGCGGATATCTGCGTCATCTGCGGATAGAATCCTTTCATCTTTATCTTTCATCTTTATCTTTCATCTGCGGATAGAATCCTTTAAATACGTATTAATCAGCTTAGTTGACGAAAAGACGATTTCCTCTTGAGTGAATCTGATTTCAGCGCCGATTTCTTTAACGACGTCAAATTCCCGCTGGATTTTGCCGGTGGGGTCAACGAGGTTTTCAAACTCCTGACCCTTGACGTAGATGTTGGGTCTAAGCAGTCTTAGAGTCTCCTCAGCAGTAGGCCACTTGTTTATGGCGACAAAGTCAACACATGCAAGGGCCGCAATGCTTTCGGCTCTAAGGGTCTGATTAAAAACCGGTCTGCCCGGCCCCTTATCAATATAGACATCTGGGCTGACTGTCACAACGAGGACGTCTCCCATTTTTTTAGCGGCCTGAAAGTGTTTTATGTGCCCGGGGTGCATCAAATCAAAACAACCGTGACAATGCACAACCTTTTTACCTGCTGACTGTAGCTGCCTAAGTGTTTCAGCTAACTCATCAAGCGGTGTTATTTTGTCGTCCTCCCTTACGCCTGCCATATTTTCCACTTTGCAGCGCCTTCTTTCCAGAGTTTGTTTAAGTAATCCATGTCTCTCAGCGTATCCATACAGGCCCAGAACCCTCTGTGTTTATACACCATCAGCTGTCCGGTTCTTGCCAGTTCTTCAAACACCCCATATTCTAAATCGCAATCGTCACTGTCTGTCAGATAGTCAAAAATCTCACGGTTAAGCACAAAAAACCCGCCGCTTATCCATCCCTTAGATGTCGGATTTTCAGGTTTTTCGGTAAACATGCCGACAGTGTTACCGCGCACCCTTAGTTCTCCAAATCGGGCAAACGGACTTACTCCGGTAACTGTGGCAAGTTTCCCGTGGCTCTTGTGGAAAGCCAATAGAGCGTTTATGTCAATATCTGCAACCCCATCGCCGTAGGTCAACATGAATGTCTCTCCGTGTATGTAGCGTTGAACCCGTTTAAGCCTTGCTCCTTTCATAGCCTGATCGCCGGTGTCCACTAAAGTCACCTGCCAGCCGACCTCGTCATGGCACTTATGAACCTTTAGCGTATTGGGATGCCCCAGCGTTATAGTGACAGAGTTACTCATAAGTTCGTAGTTATAGAAGTAGTCTTTAATCATCTCGCCTCTGTAGCCCAGAGTGAGCACAAAATCATTGAACCCGTGATGGGCATATATTTTCATAATATGCCACAGAATCGGACGTTGTCCGATAACCACCATAGGCTTAGGACGAAACTCCGTCTCCTCTTTGAGCCTTGTCCCCAGCCCTCCGCATAAAATCACTACCTGCATAACGTACCCATAGTTAATATAATAAGCGGCAGGGGTTAAAAAATCAATGGCACCTTAAAACCACAGTATTTACATAGTATTTACATTTGAGTTAAAATAAGGTAAGTTGCCTATGCAGTTAGCTCCGCAAACAAAAAAATGGCTTCCTGCTTTCGCAGGAATGACAAGAAAAAAAGGAATGACAAAAAAAAGAAATAGCCCCCCTTTGTCATTCCCGCCTAAGAGCGGGAATCCAGTCCTTTTAAATGAGAGATTATATTATGAAGAGCATTGATGATGATTTCCAACTGAAAGACGAATATGATTTTTCAAAAGGAACGAAGGGACGTTTCTATAAACCTAAAAAGGTTTCAACAACTATCCGGCTGGATGACGACATTCTGATGTTTTTTAAGAAGTCGGCAACTCTGCTAAAAATCCCCTATCAAACGATGCTAAATGACGTGTTGAGAAAATACGTTACTTCTCACAAACCCCCATTGTAAGGGAGATTGTGTTTGTTTCTAACCACGGAAAGACGCTCAATACAGGTTGTTATCTTGTCAGAAAATGTCTTTCTTTCTTAATGCGTCCGCGCCAGTACTTTAGTAAATCCGCCATGGTTTTTTCAAATGGGATTTCAGGGCGCCAGCCGGTGTGATTTGTAAATTTAGTGGTGTCGGGCACCTGAAGGTCGGCATCCAGCGGACGAAGGCGCACGGGGTCTGTCTCAACACGGATACCGTTCTTTGCCGTGGATATAGAGATAAGGTGTTTTAACATGTCACCCACCGAGCAGGAGAAATTCCCTCCAATGTTGTAATACTCTCCCGGTATTGGATTAACGGTTACCAGCATGTAGTATGCCCGCACGGCGTCTCTGACGTCAGCCCATGTGCGCAGGGAGTCAAGGTTACCGGTTTTAACCACAGGCGGGATCAGCCCCTCTTCTATCATTGCGATTTGCTTGGCAAACGTGGATTCGGCAAACACATCGCCTCGTCTTGGGCCTGTGTGAGTGAACATCCGTGTGACAAGGATTTTTTGACCGTACGCTTCGGCATGAAATCGGCCGATTAAGTCTGTGCCCACCTTTGATATTGCATAGGGCGAGGAGGGATGAAAGGAGCATTCCTCATTTATGGGGAGTTTTTCTTTAGGCACTCTGCCAAAGACCTCCGAGGACGAACAGACATGAATAACGGGGTCAATGCCGTGAGCGCGTCTTAGTGCTTCAAGCAGCCTCTCGGTTCCTATTATGTTGGTGTCCAGAGTTTGCTCAGGAGAGGTAAAGCTTGTAGCCGGATAACTCTGGGCGGCAAGATGAAACACATAGTCGGGACGGCACTCCTCGATTGCATTCTGAAGCGATATGTAATCACAGAGGTCCCCAAAGACAAAAAACACACGGTCTTTTCTGTTAGCCCGGTCTATAAGATGTGAGACATTGTCCATAGGACTGCGCCAGCGGC
Source organism: Nitrospirales bacterium LBB_01 (assembly GCA_004376055.2). GTDB lineage: Bacteria > Nitrospirota > Thermodesulfovibrionia > Thermodesulfovibrionales > Magnetobacteriaceae > Magnetomonas > Magnetomonas plexicatena. The sequence goes on from CP049016.1 coordinate 1,283,724, forward strand.
ACATTCCATAAATATCCCAATCGGTGTTTTGACAAAGATAGTCGGCCATGTGGGAGCCGACCATCCCAGTTATCCCTGTAATTAAGGCGCGCATGCGGTTACCCAAAAATATCCTTAATATCAACCTCAAGGCCTTCAATAACTTTTGATGCGACAACGCCTTCAAGCTCTGCGGATGAGTGTTTTTTGTATTTATCGTTTTCTATTATAAAAATCTCTACGGTCAGAAGCTCAGGGATTACAATCCAATACTCCGGTACTTTGTACTTCTCATAGATAGCCTTCTTTATTTCGGTGTCTTTTTCATACGTGCCCGGAGACACTATCTCACAGACCATATCAGGCACCCCACGTATCCAATCCTGAAAGATGGACATGTTTTCATTTCGTATAAACAGTATATCGGGTTGGAGTCTGTTTTCACCCTCTTCAAATATAACGTCAAGAGGGGCAAGGTACACATTGCCCAGTGTTTTTTGTATGACGAATTTATCTAATTGTCTAAACACATTCCCCACTATGTTTTGATGTTTTCCAAATGGGCTTGGCCCCATAATCTCCTCCCCATTGATAATCTCAGTTAAGTCAAGGTCTCGTTCTATAGTTTGCATAAGTGCCATAGGAGTATTTTACCACAGGCAGTTGCCAAGGAGCAATCCGCAGATGAGGGAATAGAAACCACAGATGAACACAGACAAGGAACTATCCGCAGATTGCGCAGATGTTCGCAGATAAAATTTTTTAATTCCACTTGTTGAAATAAACACTCATTAAGTGCTATTGTTTTTACAAGAAAACCGTTGAGGAGGGTTAGACATGATGGCATTTTTAAATCACAGGCGAATTTGTAAAATTGCGTTATTGTGCTGCGTATTTTTGTTGATAGGCGGATATGCTTATAGTGAAACGATAACCGGAAAGGATTTTGACTCTTCAAAAATTCCAAACATACAAAAGGGCGTTACGACAGCGTCACAACTGTTGGAATTGTTTGGAGAGCCTGTTAATAACCCAGCCAGGGGAGATATATCAAGTTGGCAATATAGTTTTAAGAAAATTGAAAACTGCAACGGGGTAAACACTGTACTTTCTAAAAAAGAGCTTTGGATTACTATTGTGGATAAAATTGCAGTTGATTATAAATACACTGAAGAGCCGAACAAAGCGGGTTGTCAAAAAAATAAGTAATACTGAGTTGCTGTCAAAAAAATAATGAATGTAATGGTGGAGAAAAAGGACTGGATCCCGCAACAAGTGCGGGATGACAAAGGGGTGGTTCCTTTTCTGTCATTCCTGCGAAGGCAGGAATCCATGTTTTTTATATCTTTGAACGCAACTCGGTATAATGCAACGGGAGCGCCCAATTACCCGATAGAGCACAACCTCAAAGCGTTACGCAGCAGTCAAGATGACTGCTCTAACGCAAGGCTCTACTGTCAAATCAAGGTCAAGCGATATAAAAACACCTCTGGTTTTACAATCTCTATTCCATGAAAATTTTTTAAATCCAAAAGATGGTTGTCTCCGGAAATAATAAAATCTGCTCCTCCCTCCATAGCGCAAGCAAGGTATTTATTGTCTGAAGGGTCGTTTTTAATAATATCCAGTGGCGGTGAAGTATCCTTTGTAAATGTTGCAACAGCTGCAATCTCATTTAAGTCATCCATAGTATTTTGTCCGCGTTTATGAATTTTTTGCAGATGCGGATAAAGTAAAACCCTCTTTATCTCTTCTAAAATAGAGAGCGAAAGAACAAGCTCTATTTCTTGTACTCTTATCAGGTCAATGATTTTAGCAGGATTGCCTTTAGCGGTTATCATAGCGCTAATGAAAATGTTGGCATCTAAAACAACTTTCAACATGGGTTGTGTTAAGCCGCGTTTATCTCTTCTTTTCTTACCGCCTTTATAGCCTCATCTACGGCAGTCTCTATCACATCAAGCGGTATGTCTTTTGTGGTCTCTCGTATCTCATCCACCATTTTGAAAAACTTGTTTCTTGCCCGCTCCTTTTCCTGTCTCATCCACTCATACTTATCTATTGCTACTATGGCTACAAGCGGTTTTCCGGCACGCTCAATAATATAGTCGTCTTCTTTTAAAGACACCTCGTTCATAATCTGCCCAAATTGACGGCGGGCTGTCATTGCCGATATTTTTCTTAACATTGTAATTACTCCTTTCTAAGGATTGATATAATTAGTATAATCTATATAATTGCTATTGTCAAACCATTCCACATGGCACACACACATATATTGACCAAAGCAGCCCCGATACTCTAAAATCAGAGTGTTGTGGTAATAACACGAACACCGTTTAGAATCTCCTTTTTTGGCGGAGGGACCGACTACCCGGGCTGGTACAAAGAGCATGGCGGACAGGTGCTTAGTTCCACCATTAATCGTTACTGCCACATAACCTGCCGCTATTTACCCCCGTTTTTTGATTACAAGTACCTTCTTAGGTATTATCTAAGGGAGGAGACCAACAACATCGCAGACATAAAACATAACTCGGTGCGGGAATGCTTAAATCTTGTAAACCTTGCAGACGGCATAGAGTTGGTTCATACCGGCGATGTGCCGGCACAATCGGGAATAGGCTCAAGCTCTTCTTTTACGGTGGGGCTTCTGCACGCCCTATATGCGCTAAAGGGCGAGATGATTACAAAACGCCAGCTGGCACTGCGTGCAATAGAGGTGGAACAGCGCCTCATCGGAGAAAACGTCGGCTCACAGGATCAGGTGGCCGCAGCGTTTGGTGGATTTAACAGGATAGAGTTTGGCGGGGACCGGGAGTTTTTTGTTACCCCGGTTACGATTAATGCACAAAAGCTGCGATATTTTCAGGATTGTCTGATGTTTTTTTTCACGGGAATATCCAGAAACTCCACAGACATTGCCGGGGAGTTGATAAAAAACACCCCTAAAAAGAAAACCGAGCTGGGACTGATGTCTGAGATGGTCAATGAGGCAATGACTATCTTAAACGGGCCAATTGAAAACTACAACGACTTCGGTAAGCTCTTAAACGAAACGTGGAAACTCAAACGCGGACTGACCTCTAAGGTATCCAGCAACCAAATTGACTATATATACGAGGCGGCATTGTCTGCGGGCGCTCTTGGCGGCAAGCTTTGCGGAGCCGGCGGCGGGGGATTCCTGTTTTTCTTTGTCCCCCCTGAAAAGCAGCCTATGGTTAGAGAAAAGCTGAAGGATTTCTTATATGTCCCCATCCGGTTTGATACGCTGGGAACACATATCATCCTATACTCCACTCAGGATGTCGTTTTTTAATTTGCTAATGATACCTCTTGGGGCGTCAGTTTTTCAAGGAATGCTCTATCTGTCTTTTTTGTCCTTACTTTTATCATTCCCGCCCCCTCCTTTGTCATTCCCGCCCACGAGCGGGAATCCAGTCTTTTTAAGAGTCTTTAAGGGATTATGGATTCCTGCTTTCGCAGGAATGACAAAAGAAAAAAATGCGCCCTTTTCAAGAATGCCTTACTTTCAGAATAACCATTTGGTTTGTGCATTGGGAGCACACTGTGAACGCTGACATTGTAATCCTGTGCGGTGGGGTTGGCAGCCGTCTAACGCCCTTAATTTCTGACCGCCCAAAGCCCATGGCAGATATTAACGGAAAGCCGTTTCTTGACCTTGTCATCAATTATTATAGAAGTTTCGGAGCTTGGCGGTTTATTCTCTGTACAGGGCACATGTCGGATTTTATAGAAAACTATTACAAAGCGAATACTCAGGATGTTGAAATTGTGCTCTCAAAAGAGAACACGCCGCTTGGTACAGCTGGAGGCGTTAAAAACGCCGCTAAGATGATTAAATCGGAACCCTTCTTTGTAATAAACGGGGATTCGTTTTGTAAAGTTGACGTCTCTGACTTTTACGCATTCCATCGGCGAATGTCACCCTCAGTCTCTATGGCAGTTACAGAGGTTAAAGATGCGCATTCTTACGGCAGCGTCATTATAGATACCTCACAGAGGATAACCGGTTTTATGGAAAAATCGGAAGTATCTGAAAAAGCATATATCAACGCTGGAATCTATCTTTTTAATAACACCGATGTGCTTAATCTAATTCCTTCTGAGACAAAATATTCGCTTGAGTATGACTTTTTCCCTAAAATTGCCGGCTCAGGTGCCTTCTACGGATATATAACGAATGCGCCGCTGTTTGATATCGGTACTCCGGAAAGATATGAAAGAGCGCTCAGGGAGTTAAAAGAGATTCATCTGCAGATGACGCAGTTGCGGATAAAAAAGTTTTAAAAGACTCTTTAATCCGCAGATGACGCAGATGAACGCAGATATAAAATAAATGCAACTCGGTATTAACTCAGGTACATAGTTTTATGTCAGCTAAAGATACATCAGAAAGGACTGGATTCCCGCTCGTAGGCGGGAATGACAAGGGGAAGAGGCGGGAATGACAAAAAAGAGTCACCACTCTGTTTTTTCCTATCATATTATTTTCTTGTCATTTCTTTTTTCTTGTCATTCCTGCGAAGGCAGGAATCCATTTTTTTATTTATATCTTTGAACGCAACTCGGTATGAGCTTTATTGCTGCGTTTTACGCCGGGCTATTTCAACTTCCAATTCATGGCGGCAGACTTTTTCCAAAGCGGGAAGATATTCCTCTAACAGCCTCCACATGATGGGCAAAGAAACGTTTTCGTAGTCGTGACGTATGATATTACCGATACCTGCCACCTTAGGCCACGGGATGTCCGGGTGCCGCTCTTTTAACTCAACAGACAGATGACGGCTTGCCTCTGAAACAATCTCAACGCCGCGCTCTACAATCCATTGAAGCTGCCAATCGGTTTTAAAATCATCGAAAGTAGAAATATTCCCCAATGCTTTATAAATACGCTCAATGGCCTCAACAATATCCGTAAGGCGCGGCAGCGGCGAGGGATTTGTCAACTAAAACACCTGAAGTGCTGCCGCCTCGATTTCCTCCCGAAGCGTTTTATGTATGCTGTCGCGCGTCATGATGTCTGTTTTGCAGCCAAGAATATCGGCAGCGCGTTCCTTTACATCCATAAGTTCAAAAAGACCGAACTTTCCTTGTTCATAGTCAAAAAACAGATCGACATCGGAGTTATCGTTAGCCTCATTGCGAGCCGTTGAACCAAACATGTAAAGATGCTCCACGCCAAGCTGCTTTAGCTCCTCCTCATGCTGTTTTAACAGGCTTATGGCCTCGCTGCGTTCCATTGTTGATTATATTATAGCACATCCATTGTACCAGCTAACAGTATCTTTTATGCCCTCTTTCAGAGTAATTTGGGGTTTAAACCCAAGCAGTGCAGCCGCTTTTTCCGTACTAACCGCCCTGTAGGGGATTTTTGTGGGCTTTGATGAGTCAAACACTATTTTAACCTCTGAGCGTCCACAAGCATCAAGGATAACACGTACAAGCTCCTCAATTGTTACACTCTGCCCAAAGCCTATGTTTATAGCGTCGCATACCGCATGTTTTTCAAGCACCAAAAGGGAGCCCCGCGCAAAATCGGAAATGTGAAGAAAATCGCGGCACTCCTTGCCACCACCCCACACCACAAACGGGTCTTCATTTTCTAATGCTCTGGCAATCAAAGACGGGATAACGTGCCCGGCCTTAAGCGAGAAATTATCCCACCTGCCATAGACCGCCGTTGGGCGCACTATCGCTATTTTAGTGTCCGAGTTGTCATGGACGTATTCGGCAAGCTTTTCCATATACCGCCGCTGCCACCCATAACCCATATATGAGGGATGAGGCGGTTCTAACCACATCTCATCCTCCCTGACCGGATGCTCAAACGCCGGATAACCCGTAGAGCTGCTAAACACAAGAAACCTCTTTACCTTTAACCGCCATGCAGCCTCAAGCATATTGGAGGTCAGCACGGTGTTGATAAGCAGAAGCGGCATAAGCTCAAGTGCGGACACTCCGGCTCCTGCCGTAGCCCCTGCCGCATGAACCACGTAATCCACACCCTCGGTTACCCGTAAGCAGTCCTCCGGTCTCATCAAATCGGCTGAGAGCGTCTCTATGTTTTCGTGTTTAATCTGAAGTGAACGGCTGTGAATGGGGACACGGACACGGGCGCCGGCTTTTAATAACTCCTCCACAATGTGCAGCCCCACCATGCCGGTTCCGCCGGTTACAAGTACGATTTTGTTGTGATAGAACATGCTTAGATTATAACTTTTTCGAATACTTTTTTGTACCTACCTTACAGTATCGGGCGGTAATCCATCCCTTTTCTTGTCATTCCCGCCTTTTCTTGTCATTCCTGCAAAAGCAGGAATCCAGAAAGATCATTCCACTCTGGATTATATTTTTCAATAAGTTCTATTTTCCATTGTCGTTTCCACTTTTTAATCTGCTTTTCTCTTTCTATTGCGACGTCTATATAGTTCGATTTCTCATAATAAACAAGATTATGGACTTTATATTTTTTAGTAAAACCTTCTGACATATCACTTTGATGTTCGTGAACCCGTTTTATTAAGTCAGATGTTACACCTACGTATAACGTCCCATTTTTCTTGTTTGCCATTATATATACATAATATTGCTTCATGTGATGCTTCCTAAAAGAACTGGATTCCTGCTTTCGCAGGAATGACAAGGAGAAAACGAATGCTGCCCTTTATAACGAATGCTGCCCTTTTCTTGTCATTCCCGCCTACGAGCGGGAATCCAGTCTTTAAGAAAGCATTCCTATTATTTCAAAGCAGTTTTTTCTCAACCGCCCGTCTTATAGACTGAGCATCAAGACCGAGCCGCTCTGTCATCTCATTATAAGTGCCGTAGCAGGAAAAAAACTTATCCGGCAGCGCATAGTTTGACGCCCGTATCTCAGGCACCTCACACACTGCCTCATAAAGCCCAAAAGCGTCGCTTATCACAAGCATACGGGTGTCTCTGAAGCGCTCAATCAGCTCCTTATCAATCGGTTTAATCGTGTGGAAATAGAGGATATTGACATTTAGTCCAACACATGCATCCATCACGTTTTTTAAAATTGTCCCCGATGTTATAACCGTAAGTGTTGCACCAGCATTCTTTACCAAAACCCCCTTGCCAAACTCTACGGGGAAATCCTCTATGCTGTGAGGGTGGTCAGAGAGGCGAAAGTAGGTGGTCTTACCGTTATCATAAAGGCTCTGAAGTAAAATATCAACCTCTTTGTTGCTGCCGGGAACCACGACCTCAGTCTCGGGCAGAAGACGAAGCAGCGCCACGTCCGTGTATGAGTGGTGAGAGGGGCCGTCCCATGCGTAATCAAACGATGCTCCCCACGAAAGAATATTGCCGCCAAACTTGTTATAGCACATGTCTATCTTTATCTGCTCGTAGCTCCGCTCGGTTATAAAGGGGTTTATGGTGTGCTCAAAGGGAATCAACCCCTGTGCACTTAACCCTGCTGACACACTGATTATGGTGTTTTCGCATATTCCAAGGTTATAAAACCTATCCGGATATTTCTCTTTAAAATCATAGAACATATAGACGCTGACATCACCCAGAAGAAGGACAAGTCTGTCGTCGTTTAATGCAAGCCGCAAAAGGGTTTCTTTAAACTGCGCTCTCATGTAACTCCTTTAAAAGCTGCTCAAGCTCCTGCTCTTTAGGGGACCTTCTGTGCCATGCGTAGTGGTTATCGGTAAACGTCTTACAACCGCAGCCTTTAACCGTGTCAGCGACAATCACCTTCACGGTATCGCTTTTTATGGCAAAGAGCTTTTTAAGCTCATTGACGTCATGCCCATTGCACCGGTATGTGTCGCAGCCAAACCCTTCAAAGTGTTTGTGAGGGTTATGAATCTGAAGCCCTCTTTCGTGAGACATGTTGTTGTCGTAGATTATTGTTAAATTATTAAGATTTAGGCTTTTAGCGACAAGTACGGCCTCCCACACGCTTCCCTCATTTGACTCACCGTCGCCTATCAAAGTGTAAACGGCTCTGTCCTCTTTCTTAATCTTTATGGCAAGCGCCATACCGACCGCCAGCCCTATCCCGTGTCCCAGTGAGCCTGTGGAGGCCTCAACGCCGGGAATCTTTAATCTATCGGCATGGCATCCAAACGTTGCCTTATACCTGCCAAAAGAATAGACGTCCTCTTTGTCAAAATATCCAAACTCGGCAAGCACACAGTAATAACCCAGTGAGCCGTGTCCTTTGCTTAGGATAAAAATATCGCGGGCCTCCCACTGAGGTTCTTTGGGACGGTGGTTCATAAACTCATAGAGCGCATAGAGCGTCTCAACTATTGAAAAGCACGATGGGATGTGACCATTATTGCTTCCATAGGACACCCTCAGGATGTGCTCTCTTATGTCACGACACGCTTTAAGCATTCTGTTGATATAATAACCCACGGGGGGTCAGAAAATCTATAGTAGGGCGCATAACACGTTATACCTCGTAAACATCCTTTCTAATGCCGATGCGTGCGACTACAAGAGTATTGTTTTTTTCATTGAGTGCAAAGATAATACGAATTTTTCCCATACGATAGCGATAAAGACCGCTAAAAAACCCCTTTAAAGGTTTGCTCAATCGCAGCGGATTATCAGCCAAGTAAAACTCCACTTTGTCCATAACCTTTGTTTTAGTCTTAACGTCAAAGGCTGAGAGTGCATCCAACGCCGGAGCACTCCAGAGTATGTTATATGCCAAGTTTTTTCCTTGCCTCAGAGGAGTTGTAGTACTGAGTGTTGGCGTCGTTTAGAGTCTCCCACGCTAAATATGCGTCTTCAAATTCATCAATATAGTTTTGCAGCATTTCGTTTAAATAAAAGCTTTTTGGCCTCATAGTTTTTTCTGAAAGCATATTAAGTCTGTCATATACGCTGTCTGAAATGCGAACGCTCAATGTTTTAGCCATTCTAACCTCCTTATATGTATTACTTGTATTATAAATAAAACTCTGCATTAGAATCAACAGCAGAGCCAATTTAGAAAAAGAGATATTGCCTATGCAGTTAACTCCACTAATAGAGAAACTGGATTCCTGCCTCCGCAGGAATGACACTCCCCTAAAGGGGATTCCCCTGTAAAGGAATGGTAGGAAAAGAAAGTCACCCCCCTCTGTCATTCCCGCCTCCGAGCGGGAATCCAGTTCTTTTTCCACTTAAAAAAAATAGCTACCTCCTTAGTATCCTGAAAAACCTCTACCGGAGTTAACTTAATAAGCATTAAAGAGATTTATCCGCCTCCCCTAAAGGGGATTCCCCTAACCCTCTGCGTGTTGACAAATCCAAAGGTTTGATAATACACTGTAAGACAACAGTGTAGAGTAAATAAATGACTGATATAACCGAAACAATCAAAGCGCTGACATATCCATTTGATACAAACTATATCTCCCGAAAAAAGAAAGCAATAAAAAGAGAGCTTACGGATGAACTCCAAAAGCGCAGGCTTTGTGGGGAAAACATCGTTTCCACAAAGATTGCCATACTGGGCGGCTCTACCACTTCTGAAATAAAAGACGTCCTTGAATTGTTCCTGCTTAAGCACTCCATAGAACCACTCTTTTATGAATCTGAGTACAACAAGTATTTTGAAGATATTGTTTTTGATAACAATGTGCTTATGAGTTTTGCTCCCAATATCATATACATTCACACAACATATCGCAACATTACTAACCTGCCCGAAATTAGCGACTCCGCAGACACCGTGGAAAATAAGTTTCGCTCTGAAATAGAACGCTATAAATCCCTTTGGCAAAAAGCACAAGAGACTTACCGGTGTATCGTCATCCAAAACAATTTTGACTACCCCCCAGACAGAGCGCTTGGCAATCTTGACTGCTCCAACATTCACGGCACAACGCATTTTATTGGCAGACTTAATGCTGCCTTTGCCGATTATGCCGCAGCTGCTAAAAATTTCTACATTAACGACATTAACTATCTCTCGGCATCACTTGGTCTTAACCTGTGGCACGACAGAGCCATCTGGTATGCTTATAAGTATGCCCTCAGTTACAAGGCCGTCCCGCATCTGTGTCACAACGCAGCCGCAATTATCGCAGCCATATACGGCAAAAACAAAAAATGTCTTGTCGTTGATCTGGACAACACCCTGTGGGGCGGTGTGATTGCAGAGGAAAGCATAAAAATAGGAACCGGAGACCCTCAGGCTGAGGCATTTACCGAGTTTCAACAATATCTCAGAAAATTAAAATCCCGCGGAGTTCTGCTTGCCGTCTGCTCTAAAAATGATGAGCACATTGCCCTTGAAGGGCTAAATCATAGAGATAGCACGTTGCATCCCGATGATTTCGTTTCAATTAAAGCCAATTGGCAAAATAAAGACGTCAATATCGCAGAAATTGCAAAAGAGCTAAACATTATGCAAGACAGCATGGTTTTTCTTGACGACAACCCTGTAGAGCGCAGCATCGTTGCCTCACAGCTGCCTGCCGTTGAAGTGCCGGAGGCTTTAATGAGTGACGTGACAGGCTTTATAGAGACTATCGACCGCTCCTGCTATTTTGAAGTCGTCACCATATCGGAGGACGATATAAAGCGAAGCGGCTTCTATCGTCAAACACAAAGCTCTCAGTCTTTACAAAGCAAGTTTGCAAGTTACGAGGAGTTTTTAACATCTTTGGAGATGACCGCAGAGATTGCCCCTATTTCGCAAAGCTCTCATGACAGAGTTGTTCAGCTTATCAACAAGACCAATCAATTTAATCTGACAACGAAAAGATACACCTCGGCGGAGGTTGAGAGTATTTCTTCAAAAGACAGCAGCTACATAACCCTTTGTGGCAGATTACGGGACAAATTTGGCGACAATGGGCTGGTGTCGGTAATAATTGCCTCTGTCAAAGATGGTGGACTCTTTATAGACCTATGGCTAATGAGCTGCCGTGTGTTAAAGCGAAATATGGAATTTGCCATGTTTGACGCATTAGTAGAGGAATGTAAAGTGCGCGGCATAAAACACATCACCGGCTACTACTATCGGACAAATAAAAACGATATGGTCTCTAACCACTACGAGCTTATGGGATTTGAGCGTAAAGATGATGCAGGCACAACATGGAGCTTCGTTATTGATGACAATTACAGGAGAAAAAACAGTATAATTACTACAAGGGAAAGGGCGTTGCCCTCTCCCTTAAACCCTCTCCCATAAGGGGAATGATTCCCCTTAACCCCCGGTTTTGGAGTTTACATTTGGATGGTCTGATTTGATGAGCAGATTAAACGATTTATAAAAAAAGGAGACAACACGATGACTACAATAGAGCAGTTGCAACCCATATTCAAAGACGTTTTTGATAACGAATCTGTCGTTGTAACACGGCAAAGCAGTGCCGATGATATTGACGAATGGGATTCATTAAATCATGTTAATCTGATAATTGCCATTCAGGAGCACTTTGGTATAGAGTTTTCGCTTGGCGACCTGGACTCTCTCAACAACGTAGGGGAAATGGCCGACCTGATAGAGAAACTAGTTAAAGAAAAGCACGGTTGAGGCCATGTTACGTTCAAAGATATAAATAAAAAAACTGGATTCCTGCTTTCGCAGGAATGACAAGAAAAAAAGGAATGACAAGAAAAAAAAGGAATAACAGAAAGAGAAAAGCATTCTTTCCTTTTGTCATTCCTGCCTACTCCTTTTGTCACCGACCCCCTTTTGTCATTCCCGCCCACGAGCGGGAATCCAGTCCTTAAAATAAATGACGCACCTCTCTATCGGAGGAGGTTACAATCTATTAAAGCGTTTTAGCTCTTCAAGCATAAAAGGAAACGGGTCCTGATTAAGGTTAGTGCGGATGTCAACAGTTTGGTCGGTTGCAAGCCGGGGCAGACGAGCCGCATGTATTTTTAAGTTTTTGTTTGTTTTCTCTAAAAATCTGCATACGCTCTCACCGGCAGCTTTTGCAGCCGTGTATTCGCCCATATTGGGCTGTATCTCATCAAGAGCAACACTTGAAGGGTAAAACACCTTAAGCGGAATGTCAGCGCTTAGCAGTGTTTTTACGGTATTGATAAAACCGGTTACATAATAGTCGCAGAACCTTTGAAATAACCCCGCCGAGAACACGTTTTTGGTGCCGACAAATATTGCCGGTGTGGCAAAGTAGTAGAGATGCGTTGGGGCAAAGGCGAAATCTGCGGGGAACGCAGCATGTAAGACGTCAAATTGCACAGCCCGGCCGGTTGCGATTTTTTCTATGACGCGTTCTGCGTCCTCAATGCCCCTGTGATATGTGATTTGAACATCGGCGCCTCCAGCAGCCAGAATCTTAGCCGTAACCTCGCCAAGCCCCCGTGAGCCTCCTATAATGAGCGCTCGCTGGTCTTTAAACTCATCAGGGGAAACTACCCCCGCAACATCCGGCTGCTGATAACTCTCCGGGCGGTAAAACGCTATAAGTGTGCCGCTTACACCGGAACCCTCTAAAAATATCTTACACCGGGAAAAATTCTTATCATATCCCGTCACCCGATAAGACAACGTCTCAGCGGCAGCGGCTGTAGTCTCTGAAAACGATAACTCACAGCCGCTATACAGTGAATGATACCCCGGACAGCGCATCCCCACAAGCCGGCTTGTCGCTATGATTTGCGCTGCCTGAATATCGGAGGCTTTCTGATAGAGATTCGGAAAAAGCTCCTCATACAGCGCATAATCAAGATATAGCTCAATGTTTCCGCTGCAATTAACTATTTCCTCTTTCGTAACAACCCGGCACTCTCTGTCATCAGAGCTTAGCCCCCACGCCGTCATTGCGAAGCCCCAAAGGGGCTCAGGGGCATCCCCTCTGGGGAGGGCAATCTCATCCTTCTGAGAGGATGGCAGTTTGTTAGAGATGTGTTTATCTATTTTTATAAGAAACGCCGCCTTGATTTCAACATGATTAGCCCCATCGGCTTCTAACACTATGCTCACTGAAGTGTCATCGCTGCGAGTTACGCGCCAGTGTATGTTTTGATTAATAACTATCGGTTTTCTGAAATTTACTTTCAATGAGACAAGCTCTAAAAACCCTGTCTGAGGGCTTAACCACTCATCCAACGCCCAGAGTAGAGCGGCAATGCCGTGCACCACAACCCCACCGTAAGGAAGCCTCCGTGCAAACAACGGCTCTATATGAAGCGGATTATAATCGCCCGATAGTTTGGCAAAGAGCAGCTGATCCTCAAGCGTAAAAATCATACCAAGCCGCATTCAATCGCCTCATCAAAGTAGGGGCGAATAATTATTCGCCCATCACCTTTACGTAAAACGGCGCAATAGTTAACGGTAATTTTCCGCTTGATTATCTCATCCATAGGAATATCCTCTACGGGCAGCACCATTTCTTCAATGATAGACAGTCCGTTTACATAAAACATCTGCCGAATCTCCTCCACACCTCTGTAGTGATAGATGTGATCTGAGGCTGGGCAATTTACGCAGGTTGAAACAAACATTTTACCATTTGAGGCAAGCAGTGAACGGAGTTTTCTAAGCAGCGCATCAGGATTAGCAACGTGTTCAAGCACCTCTCCCATAGTTATCAGCTCATACGTTGTGATGTCTGGAAAGTCCATAATATCGCAATTGTGATAGGTTACTTTTTCGCATTCTTTGAAGAAATACTCTATCAGAGACTTTGTGATTTCTATTGACTGGGGGCTGATGTCCACTACAGTAAAGGTCTCTGCATTAGAAAGACCGGTAATGGCTTGCTTAAGAAACAGACCGTGCCCCGGGCCCACCTCAAGATATGAACGGACAGAGTCTTTAGCGTCAGCAATAAGTTTCTGGTAAAATTTGTAAATTTCGTAGTGAGTTTTCCACATAAACTGAGACAACGCAAGTCCAACCATATAAGCGTTCATTTTCTCAGGATTTGTATATACCTCGTTTGAGGACTCCTCAAGGGTTTTAACGGGGTATTGTCCGGTTTTTAAAAACTTCAACTGATAAAACGTCATCTCATTACATAAGTTTACATAGGCATCCACAGCGTAGGAGACATCAATGTGCTGAGCTTTCAGAAATCCAAGGTAGTCTGTTAAAAAGACGTTTAGTTCGTTTAGAAATTCAGCTTCTCTGCCTGAGAAATCCTTCTCAATTTTCTTTCTCTGGCGGGGCGCCTTTTCATAGATGGCCGCTAAGATTTCCCTATAGTCATACATCTTGTGTTAAGTTTTCTGAAGCGTTTTTCTAAAAAACACATTGTGTAACGTAATTCCGCGCCTTTGGTAAATTTGATGCTCACGGATGATTTCAAATCCTGCGTCCTGCAATATTTTTACTAACTCCCTGTGTTCGTCAAAGTCCATGTCAAGCTCTACACATATCTCTTTAATTACGGGCAGCGTTTTAATTAAGCCGCGGATAACGTATAGCTCATTTGTGTCCACGTCTATTTTTATTTTGGTTGGCGGGGGCAGTTTAAATGTCTCTATAATATCGTCAAGTTTCATGCACAGGGTCTCTACTTCAAACATCCTCGGAGCACTCTGCACATACTTAGCAACTCTTCCCACAGAGTGTGTGGCGTCTCCCTTAGAGAAATCCCGTACGTAGAATGTCTGCATGGCAGTGCTGTCATGGCACGCTATGCTTAAGGGAACGCAGAGGTCAAAAAGCTCGTTTTTGTATATGTTTGAATACAACAGTTGAAAATTATTGATCTCCGGCTCAAACGCAAAAACTCTAACCCCTTTTGTTTTTGCAGCATATAAAGTGTAGCTGCCGACGTTGGCACCAATATCGTAAAACACATCTGCACTGTCAAAGGTATCAATCCACTCTATGGTGGAGGTCTCCTCGGTAAGAAGCGTCCGTGCCCGCCACAAAAGCCGAGTGTGCCCCGTTGTAAATATAATACTCTGTCCACCGGGCAGTTTTACCGTTATGGAGGGATCCAGAATTTTTAACAACTCCACCATCAACTCGTTGTTGCAATTTAGCCCAAGCGTGTTTACTATTGTCTCAAGTGCAGCTCGTAACGCTCTGATAGCAAGCGGCGGCTTATACCCTTGCTCTTGTACTTTAGGTTTTAACGATGGAAACAAACTCATAATTTTGTTAATCATTCAGACAGACTCCTCTGTTATGACCTATCTCATAAAGCGTCAATGTAACATCTGTGTAGAGAAAATGTCAAATACGCCCCAAGGATGAGATTGCCACACCCCCTGCGGGAGCTCGCAATGACGACGTGCGGTGGCGTCCTTATCCGTCATTACGTTGTGGCCACAACGCTGTCAACTCGGTTCTGTCACAACGGAGCGTACTGTTGCCAAAGTCATCATAAGCGTCATAGGCTGTAGAGGTGATTGTACAAAACCGCACGATAGATAAAACCCCCTTGCCTGCTCTGAAAGCGCATGAACCATGAGTGCAAATATTCCGGCATCAACCGAGACGCTGACGGCACGCATCATGGCGTCTCGTAAGAGCGCACGGCCAAGTCCTTGATTGTGATACCGCCGGTCAACTGCCAACCGGCCAAGTAACAGCACAGGCAGCGGATTTGGCATATTGCGCCGCATTGCCTTTAAGACCACTTCATGTCTGATTGCCCCTGCCGACAGGGTGTAGTAGCCGATAACATCCGCTCTGTGGCAAATGACAAAGCAACGTGAGACGCCTGCTGTTTGGTTTTTAAGAGCCCGCCTTTTCAGCCACTCATCCAATGACGGCTCTCCACATTCAAAACCGTCAAGTACATGATCGGATGAAATTGGGGAGGGCGGCGTTATAACGACAGCTGTCATCAGTCCCATGGAGCTTTCGTTTTGAGTAACTTTCTTAACTTGTCGGTAGGCAGCAGCGGCTTGTCAAGCAATGCCTGAAAGCTGGCAAAAGTGCCGGCATTTACCGTGAAAAACGCCTGGTCAAGCAACACGTGCTCAGCTTCACGACAAGCCGCTCTAAGCATAAACTCTGACCGGCTGCTACCAAGCCGGAGAGCGGCTTGATCAATAAGATCGCGTTGTTGCGCTTTGGCGCGTATGTTTATGGATACTGCTTCTGTCCTTTGCGGCTGTGCCATGGAATACCTCCTGATATATCTATACGATACACTGTTGTATAGAAAATGTCAATACAAACCCGCTATATTTTCTTTTTTGACTGTAGTGTGTTACAGTAAGATAGTTATGTGTTACTCCCAAAATCTGAGCATTGGTTGAAACAGGAGAGATATTGCACGTTTTTTATGTAGGTACCCCTCTGCCGTTTGACGGTCGTGCAGGGGGATATGTCCATAGTTGGGCAATAGTGAACTACTTGCTTAAGCACGGCCACAAGGTTACAGTCTTTGTGCTTGCCGATACAAGCAGCGACACAGAGGGAATTAAGATACTATCCGGCATGGGTGTGGAGGTTGTCACTCTCTTTGACGTAAGGCAGCGAGAGCATAACCGTCCTACGTATAAGAAATTCTTAGCGCCGCAGATTGAAGATTACTTTCCATTGGCCTCAATGTCTGCAGAAAAAAACAAAATCATACTTGAATACATCTCAAAGCAGAAGCCTCATGTGATTTTTGCATTTGGAATCGCAGCTTTGGCCGTTACCGATGGAATTAAAACATTGCCAAAGGTTTCTTTTCCTTTTGAAGATTTAATCAATATCTTATATAACGACTGGCGCTATAATAAACCTTTTAATAACTTAAGACAATTTGTAAGCAATACGATTATGCTGCTTAACTCCATAAGGATACAAAAGCAAATGGTAACGCTGCACATTGAGGCCGAACTTTCCGGCGTTGTAGCCGGACAAAAATACAGGATATTTCAAAACCTTATAGACAAAAGCCACTGCAAACACTACACAACAGCGCTTTCCGACCCCATGGCTCAAACCCCTAAAGAGTCCATACCCGTAAACAACGTAAAAAAAATTCTGTTTGTCGGACAGTTCAACACTCCAACCCGTTTGGGATTGGCTGCGCTCTACAAAGACGTGCTGCCGGCATTGACAAAGAACATGGGGCAGGAGAAATTCAAAATACATCTGGTTGGAGAAAATGAGTTTCTTAATTTCCAATCGCCGCACTTTAAGTTTTCCAATTACAGATGGCTTAAAGAGCTGTTAGCGCATCCCTGCATAGAAATTCGCGGCTATGTGGAGGACATCGGCTATGAGTTCTTATCGTCTGACATCTTACTTGTGCCCACACCTATTCAGGCTGGACTTCGCGGCCGGATTGTGGCTGGGCTTGCCTACGGCTCATGTATTGTAACGACCAAAGAGGAACAGGCCTCGCTTCCTGAGCTGGTTCATATGGAAAACGCTCTGATTGCCAGTAATTTCCGTGAAATGGCCTCCCTTATTGCTATGGCTTTAGAGGATGATGAGCTAAGAGAGAGAGTCGGCAAAAATGCGCGTCTGGTTTATGAGAAAAACTTCACACCCGATGTGTCTGTTAAAAAAATCGTGGATGATATGACAGGCGTTGTGAAAGAGTTTAAATATCCTGAGGGCTGCATACCCAAAGATTAAGTTTCCACCATAGGCTATCCCTTGATTTTTACAAAGCGCTGCATATATATTATAGAGCATGTCTGGGAAAGATAAGGAGGCACATGAGCTTAGATATTTTGTTTGTTAGTCCATCCCTAAACTGGCAAACCGATTTAGAAACAAAAATCTCTATGAGAGTGGACCCGGATATCCCCAACCAAGAGACACCTAATGTCGGTATAGGGTATCTGCTCTCATCGGCAAAGAAATATGGAATTAAGGCCGAGTTTGTGGATATGATAGCCGGAGGCGTCTCGGTTGAGTCGCTTGTGGAGATGGTTAAAAAGAAGTCTCCCAAAGTAGTAGGGTTTACGGCATTTACCGAAAAGGTAAAGATGGCCGCTCATTTGGCAAAGGCCGTTAAAGATTCAAATAGAAACATTTTGACCTGTGTGGGGGGCCCTCATGCTATCGCTATACCGAAGGAGACCCTGGAGGAGTTTGATTCTTTTGATTTTGCCATCTCAGGCGAGGGTGAAAGTTTACTGCCAAAAATAGCCGCTGCAAACACTCTGGACGATCTGAGGAATATCAAGGGAATAGTCACAAGAGAAAGCACAATAACTGAGCCGCTCTATGACGAAAATATTGAAACCCTGCCGTTTCCCGACTGGGATAGTTTTGACTTAAGTAAATACCTCGGAACGTTTCCCCATAGAACAAAACTGGAGCTTCCCATAATAACCTCAAGGGGATGTCCGTTTCAGTGCGTGTTTTGCTGCAAGGCTCTTGGTTCGGCTCAAAGAAGACGTTCCGTAGCGTCGGTTATGAGCGAGATTAAGTACAACATAGAACACTACGGATGCGAGTCTATTGCATTTTTGGATGAAACCTTTATTCTGCAAAGCGGCTGGGCTAATGAGTTTTTCTCGGAAATGAAAAAGACGGGAATTAACAAAAAAGTGTCATGGTCGTGTTCAATCAGAGTGAGCAATGCGTCCTTTTCTCTGTTGTCACAGATGAAAGAAGCGGGCTGCTATTATATTTTCTTTGGAATAGAGAGCGCCGATGACAATATCTTAAAAATAATGAAAAAAGGCATTACGGTCAGACAAATCAAAGACGCCGTGGAAAACGCCAAAAAAGCCGGCATAATTCCTGTGGGGCCGTTTATTATAGGAATGCCCGGGGATACTGTGGAGACTACCTACAAGGCGATAGAGTTAGGCAAAGAGCTGGACCTGTATTCTATTACATTTCCTATAGCAACCCCGTTTCCTAAAACCGAGCTCAGGGAGATGGCCTTAAGAAACGAATATGGAATGCGCATTCTTTCCAACGATTGGGCGCTCTACGGCAAGCAAATTACACCCGTGCTTGAGTCAGACGATTTCTCCGCCCAAAAAAGGCTTGACATGCAAAAGACAGCCTACGATCACTTTCCGAAAAAGAGAATGGACGACTATTTAAAACATCTGCGGGATGCCGGCTACCCTTTTTAACTTGCAGCTTTGACATGTCCGCACTCACATTTACCCCACAGCTTGTCGTGGAAAACAACAAGGAAATATAAGATATGAATGAAAAAGATATAAAAGACATTCTTAAAAGAGGAAAACCGTGGCCAGAGGGAACTACCCTATGGGGAGTGGCTAACCTTGGAGCATGGTACACAGAGAGGGAGGTTGAGGCGGTAGTGAGCTCAATCCGCGACTCTATGGACTGGCTGACGGGCTTTGGCCCAAACCCCAAAGAGATAGAAGAGTTTGAAAACGCCTTTGCCGCCTATATTGGCTGCCAGTATGCCGTAGCCCTTAACAGCTGCGGTACGGGACTGGATATCTCTGTAATGAGCCTAAATCTGGAGCCGGGAGACGAAATTATCTGCCCTGCCGTAAACTACAAAGCCGCACATCTATCCATCATAGGCTTTGGCGGCAAAGTAGTCTTTTGCGACATTGACCCCACAACGCTTAACGCAGACCCCGAAGACATTGAACGAAGAATTACCCCTAAAACCCGAGCGATTATGCCGGTTCACATGAACGGACTACCGGCCGATATTGACTCCATAATGGACGTCGCAGAGCGCCATCCACATCCTAAACACGGGCCTCTAAAGGTAATATTTGACGCAGCACGGTGCTGTGGAGCATCGTATAAGGACTCAAAAATAGGCGATAAGGGTTGGATGTCTGTCTTTAGCTTTCAAACCCAAAAGTTCATTACAACCCTTGGCGAGGGCGGAATGCTCACCACAAACGATCCGCAAATAATAGAAAAGGTCAGAGAACTAAGACACTTTGGAGGAGAGGACGGCTGGGGCAGTAACTATAAAATGACAAAGGTTCAGGCTGCCGTAGGACTTGTGCAATTGGAGCGGCTTGATGAGATGAACGCACGGCGCAAAGAGGTTGCCCGCTATAGAACGGAGCTGCTTAAAGACAGCTCTGACCTGATTTTGCCTGCTGAGCCCCCGGGTTATGAGCACCTTTACTACCTATACAGCATGTTGACGCCAAAAGGGGACCAGCTGCGCGATAAACTGATGGAGGCGCTGGCTCAAAAGTATGGCATCATGTGCAGCGTTACAAACCCTCCTACGTATCAGAGGTGGTCCTACATCAGGCAGATGTGCGGCGACCCAAAACTCCCTGTCTCCGATGACGTCGGAGCACGGCTTATCTGTCTTCCCATACATCCTCTGATGAGCACAGAGATGAACGAATACGTCTGCGCTGCGCTCTTAAACGAATATCATGCGCTTAGACGGTTATGACCACAGATGAGTTAAAAGATTATCTGCAAAACGGCGCTCGTTTTAAAATTAAAGAGCTCAACGTTAAAAACGGCACAATTGAATATATCGCCTTTGACACGATGACGATAACCAATCTTGCCGATGATGATTTTCAGGAGCTTTACAATTTCTTTTACGAAGGTCTTTCTGAACAATCAAGGGTGTATTTTCCCTTTTATCCACTTTTAAGGCCGCAGCCGGAAACTCCACAAACTGTTAGAGAACGCATAGTGCAGTGGAGAGTGGAAAGCGACTGGTTTTTTTACGTACTAAAAGACGGCGTGCACATAATAGGGGTATCGCTTTTAAAAAGAATCTCTACCGGCCATCCTGTAGCCGGCATAGCCATCGCAGACAAGTACCATAAAAGAGGGTTAGGCACAGTTATGTTAAAAGCGGCGATAGCTCAGGCAAAGCTGTTAAATCTTTATACGATATACTCCGGTGTGGCTCCCGACAACGACGCCTCCTATGCGTTACATACAAAGTGCGGGTTTGTGCTTACAGGGCAGACAATGCCATACTTTGTAACCAAAAATGGAGAAAACATTATCGCCCGCCACGATAAAGAACTGATTCTGCAAGTTTCTTAACCGCGGTTTGCTTTGGGGCGCAGCAGCTTGTGCAGCGGATGTATAAAAGGATATAGCTTAGGGAATTCTTTATTCAGATAACGGAAGAGCATGTTTCTTTCATATATGTTCCTTCCATCAAAAAACATTCTAATCAAATGCGGAATAATCACGCTTATGAAAAAATTACTGATTTTAACCCTCTTATACAGCTTGAGTCTCAACACAAATTTAACCATCCATCGGGGCATAAACGGAATATAATTCAGCAGAAACGATATGCCAAAGTAGGGCTCAGGGTCTTTCAGAGTTCCCTTCTTATATCCAAACACAAGGCCCTCATTCATCTTTTCAATGTCGCTGTTAGTTAAAATCCCCTGTTCTTTAGCAATATCAACAATTGCGGTTTTGGGATAGTATTGCAGCCAAAACGTGGCTATCACAAGGGGCCTGAATTGATTGTAAAACTCTACCGCCTCCTCCTGAAACTGAAGCGTATCGCCGGGTATTCCCAAGATGTGGTCTAACTGAACCAATATCCCTGCCTCTGTTAAGGTTTTAACTGCACCGGCTATCACGTTATTGTTGGATTTTCTGTTTAATACCTTTTGGCATATCTCCACCTCAGAGACAGACTGCACTCCCATATTGACATAACAGGCCCCGGCACCGCTTAACGCCTCCGCTATCTCCTTATTGACAAACCGCGGAATAGATTGACACATAAAGGGAAGATGTACCTGTTCTTTATATTTTTTACAGAACTCTAACACCCACTCCTTATTTGTTGTAAAGTTATCGTCTGTGAAAATCACCTCTTTGATGGAATACTTCTTTTTTGCCATAACCAGCTCATCAATCACATTATCCACAGAGCGCCTCCGTATGCCGCCCGCTCCACCCTGCTCACGGCTGTAGGAGTTAAAACAGTAGGTACATTTGTAGGGGCATCCACGGCTTGTCATAATCATATATTCAATAGAAAACGCTTTACAGTGCTTATAAAAAATGCTTTTATCGGGAAACGGCAGCGCATTTAGATCAGCCATCTCTCCCTGTTCAAAAGCGCCAACAATGTTGCTGTCTTTTTTATAGACAATTCCTCGCACGGGAGTGTCAGGCAGAGTAAATGTGCCCGATGCTGCACAGGCAGATAAAAACAACGGCAAAGACACCTCCCCCTCTCCAATAGCAACAGAGTCAACAACTTCGTTTTTAAGCACACTTTCCGGCACAGCAGTTATATGCACACCGCCAAAAATATTTAACAACTCCGGCTTTTTTTGCTTTAACACTCTTGCACACTGAAGTTGAAACTGATAGTTTTTGGTTACACACGAAAATGCAACTATATCAGGGTTGGTTTTTAATACCTCATCGACAGTTTTATCATAAGGGATATTTGACAGCGCTCTATATACACTGCTATCCATAGCCTCATAATATACGAGTTCAGCCTCATGACCGGCTTGCTGACAAACCGCCATTAAATACTGCACTCCCAGAGATGGAACATCTGGATAGACAAACGTTATCTTACATTTTTTCCCCATACCTGATACCCCCTCATTTTAGCAACAACCCTTGCAGTAAATCAAGTTGACGAATTGTCCTCTTTCGGCGTCATATAGAAATCCTCTATGTAGTCTCTGAGACATATGTTCATTGGGGAGTCTTGCATTTTTTTAATGGTCATGCCTGGTTCATAGAAAGTTGTATATAAATACATTGCGTTTTCTTGCAGGTATGGCAAAAACCCTGCAATCACTTTGTCCTCAGGCAGAGTGCTCATAAGCTTATCTATCCGGCTGAACCGCTCCAAACGCTCTTCAATTTCTTTTTCATCCTTAAGCCGTTTCTCTCTTACATCTATCTGTTGCTGCTCTGTTTTGAGCTTTTTTTCCTTCTCAAACAACGACGGCTGCGTGTGCCAACCCTCTTTGAATGCGCTTATTGTCACTGCCCCAAGCTGACACTCCACTCCCGTATTTCTCTTCCTTTCATGGTACTTACGACAGTATGAGAGCACCGATATTACGTACTCCCGCCCCCTTTCAGGCAGCACCTCTGTCATTATATCATACGCTTGCTCACGCGACAATTGATAATGACTCTGCATTTTTTCAAACATCTTTTTGTCGTCATCACCCATTGACGCTATTACGCTGTCCATCACAGTCATCTTTACAACGTTCATGTCCAGCTGCTGAGCTTCTTTGCCCTTGTTGGCTACTATTATAAACTCTATTGCGGTCACCTTACGGCCTGTCTTTATCTCTTTGATTTCAAAGGATATATCCGTAATGTACTCCAACTCCCTTTTAGCAGCCGACAAAACCCTGCTCTTAAAATGATTATAGACATCGTACTCATCCGGCTTAATTCCTAAAATCTGCTTTAACTCTTCTACTTCAAAAGTTCTCCGCCCTATTCTTTCATACTGTTTCAACAGTTCATAAATTCTGATAGCATAGGAGCTTTTTAACTTAATTACATTTCTGAGGTTATACCTTACAAAACACTCCTTTAGCCCAAGCAGGTATGGTTTAAGCTTTGGATCAAAACAGAGCTCCACATAACCCTCGCCGTCAAAATACTCCGCCGAGGAAAACCACGACAGTTGAAGCTCCGACTTCGGCTTTTTAATTATCAGCACTTTTTCAATCAGCCCTTTGGTCAGCTTTTTTATCTCAGAGTACATTTGTTGGTTTTTAATTCCAAGAAGTTCCAGAAAATCTGAGACTTTGATTCTGTAAATATGGAAATCATCATCGCCGGGCTGAATCATGGAAACCATCATAAGTATTATCCTCTGTTCTGAGGTAGTCAGCCTGTAGTGTGCTTCGTTTAGATCATTTGATTTTACAACTAAGTGATTTGCTTTCTCCAAGCGCACCTCTTTATAGATTTTTTTAGAGTTAATTTCCTCATTCTCGTTATCCTCGTTTTTAATTGTATCATAATGCCACAGAAATTTCAACACGTGGCATTTCACTATGAAAGTGTGGCATTTAGCTATGAAAGTGTGGCATTTAGCTATGAATTTGTGGTATTTCACTATGAAAGTGTGGCTGTTCACTATGAAACTGTGGCACATACAGTACCTAATACGTTGTAAAATATGAGTAATTTGACGCCGAAAAGCTTTAAAGTATTTAAATCAGTAAAAATAATAACAACCGGTGTTTTCACTATGAAACTGTGGCATTTGTAATTTTTGGGATTCGTTGTTGTTTTTTTTAAGAGTATGACACGGTGTAACTCTTGACTAAATGACAAATTATTGCTATCATATGTCTATGATGACACAGAAAAACGACATGATCATCCCAGAAGAGCCGATTACCAAAAAAGACGTAATTGAGGCAATGAGAGAAGTTATTACACCTTTGGTCAGAGATGTTGAAGCTATAAAAAAAGATTTAAACGAAGTAAAAACCGATGTAGCAATACTAAAAACTGATGTAGCAGTGTTAAAAACTGATGTAGCAGTGTTAAAAACTGATGTAGCAGTGTTAAAAACTGATGTAGAGTCGATAAAAGTTGAGCAAAAGAGTATGCGCGAAGAACAAAGGAGCATTCGTGAAGAGCAAAAGCGAATGTCTGAAGAGCTTAAAGAGGTTAAACACGAGTTAGCAAAGAAACCAGACAGAGACGAGGTGCGTCTTATTGTACGAGATGAGATCAAAAGCAATACAGCTCTTTATATTTTTGACAGAGGCAGCCTTGAAGGACTAATTATCGATTGGCTTGAAAAAAACCTTGAAGTTAAAATAAATGAAGTTTTAAAGAAAAAGAAGCTTATTAAATAATATATAGTGCAATTCTTTTCAGTAACACTTCTGTAGGTAGGTTCTAAAACAAAGTCATTTTTCACTATGAAAGTGTGGGTTTTCATATGTTTTCTGGTAATATAAGCAATTAATATTAATAACTCAGGGGGATGGTTATGACAATAAATTCCGAAGATAAAGCGCCTGATTTCTGTCTTTTTGGGATAGATGAGAGTGAAGTGGAAAAGGAATTCTGTCTGTCAGAGCTTTTAAAGCAGGAAAAGCAGCTAATCTTGTACTTTTATCCTAAAGACAACACACCGGGATGCACTCAGGAGTCTTGTGACTTTAGAGATAATTACGCAAGGTTAACATTGAAAGCTTTGGTTTTTGGGATAAGCCGCGACAGCATAGCAAGTCACATTAAGTTTAAGGAAAAACATGGACTGAACTTTCCTTTGCTTTCTGACCCAGACCATAAGGTTTTAGAACTCTACGGGGCATGGGGTGAAAAGAAGATGTACGGAAAGTCTATTATAAGCACTATCAGGACTACTGTGTTAATCAATAAAGACGGTAAAATCAAGAAAATTTGGAACAATGTCAAAGTAAAAGGACATGTTGATGAGGTTTTATCGGAACTGTGACGCCGGGGTTTATCTGAAATGGTCGCAGGTTATCTCTTAAAGGCCGGCAGACGCCGCTCATTTAGTTCATACGCAATGGTGTCGGAGGAGCTTCTGTAGCCAAAGGTGCCTTGCCTGAACGGGTGCTTATACTCATAAATCTTAACGTTGAGCGAATTTACGAGCATGTGCAGATTATATGTAAAACGGTTGTGACCAAACGTATTAATCAGCTTATGAATACTCTCAATGTGTTCAAGCAGCTGACGCTTTAAAGGGTTAATGACATTTTCCCTTAAAATGAGATCGGTAACGGTGATGCCGAGGTAGTCGTTTATATAATCGATGTCTTTTTTTAACCTGTAAAAAGGGATAAACTTAAAAAATCTTGAATATACAGGCTTTGGCAGTCCTATCTCATCAA